>DCUV01000025.1 GCA_002328585.1 Spirochaetia bacterium UBA2205
AAAAATCTATGGGACAGCAGTGATAATTCTATTAAATTTAATATTTCGCAATTCCTATTTTTTTGGAAAATTATCTATGCTTAGACACAAAGATATCATTTATGAAAATTATCCCCTTAAAATAACTTTTATGAGAGTTTTATTATTAATATTAATGTTATTTTCAGGCAACATTATACTATTTGATATTAATACTTTTTTGCTAATAGCTTATGATATATATCTATTGTTCTTTTTTTATTTTGTGATCAGGTTTGTCTGTAAGTTTTGCTATTATCATGGTAAAAACTGTGATAAAGGTCTTGGAAAGTTGGTGAAATATTTTTACCCGGATAGAATCGATGATATAGTTTTATTCCGGAGATATGGAAATATATGTACCATACTTATTATTCTTATTTTGATTATTCCAGTAGTCATTAGTGTTGTACAATTATATAGCAACTATACTCCATTTTTAATGGTAATGACTATCCTCTTTACAATAACAGGAATTTTATATTTTGCAACTCAACAATTAATTTCATGCCCGCACTGTAAAATGAAAAAATATTGCAGTTTATTTATTGAAAATAATGTACAATAAATAAAATTATATATATTAATTTGCTTCATACTATGCATGGCACTCTGACATTTTTTTTCAGAAGAATTAAATTGATTTAGCAAATATGCTATTGTTGACCTACAAAAATATGAGAAATAATTGCCAGTCAAGAATTGAGAAAATTGCTTGAAGAAATATATTATAGTTATACTAATATCACAGTATGTTTTTCTGAATAGAGTATTATATATTGCAATTGCGATGAAACGGCCGTATAATTATTTTGATTCCGGGTAAAGCCCGAAATGATTATAGATGAAATAATTTTATCTTCGAGGGAGGAGTTATATATGACAGTTAGTTATGATGCAAAGATGGTAATGCAGGCATTTAAAGAACGTTACGGCAAAGATATAAAAGCTGGTGTTACTGTTTCAATTGATGTGTTAAATGATATCCCTCTATCTCAGCGTCATTCGGTACTTAATGAATTAATCAATTCATTAGAATTTGTCGAGATGATTGAGTCAAAATTTCCCGGAAAGCTTTTCCTTACCCATAAAGGCTACCATTTTATACAAAACATTAAAGAAGAATAAGTGCTACTGTTATGGACGCTTTAGTGTCAATGCTTGTTGAAGTATCCCGTACCTTTTTACAGGATGTATCAGATTTACCAGAACTATCGAACCTTAATAAAAAGCTTAAGGAAGCGCTTGATACAACGATAGTTGATCCAAATAATACCAGTACACTCAATGCTATTCTTCGCAAATATTACAGTGAAATCATGATGCTTTATTCAAAATATCCACAAAGCATTTTTTTAGATTCGCTTATGCATCGTATTGAAAGTTTAGTGCAGATTGCAAACACTATTGATGGCAAATTATAATACCAAATGCTAACTTGTTTTAAACAAATTAATAATCCATAGTAATATCTATTGTCTATTACATTCATTTTTTACGATACCATTATATTAATGAATGCTTAATCAAAAACAACGCAAATCAAAAAAATGATTGAATTTTTTTAATACATATACGGTATAGTATAAACTATACATTTACGGGGCGTGGCGCAGTCCGGTTAGCGCACTAGACTGGGGGTCTAGGNNGCTGGTTCAAATCCAGTCGCCCCGAATTAAGAAAAATTATTCTGAGGAAGTCTTAGCAACTACAAAAGATTTCTTTTGAACGATGCGATTCTTCAGCTTTGCCTCAGAATTACGATAACGCTCCACCATCATCCTCGAGCTGCATACTATATTTCTCTTTTTCTTTCTTATTTATATGGTTAATAAAACAGATAGCCGGGTTGTAACCAGTTGACATAAATAAAAAGGGATGTTTTTGAAACATCCCTTTTTTGACTTAATATACTATGGTAAAAACTATTTAATTAAATCCTCTACCATCTTAACTACTTTATTAATTTCTTCGCCTCTTACCGCACCTTTGTAAACATATTTAACCTTCATATCCTTACCAATAAACATAATAACCGAAGTATTATTGCAATCACCCAGATTCCATGCTTTTGCTAAAATTAAATCAGGATCGGTTAAGATAGTGGTATTATACTTTTTGATCTTCCCCTGTATAATTTTTCTGATTAAGAAATTAGGTGCCTTCGAATCTTTAAGATTAGCAATGCCAAACCCTTCATACTTATCTTTAGGGAAGTTTTTTGCTTTCAAAGCATCTGCAAGCGGATCATTAAGATCTGATGCATCTGCATCATTGTAAAATAGCGATACCAATTTTGTTCCTAAAGCTGGTATCATCTTTGGGTTATTTTCAGCATCTCGCAACTCAATATTTTTTACCGTCTGCCCCACTGTTAAAGCATAAGCAACCGCTACACCCAGACAAAGTGCAACAATAATTAATACAACAATTGCTGGCGAACTTTTTAAAAACTTCATATTAAATATCCCCCTTCATAATAATTATTAAATTGTAAATTTTGTCATTATTATTAATGGGTATATTGAATATGTCAAGTCAATTATATCATAATTTATTTTATTTTAATGTAAATTGTACTTCATAAAAAAATCACCATTTTGTGAATTTTGTATTTTATTATCTTTACATTTTATACAATTAGCTTTCATACTTTCATAATAGAACTTTATTATTTTTTTATAAAAATATCAAGCTTTAAAATGATCAAAGGTAATAACATCACATCATCTGTCAGATGTATCGTATTCATTTCATGTATTTTTATAATAGTATGTATCTATACTAATCCCGGCATAAGCAATGTAAATAATAATTCAAATGGAAATAAAAATACAGTACAATTTCTTTCAGACGCTAGTCTTCTTATCGAAGGGGGGGTTTTTGCAAAAAGTGATGCTGGTTTTACCAGCTTGCATCAAAAAATGATAGATTTGACTATCTTTACATTTAATGATTATCAGTGTTCTTTTATTGTTAAAGAAGGAATCTATACTACTGAGCGTTTTTCCAACTACTTTTATCCTTATAGAATTGAATATCAGATGGATTATTTTTATTTTTCTAAACATTTAAACTCATCATCTATAGGTATTGTCATAGATCATAAGTGTTACAACACTTTTGATAAAACTGATAACACGGGCAATCTAGAATTCCGATGGTACGGCATTGGCATTAAATGGGAATCCAATGGAATGGGTATTGGAAAAAAATGCATACCATCGTATGCAGGATATGAGAATATAATTTCGGTTAAAAACATTCAATATTCGCTGTATGCGGGAAGGAATATATCTCATAGATTATTTTTATATGACTATTTACTATCTGCAACATTGCGATATGATTTTATTGTCTATCCATTAATAGTTCCATACTGTGAAGGAACACTTTCAGGAATAATTGATAATAAAAATAATCTTAGAGTTGACCGCTCAATGGAGATTGGATCATGTTTTATGTTAAATAATGTAATACTCACTCCTTTTATGAAGTATACATATAAACATGATGCACTAACCTATTATGGTATTACTGATAACATGTTGTTTTTTGGTATTAGAGCTGAAAGTCTTTTATCACAGCAAGTAACTACGGTTGATGATACTCCAAAAAAGTATGAAACACCTCATCTCGGTTTTAAAGGTGGTTATGGTAAATATTTTGGAAGTAACTATCTGGGATACCGAACCGATTTTTCAATGCTTTTTAAAATATTTTATTTTGACAGTAATTCAGTTTTTTTTATCTCTGATATCGTTCATTCAACAATAAATGAAGAGAATGCCCTTTATCCCAGATTTATAAATTATAATCTGCAATTAGGATCTGACATTTATTTTACAGATTATTTATTTACCGGATTTATCTATGGTTATAGCGGTAATTATGAGGGTGATTTTTATAATGGCATTAGTGAAACATATCATTCACTTGGATTTATTTTAGCAAGCAAAGGAAATAGTACCGGTACAATAGCTAATAGACAGTCATTGAAAAGAAACTATCATAAACAATTTGAGTGGCATACTACAATATTTTATTTGTTCAATAAAAAAAACTACCCATATATTTGTGACATTAGAATAGGATTACAATATAATATCATTAACCTCAACTATATAACTCCATACATTTCATCCAGTTATAACATATTGGTTAATAACAAAAACGATACCTTATATGCTGTTGAAAGCGGTGTTTATTTCCCAACCTATGTAATGCTGTCAGTTTACTATCGTTTCCAGAAAATAATTAATATCGATAGAATAGATGGCATTTCCGAAAAACATCATCTGGTTGGGCTCAGAATTGAACTCTAATAACTTCTATAATGTTTCATAACGTAAATATTAATCATTATTTTACCTATTTTATGCTTGAATAAATAGTGTTACCTTTATATATTTATAAAATACTTAAAATATTTTTATAAAGGAGAATAATTATGAAAGGAGATCCAAAATTGATTGAGACATTGAATGCATTGCTTGCTGATGAATTAACTGCAATCAATCAATATATGGTTCACTCAGAAATGTGTGATAACTGGGGATATGAAAAGCTCCACAAACACTTTGAAAAAAGAGCCATAGATGAGATGAAACATGCTGAAAAACTCATCGGCAGAATATTGTTTCTTGAGGGAGTACCAATTGTTACAAATTTAAAAAAAATCTTAATTGGAGCTGATGTCCCAAAACAATTAGCAAATGATCATGCTGCTGAAGAAGATGCTATTAAAGCTTATAATAATGCAATTGCACTGGCAGGTGATGTAAAGGATTTTGCAACACGTGAGGTACTGGAAAAAATATTAAACGATGAAGATATGCATATTGATGCAATCGAAGAACTGCAGGATCAGATAAATCAAATGTCATTACAGATATTTTTAACAACACAGGTCAAAGAATAATCTTTTATATTCCACGCTGTTTAACGCAGCGTGGATTTTGTTTTTTCTTTTGTTCTTTTTTTAACTGAAAACCCAAATTTTCCTATTTGTTTATCGACTGCACAATAAAAACCATGATTATAACAAAGTAGCCCTGCCCTTTCTAAATGCAAAGCACCTCGCTTATCTAATAATGCATCATCTACATGTACCAGCAAAACTTTCCCAATAAACTGATGATGACTGCCTAAATTTAAAATTTTTATTACCTTACATTCTATTGAAATAGGACATTCAGCAATGAGTGGTGCTTTTACTTTTTCTGCTTGAAGCCTGGTAAGATGAGCTATCGCAAATTTATCATATTTTTTTCCAGAACGCACACCGCAAAAATCTACTGCTTTCACCAGTTTTTTATCCGGAATGTTAACAACAAATTCCTTTGATTTTTTAATTAGTTCATATGTATAACGTTCCGGACGTAACGATATCCCTATCATTGGTGGCTCTGTACATACCGTACCAATCCACGATACTGTGCAAACATTATCTCTGCCTTGAAAACTGGATGTTATCAACACAGCAGGAACAGGATACAACATTGTACCTGGTTTCCACGTTATGTGTGCCATAATGCAAAATCCATAATAGTATTACCACCCTTAAAAATCAAATTATCAGAGGTTTTCTAATAGCTCTTATAATAGCGATCCTTTTAATAAAAGATATGCAACATTAAAATATATTATTAATCCAGAAACATCAACCAGTGTTGCAACAAACGGAGCGGAAGATGTTGCAGGATCAAGCCCAAGTCTGCGTAAAATAAATGGCAACATTGAACCAACGGTAGTCCCCCACAAAACAACCCCCAACAATGCCAGCGCTACCGATATCGCGATACCTATCCAATGTTGTCCATATATACCAGAAAATCTTTGCCATATACTAATCCTCAGAAATCCTATTGAACCTAAAATCAAACCTAATAAAAATCCCGATTGTATCTCTCGAAATAATACCCTTGACCAATCTTTTAACGTAATCTCGCCTACTGCCATTGCTCGTATAACCAATGTAGATGCCTGTGAACCGGAATTACCACCACTGGATATAATCAGTGGTACAAAAAGAGCAAGTACAACAGCTTTGGCAATTTCCTGCTCAAAATATCCCATTGCAGTAGCTGTCAGCATCTCACCAATAAATAATACAACCAACCATGTTGCTCTTTTCCTGGTTAATCGTAATATAGGTTCATCAATATATGGCTCTTCAAGAGCTTCAACTGCAGCCATCTTATGAATATCTTCTGTGACCTCTTTTTCTTCAACATCCAATACGTCATCAATAGTAACTATCCCCAATAATACTCCGTCTGCATCAATTACCGGCAGAGCATAATGGTCATATTTTTTAAAAACCTGTATTGCTGTTTCCTGGTCATCAAAGGCATTGAGGCTTACAAATTTATGATCCATCAAAGTTTTTATGCGGCGTGTAGGTTGTGACAGCAATACCTGCCTCATTTTTATATCATCAATTAACCTGCCATTATCATCAATTACATATATCATGTTGAGAGTTTCACTATCCTTACCATATTTTCGTATATAATGCAAAACCTGTGCAATGGTCATATTTTCCTTGACAGCTATATAATCAGTGGTCATTAAACGACCAACGCTATTTTCGGGATACCCAAGCAAGGTCATTGCAGTAACACGCTCTTCTTTTGAAAGAAGAGCTAACATCTGGCGTAAAAGATCGGCAGGCAACTCTTCAAATAATGCAGTTCGATCATCAGGTGACATCTCATTCAAGATATCAGCTATCTGCTTTTTGGCTAAATTGCTTAAGAGGTGTTCCTGTATGTCATATTCCAGGTATTCAAATGTCTGAGATTGAAGTTGTTTTGGTAAAAGACGAAAAATTATGATCTGTTCATCTTCGGGAAGTTCGCTTATCAGCTCAGCTAAATCAGCAGGCGCCCATTCACTGAATACTTCTTTAAGAACACTAAATTCTCTATTATCAATAAGTTCTTTTATTTCGGGCTGAATAAGAGGAGCAATCATCATAACGTGCCTCAGAAAAATAAAAAATAATTAACAACTAAATGTGAAAATCCTGCATCAAAAAAATCAATACAGTTTTAATAAATAATAAAGAGTTTTAAGCTTATAATGATATATATATATAACGTAAATCCTTGAATATTTAAGTGCTAATCATTTTACTCATCAACAATCGGATGACAAATCTTTCATTTTAGTTTAAATAAACCTTTCAAATTTTCAATAAGATCCGATGGTAAAATAACCACATGACTGCTCTGTGATTCACCCAATTTTATCAATCCTTTTACATATTCCATACCAAGAAGATATAATAATGGGTCTCCACCGGTACTTTTCAATGATTTTGCAACAAATTCTATTGCAGCGGCTTCTGCTTGAGCTAAACGTTCACGAGCTTCTGCATCACGTTGAGCTGATTCCTTCCGTGCTTCAGCTTCAAGTATCTGAGCACGTTTAAATCCTTCTGCCTTTTTTTCCTGTGCTTCTTTCTGGGCTTCTGCCTCAAGTACTGTCGCACGGCGTTCACGCTCGGCTTTCATCTGCAAAGCCATTGCCTGCTGCAAATCCTGTGGAGGAACTATATCCTTGATTTCAACCCGTGTTATCTTTGTTCCCCATGAATCTGTAGCCTGGTCCAATATGATCAATAACTCTGCATTGATTTTATCACGGGAAGATAATGATTGATCCAGAGTCATTTTACCCATGATGGAACGTAACGTGGTTAACGCCAGATTAGAGATTGCCATATTCAAATCTTCTATACCATAAAATGCCTTGTATGGATCTAATATTTTGAAAAAAACAACACCATCAACTTTTACTGCTGCATTATCTTCGGTTATTATACCCTGCGGCGGCAGATCCAATACCTGCTCACGAATATCTATTTTTGCAGCTACTTTTGAAAATAATGGATTAATAAGATTTAATCCAGGGGTTAATGTAGCTGCAAATTTTCCAAATCGTTCCACAAGCCAATTTTCTGCCTGAGGTACAATCCTGACTCCTTTATAGATAAGGATAATGATGAGTATTGCTACAGCAATAATTAATATTTGCATATAAAACCTCTATATATTAATAGTATAAAAAAATATTTTCATTATTCATTTTTTTTAACTATCAACTTAATGCCATCAGCACCTGCAATAACTATTTGTTCCCCTTTAACAATTTTTTCATTTGATTGAGCTTTCCAAATCTTTACGCCATGGAATGGTTCATACAATTCTACCTCTCCAATCTGTGGAGGTATAATATCCTGAGTACATGTCCCTTTTATACCTGTTAATGTCACATCACGCGAATCATCTGCTGTTTTAACTTTTACCTTATCTTTTAGATAGCCAAACCATAACCCTAAAAAAGCACCCGACGAAATAAAAAAACAAAACCATTGCCATGTATATGATTCAAGCAAACCTGAATAAACAAGTACTGCAGTAATCAATGCTCCAATACCAAACCAAAAAATAATAAATCCCGGCAATAGTATCTCTACTGCCATAAGAATAATACCAATTGTTAACCATGCAGATGGCGATAGTTCCATTTAATAATCCTATTGTTATTGCCTAAAAGTTCATCTATTCTTACTCAACGAACGTTAAAAGTCAATAATTAATTATTATACTATCCTTTGCACCTGTAATTCATTGGACATGCTTAATCATGCACAGCCATTGTGATATGTTCTTTCAGGAAGTATTATTAATGCAGTAACTCAGGATTATTCATTGATGCAAAACTGCCATGAGTAAAAAATTCATCCCACTGCTACAGGGATTTTTTGATAGTTTTCATAATAATATATCTTCAGTAATAACATTAACAACTATTTGCTTTTTGTGATAATTGCAACACAGCAACTGCCTTTGCAATAATTTCTCGTTTACCAACAACATATAAAATATCATCACCTTCAATAACATCATCAGCACCTGGATTGGGAACTATTATATTACCTCTTTTAATTGCAACAACTGAAAATTGGTGTACTTTTCTGAATTGCATCTGCCCAATAGATTTTCCAACAACGGGTGACCCAGAACAAACACGAATTGCCTGCATATCAATTTCATCAATGGGTATGGTATCATACGAAGCATTATGCAGTTGGCGCAACATTGCATATCCCTTTGCACGGATTGCAGTGACAAGAGTTTCAATATCGTTTCTGGGAACATCATAATACTGCAATACCCGCGCAAAAATTTCTATTGATGTTTCGTATTCCTCGGGTATTACCTCATCGGCACCTAATTCTATCAATTCTTTCATATCACCAACAAATCGCGCACGCACAATACTATGTATATTTGGATTTAATCGCTTAGCCAATACTATTACGCGTTTTATTGCTGCCCTGTCTGCTATCGCTACAACCAGTACCCGTGCTGACTCAATATTTACATGATGAAGCATGTCTTCCTGTGATGCATCACCATAGATAATATTTTCACCTTCTCTTTTTTCCTTCTTTACTGTTTCAGGATTCATCTCTATGATGATATAGGGGATGTTTATACTTTTTGCAGCAATTGCTACATTTTTACCATTGATACCATATCCAACAATTATAATATGATCTTTCATTTCCTCTTTGTAGGTATTAACTGTATATGCCAGACCATACACGATAGCTCTGGGTAAAGGTAGTTTTAATATTATATCTGTTATTAAGGATGAATACTTAATCATAAAAGGGGTCACTGCCATTGATAAGATGGCTACCGACAGGAAAAGCTGATATTCGCTGCCTTTAAACAAACCGTTTGCTATACCAATTTGAGCCAATATAAATGAAAATTCACCTATTTGTGCTAATGCAAAGCCTGTCAATAATGCAGTTCGCAATGGATAGCCAACAATAATAACAATTACTGTTACTATGAACAATTTGATAGCAATAACACCCAGTGATAATGATGACATGGTGATAATATTCAACATAACAATGGAAGGATCAAGGAGCATCCCAATAGATATGAAGAAAAAGCTGGTAAATAAATCTCTGAATGGTATCATTGAACTGAATGTTTGGCCGCTATATTCTGATGCTGCAATGATGACACCTGCAAGGAATGCGCCTAACTCAATGGATAAGCCCAGTGAATACGTTGCCACAGTTATTGCCAGACAAATAGTAACAACACTTATAATAAAAAGTTCTCTGCTACGCGTTTTTGCTATTTCAAATAAAAATTTTGGTATAACATATCGTGCCAGTACAAGTACCAGCACAATGACAACGCCGCCTTTTAAAAGCAATAAAAGCATTTCAGTAGTAATTGAATGGTTCACATCACCACTCAATAAAGGAATAAATAACATCAATGGAACAATTGCTATATCCTGAACTATTAATATCGCCAGTGATATTCTTCCATGAGGACTATCGCCAAGAGCATATTCCTGTAAAATTTTTAAAACAATTGCTGTACTGCTCAGTGAAACTATAAATCCAAAAAAAACAGATCGTGAAAAACTATTCCATACAAACATTATCACGGCAACAATAACTATCGTCACAAGAACCTGTAAAACACCAGCAACTATTGCTCGTTTTAACGATGTTATTTCCTCAAGCGATAATTCCAGACCAATGGTAAAAAGCAAGGTAATGATACCTATCTCGGATAACAGCTCAACCTCATCAGGTGTTTTGACAAACTGGAAACCATAAGGACCTACCAGCAAACCTGTCAGCAACAAGCCAATAATTGTTGGGATTTTAAAACGGTTACATATATATATAACAGCTATTGCAATTGATAAAATAATTAATATGTTTGCAAGAATTTGCATAGGTTATGCAACTCGGGATTGAATTAAAGTATTGTTGAACAATCGAAATAATTAATATGTTAAAATCAACTGCATCTCATCGGTAGTTGATGTAAAGCCTTTTTTTTCATAAATACGTTTATCTTTGCCAATTGCATGAAGCAATATCCGGCCTGCTTTTCGTTCTTTTGCATAATTGATGACTGTATCCAGCAATTTAGATGCCACACCTTTACCTCTATAATCCGGTTCAGTATACACATTCATAATATACGCTTCAATACCATGTGGATTTTCATATAATGGAGGGCGATCTAAAAACTGAATACCCGTTGTAGCAATAATTGTTTCATCTGTCACAGCACAAAAAACCTTAAATTCTCCTGTCTGAAATTTGCGAATAAAAAAATCCCTGGTAAGTGAGCGAAGCTTGCGCGTCCCATCTTCAGTTTCCAGTTTACCTAATTCAAAAAGCATCTTCATCCTTATAGTAACAACATCGTCAATATCACTTAACAGTGCTTCACGAAATTCATACATATATACCCCCTCATGAACAACTAAACCTTTTAGCAAAATCCATTAATGCGTATTGTATTTGTTTCGTCAAATAATAAAGTTGTATCAGTATCATGTTTTATTATGGGTCATAGCATAAACACAAACCACTTCGCATAAGGCTACAATTGCGCGTATTAAGGTAAAAAGCAGTATATACCATCCTACGTTTGAAAGAAGTAAGGTAGCTATCGTTCCTATTGAAAATGCGATATGAATGTCCATCAAGAGCAACTGCAAAGAGCAACTAAAATCATTGCCGCTATAAAGCTTTATAATATGGAAGCTAAGCGCTATACCAGTTACTATCGCCACAATTGCAATTAACATTGGCGGATACATAAAAACTGCTATACTCATCATATACAAAAGCTCAACATAATACCAGATAGCAATAAAACTTGCAAAATGATAGGGATGTTTTGTTACATGGTGCAACTTGCTCTGCAATACGCTAAAATAATAGCTGTGCGATAGTTCCGTCACTATAGTCCTCAGAAAAAAATGATTTGACCGTTTGTTTAACATTATTATTACAATGCTGTAGTATTTCAAGGCTTTTTTATGAATGATAAAAAAACTATTACACTTACCGTTCCCGATGAATATAGCAATACACGTATTGACGTGTTCATATTCAATGCGCTTGAGGGGGAATTTTCGCGCAGTTTTATACAAAAGCTTTTAAAAGGTGGCAACATTACCGTCAATGGAAATTCTGTAAAACAAAATTATAAAGTTAAACAACACCAGGAAATTACCATAGCTATACCCAAACCTGAAAAAACATCATTACAACCTCAGGATATCCCCCTGACCATTCTATTTGAAGATAACGATATTGCCGTCATTTACAAACCAGCAGGCATGGTGGTGCATCCCGGAGCTGGCAATGTTGAGCATACGCTGGTGAATGCTCTTCTTTACCATTTCAAAGGATTATCATCTATTGGTGGCGTTGAACGACCGGGCATTGTTCACCGCCTTGATAAAGATACGGAGGGTTTGATGATTATTGCCAAGAATGATACTGCACATACTATTGCATCAAAAGCATTCCAGCAACGAACGGTTATAAAAAAATATGAGGCGATAGTTATCGGTAAACCCAATGAAGTATCGGGGCTTATCAATAAAGCAATTGATCGCCATCCCAAATATGGACATAAAATGACTGTGCGTGACGATGGCAAAGAAGCACTGACACAGTATACCTGCAAGGAGATATGGCATACCGCCAATGGTGTTTTTTCGCGATTAGAATTGCAGATATATACAGGACGCACCCATCAGATACGGGTACATTTAGCTTCACTTGGACTTCCCATAGTTGGCGACCAGCTTTATTCCAAAAAGTGGGAAAAATACAGGGTGCCGTATATGCTGCTTGCTGCTACCTACCTGCAGTTTCATCACCCCATTACCAAACAACCCTTGCAATTTTGTGTTGACTTGCCCATGCATATCAAAGATTTTATTACCAGGCTCAATGCACTTGCGATTGAGCATATAATACCGTAAAATAGTATGAAACAGGTACACTATATTACCAACTCACAGGAAGAAACATTTGACGTGGGTTATGAATTAGGCAAAAAGGCAAAAAAAGGTGATATTTTTGGCTTAATTGGTGATCTGGGGACGGGAAAAACTATACTTGCAAAGGGAATAGCAAAAGGGCTTGGTATAAATGAAGAAATCACCAGCCCAACATTTACCCTGCTTGAAGTGTATGAAGCTGCAATCCCATTGTATCATTTTGACCTTTATAGAATATCTGATGATTCGGAGCTGGAAAATTTATTTTTTGAAGAATATTGGTACGGTGATGGCGTATCCGTCATTGAATGGGCAGAACGAGCTATGAAAAGACTCCCCAACGATATATTCATCATCAAGCTTGAATATACTGGCAAAAACAGGAGGAAAATTATCATTGAACATCCTGATCCTTGATACAGCAACCAGCATTGAGATTGTAGCTATACGTTATGAAGGCACAATAGCTGATAAAAGCAGTGCAACGCAAAATTCCCATTCCGTAACATTGTTTTCATCCATAGATGATGCATGCAAAGAGCTTGGCATAACCATTCATGACATTAATTGCATTGCTGTAGGTATTGGTCCTGGTTCATTCACTGGCATCCGCATTGCCGTTACTACCGCCCGCATGCTTGCACAAATTCTGGAAGTACCGCTGGTTGGCATCCACACACAGATGTTGTATGCCTGTTCGATAGTTACTGATAATGTTGACTGTATTGTAGCATTTGATGCAAAGAAATCACGGGTTTTTGCAGCTCGCTATCGTATACAACAGGGGAAATTGCCTGAAGTGGTAATACCTCCCGGTGACTATCCTATAAAAAATCTTTGCGAGATTGATGCCAACAGGCACATCATTGCCATTGGTGATGGCGCACTGAAATATAACAATGAAATGACAGCGTTAATAAAAAATATTACTTTTTTACCCGATTTTTTACCGCAACCTGAAGCGATGTTTACCATGATAGAAAATCTTTATTCCGGCAATCCTCAAAAATATGCTGATTACCATCAGGTTGTGCCATTTTATTCACGAAAATCCGATGCAGAAATAATGAAGGAATTAAAAAATAAGTAGGTTATATACTATTGTTACTGCTCTTTTTTCTTTTGACGCATTTCCCTGATTAAACGGTTTCTGTATTCATTCTCCATGGGCTGAATTATTGAGTAAAACCGCTTCATCTCGTCCTTGCGGGAGGAATTTCCGGCAAAATCCACGCCGACAATGACATTATCATCTTTATCAAGGTAGGTATAGCGTATATCTCCATATATGGTGATGGGTGCTTGCAGTTTAAATACAATGTCAAATATAAACCCTTTTGATTTCAGTATATACTTCTTCAAGTTACTATCGGTAATCCTTAATTTTGCCCCACCGCGGCTGATATCTACTATCTCCTGGTGTACTGCGATCATCAATGTGTTGGCATCTCTAATCCTATCAACAAGTTTATAGGCTAAATCCTGAACTTCCAGCACCTTATCCATTGAAAAGGTATTTTCTTTTGATATATATTGTATAAACGCAAATGGAATGAGACGTTCATCGCTCTCGATGTAAATAACCGGAGATATAATAATTGATTTATAACCGCTGTCAGTTAATTTTTTTACAAATTGTGCTGTTTGATCCTGAAAAACATTGTTTATACTAATAAACGCATCATTGACTGGAGCAAAGGTGGATGAATCATTAAGATCTTCTATATAAAGGGTTGATTTTGTTTTTCTGATATGTGCAAGCAATGGAACTCTATCATCCAGTATATCTACCTTTACTATATCAGCATTTTTTGAAATTTGATTTTCAAATTGTTCAATGATAACTTTTATACCTGTAGGAATACTGTAATTACGAATATCAATAGTATGTTTGGAAACCCTGAAATTGGTGGCAACAACCTTTTCAATATCCAATCTGAAACGCAGATCACGTCTACCATGCGCTGCTTTCCGTACACTTACTATTTTGCATTTAAAATATCCCGGGCCAGCTACCTCTGAAACATCACATTCAATCTCTAAATACCTATCGGCAAGCCCATACAAAATAATTTTATTCTGTACAGGAACATAATCTGGATCAGTAACAAGCATTATTGTTCTATTATCAATAAATTCATTAATTTCAATGGAAGTTTTATCAAGAGTATATTTAAGGATTAACCTTTTCTGGAATTGTTCATCTTTCAACAACTCCATAACATCATCTAAGGTTGCTACATTTTCAAAATTTCGAGATTTTCGTTGTTTATATTCCTTCAAATTGCCCTCAATACACAAAACAATTGGGTTATGCTATATTTTTTATCGAAAATTTTATATATTTACTTCACCATAAAACATTAAAATTTTTTATAAACAAAGAGGTGGCTAACCACCTCTTTAATAATATTAATGATGGGGAAATAGCAAAAAACTTATTTCTTCTTAGCAGGCTTCTTTGATTTTGGTGCAGCTTTTTTCTTTTCTGCTTCCAGTTTTTTTGCAGATAAAATACTTTTTGCTAATGCTTGTAAATCTTTTTTCAAAGCATTAAGCTCAAGATTTAACTTTTTAACCTTGTCTTTCTTTCGTACTTCTTCAGCCTGAAGCTGTTTTAATGACTTTTTTTGTTCCATCGATTACACCACCTCGATTTAAAATTTTTTACATGCATGGCGCATGATTAAAAAGTAAACAATTAAGCCTGTTCATGATCATATAACATATATATTTTAATATTGCAACAAAAAAATGATTTTGATATATGAAAATATTAATTTTTTTTAACATCATTTTTTATAAATATTAATTTTATTTTATTAATGTATCAATCGATCTATGTTCATAAAAACATTAGAAATTAATTTCCATATCAATAAATATCTATTGACACTATACGTATATTCATCAGTAGTAGAGACAATCTGTAGTACTGTCGCTACTATCAATAATTATGCTTGAAATCATTATGATTGGCAACAATCATTATAGTAAGAGGGATACTGTGAAGGATATACCTGTCGTTTCAATAGTTGGGCGGCAAAATGTTGGGAAATCAACCCTGTTTAATGCAATTATCAAACAACGCAAGGCAATTGTTGATGAACAGCCTGGACTTACCCGTGATGTTGTTTCATATTTTGTGAACTATAATGAAGCAACATTCATCATCAATGACACCCCGGGGCTTGATCTAAATGCCAATAGTACACTATCCGAAGAAATTAAGCAGATGGCATTGCAACATCTCCATTCTACGGATGTATTTGTGTTATTACTGGAAAAACCGGATATCGCTTCCTATGATTTTGAACTGGTAGAACTCATCCGTAAATTTAATAAACCATATATTGTTGCCATTAATAAGATAGATACCAATAACGATATGGAATGTCTCTCTAATTTTTACGAATTGGCTCAGGAATTTCTGCCCATTTCTGCATTAAACCGCCGCAACATTGATCTACTCCTTCACACTATAGTTGAATCTCTGCCGCATAAACGGAAAAAAATCATTGAAATTGATTGTAAAATAGCTCTTGTAGGACGTCCAAACTCAGGAAAATCAACATTATTAAATGCATTTTTAGGATATCAGCGTGCAGTGGTATCAGACATTCCCGGTACCACACGTGATAGCATTGACGAAATTTTCAGATTTCATGGTAAAAACATCATGATTATTGATACAGCAGGGATACGACGACAAAGCCGTATTGATAATTCAATAGAATACTACGCCATTGTCCGTGCAAAAGAAGCTATTCAGAAAAGTGATGTTGTAATTCATCTTTTAGATGGAACAAGTGGTATAACCGAAACTGATAAAAAAATAGCTGATATTATCATGGAATCACACAAACCAACAATACTTGCAATTAACAAATGGGATAGTATACCAAAAGATCATACAACCTTTGAATCATTCAAGGATAGAATGATTTTCAAATACTATCGCGCAGCTGATTTCCCTATTATTTCCATTTCAGCATTGCATAAGCTTAGAATACATAAATTGCTTTTAACAGCTTTAGATGTCAACAACAGAGCACAGCATAAGACTGAAACGTCTGCAATAAATGTAATTATAGAAAATATTCAGAAAAAGCATGCTATGCCACTCCTTGGTGGAGATCTTAAGATATACTATGCAACGCAAACCAATATTTCCCCACCGGTTATACGGCTTTTTGTCAACAAACCAGAACTCTTCCGAAAAGATGTATATAGATTTTTAGAAAAAACATTGCAGGATAAACTTAACTGGCATGGAATTCCTGTTATTTTTGAGGTAAGCGGTAGAAAATAGGTTACATCTCCCTTCGTCCGGTGATGGATTTTGCAAGTGTGGGTGCGTCAACAAATTCTAAATCAGAGCCAACCGGCAAGCCATGCGCAATACGCATAACCTTGATGTTCGTCGGTTTCAGAAGGGATGCAATATACAGCGCTGTTGCATCTCCTTCTATTGTTGGATTTGTAGCAATAATAACCTCGTTCACACCCTGTTTGCATCTGTCAACAAGCTTGTTGATTGAAAGCTCCTCCGGCCCAACACCGTCAAGAGGCGAAATAACTCCACCCAATACATGGTACAAACCATTAAAAGCGCCTGATTTTTCAATACTCAGCATATCCTCGGGTTCTTCAACCACACATAAAAGTGTTCTATCACGCTCATTGTCACTGCATATAGTGCAGATATCAGCATCAGATATGCCTCCGCACTGTTTACAGTATTGCATATTATTTTTTAACTGGGCGATAGTTGTCAGCAATGCATCTACATTTGTTTTAGGAACTTTCAGCAAATAAAAAGCAATGCGCGATGCACTCTTCACGCCAATACCCGGTAATTTTGACAGCTCATGGATACATTGTTCTAAATATTTTGAAGGCAGATTCATACTACTTCATAAACTTTTTTAGTTCATTTGCCATACCAAAAATATCCATCTCGCCTGATATCTTCATCATCTCCTGAGATGAAAATTCTTTTGCATCAGCAATTGCTTTATTCACCGCTTCAATGATATTTCGTTCCAGTGTTTTAATACTGCTGCCTTTACATTTTTCTTCATCAATCGCAATGGAAACTAGTTCATAGTCACCATTGACCGTTGCTTTTACCATTTCATCGCGGGATGAAGCGGTAATTTCATTTTTTTTAAGCCTTTTCTGAATTTTTTTTAACTCGCTCTGTGCTTTCATCAATTGTCCAACATCTTTAAAATTCATAACGGATACTCCTTTATTTTATAATCTCACCATCAAACATGGTTTTAATCTGTTCTGCTAATGGATGCGGCTTTTCAGGATCTTCAGCATGCGGCAGCATCACTGCGTCAGGAGGAGGCGTATCGTCTTCTCCAGATTTGATTTTTATTGATACGTTTCGTTTACTGCGGTTATAAAGCTCCTGTTCAATAAGTTTTATTTCTTCTTTTGATAGCAACTGTTTGTAAAATCCGTTGGAACTATCGCCCATAACCGAAAGTACCAATTGTCCATTTACATACGCTGTTCTGACATTGGTCAGTTTAAAAAATAGGTACTGCCGTGCATTGCGCCAGTCGTGTAACATCTGCGTCCATGCATGCATTATAGTCTTTGTATCAACATCGGCAGGTTCGTTATTCAGCGCTTCTTTAGCTTCATCCTTATTTTCAATTGCAGCTTTTTTTGGTATATGATTAGCTATATTTTTTTTTTGCACCGGCTCATGATTTGCGGTATCCAGTTGTTGCAGTATTGTTGCAAGCGTTGGACGCTGTAACATCTTCATGATATCAATCAAAAACATCTCAACCACTGCCCTTTCATTCCCTGTAAAGCGTAACTGATTTTGGCAGTCCAATAGCATGGTGTAAAACAGGCTTAACTGCTCATCATGCAAACTTTCAGCAGTTTTTATCAACAGCGCCGTTTCCTCAGCAGAGTACCCTAATATTGCAGAGATATCAGCAAGTTTGGATAATCGCATGGCATATACTGCATCTGCAAACCCTGCAACAAACCGTGCAATATCAACACCTGATGAAATGATGCTCTCTACAAAATCAATGAGCAACGCAGTTTCTTTTTTTAGAATAATATGAATGCAATCACAATACTGCGCCAGTGAAACAATTCCTAAAAACAGCAAAACATCCTGCTCGGTAATTTCGTTGCCACCAAATGAGATAACCTGATCAAGAAGTGATTGCGCATCACGCATTGAACCGCCACCTGCACGCGCTATGTGAAACAACGACTTATTGTCAATAGCATATCCTTCCTTTTCAGCAATTTTTAAAAGTTGTGCAACAATGCTTGCAACAGGGATGCGTTTAAAAATAAACTTTTGACAGCGCGATAAAATGGTTTCAGGTATTTGTTGTATCTCGGTAGTTGCAAAGATAAAGACAACATGTGCGGGCGGTTCTTCAAGAGTTTTTAACAATGCATTAAACGCTGACTTTGACAGCATGTGTACTTCATCTATGATGTATACCTTATAACGCGACTTTAAAGGAGCAGAATGAATATTTTCGCGAAGCTCGCGAATGTTTTCAACACCAGTATTGGATGCTCCATCTATTTCTATAACATCAAACGAATTTCCATTTTTTATTTCTGTACAAAATTCGCACACTCCACAGGGTTTATCGGTTGGGCCATTGATGCAATTGAGCGATTTGGCTACAATGCGTGCCATGGTTGTTTTACCAACACCTCGGGGACCTGCAAACAAATAAGCATGCGATATCCTGCCTTTGCTTATGCTGTTAGCGATAGTTCTTGAAACATGTTCCTGAGCAACAACATCGCTGTAGGTTTGCGGGCGCCACTTTCGTGCGATTACCTGATATGACATAGATACCTTTATTGCATTATTATTTCGGAGAGAGGGGGATTCGAACCCCCGGTAGCGTTAAGCTACACACGGTTTCCAACCGTGCTCTTTCGGCCTCTCAGACATCTCTCCAGCAACAGATTATAGCCTGCTTTAAACATAAAACATGGCTGATAACAATATTTAACAATGTTACTGAGCATTAAAAAAATATAATCAACGATGTCAATTAAGATTTCATTGAAATACGGTAATACTGGCACCATAGTGTATTGTAATTTTATTGCTCATGGTTGAACACTTCATCAAAAACTTTCTCGTAAGATTTGCCAGTATTATATATACTATATATACATTTATATACATTTATATACATTTATATACATTGATAAGTTCTACAGCTTTTTTACATTAATACATGAGGTAACTACATTGTTGAGTAAACACCGTAATACTAAAATTATCATAATAACCTCAAAGACTTTAACACCTCGTAAAGTTTGGGTTCGTGTTTGGCATATTCTCGTATTGCATTTTCAAGCGCGATTTCTCTTTCTTTTAATTCTTTTGTTTCTTTGTGTGCAGTTTCAATATACTCCTCTCATTCTTTTGTTTTATTGACAACAGGAGATAACCTGGTTCGTCTGCCCCAGAGCGAAAATCCCACTACTGTTAACGTTTGTGCAACGATAGCCCCTATAACAACATACATCAAACCCTGCAATCCATCCACCCGTTTTCAAGGCTATCTATTCGTTGATTGACTCCCTTTAAACCTTCTTTTAAACCTTCTTCAACCCTGATAAGCCTGTCTCTATCATCTAATGTATAGGGAATATCCTTAGCAAAACCATAACCATATGAAGATGATAATAATGCAAAAAAGATTACCATTGATGCAACAGTATACCTTTCCATTAACTATCACCCTGCTCTTTTCTTCAACAACCATCACTTAAAATATAGGTGCTTTACACCATGTTGTCAATAAATTTAATTATACCATATACTATTATAGCTTCGGAGAGAGAGGGATTCGAACCCTCGGAAGGCACAAGCCCTCAACGGTTTTCGAGACCGCCCCTTTCGACCTCTCAGGCATCTCTCCTTTTAGACTACCAAATAGTACAGGAACGCCCATAGAGAGCGTCTTAATCATACATTATTAACCATACATTATTGAATAGTTATATCAAAAAATGATTTGTATGTTTGTAAAGAACTTTTTGTTACTTTTGCAAACGTTTAACAATTGCATTAAATGTTTCATGAGCGTCCAGTGAGGAAACTGCAAAGTATGCTTTATGTTTACAGTAGTAATCAATCAATGGCTGTGTCTTTTCATAGTAGGTTTCAAGGCGCACCTTAATAGCCTCTTCAGTTTCATCATCACGCTGTATTAAGCTACTGCCGCATTTATCGCAAATGCCTTCTTTTTTTGGTGGCATGGTATAGATATTATAGATTGCCTGACAATGGGGGTTTGAGCAGGTGCGCCGGCTGGTTAGCCGCTTCAGCACAACTTCTTCGGGAACTTCCAGATTAATGATAGCATTGACTGTCATATTTTTTTTTGTAAGCAGTGATTCAAGTGCATGTGCCTGCGGAATGGTGCGCGGAAAGCCATCAAATATAAATCCCTGCGCACAGTCGGGTTGTGCAATGCGTTCTTCAATAAGAGCCATAATTACATCATCAGGAACAAGTTTTCCGGAGTTCATAAATTCCAGAGCCTTTTTACCAACCGGTGTCCCTTCATTCACTGCCTGACGCAGCATATCACCGGTGGAAATCTGCACAATACCAAATTTTTCAACAAGCATCCTTGCGATAGTCCCCTTACCTGCGCCTGGCGCTCCTAACAAAATGATCAACATATCATTACTCCCATACTATTTTAGAAACTTTTTCTAATGTTATTTTTTTTACCGGATATATAGTAGTAACAAGCTCATCCGGTTCAAACCATAATTTTATTTCCTTTTCAGCATCTTCCGGGCTGGAAGAAGCATGCACTACATTTTCAAATACACCACTTGTGGTAATACGTCCATACGCTCCCCGTATAGTTACTGGATTTGCATTTTCGGGATTAGTATCGCCAACGATATCCCGTACCTTCTGAATTGCATTGTCACCTTCATACACAAAAGCAACAACACGATTGGTTTTATGCAACTCGCCCATGATGTACTGTATTAACTCTTCAAAAAAAGGTTTGCCTTTTAAATGCTCATAGTGTTTTTCAGCCAGCTCTCTGCTAACCTTCAGTGCTTTAGCGCCAACTATCTTTAATTTTGCATCAGAAAGGCGGGTTAGGATATTTCCTGTCAACGACTTAACAAGACCATCAGGTTTAATTATAATCAACGTCTGTTCTACTGCCATAGGGTTACCTCTAATAGTATTTTTACAGGGTTTGCATCATTTGTGTCCATGATCCATATACAAAATCATGTCAATGCATAGACACAAAACAATGCTATCACCATGGCAGTGCTATTACTCTAATCACTGTATTTTTTTCAAGAACTTTTTACCTGAGTAAGCGGGCTTTGCCAATCACAATTTGAACAGCGGATGTCCTTGTACTTCAGCACTTCTCCTTTAAGCGTTTTTACAACCGCTGCCATGACAAGCGCCTGACACCGTGGGCAATGTTTGGCAATGAGCTCGTACTCATTCTTTACATTGTACTGTAACATGGATACGCCTCCGTTTATTTATAACAAAAGTCCCTTATTAATATATCTTTGTTTTTTAAGCATTATAGCATGCTTTTTTAAATCCTTCAATCATTATATCGTTATCGATATATAGTATACTTTCAAAGATAATTTATACCCTCCTTTTTTATAATGTGCGATAGTTACTAATAAAACTATCGACAAAATTATCTCCTTTAATAATATGAGTGATTACTCACTCATATTATTAATAATCATTTTTTTGTCAAGATTTTTTTTGTATTTTCGTAAATTCTCCAAAAAATTTTTTACTCTGTATAACGTTATAAGTGTATACCCACAGAAATACATTATAACGTTAAAAATTACATGTTTGAAAAAAATATTTTCTACTTGACATTACAATTATCATACTATTCTCATGCTACCAGTTATGTTTATCAATGTAATGTATTAATTCATATTTTGATTGTATAGTAGTATAGTACAACAAAGTATGCAGGAAAATTGGTGCTGTACGATGCTACTATAGAGCATTTCAACCAAATTACGTATAATAGTTAATAGTACAGTATCACCATAGCATTTCAATACTATGGTTAATATAGTATAATCATATTGTAAGAACAAGGAGGTGCTATGCTAAAGCGATTTTGCATTGCAACAATAGTCTTCGCAGTTACTGTAATGGTGACAACATCAGGTTTTTCCACTATCATAGTTGGTGCAAAGGGTGGATATTTTGTTCTGTTGAAGCTTCATTAAAAAACTATAAGGGCGAGTTAACCGTTGAAGAAGCAAAAAATTTAGCTCAGGCAGGTAAAAAGGAAGAAGCCAAAAAGCTTATTGAAGAAGCTAAAAAAGATTTCAAAGAAGCAGTTGCAATTGATCCAAACTATGTAAAGGCAAAGAAAAATCTTTCCAGAATATCAATGGCAATACCGGTAACGTTATAGTAACAGATATATATAATTATTGTTTTGCTCTTGTTGTAGTGAAACCACTCTTTTAGGGGCGCATTTCGATGTGCCCCAATTGTTAATTCTGATAGTTTCATCAACTGGCACCATCTATTGCTACAATAACATCAAATCTGTTATAGTAACAATTTTTACCAGCTATTAAGAAAAAAAGTTTACATAAACAATAACTATCGCTCATAGTAAAAACATTTTTAAATATACTTTAATGCTCTTTATTGTTGCACATTTGCATGCAATGGTGCAGCATGCAGTTTTGATACAACATAGTAAAGGATGGTACCAAAATGCAATGCTGGCTTAATGGTAGATTATGTAATATACATGAAGCACATGTTTCATTGCTCTCGCATAGCTTTGGCCGGGGTACGGCAATATTTGAAGTTATGGAGATAGTTACTAATAACAAAGGCACTGCACTGCTTGCCATACACCAGCATTTAGAACGTTTTACAAACAGCGCTCATGCTATTTACCTGAACCTTCCCTATTCCAATGAAGAAATTGTGTCGGGAATTATGAGCTGTGCAAAAACAAACAACGTGACAAACGGGCTTGTGAAATTTTTTGCCTATTATGATGATATGGAACTTTCCATTATCCCGCATAATACCAATATTTCATGCGCTATTTTCTGCATGGATTACCAAAAACTATCGCTCAACTCAGAAGAACCTTCAAAACCCTCGCGTGCATGTATAAGCTCATACAAAAAATTAGATGCTTCTACTGTTCCGGTACATGCAAAAGTTGCGGGCAATTATGTCAACGGCTACCTTGCCCAGATGGAAGCAACCAAAAAAGGATTTAATGATGCTATATTGGTGGATACCGAAGGCAACATCGCTGAAGCTGCAACGGCTAATATTTTTTTTGTTATGGGCGATAGTATCCATACACCTACCCTGCAGTCGATAATGCCGGGGATTACACGGATGATTATTCTGGATATGCTCCGCTATGAAAAGTTCAATTATAAGGAATGTGATATTCCTGCACGTGATATAAAACAATATAGCGAAGCATTCTTTTCAGGAAGCATTGACAACATACTGCCTATTGCATCGATTGATGATATTGCGTTTACACCCGCGCCCGGCACCATGACAGCACAGATTCAACAACTGCTCACTACCCTGCTAAATAATAACCACGCCCTATCACAAAAATATTTGCATTATTTTTAAAACTGCCTCATCCATCACGGTGCCAATACAAATAACGCACCTTTTTTTGCATTGTCCATGAAAGGCTTGATGAAAGAAAAAAAACATTGACAGCCATTCAAGTTTGTGTTAGTGGAAAAATATATGGTATGTAATTTCAACTAAAAGCATGATAATTTCTTGATATGCGATTTAAAAAAAGAACAGAAGGTCCTGAGTCAATTTTGGTGAATGATTTCCTTTCTGCTTACAAACAAAATAACTCCGAAATTGATAGCTGTTTCATTTTTATGGAACCTTTTACAGAGTCTGGTTTTCCTGATATAGTTATTGTTTTATGGGATTATGCCAAAATAAGTAAGTGGCATCCGGAAAGAAGTAATCTATCAAATCTCGATTTAAAGATTTTGCATCACATGATGACGAAAAGATGTAATTTTACTATTGAAAATCTTAAAAACCAGCTTGGTTATTCAACAAATAAACTCCAAAGATCTCTTGATAAGCTAATGTCTGCTAATCTTGTAAGGAATCTTAAAAATAATAAGTATCGAGTATGCGCTATTAATGATGCTTTTTATGTGAAGTCTATCATAGCTATCGAAGCAAAAATAAAGAACTGGAAAAACGCGTTTGTCCAGGCTGAAACGAATTTCTGGTTCGCTTCCGAAAGCTACGTTTTATTTCGGGATGAATTTATTAATCACAATATCATCAATAAAGCTTCACTATCCCCGGCAGGTTTACTTTCCTTGAATAATTCCAATTATCAGGTAATATCAAAATCCGAAAGGATGAAGATGCCGGTTTCGTATTGTTCCTGGATTTTTAATGAGTATATAGGCAAGAATACATATATGGGTGATGGTGCCAGGAATGGATCGTTCGAAATTTTCTGAAATATTTCCTTCTCTCTCCGGTATTGAGGAACTTTCTTCCGGTGGCTACAAAACCGTTTACAAGGCTGTTCACCCATCCCATGGCGATGTTGTGCTTAAAATAATTAAACCAAGCCAGGACAACCTCGAACTATGTGAGCGTATCAAGAGAGAAATACGATCTTCTGAGATCATCAAATCCGATCATATTCCCCGCATATTTGAATCATGTGTTACTGGTGACGACTTCTGGATCATTGAAGAGCGTATTGATGGGAAAACACTTCGCGAAGTGTTAAAGACCGGAAAGCGTTTCTCCCTCGCGGAAATCTATTCCTTTCTTGAAACTATTCTCTCGATTATTATTAAAGCGGAACAGGTAAAGATTGTTCATCGTGACATTAAACCAGAGAATATTATCATCGGTACTGATGGGAAATTATGGCTTATTGACTTTGGTATCGCCCGTCATCTCGATCTTGATTCACTGACAAATTCAAATGCCCCTTTCGCCCCCTGCACGGTCGGGTATGCGTCCGCCGAGCAGTTCCGGAACCGGAAAAAGGACATCGATTCACGCACCGATCTTTTTGCAATTGGCGTAGTGGCGTATGAAATGGCAAGCGGTGAAAATTTCTACATAAAAGACGCGCGGGATGCATTTCAGGTCATTCGTAAAATCGAGCGGGATCCTTTGCCTGCAATTAAAATAGCTGGCGATTCGCAGTTTTTACTCGCAAATTTTATTAAAACGATTGGTGACAACCGGATCTCGCGCAGGCCGTCATCGGCATATGAAGCGTTGGAAATATTACATTCAATTCGTTCAACATTGTCTTTCTGAGGTATTTATGGAACTGTATCTTCAAATGGGTTTTGGCATGATGGATCATGCTAAAACATTAATATCCTCCTGGGGTGGTGGAGCATGTATATTGAGCCCCCGGGACATGACGGTCGATCAGATGGATAAGTTCTGCCGCGATATTAAAAGTATCGGCGGCAAAATTGCCCTCGATCCGCAATTCTATCAGCCATATTCCGATCATGAAAAACTTATTAATCATGCCTTCTGGCCGAGTGATTTCGAGACGGGCAGTTTTTTCTCCGGTAATGCGATCAACGAAATGATCGATATTCTCTGGAATGAATATAATGCGAAATATCAAACAGATATCTTTTTCATTCCCGGCCGGTATAGCGATGTAATTGATGATGTATGGAAGAAATGTAATGATCAAATGATCGATGTCGTTACAAAGAAAGGTATAGGCATTCCTCGTTACGCGACGCTGGCGTTGTCATCCGAAGTCGTTATCTCGGAAGATCAGGTCCATAATATTCTGGAACATGTTGAAGACTGGCCCGTCGACGGTTTCTACATAGTTGCCAGGCATTCTAAGGACGATTACTTGGTTCCGGATGCTTCATGGCTCGCAGGGTTAATTGACCTCTGTGCCGGTCTAAAGCTTTTGGGAAAAAAAGTTATCGTAGGGTATTCCAGTCAGCAAATGCTGTATCTTGCACTTGCAAAAGTGGATGCCATTGCCTCTGGCACCTGGGTTAATGTGCGTACCTTCTCGCTTGATAAGTTTAAAGCCGCCGAGGATGACCAGCAAAGCAGGCGCACCACATGGTACTATTGCCCCCAATCGCTATCTGAATATCAAATTACTTTCCTTGATATCGCGAAAAAGGCCGGTGTTCTTTATGATATGAAAACAGATGATTCTTTTCAATCTGAATATGTTAATGTTCTTTTTTCAGGAGCTCAACCGACCACAGTCGGTATTTCCGAACGGGAAACCTTCCGCCATTATCTTCATTGTTTAAAAATGCAGATAGGATATGCCAGTCAGTCGTCCTATGATGGTACCTACAAGTATCTGAATATGCTTTTCAATACGGCCGGGCAGCTTGCGAATTATTTTAAAATGAAAGGCGTTCGCGCGAAATATCGTGATTTCTCGGAAGTGATGGATGATACGATCGCAGCTATTGATCTGTTCAATGCCACACGTGGGATGATTTATAAATATAGATGGAATGCACTATAATATAAAATATTGGAAGTAACCAAAAGCCCGCCCTTACTTTAAAAATTGGATGTGTTGCAACATCCTGACTGGTAGGATGATCTTTTAATCCTTATCATGTTCGATAACACAAATGATATGCATTTAACTATAAGTAAAAGTTTTTTAAAACTGCCTCATCCATCACGGTGCCAATACAAATAACGCACCTTTTTTTGCATTGTCCATGAAAGGCTTGATGAAAGGAATATAATTTGTTGACATGCACACAGGTTAGTGTTATTAAAAATTATACTGCT
The DNA here is from genome assembly GCA_002328585.1 of Spirochaetia bacterium UBA2205. Taxonomy (GTDB): domain Bacteria; phylum Spirochaetota; class UBA4802; order UBA4802; family UB4802; genus UBA4802. The sequence goes on from DCUV01000025.1 coordinate 27,770, forward strand.
TCATTGTATTTACAAGCGTTACAATTTTATAAAAACTGGTGAATATATGAAAAAAATTATTTATTTGCTTTTAACTGCCATAATGCTGTGCACCGTTGCATGCTTTGATGTGATACATTACATTGAACCTCGTAACGACAAAACAGTATTTATCCAATTCAGAGTGATAACCGGCCTGGTAAACAATAAAGAATTTGATAATAATTTCACTAAAAATAATATCACAAAACTTTATCCAGGTGTTAATTTTACCTTTACGCAGATTGCAACCGATTTTGAAAAGGGATTTGAAATAACTGCAACAATCAAAGAAAATCTATTGAAATATTATAAAGACTCTGCAACAGATAATAATCTTAATACAATCATCCCGTATAAGGATAATAAAAATCAATATATTTTGATATATGACAATAATGAATTTCAAGCAAATAAAAAAGATGAAGAATTGTCTTCAGGTTTAACCGATGCTGTTTTTTCTTCTATTAATTACAAAATTATTGTACCCGGCTCGCTCAATCCAAAACACGTTCACCTTATCACCTACAATGAATCGGCAAAAACTATGTATCTTAATCCTTACAAGGTGGGGCAGCAATATTTTATTGAAGTACCGGCATCATTGATATTGCAAAATCTATGCGCAATCATCATATCGTCTAATAATGCTATAAATGACAAAGACATTACTGTAAAACTTAATAATTTATATGTAAAGCACAAACAGGAGCAGCAAAAACGGGAAGAAGCGTTACAGAATAAAGACACTGAGCAGCAGCAAAACAATGAATCCATTGATAATTCAGATAAAAATAACAATATGAATGATAATGCTGAAGAATCTGATGATAGCTATAATAACGATAATAATCCTTCAGACGATTTTAATGACCATAATGAAAATGGCAAATAATGATACTATCATTACTGAATACTTAAACAAAAAGATACCATGCTCATGAATAATAAAATATATAATTCAGACTGTGTAGAATCAATAATATTGGACAGCATAGCTGATGGGGTATTTACTATTGATATGGATTTTCGTATAACATCAGTTAACACCGCTGCCTGTACAATATTAGGACTGCAGGGCAAAGATGAGGCAGTTGGCAAACTATGTTTTGAGGTTTTCCATGCAAATATTTGCGAGCATTCATGTGCGTTGCGTGAAACTATTGGAACCGGTAAAAATATAATTAATAAAACGGTATATATAGTTAACACCTCCGGTCATAAACGTACCATCAGTATAAGCACAGCATTATTAAAAGATGACGATGGCACTATTATTGGTGGTGTTGAAACATTCAGGGATATAAGCGACTTGGAAACCTTACGGAAAAAAATTGAATCAGCTTACTCCCTTGAAGATATTATCAGTAAAAATAAAACGATGCAACAGATTTTTTCTATCTTACCCGATGTTGCATTAAGCGACAGTTCTGTTTTAATTGAGGGACCAAGCGGAAGTGGAAAAGAACTCATAGCACAAGCCATTCATTCTTTAAGTACACGAAAAGACAATCCATTTGTAGTGATTAACTGCGGAGCATTGCCCGAAAATTTAATAGAATCTGAACTGTTTGGATATAAAGCAGGTGCATTTACCGATGCAAAAAAAGATAAACCCGGCAAAATTACAATGGCGGAAGGTGGTACGCTTTTTTTAGATGAAATTGGTGAACTGCCGTTACCAATGCAGGTTAAACTGCTAAGATTTCTTCAATTTAAAGAATATGAGCCATTGGGTGATGCCAATAAAAAAAAAGCAAATGTCAGAATTATTGCAGCTACCAATAAAAATCTGCGGCAGGAAGTTGATGCGGGCAATTTTAGAGATGATCTTTACTATAGATTAGCTGTCATTGAAATATCACTACCGCCATTATCTGAACGAAAAGAAGATATACCTCTGCTTGTAGAGCACTTTATAAAAAAATTTAATGCTCTCAAAGGTAAAACAATTGAAGGTATTTCTGACGATGCCATGAACATCTTGCTTAATTATAATTACCCCGGCAATATCCGAGAATTAGAAAATTGTATTGAACATGCCTTTATTCTATGCCATGAACCATATATACGACCACAACATTTACCGGCTTATTTAACCGGAATGACAACAACAACCACAACATCATTAGAAGAAATGGAAAAAACGCTGATACAACAAGCATTAATCCGATACTCAAACAAAAAGGAAGCAGCACAGGCATTGGGAATTGATACTTCCACATTATGGCGAAAAATTAAAAAGTATCAATTAGAATAAATCAAATATATGTTTCATGAAAAGTTAATGCTATTGATTCTCTATTAATTGACTATCTGATAAAATACCTAAGTATTGCATTTTGCAATGTGCATAACCTCCATACGTTGCAATTTGCAATATATTGATAATGAGTTTATAGGCTCTGACCCCATTTTACAAAATATATCACTATTTTCAAGAGATTGACTGTGTTAGAATAGCTTTAACCCCATCGTGGTCACCAATATAACGCTGGCATAATGGCTCTGACCCCTAAATGACCTCTAAATTCATAAACTATGTTTCAACAATACTCTACTTTTATTCCATTTTCATTTAAAAATTTTTCGTTTATATAATTCTGGCACGTTTTATGCTTAAATATATGGTATGAAGAATGAGATTGTAGCATTACCAGTATTCCAAGATAGGCTGTCGCCACTATTGGATGAAGCACATAAGTTTGTTGTTATTACGCTGGACAATGGTATGGTCATTGAGCGCACTGTAGTTGAAATGAGTGAAAACAGCCCATTCATTAAAATTGAACACCTTAAAGAGATGGGTGTTACTGTTATACTGTGCGGTGCTGTGAGCGATACACTGGCAAAGTTTATTGTTGAACGGGAATTACAGTTATTTTCATGGTTAGCAGGTACCGTAGATGAGGTTATTGATCAATATATAAATGGTATGCTACCGCAAACGTGTTTCAAATATTCAAAGCGCGATGCGTATATGCAGGCATGCAGGCGGCATCGACGTGGATGGAAATATCATCAAAGGAGAGATTATAATGAAGATAGCAATACCGGCATCAACAAATGATATGAATTCGTATGTTGATAGCAGATTTGGACGGGCAAAAGGTTTTATCATTTATGATACTGACAATGGAATGAACACATGGATACCAAATCAGGTAAGTGCCCAATCAACACAGGGAGCAGGTATTCAATCTGCAAAAAGCATTATTGATGCAGGTGCGGATATTGTTATAGCAGGCAATGTTGGGCCAAAAGCATACTCACTGTTAAAAACAAACGGTATTGACGTTTATCTTTGTGATGTAATGCCAATTAATAAAGCAATAGAAAACTTTAACGCTGGTACATTAGAAAAAGCGTCAGATGCCAATGTGGAAGGTCACTGGTGATGTTGCATTATTTTTTTTACACTATTTTTATACTGAGGAGGTGATCCCTATGACACAATCCACTATACATGATGATTTTACAGGTTATATCCATAACGTTAAAGAAAATGACAGGATAATACGAGAACGAGTACTGCAATGTATAAAAAACCTGCATGAAAAAAATTTACATTGTCTGAATGAAGCAAAGATACACGGCAAGGAAAAGTTATTTTCTGAAATTGAAACAATTCACAAGCGTCTTGAAAAATTTGAACAGGAAATAAGCAAAACGCCGGTTGCTGATTTCAAAATTGAGGGATTGGATAAGTCAGATGAAGATAAATTAAAAATGATAGAAGAAAAGATTGAGCGATTAGCCAATGAATGTGGCGAGATTATTGATAGTCTATCATGCTCACAGGTTGATACCAATATTATTGATCAGTATACCCGGATAGCATCACATTTGCGTTTGGCCGAACGGTTATACCATGAACGGATGATGATTTTGAAAAAAGCAATGGTATTTGGATAGCCATTGTTTCAGCATACGGTGCGATAGTTACTGTTTAATGGTACTTTTGTAGTAGATTACAACATTATATGAAAGGAGGTAATAGTATGCCGTTAGGAGATAGAACTGGTCCGTATGGTGCAGGTCCTATGACTGGACGCAGCACAGGATATTGTTCCGGATATAATATGCCAGGCTATGCAAATCCAGCAGGTAGATTTGGTGCATTTGGTTATGGCAGAGGATCTGGCGGCAGGGGGCGAGGATTCCGTCACTGGTTTTACGCAACAGGTTTACCCGGCTGGCTGCGTTCTGGATGGGATGCACCCATACCCTATCAATATTCCAGAGAGGATGAGAGATCGTTTTTAAAGCAGCAGGTTGAATATCTATCAAAAACTATTGAGGACATCAACAAACGCCTGGCAGAACTGGAAAAAGAAGGATAACATTACGGGGGCATCTTTGCAGGATGCCCCCCGTAATACTATGTATAGGAAAATAATATGAAAACAAAAGTAACTATCGTGTGCGAAAACAGTATTGCTACTCCATTCCCGTTAATTGGAGAACATGGATTATCAGTATTAATTGAATCTGATGATACAACACTTTTTGATACCGGTCAGGGTCTTGGTATCTTGCATAATTTAAAGACACTGGGAAAAGACATTAGCACCATTCAAAGAATTATCTTAAGTCACGGTCACTACGATCATACTGGTGGTCTTATGCAGGTATTGCAGGCTGTGGATAAAAAAATTGACGTCTATGCTCATCCCGATGTTTTTACTAACAAAGTTGCCATTATTCCGCTGGGGAATCAAACGCTTGAAGCGCCTATCGGTATCAAAGCTACAAAAGAAGAGTACTCAAAAGCTGGCGCTGTATTTCATGATATATCCGGTTTGACAGCAATAACACCCTCCATAAAAGCTATCGCCGAAATTAACAGGCCGCAAAACTGGGTGGGTTTTGACAGCAAACTGAAGCAAAAACTTGATGATGCTTCCATAAAGGATGACCCTTTTAATGACGACTGCTCGCTAATCCTTGATACTGAATTGGGAGTTGTTGTACTACTTGGCTGTGCACACGCCGGTATTGTGGAAATATTACATGATATTTCAGAGCAAACAGGTATAAAGGAATTTTATGCTGTACTTGGCGGCACACATCTTGAAAGTGCCCCCGAAGCTTATATTACTAAAACCATAGACACCTTAAAACACTTTAAAGTAAAAAAGGTTGGAACTTCACATTGCACAGGTTTTAAAGTTGCATGCCGCCTGTCATATGAATTTAAAGATTCATTTGTTAATGCATCGTGCGGAGCTGTTTTTGAATTTTGACAGAAGGGAGATAGTTCATGAACATAACCATAGCCAGCGGTAAAGGGGGCACCGGTAAAACTACGTTTTCCACCAGTCTATCAGCATACCTATCACAACATACAACTGTTGCACTGCTTGACTGCGATGTGGAAGAACCTGACGCAAATATTTTTTTGAAGGTCCCTATTGAGCGAAGATACAATGTTACTGTGTTAACACCAGAAGTTGACATGGCTGCATGCACAGGATGCGGCAGGTGCCAGCGTGCATGTCAGTATAATGCAATTGTTTTAATAAAATCTAAACCACTGGTTTTACCTGAACTATGCCATTCGTGTGGCGGCTGTTACCTTGCTTGTTCTGAACGCGCAATACATGAAATAGAAAGAACCATAGGTATTGTTGAAACTGGTTTACAGGGAAATATATCCTATGCAGGAGGCATATTAAATATTGGCGAGCACATGGCAACACCTCTCATTGACGAAGTAAAAAAAGAGATGCACAGCGCTAACTTCCGGATAATTGACTCACCACCAGGTTCATCATGCCCGGTAGTACATTCTATGGAAGGCAGTGATTTCATAATTCTTGTTGTAGAATCAACACCATTTGGTTTTCATGATGCAGCAATAGCATATGATGTTGCACAATCATTATCAATCCCCTGTGCAGTTGTTGTAAACAATTTAATTCAAAACTATGAACCTCTTTTTTCATTTATACAAAAAGAAGATATCCCTTTGCTGGGCATCATCCCGCATGATATTAACATAGCAAAAAGTGTTTCGGAAGGAAATTCTATTGAGTATATGCTTTCACATTACAAAGCGTTATTTGATTCAGTTAGCAACTATCTTTCAAATAAAGTGATATCATAATGGAAACAACCATAAAACAATTGGCGATAGTTAGCGGTAAAGGCGGCACAGGTAAAACCAGTTTAGCCGCTTCTATATCAAAATTAGCAGGTAAACATATTTTAGTTGATAGCGATGTCGATGCATCTAATCTCCATATACTTATGCATCCTGTTACACATCAGGAAATTGAATTCCACGCAGAGAAAAAAGCCTATATTTCACCTGACAGATGTCGCGGCTGCGGTGATTGTGTAATTTATTGCAGATTTAACGCTATCAAAGATTTTTACATCGTTAATTCTGTTATATGTGAGGGATGTGCCGTATGTGCCATGATGTGTCCCTATGAAGCTATTGATATGGTTGAACACGCATCCGGTACAATTTTCATAGCTATGGCAAACAATCAGCCTATGTTTTTTGCCAAAATGGGCATAGGTGAAGGTAATTCCGGTAAGCTTGTCACAGAATTGCGCAACAAAGCCTTATCCATTGCCAGCTCAGATAATTATACATTTATTATCATTGACGGGCCTCCCGGTATTGGTTGTCCGGTTATAGCTTCTATTACTGGAACATCCCATATGCTCATTGTTACTGAGCCAACACTTTCAGGCATACATGATCTTGAACGAATTATCAAATTAACACAGCATTTTAGAATCCCAGCCACTGTATGTATAAATAAGTATGATATATCAATAAAAAATACTGATGAAATTATATTGTTGTGCAATAAATATTCAATAGAAGTAATTGGTAAAATTCCGCTTGATACTGATTTTGTGAAGGCACAGATAGCAGGTAAAACAATTGTTGAATTTTCTAAGGGCAATGCTTCACAAGCAATTCAGGAGATATGGGATTCTTTACAGGTAAAATTGTTTTCATAAAAAAAGGGATATCAACGCCTGCACAAGTATATTAAAACATTAAATAGTCAAAGGAGCCTATAGAATGTCTGAGAAAAAATTAAAAGTTGTTATTGTTGGCGGAGTTGCTTGCGGGCCAAAAACAGCTTCACGAATTAAGCGACTGCTTCCTGATGCGGAGGTAACAATCATTGAAAAAGGCGAACTTTTATCGTATGCCGGGTGCGGATTGCCTTTTTATCTTTCAGGTGAGGTGCATGATTATAAAGAACTTATGTGCACACCGGCAGGAGTTGTCCGGGATACTCATTTTTTCAAAATGGTAAAAGATGTTACCGTTTTGAATCAAACTCTGGTTGAATCAATTGATAGAAACAAAAAAGCAATAAAAGCGGTAAATACACTGTCAGGTAAAGCCATAGATATTGAATATGACAAATTAGTTTTAACCGTGGGAGGCACACCATTTATACCCCCAATTAAAGGTATTGATTTAAAAGGAGTAAATTTCCTTTCAACTATTGACGATGCACGAAAAATTCATGATGAGGAAAAAAATTTAAAAGGCAAAAATGCCGTTATCATTGGAGGTGGATTGATAGGAATTGAAGTTTGCGAATCTTTTGTTAAACAGGGGATGAACGTAACCATTATTGAAAAATTGGATAGGGTACTCCCTGCACTTCTTGATCCTGAAATGGCCTATCACGTTCATAACGAATTACAAGCCAATAATGTTACTGTATTACTTAACGATGCAGTAGTAGAGATTAAGGGCGATGATCAGGGTAATGTAAAAAGTGTTAAAACAAATAAAACAGAGGTGCCTTCGGATTTAGTGTTAATTGCAATTGGTACAAAACCAAATATAACCTTAGCAAAACAAGCTGGCATTACTATAGGTACAACAGGTGCCATTGCTGTTAATGAATTTTTATGTACATCTGATCCTGATATTTACGCTGGTGGTGATTGTGTTGAGAATATACATTTGGTTTCAGGGAAACCAATCTACGCTCCCATGGGTTCAACAGCCAATAAACATGGCAGAGTAATTGCAAACAATATATGTGGAAAAGAATCAATGTTTAAAGGCGTATTGGGTACAGCTATTTGTAAGGTATTTACTATGAATGTTGCCCGCACCGGACTTTCCGAGCAACAAGCCAGAGATGAAGGTTACGATTTTATTACAGTACTTAATCCTTCACCGGATAAAGCACATTTTTATCCTGATGCAAAATTAATTATTATTAAATTAATTGTTGATAAAAAAAGCCGTACATTACTGGGCGCTCAAATAGTTGGGCCAGGTGATGTTGCTAAACGCATTGAAGTAGTGATAACGTCTATAACAAATGGTGCAATGATTGATAATATTGCTAACTATGATTTAGCCTATGCACCTCCATTTTCGCCTGCCATGGACAATATTATTCATGCTGCAAATATTGCTCAGAATAAACTGGATGGAATAGGTAAATCCATTTCACCAGTTGAAGTTAAAAAGAAAATGGATAATAATGAAGATTTTATTTTACTTGATGTTCGTTCACCTCAGGAATATGAAGAGATTAGAATTGATGATACCCGGGTAAAACTAATTCCATTAGGTAAATTGCGAGAATCACTGCACCAGCTTGATAAATCAAAAGAAATAATAACTTTTTGTAAAATATCATTACGAGGATATGAGGCACAACGAATTCTTGCAGGTGCTGGTTTTAGAAATGTAAAATTTTTAGATGGCGGAATTGTATGCTGGCCGTATAAAAAATTGGTTAAATAACATAATTGCAGGAGGTTATAATGTTTGGTAATAATAAAAATTCAAAATCCAATGCAGTGAAACCGGGTATGAATGATAAACAGGCTATGGAAGTTGATGGAGATTTGAAATTGCAGGAAAACTTGAATAAGATTAAACACACCATTCTGGTTTTATCTGGTAAAGGTGGAGTTGGGAAAAGTACTATTGCAACAAACTGTGCAGTAGCGCTTGCATCACGAAAATTAAAAACGGGTTTGCTTGATATTGACATCCATGGGCCAAGTGTTCCCACACTTTTAGGCATAGAAAAAGCGGGGTTGCAGGCAACAAACCATAATACAATTATCCCTATACAGTATAATGACTATCTTAAAGTTATATCAGTAGGTTTTATGCTACCCGACAATAAAGAAGCTGTTATATGGCGAGGACCATTAAAATACAATTTAATAAAACAATTTTTATCTGACGTTGAATGGGATGAACTTGATTTCCTTATTATTGATTCCCCTCCAGGCACCGGTGATGAACCGTTATCTGTTGCACAGCTTGTTAAAAATCCAACAGGTGCTATTATCGTAACAACCCCGCAAAATGTTTCCACGATAGATGTAAAAAAATCAATTACCTTTTGTCATAAGCTTAATATACCGGTATTAGGTGTTGTGGAAAATATGAGCGGATTTGTATGCCCCCATTGTGGAAAAGAAACATTCATATTCAGGAAAGGCGGCGGCAGTGAAATTTCACGGGAAATGGGAGTACCCTTTTTAGGGAGCATCCCTATTGATCCTCTTATTGTGGAAAACAGTGATGCTGGCAGGCCATTTGCACAGTCCGCAAACAGTAATGCTACCACATCTCAAAAGCATTTTGAAGAAATAATCAGCAGTTTACTGCAATCAATAACTGTATAAAAGGAGAAATGCATATGCGAATAGCTTTACCGTTAACACAGGACAATATTTTTTCATTACATTTTGGACATTGCGATAAATTTGCAATGTACGATATTGATGAAAATACTAAATCTATTGTGAAAAAAGAAGAAATTCCTGCACCGCCTCACCAACCAGGTCTTCTTCCACGATGGCTTTCTGAGAAGGGCGCTACATGTATTTTAGCAGGTGGTATGGGACAAAGAGCCAAATCATTATTTGAAGAACAAAATGTACATGTTGTGATAGGTATTGAAGGTACCGACCCTGATGCAATTGTAAACGATTATTTAGCAGGGAAACTAAAAGTTGGTGCTAATGTTTGTGATCATTGATATAAGTTCATTATGAGTACCGTAAGTATTACACTTTATTTAAATGGCCATTGCATTGAGACTGAAGCAAAAAATCAGTTACATAAACTATCTGAATTAATTCTTAATTCAGATAATGTAACATCTGAGCTTGAAAATCAATATAAGCTGCTTTATGATTTCATTACGATAGCTGATTTTAAAGCTCTACGCTCCATGGATGAACGTTTAAACGGTTTAATACCTTTAACGTGTGAATTAATAAAGGATGATGAAGGGAAAACACAGTTAAAAATTCATGGAACCAACCCTTTTTATGTTACAATAGTGGAGGCAACACATGATAATGAAAGTAGATGATAGTTTATGTGAAGGTTGTAAACAATGCGTTTCAGTTTGTCCAAACAGTGCAATATCAATTAATCAAAAAACCAAAACAGCTCAAATTGATCAATCTTTATGTGCTCTGTGTGGAATTTGCATTGAAGAGTGTCCAACAGGAGCTTTACGTTTTATAAATGAAGCTTATGGTAGTAATTTTGAAAAACCTGTTTACGAAAATCCAGTTAATAAAACGCCATTTCCTTTATGTAATAATTCTTATGGTTTAGGAAGAGGAATGCGAGGAGGCAGAAAAGGCCGAGGTGGCGGAAAATGTTTATGCCGAGGCAAAGGCATGAGCAGCAGAAAAGGTAGAAATAGTTACTAATTTTTCAGGTAAATTCTATGCCAAAAGCCAATATTTTTAATCAGCACCATGAACAGTATGATGAATGGTTTGAAAAGCATCATGATATGTACAGAGCGGAATTAACGTCGATTAAAAGTATGATTGCTATTCATGGTGCAGGCCTTGAGATTGGTGTTGGAAGCGGTAAATTTGCAGTTCCGTTAGGTATAACAACAGGTGTGGAGCCATCAGTTGAAATGGCAAAGAAGGCTGCCCGGCAGGGTATTAAAGTATACAATGCTGTTGCTGAACAACTGCCGTTTGACAATGATACATTTGATTTTGCCATTATGGTAACAACTATATGTTTTGTTGATGATCCTCAAAAATCGATTTGTGAAGCGTATCGTGTTATAAAACCAGATAGTTTTTGTATCATTGCAATAGTTGATAAAGGTAGCAATCTTGGTAAACAATATCTCAAAAATAAAGATAAAAGTACCTTTTATAAAGAAGCAAACTTTTTTTCAACTTCTGAAATCGTCAATCTTATGATTAACGCGGGCTATTCTAACTTTCAATTTAAACAAACACTTTTTGATGATGAAAATCCCTTTAGAATTGAAGATGGTTATACAGGTGGCAGTTTTGTTGTTATAAAGGGTTTTAAATAGACAAATAAGTTAAATTATATTCAAAATCAACATTACAACTGCACATCATTAAAAAAGCCGTTGCTATAAAAGTAATAAGTTGTTTTAAAAATATGTATACCTAATATAATATTTTAACATCCAATATAATAGCAAAACTTTTAGAATCAGAAAAAAATATTTGACGAACATAACAGCGTTATTTGAATGTCCTCAATTTAATGTTTACATTACATGACCATTACATGACAAACGGAGGTTGTTATGAGTGATATCTATTCTGCACTGCAAAAACGTCTTGATATGTACTCGCTTGGATTCCCCGCAACTCAATCAAAGATAGAAATTACTATATTAAAAAAGCTTTTTTCTGAAGACGATGCAAAACTTTTCATGGAACTATCGCCCATGCTTGAACCTGCTGAAAGCATAGCTTCACGTATGGGAAAACCTGTACAGGAAATACAAAACCATTTAGAGGACATGGTTAAGCGGGGGCTTCTTTTTAAAAAAACAAAGGATGGAGTTGCAAAATATGGCGCTATCCCCTTTATACACGGCATCTTTGAATTTCAGGTAAAGCGATTACCCAAAGACCTTGCCGAATTACTGGAGCAATACTATGATGACGGGCTTGCAAAAGCAATAGCAACAAATGCTAATATGTTTTTGCATCCAATTCCGGTAAATGAATCCATAGAATCAAAAAGCACTGTTGCACCCTTTGAAGATGCTGTTGCAATCATACAGCAAGCTAATGTTATAGCGGTCGCCGATTGTATATGTCGCAAAGAAAAAAAGACTCTTGGAAAAGGATGCGATAAACCCATGGAAACATGCCTTATGTTTGGTTCAATGGCTGAATACTATATTGAAAATAAACTTGGACGAAAGATAAGTGCCGATGAGGCGATAGCTATCGTAAAAAATGCACAAAAACAGGGCATGGTAACTCAGCCAGGCACCGCTCAAAACCCGGCAGGTATGTGCAGTTGCTGTGGCGATTGCTGCGCGGTGTTATTATCTATCAAGCGATTTCCTAAACCTGCCGAGATGGTGTTTTCAAACTATTTTGCAGAAGTAAATGACAACTGTACATCATGCGGAAGCTGTGCTGATATATGCCAGATGGAAGCAATTGAAATGAACGATTTTGCACATGTTAATAAGGATAGATGTATTGGATGCGGATTATGCGTTTCAGCCTGCCCTGCTGATGCCATACACCTTGTACTAAAAGACAACAAACGTATACCACCAAAAACAAGTGGTGAGCAGATGAAAGAAATGGCCATCCAGCGCGGCATTTTGCCCAATGGATAAGCTAAAGTAATATTTTTTTGAATAAAGTATCACACTGTAGTAAGTTAATAGCATGAAAATGAAAATTTTAAGCTATCCATTTATTCTTTTTATTACTCTTTTGTTATCATACAGTAGCTTTATCAGTACTGTCCATTTTCATACCTCCGCTCATCATAATTGCCCGGTTTGCATATACCAGCAGCTTGATTCATTTGACGCTATTGATCAAACAGCATTTGAGTATCTTTCATTATATAGTAGTGTACATTATATTATCAAAAACTTTCCCATTCTGCTGATTGCCAATCCTGTAGCCTCCCGCTCCCCTCCTGTCAATAGTTAATATATAACCATTATCACAAATCTAAACTAAAAGTAACAAAACAGACCGCCATTCTGAGCAATAGCGAAGAATCTCGCTTATAAACCCATAGATTCTTCGGGACTGTGTCCCTCAGAATGACACAGTATTTTATTTTCTGAGGAGGATACTAAATGAAACAAGTTATGCAAATAGTATATATGCTATTTTTTATATCTCTATTGTTACAAAAAGGATTTCCACAAACAATGGCAGATGAGCCCCTATCAGATCCTTTTTCACAGGCTAAATTTGTACCGGATATAGCTGCTATTGTAGATGTTACCTATGTGCAGCGTTCCCTTGAAGACTTTACACACTATGGAATACCCGGTTTTAAGGATGCAGACAGTAAAACATCCGACCATGAAAATCATGAGGATGAATTGAATCAAAACAATGGTTTTAACCTTAATTATGCTGAGATTTCATTTTATTCACAGGTTGATCCATTCTTTGATATGTTTGCTGTTTTGCATGCATCAACAGAAGGAGCTGAAATTGAGGAAGCCTATTTTACAACACAGCAACTACCGTTTGGTTTTAAAATAAAAGGAGGTAAATTTTTAAGTTCCATTGGCAGACTAAACGATAAGCATGCCCATTACTGGGATTTTGCAGATTTACCGCTTGTCTATAAAGCTTTCTTTGGTTCACAGCTTAATGAAATTGGCATACAGTTAGACTGGATAGTACCATTACCTTTTTATGTGCTGCTAGGTGCAGAAGCTTTAAGGGGTGAAAACGAAACAAGTTTTGGAACCAACGGTTTTACCGTTGAAAACATAACGACGATTGATGATGCCAATAAATCCAATGTATATACCGCCTTTGTTAAATCTTCATTTGATATAAGCAACTTCACCGTGCTGGCAGGAGCATCAGGAATATACGGTACCTCGCGAATTGATCATGGCATTGGCAATGATACTAAAGTTGCCGGTGATCATGGTTTTTATGGAAAAACGTATATGGCTATTGGTGATATAACAATACGATATGATTTTAATTCGTATCAATATATATATTTACAAACAGAATATATCTATCGCAATCAGGATGGCGATTTGTATAGTTACGATGGCAGTATAAATAGTAAATCAAATTTTGATGCCAAACAGTCTGGATTATATACTCAAGTGGTTGCCCGGTTGAATCAACTATGGCGCATAGGTTTGCGATATGATCTGCTTGCTCAAAACGATGTTAATACACATCATCACCTTACCAATAATCTTCCACGGTACAGTTCTATGATCGAATACAATCCATCTGAATTTTCACGCTTCAGGCTGCAGTATAATTACGATAAAAGTTTATATTCAGAAAGTGGAACTAATAAACCAAACCATGAAATTATTGTACAGGCAAATATCACTATAGGTGCACATGGCGCTCACAGTTTTTAACTTGCCTTAAACTTTTTTCACAATCTATTGCAGGAGATGGCGTAACGCTTGTAAACAGAGGTTAAATCTAAAATTGAATATTGCATATGCTGACAACAACCCACAATTGGGAATGGCATTGCACAATAAAATTTATGATGTATAAGGGAGATATACCATGAAGTACAAAAATTTTAGCAAAATACAATTAATACTGATACATACATTAGTTTTACTTCACTTATTTTTAATAAACACTACAGTATGGGCAAAAAAGCCTGTGATAGTAACCACCTATCAGTATATAGCAGGCATAACAGAGCAAATAACCGGTAACAGTGCTACGGTCATTGCATTAGCTCCACCACAATTTGATCCTCATTATATTGTTCCAAAGCCGTCGTATATTGCAAAACTGCGTAATGCCAACCTTTTAATTATCAATGGAGCACAGCTTGAGATTGGCTGGTTGCCGCAGTTAATACGGCAGGCAAATAATCCCGCTATTATAACTGGCACAAAAGGATTTCTGGATCTTTCAAATTTTGTAAAAAAGATAGATGTCCCAACTGCCCTATCCCGTGCAATGGGCGATGTCCATCCTGAGGGCAATCCTCATTTTTATTTAGATCCCCATACCATACCTGTACTTGCAAAAGCAATTTACGAACGTTTGTGTACGATAGTTCCTGAAAATTATAACCTGTATTCCAAAAACTATACTACCTTTATTGAAAAATTTAATGCCAGGCTTACCGTGTGGGATGCACAAATGACAAAGGTTAAAGGAAAATCAGCTATTGAATATCACAAAATTTACGACTATCTTTTAATACGATATGGCATACACCTTGCTGGTACTATTGAACCAGTTTCTGGCATTCCTCCAGCATCAAAGCACATTGCAAAATTAGAAAATACTATTTATACTGTTTCATTTATTTTACAGGATGTATATCATCCTTATGATGCAGCACAATATCTTTCACAAAAATTTTCAATACCTGTAATAGTATTGCCTCATGATGTCGGTGCAACATCAGATGCAAATGACATATTTAGTCTTTTTGACGCAATTGTAGGGAGGATAACACAATGATAGATATACTGATATCTGCTTTCCTTCTTTCGATAGTTCTTGTTGGAATACACGCCTATTTTGGTACCGAGATAATACGCCGTGGAATCATATTCACTGACCTTGCGATTGGACAGATGGCTGCCATGGGAGCAGCCATCTCAATACTTTTATTTGACAACAATTTCATGTATGTATTTTCTCTTTCTTTTGCAATCCTTGGAGGGTCCATTATCTCATTTACAAGTAAACGTTCATTATATCCTGAAGCCATTATAGGACTTTTATATGCATTTTCACTTTCTGCTGTTTTTTTGATCTTGAGTAAATCATCACATGGTACCGAAGAATTTAACAATCTTTTAGCCACGGATATATTATTTACTCCACTATCAAAGATACTGGAAACAGCGCTATTATACTCAGCAATAGGCTTATTACTCTTTTTCATCTATAGGCGTGGTGCTACAAAATGTAATGACCTGCTTTTTTTTACATTATTTGCCATTACTGTAACAAGCTCCGTTAAATTGGCCGGAGTGCTGGTAGTATTTGCACTACTACTCTCACCGGTAATGATTGCACTACAGCTTAAACAAAAGCATATTCTTATTACATCCTGGATTGCTGGCATAATCATTAACCTGATTTCAATATGTATTTCGTATACACTGGATTTACCAACAGGTTATACACTGGTTGCAGTCAATACACTGGCTGCTCTCATAATCAGTGTATTGAAAACGACATAAAACCAATTGATTCCATAAACAATGTAATAGGCATGCATTCATGCCATTGTATGAAAAATACTTGATAATTTTAGTAAATACTATTACATTACTAATGTAATATATAATGCAAAATATAAGATTTAAAATATACTATTAATAGAAAAAAATAAACTACATGAATTATTACTGGAACATAAAAAGAGGTTTTTCTCTAAAATTGACATAGGTGAATACATCCCCCGCGAAATTCAATATACAGTTACTCCTCTTTTGAATACTAAAGAAATACTTTTTATAACGGGTATACGCAGGTCAGGGAAATCAACACTGCTATTACTTCTAGCTAAAGATTTAATAAAACAATACAATGTACCAATACATAATTTGTTCTATTTTAATTTTGAAGATGAACGATGTGTTGATTTCACTAATACGTTTATCTAAGACAACTTTTGCTTCATTTCCTGTTGAGATAGAGTATTCCGTAATAACGTTAAATACGGAACAACAACATCATTTTTAAAACTTTCGGTACCGTCGTAAGTAATACTGACGATGGGAACTCCGGTAACCTCATAAATACGCTTTGCCATTGCTTCAGTAACAAGCGCCGGGCAACAAAATGCAGGGCTTGTTTGCACAAACAGTGAGATATCAGGATAGTGATGCAGTAATGCAAATATCTTGATTAAATTGTCAAATGATTCGCCGGTATGATACATGGTTACGCCAAACTGTTGCAGCACCTTCTCAAAATTTACAGCATACACTGGCTCGGGCTCATTTAACAGCTTTTGAAAATATGAGTAATACTTTTGCTCTATAAGCTCAACTGTTGTAAGCAATGTTTTACCAGTAACTATCTCCCCATATTTCCCTTCCCTGAACCACTTTTTAAAATAGGGATTGGCTATCATCTTTGCATAATAGTTATAGGGAGTGGTTATTACCTCGCCGCCGTGTTTTTCTATAAATTGTATAAGGTTTTGATTCATAACATCATTATCACGAACATAGAGATCGCCAAACAGGGCAACCTTTGGCTTGCTCATTTTCTTAATTTTAAGGGCATCAAAACGAGCAACCATATCTGACAGGGAATCAGTCCACTCCACTTTATCCATGAATGCTTTTTCAAAATCCTGCATGGTTTGTTCAATAGCATAATTGGTAGCACCCTGTATAACTTCATACGGACGGTACCTGCACCCCACACGGCGGAGCAACCCGCTGAACATAAATGCAAAGTATGTGTATAGTGCTGCCTTGATGGAAACCTCTTTAAATGAAATATCGCCCACAAATACTTTAACTTTGTCCATCCCTTTACCATAGCTGTCAAAAATACTCTTGATGTAATAAGGGTACATACGGATATTACATGAAATCTCTGAATCCATCATCCACAAAATAGTGTTTGCAGTATCAAGTTTATTTTTCTGAATATAATCAATACACTCAAACGCTATGATGGTTAACGGTAAGCACTGTCCTGTATTGGTACGTGTTCCCCTTGCTATTGTTGTTTCATCTTCAAACAGTATGTGCGCGTCAATCCCTTCACGAATAAGATTTGCTTTCAGCAATCGGGATGCCATTGTATCCCAGTTTGGCAACAGTACCGTTTTACCTTTGAGTGTTTCACGGGTAACTGAAGGAACTACCGGAATACCAGTTGTTTTAACCAGCTTTTTCGTATAATGATTTTTAAATGACCTGACAGCAGCTTCAATGCGCGTTTCATATCCCACCGTTGAATCATGTTCATCAAGCTGCAATATAAGATACGGTTTGCCCGCCTCATCCATAATGCGCTTGAAGTACTCCATAACAAACGAGTCGGGAGCACATTTAAATGATGTCAACAACACGGGATATAATCCATCAGATTTTGCAATACCATGAGCTATCTGCAAAATTTTAGCAGCATAGTGCCAGTGAAATGCTTTGAGCAGTTCATCAATTGCTTTACTATCGTCATCGTTATACTGTATCATATCCTGATAGAGGACGGGAATGCCTAAATTAACAAACAGCGACGGTATATTCTTATTCATGGAATCAGGAATACCATTATATGGCCTGCCAAGTAATACCACTGCAATATCTTTTCTGGTTTCAACGGCATGTTTTCCACTTATCATCAATTTTTTCTGATTTTCTTTATGGGTATTCTGTGCCTGTTCAAATGCCATCATAATTTCAATAGAGTTGGCATTGATTCCCATCTGTTTGCAGGCTTTGTATAAAGTCCGTCTACTAAACAACGGTTGTATTTCATAGTTAAGTATAGGCATAACAACTTTATTGCTAACTGAAGGTATTAACGAGGTCAATGATGGCGCAAACTGTGTATAGTAGCAGTACTGCCTCCTGGAATGCGAAGGAGCATCCCTTTCTAAATAAAAAGGCGTAAATATATAGTTGCATCTATCTGCCAGATACGTCACATGCCCATGAAAGGCAGCAATTGGTGCGCAAAATTCGGCTTGCGCAATCCTTTTGCCGATAGTTACTGGATCATCACATCCACTGCTGGTAATAACCGTAACATTCAACCGTTTAAAAAAGTCTATCCATAAATCCATTTCATCAACAAGGTGCAATGCATAAGGAATACCCACCTGTGCAGTATCTTCATTTGAAGGTAATGTAAAAATCTTATTGCGTTCCCTGCTGAAATCAAAGATGCCCTTTGTTTTGCTGACATATTTTTTGTAATGATAATCGCGTCCGCATAAAAATCCATACGCAACAACCTCGCCATCAACATCAGCAACTTTTAACTTGCAATGGTTGGTACACAGATTACAAATTTCACTTTTAACCGGAATTGATTTTTTATAAAGTCCTATACCTCTAAAGCTTGTTTGTGCAATCTGCGATTCCATTACTTCTAATGCACAACCCAGCGCACCGGTGAGATGACAGTACTGTGAAACGTGCAAAGGCTTTTGGAGCTTTTGTTCAAAAGCAGCAACCAATGCTTTATTTTTTGCAGTTGCTCCCTGAAAACAGATAACATTACCAATCTTAGCCTCGCCCGAAACTTTAGAAAGGTAATTTTCCACCACTGAATGCAATACCGCCGCTAACAGCTCATCTGTGTCATAACCCTGACTCATACAATAATTGATATCCCGCTCCATAAATACTGTGCAGCGGTCACTTGAAAGTGGTGACTGTTTACCCAGCGCTCTGGTAGCATATGCAGCAAGGTTACATCCCAGCTTGTATGCCTGCTCTTCAATGAAACTGCCAGTGCCAGCCGCGCACACATTATTCATCTGCGAAAAAATAACATTACCATTCTTTATCATGGTAAACTTTGAATCCTGTCCGCCAATCTCAATAATAGTATCAACATCGGGCTGCAATGTGCATGCTGCTTTCGCATGTGCAGTAATCTCATCAAGGATACAATCTGCCCCAATAAGTGTTCCAATAAACTTTCGCCCTGAACCTGTTGTTGCCGCCCCTTTAACACTAATGCTTATACCATGTTTTGCCGCATATACATCACACGCTTCAAAAATTGATTGCACCGCCTCAAGCGGTTTTCCCGCAGTACGCGTATAAAAACCTGCCAGCATAGTTCCCTGTTTATCAATGAGTGCCATCTTTGTGCTGGTTGACCCAATATCAATGCCAATAAATGTTTCAGTTGCTCCATTCATAGGTTTATAGATATCAACTTCAACATCGTGCAGGGATGTATACATAAACGATTCAATCCCATTAAAGGTGGGATAGTTGCTCATTGTTATTGCTAACGGCGGGAAATGATACAGCCTGTTTCTTAATTTTGTATTTATGGTAAATTCCACTGTTTTTTTTATAGTATTATTTGCCACATATAATGCAGCACCAAAAGCGCCATATATGTGCGATAGTTCCGGTACATGAAACCTTACACCTACAATTGATTCAAGGTGTTTAACAACTGCACTGTTTAACGACACACCACCCACAATGGCAACCGGCTGCACAGGCGTATGCGATGCAAACAGGGTATCAGCAATATTGCGCGCAACACCATAATACAAGCCATCACATATTTCGGTGATAGCATATCCTTCCTGCTGTACATGAATAATGTCGGTCTTGGCAAATACGGCACAACGCGATGCAATCTTAGGGATATCACCATAATTTTTTAAAGCCATGACAGACAATTCATGTGAACCAGCAAGTTGCAACCTGCGAGCCTGCTGATCTAAAAATCCTCCAGTTCCTGCTGCACAGCTTGTATTGCCGCGATACTGTGAATAATTACCATTGTCATCAAACTCAATGACACCAAACTTTTCACCACCAACAATAACACAGGTGCGTATCTGCGGCATAGCATGTTTAATAGCAGTAACATACGCAACAATGCTGTTAACCTCGTGACCGCCCGTTATAGCAGCCACCGAGGAAGTAAACCCTATACCACAAACATCGGTTTTACAAAATCGGGCACAATAGTTTTCAATTTCTTCATGAATTTTTCCATGATGAAATGTATACAATGTATCAACGATATTTTTCCCACTGTCAATAGCAACAATGGAAAGTGCCGTAGAGCCAGCATCAATACCTAAAAAAATAGATTTATTAATATTGTTTTCCATAGCAAAACTCTTTCACATAATAAATTGATAGTGTACTACAGTACTATTTATTTACACATACATAATTTTGTTTGTTTTGGATAGTATACATAAAGAGCATAAATAATCAATAAAAAAATATAATTTTTATAAATAGTGACATTAATGCCTGATTTGTTGTAACCATATTATTTTGATGGTTGTATCTTACAGTAGTGAGTAAACTGTTTATGGCAGATAAAACAAAAGAGTTATCTTTGCTCTGACCCCTTTTTTACACCCACTGTGCAATAGAATAGCGCTTGCGGTATGCCTCCTCATACTGTAAAAAACGCCTTACCCGTTCACTGAAACTGTCTCCCAGCTGCAGAAAGTACTCATGATGGTCTATCGGCACGCCAACATCGGCATCCTCCTGTAAATAGGATTGTATACTGCTGTAGCGATACTTGATAGGAC
>DCUV01000049.1 GCA_002328585.1 Spirochaetia bacterium UBA2205
ATCAAAAACAATTACAGCAATATTTACAATATAAATTGATGTTAGAATCAATTGGTGATGGAATAATATGCACTGATAGTAATGGAAAAATCCAAATTTTTAATTACATTGCTGAGCTTTTAACTGGTTATAAATTTGAGGAAATAAAAAATGAACATGTTAATAAAATTCTCAATATCGTTGATAAAACAAAAATTGAAAAACATCATGATATATTTAAAACAATTGCTGATGGAAGCTACAGTGGAGATTATCTTCACAGTGTGTTAATATCAAAAGATGGCATAATAGTCCCAATTAATTATAAAGGCACTGTTATTAAGGATAATGAAGGCAATGTATTAGGAGCAATTATTGTTATTCAGGATCAAACAAAAGAAAGCTTTTTACATCTTCTTTCAGAAATAAGAATCCGTTTTGTTAACTATGCTATTGAACATACCAGAGATGAGTTTATTCACTATGCATTAAAAAATCTTGCTGATTTAACCGAAAGTTTTACAGGTTGTTTTATTGGTTATAACTATTACTTTAACAAAACAAATTCTTTAAATCAATATTTACCACCTGACTTTTGCAGTATATATTGTGTGGATGATACTATTGAAATTTCTATTGACTATCAAAGTGTATGGCAAAAATGTTATAAAAACAAAAGTGTTATTATTAATGATTCCAATTCATCTTATTTTTCTTTAACAAACGATCAAAATAAAAAAGGTATTCATGAATTATTTATCCCTGTTATCGATAATAATAATACTGTTGCAGTCATTGGCTTTGCCAACATAACAAGGGAATATACTGATACTGATAAAAGCAAAATAATGATATTGGCAGACATACTATATGAAATGATAGTATATAAAGAAAAAGAAGAAACATACAAAAATCTGGTAACATTTACAAACGATTTAGTGTGCATAATTGATTTACACACACCCTCATTTATCTTTGTAAATCCATCTTTTGTTAAAGTATTGGGATACAGTGAAGAAGAATTAAAATCAAAATCATTTACAGAATTTATACATACTGACGATGTTGAGAAAACATTAGAGGTTATGAAGAATACATTGATGGTGGGAGAAACTATAACAACATTTGAAAATAGATATCGTTGCATAGATGGAACATACAGGTGGCTGGATTGGAATGCACATCCTATAGCCTCTATTGGTTTAGCTTTTGCTATAGGGCGTGATATAACAGAAAGAAAACAATTGGAAGATATATTATGCAAAAACGAAGAAAAATTTAAAAATTTATTTATGCATTCAAATGATGGTATTAGCTTGCATCAGCTTGTTTATGATAATAATGAATATCCAGTAGATTATGTTATTCTGGATGTAAATCCTAAATTTGAAGAAATGCTGTTAATCAATAAAAACGAAGCTATTGGCAAACGCTCAACGGATGTTTATAAACAGACAACACCACCTTATTTTGACATATACAAAGAAGTAGCGTTAAGCGGCAAACCAGCAGTTTTTGAAACATTTTATGAACCCATTGGTAAATATTTTATAATTTCTGTGTACTCACCCCAGAAGGGGCAATTTGCTACAATATTTAAGGATATTACGCAGTTTAAACAATCAGAAGAAGAGTTGCAAGAATCAGAAAAGAAATTTTCATTAATCATGAATAATCTTCCCATTGTAGTTGTTATTAGGGATATTGAGGGTAACTATGTTTTTATGAATGATAAGTGGGAAGATGCTATGGATTTAAAAAAAGAAGATTGGATAGGTAAAACTCCTTTTGATGTATTTCCTGAAGAGGATGCAAAAAAATTACTTCAGATAGATAATGATGCAATTGTAAAAGGTATAACTGAACCAATCGAACTGACTTTACATCATAAAACAGGTATAAAACACTGGATGGCAAACCGTTTTGTGATTAATAACATTAATAATAAGCCTGTGTATGTTGCTACCCTGTATATTGATATAACCGAAAAACAAAAAGTAGAAGAGGAGAAGGAACGGTTAAAAGAGCAATTAATTCAAGCTCAAAAATTAGAGTCGATAGGAAGGCTTGCTGGTGGCGTTGCACATGATTATAATAACATGCTGGAAGTAATTATG
The DNA here is from genome assembly GCA_002328585.1 of Spirochaetia bacterium UBA2205. GTDB lineage: Bacteria > Spirochaetota > UBA4802 > UBA4802 > UB4802 > UBA4802. The sequence continues at coordinate 2,097 of DCUV01000049.1, forward strand.
GGGAATGCACAGTTAGCAATGATGCAATTAGAAAATACAGCAGAATTAAAAATATTTTTAAATGAAATATTAAATGCTTCAAGGCGTTCAGCAGAAATAACAAAACAGCTCTTAACATTTGCCAGAAAACAAATAATAGAACCACAGATAGCTAATATTAATGTCATAATTGAAAATATGCTGAAGATGATACGGCGATTAATTGGTGAAAACATAGAGCTGATTTTTAACCCGGATAAAGAATTATGGAGTATTTTAATAGATCCCACGCAAATTAATCAGATTATTGCTAATTTGTGTATTAATGCCCGCGATGCAATAGATGCTAATGGCACTATAACCATATCGACCAGAAATGTCACCCTGGATGAATATTACTGTTCACAGGCTCCTGATTGTTTACCAGGTGAATATGTGATGATATCGGTAAATGATACTGGCTGCGGTATAGAAAAGGAAATCATGGATAAAATATTTGATCCCTTCTTTACAACAAAAGAGTTTGGTAAGGGCACTGGACTGGGTTTATCAACCGTATATGGTATAGTAAAACAAAATAATGGTTTTATTAAAGTATATAGTGAGATAGGTATTGGAAGCACCTTTAATATCTACTACCCGCGTAATATAACTGATAATGAATATCAGGAAATGGAAGTTATTGAAGATAAGCCATCAGGTAATGGTGAATTATTGCTTGTGGTAGAAGATGAGCAGTCATTACTAAAGATGGTACAGATAATGCTTGAAAGATTACAGTATAATGTTATAGCAGTTAGTTCTCCTTTGGAGGCTATTGAAATAGTAAAATCAAGAGGTAATGAGATTGCATTAATGCTTACCGATCTTGTAATGCCCGTCATGAATGGAGTTGAGCTCTATGAAGCTATAAATAAAATAAACCCACATATTAAAAATATATTCATGTCAGGATACACCGATTTAGTAATTTATGAACATATTGTAAATAAAGAAAGCAATTATCTACAAAAGCCATTTTCTATTTTTGATTTAGCTAAAAAGTTAAAACATGTTCTTTCATCATAATAACTAAGATAGACATTGCTGCTATAACTATTAAATAAGGCAGCAATGTTTATTATTTATTTCAGAAATTTATTTTCTTCCCCAGCATATATCTTCCTGATTGCGCTTCATCTATAGAGCCATCTGGATTATAAAATTTCCACTGTCCATTCATCTTACCGTTTAAATATTCTCCTTCGGATTTTATCTTCCCATTTTGATAATATTCTTTGTAAGCACCATTTAATTTATCCATGAGATATATAGCTTCAATCTTTATTGCTTTTGTTCCAGGATAATATTCTGTCCATTTTCCATTTTTCTTTGGTGTTTCCCATTTACCTGTCCATGTATAATTTACCTTTTCACCTGGATTATCAGCAGGGACTGACGATGATGAAATCACACCTGTTTGCTTTCCATCTTTAATGACATTATAAATTCCTTTTGGAATACCTGTAAGTTGTCCGGTCCCAATGAGCTGACCTTTTTCATTATACAGAGCAGCTTTCTCATTAGTATTGTCAACCATTCCACCCTGAAG
>DCUV01000058.1 GCA_002328585.1 Spirochaetia bacterium UBA2205
GCGCTGTATGTTCTTGATCACAGCTGTTCAATTGAAAAAAATTATAAGGATGCGCTGGAAGCCATACACAGCGGTTGTGTTGCATCCACGGTTAGCAAACTACAGGAGGTTTAATGCAATGCAGTTTTCACTGGCACTCATGAAGCAAAAAAAGCTGGAAGAAAAACAGTTGATTATTTCACTGTGTAAAGAACACACCATGCGAAAACGCCCCATGTATGATTGGAGTTTTAATAGTAAAATTGCTATTATTGCAGAGGTAAAGAAAGCTTCGCCATCAAAGGGGATTATTAAAATAGTAGACCCTGCCGAGCAGGCAGTGCGCTATCAGCAGGCAGGAGCAAAAGCTATCAGCGTCCTTACGGATAGCCATTATTTTGGCGGAAGCTTTGATGACCTGTGTCTTGTTGCCAATGTGGTAACCCTGCCGGTGCTCTGCAAAGAATTTATATGTTATCCCGAGCAGATTGATGCAGCATATCTATGCGGTGCCGACAGTGTGCTTTTGATCAATGCAATGTTGACAGTTTCTGAATTACAAATGCTGTATGATTACGCCATTGCAAAACATCTAACCCCCCTTATTGAAATCCATGCACTCAGCGAATTAGATACCGTGCTTACACTGAAACCACAGTACATCATGGTCAATATGCGCAATCTCAACACGATGGAGATTGACTACAAAACCGGCACCGAAGCATTACAGGCAATCCCATCATCTGTAATAAAAATATGTGCAAGCAGTATTGATAGCCCCCATCTGCTACGACATATAAAAGAAAAAACAGGTGCAACTATTTTTCTTGTTGGAACAGCCCTGATGCAAGCTGAAAACCCGCAAACTTTTTTACAGGAGCTATCCAATGTTTGTTAAATTTTGCGGATTTACAAAACCAGAGGATGTGGAAGCTGCATGTTTGCTTGGTATAAGTGCATGCGGATTTATTTTTTATCAGCAATCAAAACGTTTTTGCAACCTATCAGATGCAGTACAATGTATAGCAATCTGCAAAAAACATGGCGTTATGAGCGTTGGTGTTTTTGTGGATAATGACCCTCTTTCAATACTGTCACTGGCAGGTGCCGTTAAACTGGATGTCATTCAGATATATACCATAGAATTATACCATGAGCTATCGCCACACTATAGCATTATTTTTGCTTTGCGTGTTAGCAAAAATTTTTCTTTTAATACTATCCCAATAATTCATACAAAGGATAGGTATCTATTTGATACGTATGACCTTGCATCATTTGGAGGAACCGGGAAACCATTTGACTGGAATAGCATTGCAGGATTTAAGCATATACAGCGAACCATCATAGCAGGAGGACTAAACAGCAGCACTATTCCCATGTTGTGCTCGGTGGTACAACCGTTTGGCATTGACATATCCACGGGCATAGAGGACAAACCTGGCATTAAAAATATTAATAAGATGCATGCAATTATACAAACAATCAAGGAGTTAGGCTATGACATATCCCGATAGTAATGGTTATTTTGGAATCTTTGGCGGAATGTTTGTGCCCGAGACTTTAGTAAACGCACTTACAGAGCTTGAAGAAGCATACAACTATTTTTTGCACCATGACACAATGCAGAATCAATTAAACGAGTTACTTCATCACTATGCAGGCAGGCCAACACCATTATACTTTGCTCAAAGGCTTTCAAAACAAACTGGCGTACAATTGTATTTCAAGCGTGAGGACCTCCTCCATACCGGAGCTCACAAATTAAACAATACCCTGGGGCAGGGATTGCTGACACAGTTTATGGGGAAAAAACGCATTATTGCCGAAACAGGTGCCGGTCAGCATGGTGTTGCCACCGCAACAGTTGCAGCGCTGTTAGGGCTTGAGTGCACCATCTATATGGGACAGGTGGATATAGAGCGCCAGATGCCTAATGTCAAGCGCATGAAGCTTTTAGGCGCTGAGGTTATCCCCGTAACATCAGGTAGCCAGACGCTGAAAGACGCCATCAATGAAGCACTGCGCGATTGGGTGCGCAATGTTAAAACTACCCACTATCTACTGGGCTCGGTTAGCGGCCCACACCCCTTCCCAACCATTGTCAGGGACTTCCAAAAAGTTATAGGCTCTGAAACCAAACAGCAATTTCAAGCGCTTTACGGAACGTTACCCGACTATTGTGTTGCCTGCGTTGGTGGCGGCAGTAATGCTGCTGGTTTTTTTTATGATTTTATTGGTTCGACAGTTGGCTGCATTGGTGTTGAAGCTGCAGGGAAAGGACTATTCCCCGGCGGTCATTGTGCATCACTGACCCTGGGCACCCCCGGAATCCTTCATGGTAGTTTAAGCTATCTACTGCAAACCAGCGATGGACAGGTAATGGACGTTTATTCCATATCTGCTGGGCTTGATTATCCCGGAGTTGGCCCCGAACATAGCTTCTGGAAAGAAAGCAATGCAGTCCACTATGTTACCTGTACCGATGAACAGGCGCTTAAGGCATGTATCACATTAACACAAACAGAAGGCATTATCCCGGCATTGGAAAGCAGCCATGCATTGGGCTATATTTTGTGTAATAGTCAAAAATTCAATGGCTCAAATGTCATCATAAACCTTTCAGGACGCGGGGACAAAGATCTTGATACCATATTAAAGGAAGTGAAGCTATGAAATACAACGGTTTTTATCTGGTTGGGAATTACCCCGATGAGGAAACATTTTTACAGGCTGCAACCATAGGGCTGCACTACTTTGATTTTATGGAAGTAGGACTGCCATTTAGCGACCCAATTGCAGACGGACCCGTACTGGCATCAGCCTCCCACAAAGCATTGCAGAATGGCGTTACCACCGATAATGTTTTAAACAATATTAAAAAGATCAAGGATTACATCATCAACAATAATTATAATAAAAAAATATATATTATGACCTATGCAAATAAAGTGTACCATACTACTATTGACCGTACTATTGCTCTGTTTGCAGATAGTGGCGTTGATGGAATAATTTTAGCTGACGTTCCCTATAAAGAATCTGCACGCTTTAAACAATATACGGATATCTATCATTTAGATTACATCCATTTTATTACACCAGAATCAACACATACTCAAATACAACAGGTATGTGCTGATGCTAACGGTTTTATATATGCGATATCCATGCGTGGAACTACTGGAAATACCCTGACATTGGACAATACTATAATCGATATACTTCAATTAACAAAGCAATACGCAAAGATACCGGTTGTACTGGGATTTGGAATACAGAATAACCATGACGTGCAGCAGGCACTACACTATACTGATGGTTTTATCATAGGAACTGCACTGGAAAAAAAATTAGAGGAAGGATTGAATGAATATAAACAGTTTATAAACCAATTGCAGGCACATTCAGGATGAAGTAATAAAATATTAGTTGACCTGTTAGATATAAAAATAATACATTATTAATTTGCATATATAGTGCTTTTGTAAAGGAACAGGTTTACTATGAGCAATGTAAAAAAAGCATATCTAAGCATTCTTATTTATACTATCATTAGTATTATTCTTTCTTCTATAATATATTTGAGAGGTGGGATTTCATATGGCAAGGGATTTGCAATTGGATGCCTTTTGAGTTTAATCTTAACACTACTATGGATTGCTGGTGCAATAAAAGGCATGAAGTCCAACACTCTGGTTTTGCTGTCAATAACCGCAGGCGGCTTTTTGCTACGGCTTACCCTTTTAGCGGTTTTTGCTGCAGGCGGTGTTTACATTTTCATGATGGATTTGCCAGCCTTTGCTATAGCATTTCTTATTGGCACTATTTACAGTTTAGTTCTGGAAGTATGGTTTTTTACAACGCTGGGCGGTCCGCAAAATCCTAAGTTCAGGTAAAAAAGTGTTATGGATACAAAAACATTACAGCAACTTTCACAGGATGAATTAATCAAATTAATTCAACAGCTTCAATTAAAAATTGATCTTTTGCAAAAGGGCGTAGAAGAAGAACCCGTTGACTATAAAAAGCTCATTGAAGCTGCGGATGACATCATCTTTGTGCTGGACAGTGAAGGCAATGTAATCTATCGCAACAGAGCCATGGAAGACCTTTTCCCTGTTAATAGTAAAGATGCCGTTGGTATGCATTTTTCATTATACCTGCCTGCCATTGAATTAGACAGAGCCACCATGGTGTTTAATCAGATACTCTATGAGGGTAAATCCATTTATAATGAAAAGATGAAGACGTTTGATAAAGACGGGAATCCTGTTTACTTAATGGCAAACCTTGCTCCTATCAAAGATGATGATGGAAAAATTACCGGATTATTTGGCATACTGCGTAATATCACCGAAATGCACCTGATGGAAAAAAAACTGAAAGAAAGCTCCCGAAGGCTGGAAGAAAAGATTAAGGAGCAACTACGACAGGCAGAAGAATTAAAACGTCTGTCAACTTTAAACGATGAGATCATTAATAATTCACCAATAGGCATATTTACCATAGACCCAACAGGGATAATATTGAGTGAAAATCCCGCACTGAGACGTATAATAGGCTATGGTCCTGAAGAAACCCGTGTTGGTATGAACCTAACCGAATTACCAGGATTCAATGTTGATTTAAAAAAATATTTAGATGAAATTTTACTACAAAAAAAACCTGTTTTTATTAAAAACCTAACCTATCATCCAGTTAATCAGGATAAAGAGCTTACATTAAATGTCAGAGCAAATCCCATACTGGATTTTGATAAAAAGGTAAAAAGTATCCTGATAATGATCGAAGATGCCACCGAACAGTCTCAAATCCAAAAACGTATGCAACGTGCTGAAAAACTATCAGCCATGGGACTGTTAGCTGCTGGTGTTGCCTATGAACTGAAAGTTCCCATTAATCTATTAACTATCGACCTTAACTTTATTGAAAATAATATCCCTGAAACCAGCCCAATCCATGATTATGTCAAATCCATGAAGGACGAACTCAGCAGAATAAATCAGATTACTGAGCAGTTGCTGAATCTGGGCAAACCGGGAGATGATGATGTAGAAGTTTTTGAAATTCACAAGCTTATAACCAGTCATCCCATACAGATTACACTCAATCGTTTACAGAAAAGCGGCTTTATCATCAACACTGCTTATCCAAAAGAAAGTCCTAAAATTAAAGGCAGGAAAAATCAACTTATACAGGGATTATTACACATTATCAGTAATGCAGAAGAAGCAATGCCTGATAAAGGTGAAATAAGAATCAATGTTGGATCGGTGATTAAAAATGGGGAAAAATTTGCAACTATTACCATAGAGGATACGGGAATTGGAATCCCATCTGAAAACCTTGCAAAGATATTTCAGCCATTTTTCACAACCAAAGGACCTAAATCAACTGGATTGGGACTGATGGTTACCTATACCATTATAAACAACCACGGCGGAGCAATAGGGGTAAAAAGCGCCCCTGGTGAAGGAACATCATTTAAAATTTTACTTCCAGCTATTGACTAATAGGGGGACCACATGAAATCACAAAACCCTTCTCATCGAAATTATCTCAGTGATGCAGAATCACTCCTTGATCAGGAAGGATATATCATCATCGCGCCTGACGAAGATAAAAAGGAATTGCAGCCCGAGGATAAACCCACAACTAAAACAGAGCATGTAGTAACTCAGCAGGTTGAAAAACTACCCGGTAAAAAACCTGAAATTGTAACAAAAACAATTGAAGCAGAAGCTACTGATATTCCCAGTACTATTCAATATCTCAAATGGCATATGGAACGTATTGCTAAAAATGTCATCAACAGGGAAGAAATAATAAAACAGGCTATGTACGCTATCTTAACACGCGAGCATATGCTTTTATTATCGCGCACCGGTATGGCAAAATCATACCTTGCAAATTATATCTTCAACACGTTTGATAATGTCAGAGTTTTTGCCTCACAAGCAAGTAAAGAACAAACGCCTGATAACTATTTTGGCCCTTACAATATTGAAGAATTTAAAAAAGGTCGCATACGGCATAACATTCACGGATCAATTATTGAATCTAACCTTGTTTTTCTGGATGAGCTCTTTGATGCAAGTGATGTTGTATTGCGCTCGCTTTTATCAGTTTTAAACGAACGTAAATTCATAAATGGCCCTGAAATAATTGATGCAGCCATCCACACCGCTATTGCAACAGCAAACTACATGCGCATGAATGAAGTAACGGAAGCTATTTTAGACCGTTTTACCTATAAATCCATAATTCCCGAAGATGACAATGTATATCAACAACTTCTTATTGACCACACCTATGCGTTTAGTCGCGGTAAAGCGATAGAACCTGATAAAAAAATTCCATTTAATCAGATTATTTATCTCTCAGATATTGTTCGTAATAAAAGTAAAGAGGTGAAAATTGAAATCCCTGATTTTGTATATTTTATGAAAAATGTTATTACCAATAAATTTGTAAGCGATATGCGAAAATCAGATTATAAGTTTTTTGTAAGCCCCCGAAAACAGGCAAAGCTGCAGGATTTTTTACGAGCAAATGCTTTGTTAAATAACCGTTTTGAGGTTACCATGGATGATTTAAAAGAGATGTATTTAGCATCATGTACGCTGAATAGCTTTATTTCTGTTAAAGCAAAGGATAAATCGGAAAAGGATGTATTCCTTGATGCATATCAACAGACCATGGTTCATTTTAATGCCACGGGGGCTATACAGCAAATTGAGTTTTTACTAAACCTTAGACGAATTTTTCAAGAAATCATGGAAAACCCTGAAAAAAAAGAACGGCTGCTTGCTTCGTCCTCAGGTATTCTCAGAGGCTTACGAAATCTTTTAAAGAAAATATTTCCATCACGATCATCAGATGAAGAGATTACACTTGAGACATTAAAGCGGAGCTTAACCGATTTGCAGCCAGCTGTTGAAGAAGTCCGCGAACTTAAAGAAGGAATAACAAGGGATTATTTTGCAATATTATAAAAGCTATGTCACAGATAATTGCAAACATTCAGACGCCATCACGACCAAGTTTAGACTTTTTTGAATATTGGGATTCATTAGGTTTATTTGATGAGCTATCGGTATTATTACCACCTGAATTTTTTATTATCTTTGAGATAGCTCAGGTTATATTTACTCCCGAATTGATATCAGAAGCGCTCAATGCCGTTGAAGATATATCCCGTGAAGAAAAAATTGAAGCTCCCAATCGCGATGAGTCTATTTTAATAAATCGAGTTGAGCGCATATCGCCATTAAGTGATATTATGGTCATTGACCGTTACCGAACCATTTACGATTTAAAAAAAGCGCTCCCCAGGGAATTAGCGTGGGAAGATACAATTTTTGATATCAAGCTTTTTAAACATGAATTACTTGTACAAAAATTTTACGAAGAGAAAGCTGATACATTTAAACCAATATCCACGCTACAGGATGAAAGTGGAAGACAGGCAAACAGATTTGATCAAAAATTTTATCTGTTACTTGACCGTTCACGATCCATGGAAATCAGGATGCGATCGTTTTTTTCAAAATGTCTTGTAGCAGAATTTTTGCGCCGTAAGCTTAACAGCAATGCAAAAATATTTTACCGTCCTTTTGACTCAAAGCCAGGTGACCTTTTTAAAATAGAAAAAAAAGAAGACTTCCCTTTTTTAATTGAAAGGGTTTTACTTACAACAACTGGTGGAACAAGCACCAATTTGCAGCAAGCTGTGTTTCAAGCCATCGATGACATTAATTTTGATAAAGATATGCTGAACTCAGAAATACTGGTTGTTACCGATGGTATCAGTAAAATTGATAAATATTTATTAAAGGAGAAGCTGGGCGATATTAAACTTAATATTTTGAAAGTTGGTCGTGATTTGGCTGAGCCTGATTATTTTGAAATGAAAAAAACATTTGATGCTAACAAAATGAAGTTTGATCCTACTGCTCTTAATATTAAAGAGATACAACACAAAATGGATAAATCTCAAGAAGAAGAAGCATTATCGCCATTACAAAAACGGGCTTACCGATATATACTTGAATATTCAGAAACGATGTTTAAGGATTTAAAAGAAGTATCGCATCGTTTTGTTGAAATTCCCGATTTAGATCCTTCTTCATTATATGAGCTTACTGATGAAAAGTTAGATGCCATTGAAACAGCAGTAGATGATTTCTCTCGAATAGATTATAATACCAAAACACTGGAAGAACGCAAAAAACTTTTTAAGCAAGCTTATTTCTTATCTCAGTACGTGACATTGTTACTTGAGAATAAAAAAAATTCCAGTAATCCTATTCTTAAAAACTGTGCCTATAAGCTTAAGAAGATCACTCAAACTATATTAGCAGATCCATCGTTGTTGCAAATGGTAATGGAAACCGGACGCTTTACTGATAAAGATACATTAAAACTTTCAATGAAACAGTTAAAAGAAAAACTAAAAGAAATGAAGATGTCACAAACACCACTTTCAGCAGAAGAAATAAGAAAAGCACAGATGTTACTAACATCCGATTTGGGCGAGGGTAATATAGGACAATTTTTAAGAGTGCTTTTTATTAAATTATTAGAGTGCATTAAAAAACTACTGCAAAAAATAAAAAACGCCATCAAAAAGAATAATTAGAGTTTTTCTTTTCGATACCAATTCAAAGTTTCAACCCAGATTTCAATATTATCTTTTTTAGGAATCCATTGAAGCTCTTCTTTTATTTTATTACAATCCAATACAAAATTTGACAAGATGAACTGAACATGATCTTTCCGCAAATAATGAATATGCAGGGGTTTTAATAAAATTGATAATATCCTTGTAAATGAAGGTGTAATATGCTTAATCTGACAATCTAATTGAGCTATTTCTTTTACCTTGACAACTTGTTCCAATTGCGTTGGGACATTATCTGACCCAATATTATACACTTTGCCTATGGAAAGCTGGTTACGAACAATTGATAACAAAGCTTCAACTACATCATCAGGATGTACAAGCTGATATCGTGAATCACCGTCACCAGCAATATATAATCTGTTTGAATCACCCATCGCCATTGCCATATATAAAATAATAAGGATCATTGCATCGTCTACACCGGGCCCGGTAATTATTGTTGGGCGTATAATAGTTACCGGCAAACCATCTTCAGCAAACTTTCTGCACAACTTCTCAGCCTTCACCTTGTCCTTACCATACGCCGTGTTGGGTTTGCAAGGATCATCTTCTTTAATTGGCATAACGTCAGGATTACCATATACCTTCCCACTTGATAAAAAAATAAAATGTTTTATATTATTTTCAGCAGCAGCCCTTAAAAGATTTTCTGTACTTTTTATATTTACTTTTTTCATGAATCTGCGACCATAGTACGAAGCATCTTCAACATCCATTAAATGGAATATTATATCCACATCGCTCATAGCTTCATCAATAAAATCAGTATCAAGCAAGTTACCCTGTAAGAATGTCACCTCATCAGGTAATTTTGCATCCTTCCACATATCTATGGCCTTAACCTGATACCTATCAGCAATAAGCCGTTTTATAAGAGTTCGGCCAATTAAACTGTTACATCCTGTAACCAGAACCATGGTACCCTCCATAGGATGATCTACATGCCCAAGCATTTTATTTTGATTATTGATTTCGTCAAGCGTAAAATAGCGATGATAGCATTAAATATAGAGCCATTACAGATTGCATGGCTACTATTCAAACTCGGTTGTGCATAATAAAGTTGCTATATTTGAACAATTGTCTAATCTTATTTGTTTTTTATTGATAGTTTGCTGAAGAGTATGTATAAAATTACTTTTTGGAATACCCCAAAAACGAATTATGCCATCAACTTTTTCAGGTGGAAGGCTATTAAAAATCATAATTAGCTCATCAATATCATTATCATTAAAATGATTAAATTCATGATTTTTTAAAGTACAGAGTATATGCTCAATAATTTCAACTGTTCTTGTGAAAAGTATATGGTTTTCAGGTAATGTGTGTAATGTTATATTCATGAGACCCAGAATATCACCTTTTTTTGCATTAAACATTTCGGCCCAACGGCAATATAAAAATAACATATATTTATTCTGGTTATATGCGCACAAATTGTATTCATTAATATTAGTTGATGATACTATTGCAACCATTGCATCGTAATCCTTTTCACCTGTATATAATTTTTCCCAATTAGCAAACTTATTCCTATACAGTGATAACCCAACAATTGCACTGATTGCACTATCAACATCAGGAAGCAGTGCTATATCATAGAAAAAGGGTATGAGTGTCTCATCATGCATCGATAACAATGCAGTGGTTATAGGGTATTGCAATGATTTCTGCTGGTGAAAGTCATTAATGCACCTTTCACGAAAATTGGTAAGCGAATGTCTCCATATCATGACAATATCATCATATATTAAATTATGAATAAGTAAAAATTGATCATAATAATCCAATCCTTCCATAAAAGCCAGATAACTCTCAGCTTTTCGGTAAAGGATATCAATGATATACTTATCATAATAGTTAGCGCATTCCTGTATCTGGTAGGCAATCTGATCAAAAAGATGTGACAATTCTACAATAATAACAACATCATAATTAAACAATGAAACTATTTTTTCTCTGTTATTATAAAAAAAAAGCAAGCTATCAAACTTAGTTTCGATTTTATAAAATTGGTCTATCAAGTGGCCATAGTGAAATTGTTTATCATAAACACGATGCATCAGCGGTAACTATCCCATCCATGTATCCTTAACGATTTAAACCATAATGAGATAGTTAAAAATCATGTCCACTATTTTTTAATATTAATATGTTCTGAATATAGCAGCTAATGTGCCCAGTATTGAGATAGTATCAGCAGTTATAACACCATATTTTTCATTTGCAGACAAAAGATGTACCTTCCGCTCAGTTTTTTTAAGTATCTTGAGCGTAGCTTCATCATCAAGGAGAGCCGCAACAATAGCACCATTGTTAGCGTCCGATTGTTGTTTAATGACAGCTATATCCCCATTAAAGATACCAGCACCAATCATAGAGTCACCTTTAATCCTTAAAGCAAATAACGTGCCCTGTGGTAGTAATCCAGATGGAAGCTGAATATATGACTCAATATTTTCTTGAGCTAATACTGGAATCCCGGCAGCTATGGTACCAACTACTGGTATAGAGCAAACATCAGGATACACATCTTCTTTATTAACTAAAAGTTCAATAGCACGTGATTTACCAGCCTCACAATGCAGGTATCCCTTTTTTTCTATTGCTTTTAAATGATCATAGGCACCTTTCACAGTAATAGAAAACTGGTTGCCTATCTCTCGAACCGTTGGCGGGAATCCTGTTTTTTTGATTGATTGTTTTATGAATAAAAAAATGGCTTCCTGTTTTTTTGTTAGTGGCTTCACCATACTCTTTACCTTCCTGATTTAAGACTATAATATACTAATGTATAGTTATTGTCAATTACATTTTTCAATCATAATGTTATATCTCTATAACATTTTTAAATAGTCACCAATTGCTTCTCATGAAAATAATATATACATGGGTATTGAATTAAATAGCTTTCAATTAATTCAACAACAATTTTATTACAAAAAATATTAAACTCCTTACGGCTACATTGTTTTGCTGCAATGTAATTACTATCTATTGAATATATATTTATTACCATTATTCATCACAAATCAAGGGATTTAATAAATTTTTTAGTTTTTTTATTAGGCTGTGATACATTTTATTTTTTACTAATTAACACTAATTGTCAAAAAGTCAAACTTATATATTGATTATGGAAGATATTAATCCAAAACAAGAAGAAATCCTGGTAGCTGCAAAAAAAGTTTTTGAGAACTTTGGTTACAAAAAGACTACACTGGATGATGTTGCAGCACAATTAACCATTTCACGGACTGCTCTGTACTACTATTATAAAAATAAGGATGACCTTTTTTTAGCGTTAAGTCAATACGAATTAAATAAATATGAACAGGAATTAAAGAATGCCATTAATGCTTGCTCAACAATAGATGAAATGCTTGTTGCTTTTTGCAAATATTTTTTGCCTAAACGAAAACAGTTTAGGGAAATCTATAAACTTGATCCCGAAGAAAGCACCCTGCCATTTGCCATTCAAAAAAAGATCAAAAGCATGAACAATGCTATTCACATCAATATATTATCAACTATATTTAAACACGACAAAAAAATTAATCAATTAAGCAACCTGGGATATTTTATGACCATTTTAACCTATTCTATACGAGGAATAGTATTTAGCTCATTTGATGCTTCAACCAAACAAGTTGAAAATGATATGCTCTCTTTTTTTAAAATATTTTATAACGGTTTATTATATACAATATCAGAAAATAGTGCACACAGGAACAGTAAGGATAAGCTATGAAAATTACACTAAAATCATTGCCGATTATACTATTTACAATAATTATCGCAACCAGTACCGCAGTAATAGCACAGGATGATACATTAAACTTAAACAACGCCATTACTATCTCACTGCAAAATAATAATCGCTATAAAATATCACAGGAGAAGGTTCACGAAAAATCCTTAAAAATAAATGAAGTGTGGGGAGAATTATGGCCTCAATTCTCCAGCGATGCTTCGGCTACACGATGGGTTGCAGATAAGGGAACACTTACTGGCAGTGATGGACAATACACAATAGACATAGTCAAAGGAACTATCGCCATAAATCCTGGTGACTTTTACAATAAACTTAAAGCTTCACGTGAAGATTACATCATCAGCGTTAATGATGAGCGAAAAGTGAAATCTGATACCATTGTCAAAACAATACAGCTTTATTATGGAGTGCTACTTGAGCAGGAAATGGTAAAATTCAGGATTGATTCGCTTAGGGCTTTAGAAGAAAACTTACATGTTGTCGAGACAGGATACAAAAATGGGATGTATACCCAACTCGTCTTTTTACGAGCAAAAGTTGCTGCTGCAAATGAAACAACACGACTCATCAATGCCAGAAAAGATTATGAACAGACAAAATCAGCATTTAACATACAGCTTGGACAGGAAACAGATATGCCTGTAAATCTTGATACTTCTCCATTACATCTTACTGGCGATGTAGATAATAATCTTTTCACTGTAAATGATGCCGAGTTAATGAATCACTATGATGAGTTTATAAACATTGCAGTTAAAAACAGACCTGAATTACTACAGCTAAATCACCTTAAGAATTTTTATCAATACAAAGAAATGCAAAATGACTCGGTATACTTGTGGCCAACTTTTTTTGTAAACGGTACCTATGGAGCAACTGAACTAATAAATCCCAAGGGGGATGTTGACACCGGTATGGGCGATACAACAAACTTTATTGTTAATAGCTTTAACAGTGAAATCAACTATAAAGGGTGGAACAAAAACTGGAATATCACCGTTGGAGCTGTTTATAGGTGGGGAACATTATCTCCTGTTGATGCAACCAGATCTAAATCTGATGAGTTTAAGAGCCTTACTCAGCAGACTGATCTTGAGCTTGAAGATTTTATAAAATCTTTGAAGCTTGAGATTAAGGATGGATTGCTAGGGCTTGTAGCGGCATCACACGCCATTCAATCCCAAAGGGATAATATTGCATCTGCGAAGGAATCAGTCCGTGTTGCCGTTTTGCAATTTAAAAATGGTATGATAGATAATACTGAACTTTTAAATGCAAATGTAGAGTTAAGCAATGCAACTACAATGTATATTCAGTCTCTCTATGATTTTCAGGTTTCCAAAGCAAAACTTAATCGTGCACTTGGTTATGATTATTTTAGCTTTTGAAATGGAAATTAAAATATTGAAACTATGATAATTTTATAATTAATTATGAGGTTTTAGGATGTCTAAAAATGAAGAAGTGCCTTTGTCATCGGAAAAATCGTCGGGGAAACGAAAACAATCAATCCCATGGTGGAAAACTAAAGCATCAAAAATAACATTTAAAGTGCTTGCTGCATTGGCAGTTATTACACTGTTAATCTGGTTTTTTATCATCAGGCCTTATGTGCGCACCGATGATGCCCGCATAGCTGCCGACATTATTCGTATAGCAAACAAAGGCATTAGCGGTCAGATTATTGCTGTCAATGTTGAAGAAGGAGACAGGGTAAGTAATGGTAAGGTTGTGGTTGAGCTTGACCACCGTACAGCAGAAGCACAATATCAAAAAGCAAAAGCCCGAGCCAGTTTTGCAAAAGCTGAACTGATAAGAACAGAAGCTCTTGCCAGACAAAATGCAGTAAGCAAACAACAGCTTGATAAAGTACAGGCTGAAGCAATGAGCGCAGACGCTGATTTAAAGTTAGCCGAGCTTGCTCTTGAATATACTACACTCGCAAGCCCTGTAAACGGTATAGTAGTGCAAAAGCTTGCCAGGATAGGAAATATTTTAGAAACAAATCAAACTGCTATAACTATTGTTGATATTGATAATGCATGGGTTGATGCAAACATTGAAGAGACTTCCGTTGGAGATGTAAAACCAGGACAAAAAGTTAGCATTGATATCGATGAAGGTGGAACCCTTACTGGCACAGTGCTGGAAGTACGAAAAGCAACTGCGGCAACATTTGCCCTGATTCCTGCTGATAATGGTTCAGGCAATTTCATCAAACTGGTACAACGTATACCTGTAAAAATAAAGCTACATCCCCACCCCGGTAAAACCTTACGGGTTGGACAATCAGTAACTATTAAAATTCGTGTAAAGTAGCAAATACCTATGAATACTGCCAATCAGGAATTAAATCAAAATAATTATAAATGGATGGTAGTTGCCATTGTTGTCATTGGAACATTTATGACAGCACTCAATGGCAGCATTGTCAATGTATCCTTGCCAGCCATCATGGCTGATTTCGGCGTAAATCTTGATGATATCCAATGGGTTGTTACAGGTTATATGATTGCCTATGCTACTCTCATGCCTTTAACCGCATGGTTACGCGATAAAATAGGATACAAAATTCTTTATATCGCCAGCCTTACAGTTTTTACAATTGGGTCAATCCTTTGTGCATCAGCATGGAATCTTCCAACATTAATCGGATCACGAATTATACAGGCGCTGGGAGGTGGAGCCATTACACCAACAGGTATGGCAATGATTACCGAAGCATTTGAACCCCATGAGCGAGGAAGAGCATTGGGGCTATGGGGTGTAGGTGTTATCTTAGGACCATCAATAGGACCAACTCTCGGAGGCTATCTTACCAATCATTTTGGTTGGCGTTCAATATTTATGGTAAATCTGCCGGTTAGCGTTATTGCGTTAATTGCCGCATCATTATTTCTTATTAAAGAAATTCCTCACAAAAGTCAACACAGGCAGTTTGATTTTTGGGGATTTACATTTTTGTCAATATTTCTTATAGCATTGCTACTTGGATTATCAAAAGGCGAAAAGGAAGGATGGTTTTCTTCATACATTATCACCTGTGCTGTTATGTCTTCTCTGGGATTTATTGGCTTCATTTTAGTTGAATCCAACACCAGCTATGGTATTATCAATCTCCACCTATTCAAATCACCTGTTTTTTCTATTTGCTCAATTATATTTCTTGTGCGCTCTGTTGTTCTTTTTGGGGGGATATTTCTTTTACCACTGTTTCTACAACAACAAATGGGTTATGATGAGATGCAAACCGGCCTTATTTTGCTTCCAAGCTCAATCGTTATGGCATTCATAATGCCATTCAGTGGCATACTTGGCGATAAGATTGGTGCACGATTGCCCACAATTTTTGGGCTTATTGGCTTATGGTTCTTCATGTATATGTACAAAAATATGGATGTAACCATGTCAGTTTATGACATCATTTTTCCTACATTAATACGTGGAATTGGTATGGGTCTTTTAATGGCACCTGTCACGGCAGTGGCAATGAATGCTGTTTCAAAGAAGGATGCCGGGATGGCATCTTCAATGCTAAGCATACTCATGCAGGTAGGAGGGTCATTGGGTATATCCATACTTTCAACGGTATTAAGCCATAGAATACCCTTCCATGTGTCATCCATATCTTCCAATATAGATAGCACATCTCCGGCATTTACTCAAGCGTTCCATAACCTTTTTATACATGCTCACGCTCTTGGCTTTCCCTATGCACTATCATCACAGATAGCACAGGGTATCCTTTTTAAGCATATTGCACAGCATGCTGTTGTACTCTCATTTCAGGATTCTTTTCTTATTGGCAGCTTTATGGTGGCAGTTGCATTTATTTTATCATTTTTCCTGCCAGGCAAATCAGCCATGAGCCGTATAACCATTAAAAACGAAGGTGAGATTATTGAAGAAATTACAACAATAGATTAATCCCTGACAGGGTAGTAGTAAAATCACCGCGTTATGACATTCGCAAACAGTAAAAGCATAATCTTAATTTTTATAAAAATGTAATTGCATTGTAATGCTTATATTTTATACACTTATCAGTTTACTAAAACTGGTACGTTTACTTTCCATTATATAATAATGATGACACTGGAAGAATCATATAAACTTTTACAGGTATCACACAATGCAAGCGATGCTGAAATAACCAAAGCGTTCAAGAAGCTTGCATTTATGTATCATCCTGATAAAAATCCTGGCAATATTGATTGGGCTAATAAAGCTATGGCAAGCATTAACGTTGCATACAATACCATAATTACACATCGTTTTAAAGAAAATACGGTTGAGATTCAAAACGATAAACCCCCGAAAAAAGAAACCACATTTAAAAAAGACGATATTTTGCGTGATGATCTATTAACCCAATATTTTATACAATACCGTGAAAAAGCAAAAGATGCACTGTACCAGTATTTTCAATACAACCTTTACAACTTAGCGCGTCGTGACAGTCCGGTAAATTCCGATATATTTAGAAAAATTGTATTGCAGCTTCGCCGCAGCTACCATGGGATTGATAATCTATGCAGTTATACCAATGACCATGAATTTTTGCAACATTTCAATCTCTTTAAAGAGTTACTTTTTACTTTCTATAAATCATCAGAATGCCTCAACATCATTGACTCTTATGCCAATATACTGGATGTGGAAGCCTTCAGAATTTACCGGCAGGGGGATGATTTTCTTTTGCGTGCTCAAAAAGAAATTTTTTACAATAGGCATAACCGAGGCTCTTTTCAAATGGAGCAGGCAATAACCGATCTTATAAAATCAATTCAAATTTTACAATTAGCAATCAATCGCTTCCCACAATCTTCATGGATTGTTGAATCGCAAATAAAGCTTGATCATGCACTAACTATTGAACATTACTTAAAACTTTTTTTTGAGCGATAGTTATGGACATTATAACTACATTAGGGATAGCTGTGGCACTGGCGATGGATGCATTCTCAGTTTCCATAGCCGCAGGTTTATATATTTATAAACCATTTTATCGCTATTATTTCAGAATTGCTTTCCATTTTGGTTTATTCCAATGCGCGATGCCTATTATTGGTTATTTTGGTGGTATCGCTATTGAACCAATTATAAAGAATTTTGATCACTGGATTGCATTTACGCTACTATCATTTATTGGAATCCGTATGATTAAAGGATCTTTTAATAACGATGGAAGCGCCTTCAACAGTGACCCATCAAAGGGATTGCCCCTTATCCTCTTATCGCTTGCGACAAGCATTGATGCCCTGGCAGTAGGGTTAAGTTTGGGAGTATTGCAAAAACCAATACTACTGCCCAGTATCATTATTGGTATTACCTGTGCGGTTTTTTCGGTTTTCGGCGTATTTCTTGGTAAAAGAGCAAGCAGTTTGTTAGGCAAAAGGACAGAACTGATTGGTGGTATAATCCTCATTTTTATTGGAATCAGAATCCTTATATCACACATGAGTAATTGATTTACCTATTGTTTCTTCATTTCCGATAAATATAATAGATATCACATCGTGAGGCGCAAACGATTTTCACCATAGTGTACAGTATACAGTTTTCATTGATGCACAATAGCATGTTTAATATCTGTTTAATGTATGTTTAATGATAGAGAGAATTATGCATATGCACTATATCTTAAATAATTTTTTGTATAGCATTACTATGAATACAAAAATAATTGCCACAAAGCTGACACCATTTTTAATAGCTGGATTGTTTGTATTGGTAAGCATTCATGCATATGCTGAAGACTATCAGTATCACTATTTTCAAAAGGAAAAAGATGAATTTGTACCTTTTTCAGATTATATTCCAAAAGTCAGGATGCATTATAAAGTAGTTCCTCATTACGTTGAAGATTTTTATGAATTATATGGTATGAAGCTATACTATGATGAAAACTCTTTACGCAAAAATATTGACAGACTTAAAATAGCATTAACCTGTAAATTCCGCCATCCTTCACAGGCGCTGATAAAAATACAAACTGAAGATGAATACTATAAATATCGTAATTTAATGTTTATGCATATTACCATGCTGATACTACGTGATTATCTAAAAATCGCTACCCGGTATGATAAACAACATATATATTTTTATGATGTAAGTTATGCTAAAGATATTCAGGAAAGTCTTAAAATAGCTGAAACAATGTATAGAGAAGCATTGCCGTATTGGTATCAGGCAAAAAAATATGCCAGCATAGCAAGTACTGTTAAAATAACCACCAATTTAAGCTATATTGAAACGGAACGAGTAAAAATAATAAACGGTGATGTTGATTTTGAAAAAATAATTAATGATCACGTTAGTCGGGTTAAAAAAAAGCAAAATAGTGTTGACGCTCTTTTAGCTACGTATCAAAAGTAATTGTATGGATATACTCAAAGCTATTAAAACCCGACGCTCTATACGTCACTACAAAGCTTTGCCAATACCAGACAACATCATCAATGATATTATTGAAGCTGGTATATGGGCACCTTCGGGCTTAAACAATCAGCCCTGGCGCTTTATATTGATCCGCTCACACAATAAAAAAGAACAATTGGCACAATATACATCATATTCCCGTATTATCAAAGAATCACAGGTGTGTATATGCGTATACTATCACATTCCCTCAGGATATAACCGGGATAAGGATATTATGGGAATTGGCGCATGCATTCAAAATATGTTGCTTGCTGTACATGCAAAAGGATTAGGCGCAGTGTGGTTAGGCCAAATACTTAATCAAAAGGATAAGGTTAGCACTCTGTGTGAGCTTAATAACGATTATGAACTAATGGCTGTCATTGCATTAGGATACCCCAATGAAAAAGGACATTCTACACGCCATCCATTAGAAAGTTTTATAATCAAAGAATTGTAATTGTTTATTGTATTGGATCTATTGGACCCATTTATTGATACTATTTATTTTATCAATAGCATCATCCACCCATTGATTGTAGGGATAGTCCTTGATGATAGTTGCAAAGAGCTCTTTTGCTTTTATCAGTTCACTTTTTAAATACTTCGCATCGCCAGTAAAACCGCTCCCATCAGAGTAATAGCCATAAAAAGAATTTTGTAGAATAGTAAATGCTTTTTTATACAGTGTATATATCTCATCGATTTTTTCATATTCTTTGGTACTATCTGCTTTTATAGAACTATCGACAAAATTTTTTAAATAATCATAGGCAGTGTTTATAAGCTGCATTTTTCCCAGTGTACCGGCATCATTACTTATATCAGGATGGTACAGCATCGCCAACGTTCGGTAAGCATGAGCCAATTCTTCTGAAGTAAAATGCTCTCGCAAACCAAATATAGTTGTATACATTTGCAACTTTTTCATACATTAAACACTGAACAAAAAGTGAATGATGTCCCTATCCTTTACAATATAATCACGCCCTTCACTTCGTAGCAATCCATGCTCTCTTATGGCATGCAATGACTTATAGTGCATAAGATCATCATACTGAAAAACTTCTGCACGGATAAATCCTTTTTCAAAATCACTGTGGATAATCCCGCTTGCTTTTTGCGCAGTGGTACCATTTTTTATGGTCCACGCCTGCAACTGTGTGGTTATAGTATAATAGGTAATAAGATCAAGCATTGAGTATGCAGTAATAATGAGCCTTTCCAGCGCAGATCTGTCCACACCTAACGCTTTTCGATACTCCTGCTGCTCCAGCAACGGCAGTTCTGCAATTTCTTCTTCAACCTTTGCACTGATTGCAACAATTCCCAATCCATGTTTCCTTGCATATTCCTGCAATGAATTAAATGCATGGTTACTATCGCCATACTCATCAACATTTGCACATATAATCATTGGTTTTGCAGAAATAAGACCATATTCATTGCAAAGCGATAGTTCCTCCTGAGTTAACGGTACCCTGTTAAGCATGACACCATCGTTAATGTGGGTAAACAGCTTATCAATGATTTGCAGCCGCTGAGCATTTTCTTTGTCACCAGATCTTGCTTTTTTTTCAATTTTTTCCTTTGCACGTGTAAGAACTTCTATATCAGAAAGCAACAATTCCATATGGATAATTTCAATATCACGAAGAGGTTGGATATCCCCTTCAACATGAACAACATCCTTATCAGTAAAACAACGAATTACATGAATTATCGCATCCACATTCCGTATATGGCTTAAAAACATGTTGCCCAGTCCCTCACCTTTCGACGCCCCTTTAACCAATCCGGCAACATCAACAAATTCAATCCTCGTTGGAATAGGGTCTTTTTTTTCCAGAATATTTGCTATAGTATACAGTTGCAGATCAGGTACCGGTACAATTCCTTTATTTGGTTCAATAGTGCAAAAGGGGTAATTTTCCATTGGTGCATGTGCACCGGTTAATGCATTGAATAGCGTTGATTTACCAACATTTGGCAAACCTATTATGCCACAGGTAAAACCCATGCCTGGCTCCTTACAATAAACAAATTTTTTTTGAAAAATGTTGACATATCATTCAATAATTACCGAGATGTAGCAATGGCAGATAGTTATGGCAATTTTATACTACTGGTAAAAAAAATCAAATAGTATTATGATCTCTTCACTTTTATTATCATTATGTATAGTATCCTCACTATTCTTATGTGTTGCTATCGCTACCATTAATTTTAAGGAGGGGCGGCACAGTGTCCCATTATTAGTATTTGCATTATTACTGGGTATTGTAACACTGATACATCCTTCAACTATTTTTCCATCAATTATTATTTCATGCTATCCCGGTGTTTTTGCATACTACGTCCATACTATTGCCAAACAGCTTTCTAAAAAAGATATCGTTATATCAGGGATATCAGTAGTAGCATTACTGGCATCAGTAATATTACCGCTACATATTCAACCAGCCATCATTGCTATTTTTCAGATATACTATTCATTTACCATGAAAAATTCTGTTCCATCCAGATTTGGCCTAAAATTATTTCGAGCAACATTGTTCATAGAATCAGGTATTCTGGGTATACTAACATTTTTTGCAAACACCCATATAACAACACTAACAATAATGGGATTTATAACATTTTTTTTGACCATTACAATATACGATATATTGAAACGTTCACAATTAGCATTGTATAAAATGCGTTCCCTTGCTCATATTAATGCAAACTTAACTAAATTAACACAACTTTTAAAACAGCGAAATGATCAATATGTAACCATGCTCAATAAAAAAGATAATGATATCCAGATGCTTTCAAAATATTCTACAATGGCTGAAATTACTGCAAGCATAGCTCATGAGATAGCACAACCGTTAACGGGAATAAAAAGCATTGCTCAAAATATGATGGATGATATTAATCTGGATGATTTTAACTATTTAGAGGCACTATCGGAACTACAAAAGATATGCACCATGGTTGATAAAGCTACGTTCATTATGGATCATATACGCAGCTTCAATACCAATAATCATATCTATAAACTTATTGATATAAACAGCATCATCATGAATGCCGTAACTCTTATGCAAAATCAATTGAAAAAGCATAATATAGATATTATACTTCTTCTTAACGAATCAATCCCGCGAATTTATGGCAATGCCATTAGTATAGAACAAATTTTAATTAATTTAATTACCAATGCTAAAGATGCAATAATTGAAAAAACAAACAAAACCAATCCTGATTACTCCGGTAGAATAATGATCAAGACTGATCACCATGATGATCATGTTTTTATTATAATCGAAGATAATGGTATAGGTATTCAACCTGATATACAAAAACATATCTGGTCACCATTTTTTACTACAAAGAGATATAGTCAAAGTCTTGGTATTGGATTATCAATAAGCAAAAAAATAATAAATGATCATAATGGAGAGATATTTATCAATTCAAAACCAGAAGAAGGCAGCGTTTTTACTATCAAATTTTCTTTAATAAAATAAGAAAGCAGTTTTTTCTGATGTTTTATATATATAAAAACTTGTTGTATTAATACCATATAGTACAGTATACTCATGTGCATCCAGTAAAGAGAGGGTATATGAACAGGTTATTATTACGAGGATTTACATTTGGTTTTGTCGTCCTTTTCTTATTAATTTTAAAACAATATTCACCTGGATTAGAAGTTGCTATTGATGAAATACGAACAAAACCTGTAAAATTTATCAATTATCAGGGACCATACAAAAAGAGTGATTCACCGCAAGCTATCGAACAAATAGGCAGGGCTTTAGCCAGAACACCATCGAATAATATATCCATGTTTAGCAATAAATATTCAATGATACATGCTATATCAAAAAATGAACCCAATAAATTTTCAGCGACGATATTCTCTATAAATAAACAGGCACGAGTGGGACATATTGCTATTATTAGAAAAATTTTATCTTCGTATCTACAGCAAAAGTATGGTTACACTAAACATCATGCTGAAGCAATTGCTCTTTTTCTTACATATTACAATGCAGCCTACAGAGGAGATATTGATTATTTTTCATTAAAATATAAAAGTATCGTAATGATCTATATAAACAAATATAATGCAGGGATTTCAACAAAGTATTATGAATGGCCAGGAAATACTAGAATGCTTATACCATTAACTGAAGAACCACAAAAGGGAAAACTTGATGCTATAGTTGTTGATGTAATTTCCAACAAAGAGATTGTAAAGGAAGTAAGGAAAGATGATAAAAATATCAATGCCCGTAAAGACATGGTGGATCTTAAAAAACAAATTATTACAAATGAAAAAACTGAAGTTGAGCAAAGTAAAACCATATTAAATGAAGATATCAAAAAACTGTCAGATATGAAAAAAGCTCTTGAAAATGATAAAACAGAATTACAACAAAAAGAAAAAGAAATTAGAAAAACAAAAGAAGTATTAAAAACAATATCAGACTCCGAAAAACAAAAAACCATGCAAAAAGAAATTGAAACTAAAGAAAAACAACTTGATTACGATAAACAAGAAGTAAAGAAGAAAGAAGAAAAAATTGAAAAAAAAGAATCAGAAATATCTAAACAGAAAGATCAAATTTCTACAAAAGATAAAAAATTAGAACAAAAACAAAAAGATTTGGAAAAAGAAGAAGAACAAATAGCTTTTGATGAAGCCAAACAAACATCAAACAATAAACAAGAATTAATTGCTAAACTTGAGGCAAAAGAAAAACAGCTGGATGAAAGAGAAGATAAACTGCGTACAAAAGAAGTTGATAAAAGCATCTATGCTGATAAGCTCTTTTATCTTAAAATTAAAGAATATCTGCAGGATGGTCATTATAATAATGAAATGATAATGATAGATCCATCATTAAGAAAAATTTTATTCAAATCGCCAGAATTAAATATTTGTGGCAGCAAATATGATATCTTTTCAAAAGGTGTTGTTGTTATTACTCATAAAGGTAGTCATTCCATTGGACACCGTCTTACATTGCTAGATCGTAATACGCTTGAACCAATCATTTATGGCAACGATAACATTTTCTGGCGCAGTTTCATCATTATAAAAGATGATACTATTTTTGCAATTGTCATTGATAATGGAAAATTTTATCTAGGCAAGTTTGATACTAATCTTGTCTTAATATCAAAATCTTCAGAAGAAGTTAATGAAAACACTTTTATCAGCTTTTGGAATAACTATATATACATAAACAGTAGAGATAAAACTATTATGGTACTGGATAACAAAACATTGCAATTAATTGATTCAATCAAACCGTAATATAATCATTAAATTTTAATTAATAATAAAGCCCCTCTTTTGTAGAGGGGCTTTTTATAATATGGTCAAGCCTCACGACTGATTAGTACTGGTCAGCTGAACGCATTACTGCGCTTACACTTCCAGCCTATCAACCTCGTAATCTTCGAGGAGTCTTCAGTGACCTCAAGGGTCAGGGGAAATCTAATCTTAGGGTTGGCTTCCCGCTTAGATGCTTTCAGCGGTTATCCTTTCCGAATATAGCTACCCAGCTGTGCCGTTGGCACGACAACTGGTACACCAGAGGTTCGTCCATCCCGGTCCTCTCGTAC
>DCUV01000042.1 GCA_002328585.1 Spirochaetia bacterium UBA2205
CTGACACCTTTATGCAGTGCTTAAAAGGGTAAACATCGGGAGCCGGATAAACATCGGCTTTCATATTGTTCTTTTTTGCAACAAGGGGGAAAAGGATATTTTTTGGGAATGGCAGATAGTCACCAATGGAAGCATAAATAATGTGTTTAATATTGGTGACAGAGCGAAGCTTAATCATGCGGTTTGCTAAAAGATCGATGCACACTAAAACTTTTGCTCCAGAGTCAATAAACTGATATTCTAATTCCCTGTCGCTGTACAGAGGATTACACATTGCCACAATTCCGCCAAGCGTAATGGTGGCATAGTATGCAACAACAGTTTGAATCATGTTGGGAAGCAGAATGGCTACCACATCACCTTTCCTTACTCCCAGAGAAGCAAGAAATGCTGCACATTTTTTTATCATGGTATCAAGCTCGCTATAGGTTACTGTGTACCCTTCAAAGATTAAGGCGGTATGCTCAGGGAACTGGTTAACGCTGTTTTCCAGCATTTTGTGGAGTGGAGTTTCATGGTATTGTATGGTGGGTGGTACACCCGGGTCATAATGTTTTAACCATGGTTTTGATTGGTATGGTGATTTCATATTTTTCATACAGTTGCTCTCCTAATTTGTATAGATATTATATTGTATTATAATTATATTAATTTGTATTTGTCAAGTATTAATAGTTAAGATTTATATGGATACTATGCAAACAGAATAATGCTCTGACCCCAATCCGGTATTGGCAGGGAAGGTAGCTTCACCTTTTGAAGGCTATTTTGGCGGCTCAAGGACGTACTTTAACAGTAACTATCGCCCCAGCATACCTATTACCGTGCATAAGTATTTTCTGGAGTCAGGCTTTATTATGGAGGCATGCAAACTTGTGTGCCCGTGTCAGTGGCAGGATGTAGTGCTAACCCTTAGACAAATACATTATGAAATGCAAACTCGTCCAGTGGTTTGCGCGGCGGCCGCTGTTGATCACTTTGCTTTTGCCAGTCAGTTAAATTGTCATGCGTATGATCATCCTTTTTGCCAACGATGATAAGCGTGATAACGGTATATTCGTCAGGGATGTTACAAACCTCATGAACAGTTGGTTCATCATATCCTGCAATGGGATGCGCTACCAGTCCAAGTTCAGTGGCTTTTAACAACAACAGAGCTGTTGCCATTCCGGTGTCAAACTGATGATAGATGCGGTTTTTTAAGACACAATCATCCTTTTCTTTGCTGAGAACGGCAATTATCATTGACCCTTTCAATGCCCATTCATTCCCCTTTGCCAATGCTTTTTTAAGCTCTGAAAGCCTGTCAGGTTCATACACAAAAACAAAACGCCATGGCTGGTTATTGTAGCACGATGGGGCTAACGAGGCTGCTGATGCCAGTTCATCTATCAGCTCCTTGTTGATAGTAGCTGGTACAAGCGAATAGAAAGCTCGTCTTTTATTTATAGCTTCCTGAAGATTCATACATACCTCCTGATGTTATAAAAAAGATTGTAATGTCTGTAAAACCTCTTCAACATGTCCGGGAACTTTTACCTTTCGCCAAACTGCTCTGACAGCGCCGTCTGGATCTATCAAAAAAGTACTGCGTTCTATTCCCCAAAAGCTTTTGCCATACATGCTCTTCTTTTTCCATACGTCATACGCTTTTGCAGCTTTTTGCTCTGTGTCCGATAGTAATATAAGATTGAGGTTGTGTTTATCATAAAATCGGCAATGGCTCTGCGGGCTATCAGGGCTTATACCGATAACTATCGCATTATACTGTTTAAACTGTTCTATGCTTTTTGTAAAATCAATTGCCTCCAGGGTGCATCCCTGTGTATCATCTTTAGGATAAAAATAAACCACAACCCATTTCCCTTTAAGATCATTGATGTCTAGGATGTTGTTGTCCTTATCGGGTAGTTGTATTGCAGGTGCTGTTTTATTTAAAAGTTTATCTGGTTTCATGCCACACTCCTCAGTATACAATTTTACTGTGACCATTGTAACATTATTATTATTTTAAAGCATCCTCTAAAATACTACTAAATCAATCGCATGTCAATAGGGATTTTAAAAAATTATAAGCACTTGACAAAATATTTTTTGTGTTCGATAGTTGCTCTATAAAGATAACTATCTATAGAGAGAGATTAAGTGAGGAAATAATGAAATTGCATATTTTTATGATATCGGTGGTTTTATTATGCTCTGTCACCACTGCTTTTGCCTTTACTGATGGCAGTGACCTGATGCTGCTCAGCGGGAGTGCAAGCATGCTGGGAAGGGCAGATACTGGTGTTGCTTCCTTTGGCTCTGACACCTTCATTACCAACCCGGCTGCACTTGCAAAGGAGGAGCGTTTTACTGGCTCGGTAAACTACGGCAGCATGCTTTTTGATTACTATAATCCATCGGTTGTCATAGGATTGCCCACTTCGTATGGTGTCATAGGAGGTATGTTCCGCTCCATGAATGGCTCTGACACCCTGAATGGCTATCAGTTTGCGCTGGGTGGTGCAAAAGAGTTTACACGGCGTTTATCGGCTGGTGCATCGTTTACATTTTTGTATGGTGATGGTCCCTCGTCAGGCGCATACTTTGCAGGTATTAATATTGGGAGTATCTATCAAACAACAATCAATGCTGAGATTGGCCGTGGATTTGGGCTATATTATCCATTGTTGGGTTTTGCTGTGCAGGCTGGCTTACCTTTTGGCAGTGATGATGATTTTTCTGATTGTAATCAGATTACCGCTGGATATACCCTTCCGTTTTTTAAACGTGACGATATTAGTATAAGCCTTTTTAATGATTTTTCCTTTTTACAGTATGATGACATTGCGGTTAAAGTTGGCTTTGAAGGTATATACCAGGGAAAATATATTGCACGTATAGGATTTATGGCTCCACAACCGTATGACTATGCAGATGTTACGTTAGGAGCCGGATATAGATTATCCGGTGATACGTATAAAGCAGAGTTTAATTACGCACTTGTTCATTATAAAAAAGCCGATTTTGTACATTATATTGGCACGCAGATACGGTATGGAAGATTGGACAAAGAACCCCCACTGACAGGTATTACGGCAAGTGAACGCTACATTTCACCCAACACTGACGGCGTTAAAGACTTTGTATTGTTTAATCTATCAGTTTCGGATGCAAGTAAGATTGGCGGATGGCGGCTGCAAATACGGGATGACACCGGTAAAGTAGTAAAAGAATACCGCATCAGCGAGCGCGATGTTGAAGAGTTGTTAACAATAAAAGGGTTCATCAATAAACTGTGGGCAAAGAAGGAATCGGCAATGGTTCCTCAGACAATATTCTGGGATGGTACCGATAACAACAACCAGGTTGTTCCTGATGGCGATTATGTATATGCATTTTTAGCATGGGATGAGCGGGATAACATATCACCGGATATCACCGGTGTTGTGACCGTTGATACAACAACCCCCGAAATTGAGGTAACCGTAGAGGATAGATTTTTCTCGCCCAATAATGATGGGCGCAAAGATACCTTAAAAATTAATCAATTGGTCAAGACACAATCACATGACGAGTGGCAGGCTGTATTTGTTGATACTGCAGGGAAAGCTGTAAAAAAATATGCATGGCGTGGGAATGAAGTGCCAAAGGGTGTGGTGTGGGATGGGAAAGATGATAGTGGCAATGATGTTCCTGAAGGGTTATATACCTATCAGATTCAATGTACCGATTATGCTGGCAATAAGGCGTTTGCAACAATACGCGAAATCAGCCTTACCCGTCAGTATCAAACGGTTGATATTGTTGCATCGTTAGAATACTTTTCGCATCGGCTTCACAGCTCCATACTGTTTACTCCAGCGGTTTCTGACACAAAAGATCTTGTTTCATGGCAGTTTACTATAACCAGTGAAAAGGATAAGGTGGTTTATCAAACTAAGGGGCAAACAGTACCAAAAACTATTAGCTGGGATGGTAAATCAGAAAAGGGTGATAGGCTTTCAGATGGTATTTACACCTATACCTTCAGTGCCGAGTATTTAAGCGGCAATAATCCACGTTCGTTTGCAAAGTCATTTATTGTTGATAGCACACCTCCTGATGTTGAGCTATCGTATACGCCAAAGCTATTCTCACCCGATGGCGATGGTGAAGATGATATCCTTACCATTAATCCGTCTATTAAGGACAATGCAGGCATTAAACGATGGGATATTACTATCTATGCTCCTGCAGGGTATGTTTTCAAAACATTTAAAGGGTCAGAGCCTCCTGCTGAGATCAAATGGGATGGCATAGGTGCCGGCAATGAACTGGTGGAATCCGCTGCGGATTATTTTATAGAACTATCTGCCACAGATATAACTGGCAATACAGCAAAAACAAAACGGATTAAGCTTCCTATTGATGTTCTGGTGATGGTGACAGAGCGTGGACTAAAAATACGTATCAGCAATATTGAATTTGCCTTTGACAGTGCAAAGCTAACCGGCAAAGCATTTCCTATTTTAAACAGGGTTGTGGAGATATTACATAAATATGAAAAATACAATGTTGTGATTGAAGGGCATACTGATGACATCGGCGAGGAGCAGTATAATCTAAAGCTGTCCGAAGACAGGGCAAAATCGGTTATGGATTATCTTATCAGCAAAGGGATTGATAAGAAGCGATTGACCTCACGCGGTATGGGCGAAACATCACCATTTTTGCCCAACACCAGCGTTGAAAACAGACGGCGTAATCGCAGGGTTGAATTTTTGTTGCTGAAGCCTGATACTATGGTTCAGGAACAATGATACAATGGCAAGGTTGATAGTTTTTTCGGATATTGACGGGACTATACTGGATTTAAAAAGGTATTCTTTTGAAAAATCGCTGCTGGCAATACAAAGGCTTGTTACTATGGATATCCCTCTTGTTCTGGTATCCAGCAAAACGCATTCTGAAATAATGAAGCTGTGCGGTGCACTGGGTTTGCACAATCCCTTTGTTTTTGAAAACGGTGCAGGTATTGGTTTTGCTGATGGCAGCTATATATTGCTGGGAAAAGATGTACAGGAACTATCGAACCATAAAACTATGATACGTGCTATGGTAAGTAATTGTATATGGGCTGACGATATCCCGGTTCATGAGCTATCGTTTTATACTGGGCTATCACATGAGGATGTTGCCCTGATGCTCCAGCGGAAGGCATCTTTGTTGTTTATGGCAGAGCAATTGCCTGCAACCATTGACAGCATCAATAACAGTATTGGTGATTATGGCATTGCCATTACAACAGGAGGAAAATTTTTTACGGTGCAGGATAGTCAGGTTAATAAGGGCGGGGCAGTACAGTACATCAAAGACCTTTTTCAAAAAAGATATGATGATATGTACACCATTGGAATAGGCGATGGCTATAACGATATCGATATGTTCAATGCTGTTGATGAGGCATATTTTGTTGGCGATGATACGCTATTCAGCAGCATCAAAGGACAGTGCAATAAGGTTATAATGACACAGCGAAAAGGTCCCGATGGGTTTTCTGATATCATAAATACGATAACACAACCTAATCGCTGACCTGAACATGCTGCTCTACATAGCTATCAAATTCTTCACGTGTCATTTTGTCCTTGTACAACTGCCACATCACTTCTTTTAATTCGTCTAATGTTTCAAACTTAGCGCCGTCAAGCTTATAATGTGCCATACGTCATGTCCCTTTTAACCATAATTATTCTATGAATTATTCTGATTGATCAGAATTAGTTCTTTACAATCACGGTGCCACTATAAAATTTAGCACAAAATATTCCATAAAAAAATATTTGAAATATTCTTGTTAGCTTTTTATTGTATAATGGGATTAAAGAATGAAAAGATATATAACTATAAACATTTTACTATTATTATTTCTATGTGCGATAGTTCCCGGTGGATTATGTCAAACATTATATATTGATGACACCTTCACATTTTCTGAAGCAGGATTACACCTTAACTATTTAACCGGGGTTGATCCTGCCACAGGAATCGATGAAATTGTTAAGCGGTACAACAACCACGAATTTAAACCATCAACAACATTACGCCCATCATTTGGCTATTCAACACAGTGCTTATGGCTTAGCCTGACAGTAACCAATACCACATCGCTGCCGGTGCAATGGTTGCTGGAGTATGATTATCCACTTATTGATGCCATTACCCTGTACATTCCCCATGACTATTCATTTACTGCAATACAGACAGGCGATAAACTGCCATTTTCATACAGGCAATTTCCTTATCGTACCTTTGTATTCCCGATAGTACAGAAGCCGGGTACAATCACCTATTTTGTGCGGGTGCAGTCGCAGGGCTCGCTGGTGATGCCTTTAAAAGCGTGGACTCTCCCTGCATTTGAAGAAATGCTGAATGAAACGCTTCCTTTTATATGGATGCACTATGGTTTGATGATTGGACTATTTTTCTATAACTTGTTTTTATATATAATGGTGCGGGATAAAAGCTTTTTATACCTTGTATTATTTATTGTTGGAGTTACCCTTTTTGCAATGGCAAATAATGGTATTGCTGCACAATATCTATGGCCGGAAAGCACATGGTGGGGAAATGTGTGTCATCCCTTTTTTATCTTTTTTGCAATGGTTGGAATAGTTTTATTTACACGGGAGTTCTTAAATTTACCGGTTGTAATACCTGCCCTGGGCACAGTTTTACTTATAATGGCAATTGTGACTGCTGCATGTGGTATTATCCCCTTTGTGGCGCCTTTCTACTATGCAACGCAGATTTCTGTTTTAATGGCAGCTATTGAAGCTGTTATTGTCATTACAGCAGGGATTGTTGCACAGATTAAAAAAGTAAGGGAGGCTCTGTATTTTAATGTTGCTACGTTAAGCTTTGTAGCAGGTGTCATTTTAATTGTATTGCGCTCGTTTGGTGTTTTAGGAGATAACTTCTTTACGGCATGGGGGTATCAGTTAGGCTCTTCAGCAATGGTTATATTGTTTTCATTGGGGATTGCTGATAAGGTTAACACCTGGCGCAAGGATAAAGAGCGTGCTCTGTCACAGCTTGCAACCTCAGAGGCAAAGTACCGTACTCTGGTTGAAAATGCACATGATGGCATCATGCTTGTTCAGGACTGGAACATAGTATATAGTAACAATGCACTTGCACGGATGCTGGGATATACCGTTGAAGAATTATTAAATAAGAATATCAATGTTATCACTGCTGATTCATCGTTGGGGCGGGAAGTATTAATACAATATGAAAACAGGATGCTTGGTAAAACAGCCAAACTGCAGTATGAAGCGCAGTTGAAGCGCAAAACAGGTACCGTTATGGATGTATTGATCTCAGCACAGAAGGTTATACTGGATGGTATATCTACAAGCATTGCTATCATTACCGATATATCTTCCTTAAAAGAGGCTCACTACACAATACAACAACAATATGAGGAGATACAATCTCAATATGAAGAACTGGAAGCAATGAATGAAGAGATGGTGCGCACGCACTATGAGCTTACTGAAGCCACCCATAATTTAGAGGAGGAGAAAGAGCGTCTCCATGCTACGTTGCGTTCTATATATGATGCCGTTATTGCAACAGATATACAGGGTAATATAATTATTATTAATGCACGCGCTGAGCAACTTTTAGGGAATATAAGTACTGAAGTTATAGGGGATCAGTTTGTTACTGTATTTCCCCTGCGATACACTACCAGGGAAGCATTTAAAAATCCGGTGAATGAGATATTACGCTATGGATTACTTGATACTGCTGGAGAACCACTGGTATTGCAGTTGCATACAAAAGAAATCATTGTAGAGTTATCAGGCGCTCCCATCTATGTGGAAGGAAAGATCATTGGGACTGTCATAGTACTGCATGATATTACCCAGCAGTACTGGCTGGAAAAAGAGATGCACAAAATAAGTAAATTAGAATCACTCAGTATTTTAGCTGGCGGCATTGCTCATGATTTTAATAATCTATTGACTGCTATTATTGGAAATGTATCAATTTTGAAGATGAAACTGTCTGATAATATAGCATATCAAAAGTATATTGAAAGGATTGAAAATGCAGCTCAACGCGCTGTTGATCTGACAAAGCAGCTTTTAACCTTTTCTAAGGGTGGCGAACCAATAAAAGCGGTTGCTTCGCTGGAACAGTTGATTACCGATACAACACAATTTGTTTTTTCAGGATCAAATGTTCGGTGTGATCTTGATGTTCAGCCTGATTTATGGAACTGTGAAGTAGATATTGGTCAGATAAGCCAGGTTTTTCAAAATATTATGATAAATGCCATGCAATCAATGCCACAGGGGGGCATTGTCAGGATTATAGCGCATAATTATGTCTACGATGGCAAATCCCAAAAACCACTTTTACCGGGGGATTATATTGCCATAACCATTAAGGACGAAGGCATAGGTATACCAAAAGAAAATTTGTCCAAAATATTTGATCCATTTTTTACCACAAAAGAGCATGGCAGCGGATTGGGGCTTGCTACAAGTTATTCAATAATCAAGCGGCATGGAGGTTATATTGAGGTTACCTCCGATGCAGGGAAAGGTTCGGAATTTATTATCTATTTGCATGCAACCCATGAAAAAAATGAAGAAAAAAAAGAAAAACCAGCAAGCATTGATTCATACGAAGGTAAAATTTTGTTGATGGATGATGATTTTACCATCTATGAAGTAGTTTCGCATATGCTGGATATATATGGATTTGCGGTTGACTGGGTAGAATCTGGTGAAAAGGCAATTACTAAATATCAAACGTCGTTTGATGGTAATAATCCCTATGATATTGTTATCATGGATTTAACGGTGCCCGGTGCTATGGGAGGAGCGCAGGCTACAAAAGAAATTCTAAGGATTAATCCTGATGCAAAGGTTATCGTATCAAGCGGTTATTCAAATGATCCAATAATGTCGCATTACAAAGAATATGGATTTAAAGGCGTTATTGCCAAACCATACCGTATAGAAGAGATCATGAATGTAATAAATGAACTCATGAAGCAGTAAAAATTTTATGCAACCCATCCGATAACTATAGTGTACTATAGTATGCAACGGCAGTTATAATTTTTACTGGCGATAGTTTTAGAGGATAAAGTTATAGTACAAGGAACTATCGCACATATATGAATAAAACATTGTAGCATAGGAACACAGTATGAAAAAACAATGCATTGTATTTATTGGTATTGCGGCCTTACTGACAATAAATGCCTCGGTGGTACAACAAAAACAATCGGATTCTGCAAAAGTAAAGGATCAGTACAGTAATGACATAAAAAGAAAAGAAGCTATTCAGAAAAAAATATATGATTTGATGAAAGAGATCAATGAACATGCAGGTGGTGCAACATTGATAGTGCCGGTTGATCCTGAAAAGGCAGATAATGTTGTTGATCATGATGAGTATCAAAAAAAAGAAGCAGATAAAAAAAAGGCTGATGATAAAAAAACTGATGATACAGCATTGATAGCCCCAACAAAAGGTAAAACAACAAGTAAATATGGATACCGGCAGAATCCTGTTACCAAAAAATATGCATTCCACAAAGGCATTGATATTGCAGCGCCAAAGGGTACAAAGGTTGTGGCAAGTGCCGGTGGCGTTGTTGTGACATCAAACTATTTAAACAATGGGTATGGCAATTGTGTTATCATTGAGCATGCAAACAACGTAAAAACACTCTATGCACATCTTGATCAGAGAATAGTAGCTGCTGGCGATACAGTCATTCAGGGACAAAAGATTGGAACGGTAGGTACTACAGGAAGAGCTACCGGTCCGCATCTACACTATGAGGTGTATAAAGGCGGAAAATCAATAAATCCTGAGGAATTGGTACACTACTGAGAAGGTGTGTTGGCAACTCAGAGCATAGACAAACATTTATTTTTATCTATTACATTAATACCATAATTTCTCACGATCCAGCCGGTTCACAATAATATTAATTTCATGTACTTCGCAACACATTGATACCATAATTATAATTGACATTATTATCATGGTGTTGTTACTTATTGCCATGAATAAAAAAGCGTGTATATTGGGTGCCACCGGGTTGGTAGGTTCAGAGTTACTTTCTTTACTATTACATGATGATTATTATGCACATGTCAATATCATAGTACGAAGAAAGATTGCTATACCTTCAAAAAAGGTTGCTGTCTTTGTTACTGATTTTGCCAATCTGGAAAAGGTGGTGGAAGCATTTCATGGTGATGATGTATTTTGCTGTCTTGGTACCACCATGAAAAAAGCAGGCTCAAAGGATGCCTTTAAACAGGTGGATTATGAATATGTGCTGAAAGCTGCAGCAATTGCCCATAAACAGGGTGCAC
Organism: Spirochaetia bacterium UBA2205; assembly: GCA_002328585.1. Taxonomy (GTDB): domain Bacteria; phylum Spirochaetota; class UBA4802; order UBA4802; family UB4802; genus UBA4802. The sequence continues at coordinate 10,380 of DCUV01000042.1, forward strand.
AACAATTTTTAGTTATAAGCGCTGTTGGTGCCAACCCCCGTGCATGTACATTTTACAACAGGATTAAAGGATCGATGGAGAAGGATGTGTCATCAATCCCCATGACGGCAATTCACATTTTCAGGCCTTCGCTTTTATTGGGTAAAAGGCAGGAGAAGCGTTTGCTTGAGGATATAGCCCAATTGTTTGCGAAGCCCATGCGGTTTTTACTAAAAGGGACTTTTGCAAAGTATGCTCCTGTCGATGCCCGTACTGTTGCAGAAGCAATGATCAATGCAGCAAAGTTGAATACAAAAGGAGTTCATATCCACGAAGCACTCTAGGCGATAGTTATTGTGTATTTGCTTTTTTGTTGTAAATGGAGGTGTTAGCATTGCAACAAATGGTGATACTATGTTCATTTGCATCAACTAAGATATTTATGATAGGAGGCTATTTATGTTTCGCAAACTATTTACTATTGTAATTGTATTGTGTTTCAGTATGCCGTTTATTTTATTTGCACTTGATGACGCTCACTTTATCCAGGATGATGATTATTTTGTTTCAGATGCGCCTTTGAAGCAGGGATATATCTGGGTGCATCTTGCGAAGATGATCCAGCCTGCCAAACCTGAAACTAAAAATGAAGCTCAGTTTATGAAGGTAGGGAGCGGTGAAGAACTATGGACGAAGTATTACTGGAAAACCAGAGTAGCACAAATAAATGAATGCAAAATTGGTACTACAGTTATATGTTTTAATGATAACATCGATAATGATGTCTATAAAGCTCCGGAGGACAAGGATAGTGCAAGAAATAGCTTATGGTTTATGGCAAAGATTACTGATATGTCTGATTTGTATAAGGGATTTATAACAGTTTCAGGCGGTTATAAAGTTGATAAAGAAAATGTAAGAATTATTATAAAATAATTTATGATAAAGGGGATAAAATTATGAAGAATATCATTTTATTGTTTAGTATTATTGGCTTGCTTGTGTTTATGGCAGTTGGTTGTACCAGTGATAGCAGAAATATGTTTGGAGATTCTATCGCCAATACAGTTACCAATAAAGCTTTTGACAGCATGACATCGAAAGCTACGGAAGAAAGCAAAACGTCATCAAAAAAAAGCAAGGCAACAGCAGATTATGTTCCATCTGATGCTGATGCTCATTTTATACAACCATCCGATTATTTTATTGCAGACAAAGAGTTCCCCGGGCAGGGATACATATGGGTAAATCTTTCCAAAGTAGTGACTGCGCCAAGTACCCAGACAAAAAATGAAGGGCTGTTTATGATGGTAGGTTCAGGGAAAGAAATCTGGACAAAATATTACTGGAAATCAAGAATAGCTGCAAAAGGAGAGATAAAAATTGGGAAGACCATAATCGCATTTAATGATAATAGAGAAGATGACATTTACTATGCTCCGGAGAATAAGGAAGGTGCCCGTACAGATCCATGGTTTATGGCTAAAATTACCGATACAACGGATATGTATAAAGGATATGTCATGGTATCAGGCGGTTATAAGGTTGCTATTGATAATATACGGATACCATTGAAATAATTAGGCAGGATTTTAAAACTGTATTTTTTATATATTGCAGGTATAAAAAAATAGTGACAAAACCGCTTTTTCAAAATTATTTATTACATGAAAAAGCGGTTTTTATTTTTACAGTGAATTAATGTATTGACGAACATACAGGCATAAATGCTATTCCTCCACATTGAACTGTTATAGAGTAACTATCGTACACAAATAATTATTAATTATTGGAGGATTGTATGACGGGGAATGATATTAAAACAGTATTGATAATTGGATCGGGTACCATGGGGCAGCAGATTGGTTTTGTGTGTGCCCTCCATGGGTGCAGTGTACACATGTACGATGTCCACGAAGAAGCGTTGAAGAGTGCACAAAATAGGCTGGCACAGTTAGCACTGTGGTTTGAAAAGCACAGTGTTAAAAACGCTGGGAATGCTCTGTCCCTTATGCACTATTATACTGATCCGCAACAGGCTGCAACTGATGTTGATTTTGTCAGCGAATCAGTGCCCGAAAATCCAGAATTAAAAGCTAATGTTTTTTCAACATTTCATGCATTGTGCCATGAGCAAACAATATTTACCACCAATACCTCGTCGCTTGTTCCATCACAGATTGCTGCTGCAACAGGAAGGCCCGACAGGTTTTTAGCATTTCACTTCCATGATATCAGGACCACAAAAATAGTTGATGTTATGCCGCATGCGGGAACCTCACAAGAGGTAATCAATGCAACTGTTGAATTTGCAAAAAAAATAGGTCAGATACCAATCGTTCTGAAAAAAGAAAACAATGGCTATGTTTTTAATACCATGCTCATGACATTACTTGCCTCGGCATTGACCCTGGCTTCTAATGGTGTGGCTGATATCCATGATATTGATAAAAGCTTTATGGGCGTTATGGGCACACCAATTGGACCATTTGGTATTATGGATAGCATTGGATTGGATACAGTATATGAAATTACAAAGTACTGGGCAGATTTGCTTAATGACAAACAGGGCAAAAAGAATGCTGCATTGTTACAGCAGTATGTTGAAAAAGGCTTATTAGGCACTAAAACCAATAAAGGTTTTTACACCTATCCACATCCAGAATTTTCAAAACCGGATTTTTTACAGTAATGGCTTACAATATTTGATTTGATTGAGCCCTCCGTAGCAGTGCCCAGAAAGAGTACACGGCAATTTTTGGCGATAGTAACTCATGAATGAAATTAGCAGTAATTATTAGTTTTATTGTGATGAAGTAAAAAAAATAGTATTGTTTATTCCATGATTGTGTGCTGCTCTGGCAATGGTGATAGAATGTCACTTATAGGTATGGTATGCGATTTGAGATACTACAACACGATAGCAATTGCAATGCACGTCTGGGGCAGATACATACTCCTCATGGGATGGTGCATACACCGGTATTCATGCCTGTTGCCACGCGTGGAGCAATTCGTGCATTGACAATCCGTGACATTGAAGAATTAGGCTTTGAGATAGTTCTTTCAAATACCTATCACATGTATATACGCCCCGGCACCGATCTATTACAAAAAGCGGGCGGTTTACATCATTTTATGAACTATCACAAACCTCTATTAACTGATTCAGGGGGGTTCCAGGTTTTTTCACTGGCTGACTTACGGAAGGTGCACCATGATGGTGTTGAATTTCAATCACATATTGATGGCTCAAAGCATTTTTTTACCCCCGAGAAGGTGCTGGATATTCAAAGAATTATAGGTTCAGATATCATGATGGTGCTGGATGAATGCGTTGCCTATCCTGCTGACTTGCAAACAGCTAAAACAGCAGTAGACAGAACTTTGCAATGGGCTGGACGATCATATGAATACTGGCATCAAAATTTTGATATTGACGCACAGGCTCTTTTTGCCATAGTACAGGGGGGGGTGTATCCTGATTTGCGGTTACAGTGCTCAACTGAATTGCAGCACTATAACTTTTCAGGATTTGCTGTTGGTGGGCTTTCGGTAGGCGAACCCAAATCTCAATACAGTGACATTACTGCTGTAACAGTCCCGGCGCTGCCATGGGATAAGCCGCGCTATATGATGGGAGTTGGCAGCCCACCCGAAATTCTTGAAGCAATCAGGTATGGCGTTGATATGTTTGATTGTGTTATGCCAACCCGCATAGCACGCAATGGTACGCTCTTTACTACTAACGGCAGAATAAACATAAAGTCAAGCATCTATGCTGAGGATTTTAATCCGTTAGATGAACATTGTCATTGTTATGTATGTAAAACATTTACACGGGCATATCTGCGCCATATTTATAAGATGAATGAAATAGCTTCTCTTATTTATAATACCTATCATAACCTTTATTTTATGAAGTATTTTATGGATACTATACAGAAAAGTATAGCAAACAATCAATTTATGGATGAATATAACAAATGGAGAAAAATATATAGCAATAGTGAAAAAAATAATGAGTAAAAAGCTGTATGCTTGACGTTTATCTGAATATTTCAATGGTGTAATTGATACTTGAACGTACGTTATTTATTGTGAATAAATAAAAAAAATTATTTACAAAACAAAAAAAATAAAATATCTTGACATTTTATTTTTACTATTTTAGTACTATGTTTTAATGCTATGTCAGCATTACTTTTGGGAGTAGAATGTCTATGGATATTACAAAAAGAACAAGAGGTGACGTTGTTATACTTGATATTTCTGGTGAGATTGATCTTTACAACGCCCCGGAAATTAAAGATATAATAAATGGGCTCATTGAAGAAAAAAAATTTAATGTAATCATTAATCTTGAAAAAGTAACATATATTGATTCGTCAGGTATTGGCGCTTTAATTTCAAGCTTATCAAATCTGAAAAAATATCAGGGTGGTTTAAAAATAATTAATGTTTTTGCTTCGGTTCGGAAAGTTTTTGAACTGACTAAACTTACGTCGTTTTTTGAAATATATGATTCTGAAGAAGTGGCTATCGAATCATTTAATAAACGGTAATACCTTACAAAGTAAATGGTCGTTTATTCAAAAAAATTACCCATGGCTGGCGTGTGGTAACCCATAAGGGATGAAAATAGTTGGCGACAGTCATCATGAAATGGAGGAAGTCATTATCATTAATTGATAAGCATTTAATAAAGAGTATTATACATTAGAAAAAAAAGAGGTGTACTATGAGATCAAAATATCATTTCAGTATAATTGCACTATTGTCAGCTCTTGTGCTGATGACTGCCTGCTTTGAAAAATTGCCCGTTAAGGAGCTATCGCTTGCAAAAAATGCTATCAGTGAAGCTGAAGCAGTGAAAGCCCCCTACTATGCCAAAGATGAATACAATCAGGCAAAAGACTTGCTTGTAGCAGCCCATGATAATGTAAAAAATGAAGAGTACGATAAGGCAGAGCAAAATGCAATCGAAGCACAAAAGAAAGCCAGAGAAGCATATGATAAAGCTATACCACTGCTTGCCAAAGATACTCTTGATATAGCTACAAAGAGCGTTGAGGCTGCTGATAATGTGTACGCAGGTGTTCTAGCAAAGGATGATTTTGCCAAAGCCAATGAAATGTTGCAGGAAGCAAACAAAAACTATGAAAATAAAAATTATTTAGCTACCTACAAAGCTGCTCTGGATGCAGATATGTATGCCAAGAATGCGCGCAATGTTGCATTGAGCCAGAAAGCAACATTGGCTGATTCAATCAAGGAAGTCAATATTATTATAGCACAGGCTGAGAGCTATAATGCTAACCAGTATGCTCCTGAAAAGTTAAAACTGGCAAAGGAGCAGTCGCAGGTAGCACGGAGTGCTTATGATGCAGAAGAGCTCAAGAAAGGTTTTTCAGCCATTGAAGTTGCCAGGCTTAATGCCGATGAAGCATATTTTGCATCATTAAAGGCTACTGCAGCTAAGAAAATTGATGAAGCACAGGGAGCAATAGTAGCAGCAAAAGCTACCGAACAGGCAAAACAATCCCCTAATGATATTAAAGCAGCAGAAGAATTGCTTGCTAATGCAAAAACTTTATTTAATGATGCAAAATATAAAGAATCAATAGTTGCCTCCGGTGAGGCAATTACAATTGCAAATTCGGTATCAGCAAAGAAAGTAGCCGTGGCTCCGGTCATTGAAGGCGAGGCAACACCGGAAGGTAAAAAAGAAGTACAATCAGAACCTCAGAAGGAAGCATTGCAGAAAACAGTAGAAGAAGAAACCGAATACACCATGTATAAGGTAAAATATAATCCCGAAAGAAGAGATTGTTTATGGCGGATAGCTGTAAAATTTTACAATGATGGATTTAAATGGAAACAGATATTTGAAGCAAATAAAGATTTAGTAAAAAATCCCAATCTTATTAAACCGGGCTGGGTTTTGAAGATACCAAAAACTGCTACAAAGCTTGCACGGCCAAAAAAGGAAGACGTTAACGAGCAGACAGCAATTAAGGAAACTGAGGCACCAACTACAGAATTGAAGATGAAAACTCAGGAATAAATTAAAAAAAAGGGGTGTTTGCAACACCCCTTTTTTGATGTCATTTTTGTTTTGATTCCTCCCATAAATTATCCAGATCGGTTAAAGGTGTTTGAGTAATATCTTTATTCATTTCGTTTAAACGTTGTTCAATATAGTGGAATCGTTTTGTAAACTTTGCAATAGTGTGCTGTAAAGCTTCTTCAGGGTTTATTTCCAGATGGCGTGCAATGTTAACAATGGTGAAAAAAATATCCCCAATTTCATCTTTTAATGCTTCTTTGTTTTCTTTATTTTTTTGCAATTCTACGGCAAATTCATTCACTTCTTCATTCAGTTTTGCTATAATATCATGTAACTTTTCCCAATCAAAGCCAACGCGCGTTACCTTCTGCTGGACGCGATATGCTTTTAGTAAAGCTGGTAGATGGTAGGGAACGCCATCAAGCAGTGACTGACCGTTATTTTTTTCCATCTTTTTTATCTTTTCCCAGCGGTTGATAACTTCATATTTATCGTTTGCAGTTTCATTCCCAAATACATGAGGATGACGGCGGATTAATTTTTGAATGATACTGTTTGCAATATCATCAATATCAAATAAATCCTGTTCGCTGGCAATTTGTGCATGAGCATATACCTGGTATAACAAATCCCCCAGTTCCTCTTTAAGATTATCAATATCTCCACGTTCAATGGCCTGATATACCTCATAAGCTTCTTCAATAAGATAAGATTTGAGTGTGCCAGAGGTCTGTGCCTTATCCCATGCGCATCCATGCTCACTGCGTAATATGCCGGCAATTTCTTTTAAATGATATAATGGTGATTGTGACATGATTGTAATCCTTCATTGCTAATTGTTTAATTTTTATATACATATGCACATTGCCATCAGTGTCTGTATATACTGTGGCTATACTATTATCAAGATAATAGTATAGCACACCAGAAAAAGAAAAATTTTTTTAGATTGACATCATTTTTTAATTGTGAACATACGCACTATGTGGCATACATGATTATGTAAATATAGATTACAATTCTATCAATGAGGTACATTCATGGCATTGCATAAATTTTTAAAGGATGCTGACCCTGAAGTATTTTCTATCTTACAAAAAGAAAACATGCGTCAGGAAAATTCTTTGATACTCATAGCATCAGAAAATTATACGTCACAAGCAGTACTGGAAGCATCATCCTGCACCATGACCAATAAATATGCTGAAGGATATCCCGGAAAGCGTTATTACAATGGCTGTCAGTTTGTAGATGAGATGGAACGTTTAGCTATTGAACGAATAAAAAAAATTTTTAAAGCGGATGTTGCCAACGTACAACCACACAGCGGTACACAGGCAAATATGGCTGTGCTCATGGCATTGCTGGAGCCGGGCAATACCATAATGGGTATGAACCTTGCACATGGTGGGCACCTGTCGCATGGTTCGCCTGTTAATTTTTCAGGCATATACTTTAAAGTGGTTTCGTATGGCGTTACAAAGGATACCCAGCTTATTGATTATGATGAGGCATATAGCGTTGCAAAAGAACATAAGCCAAAAATAATCATTGCTGGAGCATCGGCTTATCCACGCATTATTGATTGGGACAAGTTTAGACAGATAGCTGATGAAGTAGGTGCAGTGCTATTAACTGATATTGCCCACATCGCAGGGCTTGTTGCCACGGGGCATCATCCATCGCCAGTACCTGTTGCAGACTTTGTTACCATGACAACACATAAAACCCTGCGAGGACCACGCGGTGGAATCATCCTGGCAAAGCAAAAGTATGAAGGCATGATGAACAAATATATCTTCCCTGGCATACAGGGAGGACCTTTAATGAATACTATCGCTGCAAAAGCCGTTGCATTTGGTGAAGCACTGCAGCCTTCGTTTAAGGATTATTCAGCAAAGGTTATTGCAAATGCACAGGCGCTGGCCCGGACATTGCTATCACGAGGTCTTCATCTGGTATCAGGAGGTACGGATAACCATCTCATGCTGGTAGACCTCCATAACAAAAATTTGACAGGGAAGGATGTGGCAAACCGGCTGGATGAAGCGGGGATAACCTGTAATAAAAATGGCGTGCCGTTTGATGATAAGTCCCCTATGATTACCAGTGGCATTAGGTTGGGTAGCCCGGCATTAACAACACGGGGGCTTAATGAAGATGATTTTAAGCACATTGGAAATCTCATTTGCGATATTATTGACAATATGAATGATTACAAAGTATTGCAGCGTGTACAAGCGCAGGTGCAGGAGTTATGCAAACACTATCCTACTGACTTTTTACGCCTTGAGCCACGCTAAATATAGTTCTTGACTATAATAAGAACACTGTGTATTACACCAGTATGTAAAGTAATCAGGAGGAACGTTATGAAAAGATTAATTGGCGTTATTATGATATGTTTGATAGCTGTTGTGGGATGTAAAAAAGAAAAGAAATATACTGTTGCGCGGGAAGGTCTGGTAAATTTAATTTCAGGCGATGTTGTTCTGGTGGTGAATGGTGCTGAGAGCAAAGCCAGAATAGGTGATGCTATTAAAGAAGGGATGACCATTAAAACTGTTGGTCCAAAGTCAATTGCCGAGATATATTTTGGCGAAAATGCAGTGAAGATTTTAGGTGACACGGTTATCAAGATTGAAAAATTGATTACCGATATTAGCGCAAATACCGAAGAATCATCGTTTATAGTTGAAAAAGGGCGGATGTTCTCACGGGTAACTAAAAAATTATCCAAGGGTGATAGTTATCAGGTAAAAACACCAACGGCGATAGCAGCTGTGCGGGGTACAGATTTTCTGGTAACACAGGAAGAAGATAAGAGTAATGTAGCATGTCTGGATGGACTACTTGAAGTATTAAACCAGAGCTTAGCTACAGGACAACCGGTAGCACTTGAGGAAAAAGAGGAGGTTGACATTGTACCTGGTCAGGATATGGTGAAAAAACAAATATCCGAGGATAAGCTCAGGATGCTGAACATACTGCTGGAGATACAGGCGATGCGTGAGGATATCCGTAAGAAGTATGAACAGCAAAAAGAAGAAATATTAAAATATGTGGAAGAACAGAAGGAAGCCAATAAAACAATGCTGGAAGAGCAGCGTGAAAAGGATAAAGCGCTTGTTGAGGAACAGAAAGCACGTGACAAAGCTATGATTGAAGGCATAAAAGGTGAGATTAAAGATGAATCAGGGAAGGCAGCACAGCAGTCATTGGATGCAGCAAAGAGTCAGATGCAGGATGCAAAGGCTGTTGACAAGGATCAGGCTATCTCTGAAGCTAAAGATCAGATGAGTGCAATGAAGCCAAAGATTGAAAAGCAAAAGATTGATTTGAATCAGTTTAAGACTCAGTAACAGAAAAAAAAGTGAATTGCTATAAGGGGCTGTTGAAGGGATATATATAAACAGCCCCTTGTGTTTCAGAAATTTTTTCATTTACATATTCATTTTTGGGGGTGTTCACGACGACAAACTTGTGGCAACCCATAATAAATGAAACTTATACAAACCGGAAACAATACCCCCTCGCCTTGCGAAAGAGAGGGTAAGGGGTGAGGTTAATAATCATATTTTTGGGGGTGTTTTTACGTTATGATACAATTAGCGTTCATAGGTACGGGAACCTGTAATGCAACACGCCGTAAGCCTCAGTCGCTGGTGTTTTCTATAAACGGTGAACTGATATGTGTTGATTTTGGCGGAGGAGCTTACCATGCCATAGCTTCATTAAATAATCTGGATTTTAACTATGGCAATATATCAACCGTTATATTGACCCATTACCATGTTGATCATATATCGGGTTTGCCCGATTTACTATGGGGTGAGATGTGGGACTATACCGGACACCGTACAGAACCGTTAACGTTTGTAGGACCGAAAGGATTGAAAAATTTCTATGAAGACAGGCTGCTACCATTTATGGGTGATTATCCATTACCGTTTAAAGTAGAGCTTGTTGAATTGCATGATGGCGATATTTATGAAGGCAATGGTTTTAAGCTCCAATCAAATACTCTTGCCCATGGGGATTTTTCATCAGGCTACCTTTTTGATTTTGGATTAAAAAAAATAGCAATAACAGGCGATACAGGATACTGTGATGCATTACAGCGATTACTTTCCGTTGCTGATATAGCAGTCATTGAATGGGGAATAGCATCTGAGGATACCTATCCTCTCCATGTATCTTCAAAAGATATCATATCCTTACTCAATGCAGATATATGGCCAGAGCAGATGTATGCTGTGCATGTATACCCATTGCCAGATATTGATTTTGAAACACAGTTACAAACAATGAGCGCTATAGTTACTTCACATAATAAATCCATTGAATTTCCCTCCGATGGCGATATAATAACAATTATTCCATAAGCTATTGCAATGATTCTGTGATAGTGCACATGCTTAATCATGATGTTAGGTAAGCTGTATATAGTACTTTATTATTACGATTAATTTTAAATTGAGAAAAGCACAGTTATGAAAGCTATAAAAGCAGACTATTGTATTATTGGTGCAGGTGTTGTTGGATTGGCAATAGCACGAGAGCTATCGCTACGCACTAAAAAAACAATAGTAGTATGCGAAAAGGAGGAACAGGCTGGTTTACACGCATCAGGAAGAAATAGTGGTGTGCTGCATGCTGGTATTTACTACACACAGGGGAGTTTAAAAGCCAATACATGTATTGAAGGCAACAGGCTTATGAAAGAGTTCTGCGCTGAAAAAGGGGTAGCAGTTAAAGAATCAGGAAAAGTGATAGTTGCAAAAAACCAGCATGAGGTTCCAATCCTTTATGAGCTTGAGCAGAGAGCAAAAAATAATGGCGTGACAGTAGAGTTAATTAATGAAAAAAAATTGGAGCAGGTTGAACCGTGTGCCAGAACTAACACGCTTGCGCTGTTTTCACCACATACAGCAGTGGTTGATCCCAAAGTGGTTATGCGGGCATTGTACCATGACTGCATTCAACGGGGAATAACCGTATTGCTATCAACGCCATTCAACCAATTTGACAGTGATACCAGCATTAAAGCAGGTGACTATACCATTACATTTGATAAACTTATTAATTGTGCAGGAGCACACAGCGATACCATTGCACATACGAAAGCCCTTGCAAAGCATCTTGCGCTTATTCCCTTTAAGGGCATTTACACCAGGCTGCAACCAGATAGCAAGCTTGCAATCAATGGAAATATCTATCCGGTCCCTGATGTACGCAACCCATTTTTAGGTGTACATTTTACCCGAGATCCATACAACAATGTGTACATAGGTCCAACGGCAATGCCTGTTTTTGGCAGGGAACACTACGGGGCGCTGCAGGGTTTAGGTTTGGAAAGCATTGATATCCTCTTCAAAGATGCGCTGCTTTTCATTGCAAATAAAAGTTTCCGCAGCGTTGCCCTGGACGAGCCAAAAAAATATATCCCGTATTACTTTTATAAGGACGCAAAAGAATTGGTGAAGGGACTGTCGTACCATGATATTGAGCCAGCAGCAAAAATTGGGATACGTCCTCAGCTTGTTGACTGGACAAAGAAAGAGCTCGTCATGGACTTTTGCATTTATAGGGATGCTTCTACCGTCCATGTACTCAATGCAATCTCCCCGGCTTTTACCAGTTCGCTTTATTTTGCAAAAATTATTGTTGATAGTTATTGTATATAATACAATTAATGCTTTTTTATGGGCGATAGTTACTGTACATGTATTTATATTATAAATTGAATGTATAAAATTACATAATCATTATAAGGAGTTTTACATGAAGATAAGTGTTATAGGAACAGGTTATGTCGGATTGGTAACGGGAACATGCTTTGCTGCGATGGGGAACACTGTTATATGTGTGGACAGCGATAATGAAAAAATTGAAAAACTTAAAAAAGGGATAGTCCCTATTTATGAACCAGGATTGGATGAACTTGTTGTTGAAAATTTCAAAAAAGGAAATCTTCAGTTTACAACTGACATAAAAGAAGCGCTGGATAAAACCACTATACTGTTTATAGCTGTTGGTACTCCAATGGGGGAGGATGGTAGTGCTGATTTGCGGTATGTACTGGACGTTGCAAAATCCATAGGTATGCTGATGACCCATAGTATGATTGTTGTGGATAAATCAACGGTGCCTGTTGGAACTGCTGAAAAGGTAAAAGCAACCATCCATGACGAGTTAAAAAAACGTGGTATTACGCTCAAAGTGGCTGTTGTCAGCAACCCGGAATTTTTAAAGGAAGGTGCTGCCGTTGAAGATTTTATGCGTCCCGACAGGGTCATCATTGGTACGGATGACGAAGAGGCACTGGCAGTAATGAAAGAATTATATGCACCGTTTACCCATAGTCATGAACGGTTTATAGCCATGGATATCCGCAGCGCAGAAATGACAAAATATACAGCCAATGCCATGCTTGCAACCAAAATAAGCTTTATGAATGAGATAGCAAACATTTGCGAAAGGGTTGGCGCAGATGTCAATATGGTACGTATTGGTATTGGCAGCGATCATAGGATTGGCTATAGCTTCATCTATCCGGGTGTTGGTTATGGAGGCTCATGTTTTCCAAAAGATGTTCAGGCACTTATAAAAACAGCAAAAGATTACGGGTATGAACCAAAAGTTATTACTGCGGTTGAAGAAGTTAACAATAAGCAGAAGCTGGTACTGGTGGATAAGGTTGTACAACGCTTTGGTGAGGATTTAACCGGGAAAATTTTTGCACTATGGGGTCTGGCGTTTAAACCTGAAACCGATGATATGCGTGAAGCAGCAAGCATCACCATTATCAAAGAACTGGTAAAAAGGAATGGGTATGTCAAAGTGTATGATCCCAGAGCAACAGAACAGGCAAAGCAATGTTATTTGCATGATATAAAAAATATAGAATATGAAACGAGCAAGTATGATGCATTGAATGATGCTGAAGCATTATTGCTGGTAACCGAATGGAAAGATTTCAGAAGTCCTGACTTTGATGAAATGAAAAAAAGATTAAAAAATCCTGTAATATTTGATGGTAGAAATCAATATAACATAAAAAAATTAAAAAAAGATGGATTTGAGATATATCAGATTGGTGTAGGCAATGTCAGATAAAACAAAATTTTTAATAACTGGCAGTTCAGGATTTATTGGCAAACACTTTATACAATTTTTAGACAATAGCACTACCAACGCCGAGGTAATTGGTGTTGATATTGTTCCCTCATCATTGACTGATACCAAATCTATAGTTTTACATGAGGAAATGTGTACTATTAACGACAGTAATGCCGTGCAATTGTTGTTACAAAAACATAAACCTGACTATATCGTCCATTTTGCCTCACAGAGCAGTGTGGCAAAAAGCTGGGATGATATTTCCACAACATTTTATAACAATGTGAATTCATTTATAACATTAGCCGAGAGTGTACGGCAATATTGCTCTGACGCAAGGATGCTTGTCATAGGTTCTTCTGAAGAATATGGCAATGTTGCACCTGATAATATACCTATAAAAGAAACCTGCCCATTACATCCACAAAATCCGTATGCAATAGCGCGGGTTGCCCAGGAGATGCTTGCAAAGATGTATGTGCAAAGTTTTGGACTTGATATCGTCATGACCCGTTCGTTTAATCATATAGGTCCGGGTCAGAGTGAAGCATTTGCCATACCATCATTTGTAAAGCAGATAGTAACAGCAAAAAATAATAATACGTCATGCACACTAAAAACAGGCAACATAGATGTTGTTCGTGATTTTGTTGATGTTCGGGATGCAGTCAAGGCATACTATCTATTGCTGAAGCAGGGTAAAAACGGTGACGTATATAATATTTGCAGCGGGAACGGTTATTCATTGCGTGCTATCATCACCATGTTATCTGAAATAACTAAAGTGCATGTTGTCATAGAGCATGATCAAAGTAAAATGCGCCCTACAGAAGTACAAACCATTATTGGCTCGTATCAAAAAATAAACAAATTAACAGGGTGGAGCCCAACTATAAACATCCATCAGTCACTGGAAGATATTGTTAAGGGTCAGAGCCTTGCATTAATGTAATAATTTAAAAAAAGTATCGTGCGCCTAAACCGCCGCGGATGCCAAAATCAACGTCTGGTGCAATCCTGAGCGCTGGTACTAACTCAAAGAATATCCGTATTGGCACTTCAGTAAAGGCGTACTCAAGCCCTAACGGTGTGCGAATTTCAACCCTGTTTTCGTCTTCATGATCGTTCCTGCCATCTTTTTCATAGTCATGGAATCCGACACCGGCACCAATATAGAAAGCTAAATTTTTTACAGGGAAGATATTGGAAAAGTGACGCAGATAATCAGCATACATGTACAAATCATCTGAAGATTCTCCTATGCCAATATCGATAGCATCATTCTGGAGCATAAAAATTTTTGCTGTTAGTCCAGAGGGGCTGCCAAGTATGAATCCTGCACCAATCGTATTAGCAGCAAAACCATGGTGTGATGCAAAAATAACCGTTGCTAGTATGGAAAAAAATACTAATCGCTTCATAGTAGCCTCCCGTTAGTATAGTAAACCATTGATAAACCGTTTGTGGCATAGCATTGTTTACTGTGAATACATAATTTTAACTATAAAATTACAAAAAATACCCTGTATTGACAACTATATCATCTCATAATTATTATTTATTACTGTACACTGTTCATGAAAGGCATCTTCAACAATCAGATTTTTCATTGTTGAATAATAATACACTATTGTGCAATGCTTGTAATTATGGGTAAATTTTATAACAACAATTATTAAAAGGTTTTTTATTCCAACCTATTTTACTGTTATTGAATAACTATCGTGTCAACGTTATGAGGATTATATACCAGTGTAAAGAAAAATTTTTAACTACTTTTGTTTGCGGTAGTATACTATTAATAGGGTAATTATTATTTCTATTTTATTACATAGGTGATGATATGCGATTGCGACAAAAAATATTGAAGATTTTAATCAATTTTTACCCTCCATTTTTAGGAGCGGGAATACGCATCAAATTAGATAAGAAAAATAAAAAGGTTTATGTATCCATGAAATTAACCTGGTATAACCGTAATTATGTTGGTACGCAGTTTGGCGGCTCCATCTATGCCATGTGTGATCCCTTTTACATGTTTTTGCTCATGGAAATGTTAGGGAGCAACTATATTGTGTGGGATAAAAAAGCAACAATAGATTTTATTAAGCCCGGGAAAAGTACACTGCATGCTGAATTTTTTATAGATGACCAAACAGTTGAAGCTATTAAAACAGAGGTGGAACAAAAAGGGAAAGCATTGCCTCAATTCACTGTTGCAGTAAAAGATGCAGATGGCGAGATTATTGCCCGGGTGGATAAGCATATTTATGTGAAGAAGAAAAAATAATGATTTACCCTGCAACTGACATCACTATACAACAGGCAGCCGAAGCTCTAAAACAGGGCAGTGTGGTAGCCTTTCCCACCGAAACGGTATATGGATTAGGTGCAAATGCATTTGATACACTGGCTGTTGCAAGTATATTTGCCATAAAAGAGCGCCCCTATTTTGATCCCTTGATTGTTCATGTCAATTCCCTGTCCATGGTTTCCATGGTGGCGGCTACCATACCACCTGTCGCAATGCAGTGTATGGAAAAGTTCTGGCCAGGACCATTGACAATAGTTTTACCCAAGAAGGATGATATCCCTGATATAGTAACAGCGGGGCTTGCAACCGTTGCCATACGCATGCCGTTGCATCCGGTTGCACTCAGGCTTATAGAGTTAGCAGATGTTCCTGTAGCAGCACCCAGTGCAAATCCTTTTGGCTATTTAAGCCCTACTACCGCACAACATGTTGCTATGCAGTTGGGCACTAAAGTTGCTATGATCCTTGATGGTGGAAAATGTGCGGTTGGCGTTGAATCAACCATTATTAAAATTGAAAATGATGAAGTCAGTGTACTGCGCTATGGTGGTATACCCGTTGAGGAAATTGAAAAGGCAACCGGGCTTGCGGCAACGTCGCATACCACAAAAATTGAGGCGCCGGGGCAGCTGCCCTACCATTACGCACCACAAACAAAGATTGTACTGGTTGGCGATATCATGTCCGTGCCCGATGATGCAACCTGCGGACTCCTGCTTTTTAAAAAAAGACATATCCCCCATACCCATATTCATATCATGTGCTTATCGGATGATGGTGATATGCGCCAGGCTGCCGGCAATCTCTTTTCATGTTTACACACGCTTGATGCTTTGAAGCTTAAGGTTATCTATGCTGAGCAGGTAGAGGAGGTTGGTCTGGGCAGGGCAATCATGGATAGATTAAAAAAAGCACAGGCGCGCTTTATGTAGATAAGGATAAAAAATAAATTGATATAGATTATATGAAAAGTTACTATATAATACGTGACAACTTGATATGAATAATAGTATGCTGTAATCATGAAAACATTACAGGTTGGCGAACTAAAATCAAAATTTTCGGAAGTGCTTGATTACATTAGAAAAGGCGAAGAAGTTGTCATTTCCTTTGGTAAAAAGAAGGAAAAACTTGCAGTTATAGTGCCGTATTCAAAATACAAAAAGGGAACAAATAGAAAATTAGGAATCTTAAAAAACAAAGCTTTTTTTGAAATACATAATGATTTTAAAATTACAGATGAAGAATTATTTAACCTATGAATTATTTACTTGATACTTATGCTTTCTTATGGGCATTATTTGATAGTGATCAACTATTAGAATCCGCTACGTCAGTTATTTTAAATCCTGAAAACACCATTTATGTAAGCGTAATCAGTTTTTGGGAAATTTCTTTAAAATTTAGTACAGGGAAATTGTCTTTACACAACATTTTTCCTGAGGAACTGCCTAAATATGCCCAAAAAGCCGGATTTGAGATATTGAATGTAATGGCTGCCGAAGTTTCGTCGTCATATAGACTTCCAAAGTTAAAACATAAAGCCCCCTTTGATCGCTTATTAATGTGGCAATGCATAAATAATAATATCTATTTGATTTCTAAAGATTCAGAATTATCTGAATATGAGGATCATGGATTACAAATTATCTGGTAAAATCATAGCTTAAAGTTATTTGCCCTAAAAAGCAAATCGTAATCGCTCTGTTTGTTTCAACCTGAAGCATGCAAAATGCGGGGGCGATAGCGATGGCTTCCTTCGTTGCTCTTTTCTTACTATAGATAAAAGTAATAGTGCGCTACTTCCGAAACCTGAACACGACCAGGATTATATCAACAATATTATGATTGACATTTTGATAATGTGCACATAGTATATTGTGCTTTGAAAATAATTAATATCGGCATCATATCATAGGTATTTTGATAAAAAGGAGAGCATGATGATACGCTTTGACTATAACTATTGTATGGAAGAACATATTGGTGCACACCATGGTATTACAGCAGATGATATGAAGAGCATTACAAAAAAAGCTGATGACGCTTTGCAACGCATGGAAGAAGAAAAGGCTAAAGGGCTGCTGGGTTTTTTGCAGGTGCCGTATGATACCGGCATTGTTGATGATATAAAAAAGTTTAAAGATTCCGTTGGATGGTGCAACACTATAGCGCTTATTGGTATTGGCGGCTCGGCGTTGGGTCCCCAGGCACTTAAGAATGCACTGGCTGATATTTATTGGAATGAGTTACCTGACGAAAAACGGGGCAATAAGTGTAAGGTTTATTTCTATGACAATGTTGATCCTCTTGAAATGCATTCACTGCTTGCCATGCTTGATGTTAGCAGAACAATATTCTTGGTAATTTCAAAATCGGGTGGCACTACCGAAACCAATGCAAATTTTGCAATAGTGCTTGATTATATAAAAAAACATACCGGTGATTATGCAAAACATATTGTTACCATTACTGATCCTGAAAAGGGTATATTGCGGCAAATAACCCGTGAGGAAGGTTTTGTATCGTTCCCCATTCCATCCAACGTTGGTGGCAGGTTTTCTGTGCTTACAGCTGTTGGTTTGGTGCTGGCAGAGTTTTTAGGGATTGATTCAAAAATTTTATTACAGGGAGCAGCCAGTATTGTAGATAGATATTATGGAAAAAGTTTATGGCATAACGCTCCGCTTTTAAATGCAGCGTTCCATTATGTATTTGATGTGAAGAAAAACAAGCGCATTAATGTGCTTATGCCCTATACACGCAGGCTTTTTGTTTTTGCGGATTGGTACAGACAGTTGTGGGCTGAATCGCTGGGCAAACGCTTTGACATATATGGCAATGAGGTGAAGGTTGGGCTTACTCCTGTTGCCGCGCTTGGTACTATAGATCAACATTCGCAACTTCAACTTTACTTAGAAGGACCGGATGATAAGGTAATTACGTTCCTTAAGCTGGAAGATTTTGGATGTGATATCATAATGCCAGAGTTTTACAAAGGCAAGAGTGAACTTGATTATCTTGGTGGAAAAAGTTTGCGCAAGCTCAATGGTTTTGAGGAGCAGGCTACTGAGCTTGTATTAAAAGAAGCATCCCGACCAAATGCCTCGATAATTTTACCGGGGTTAGATGAAAGATCAGTAGGACAGCTTATTATGTTTTTAGAAATGCAAACAGCCTACGCCGGATATCTATATAACATTAATCCATACGATCAGCCAGCGGTTGAACAGGGTAAACGTTTTACTTTTGGGCTACTCCAGAGACCCGGATATAATGAGTATGAGCAAAAGTTTAAAAGCGGGTATCAAAAAAAAGAAAACTATATACTATGAAGATAACGACGCCGCTTTTGATTGTTTTTGAAGGAATTGATGGTGCAGGGAAATCAACACAGGCAGCATTACTGTATGCCTTTTGCAGGGAACTTGCCAAAACAGCGTTATTGCAGGAACCAACAAATAGCAAGTGGGGAAAAAGTATCCGCAAAATATTGCAGGGAGAGCTACAGGCAACAACGCAGCAGATGCTTGATCTTTTTATACATGATAGAGCGTATGATGTAAAGCACAACATCAAGCCTTTATTGCATAAAGGATATGTGGTGATAGTTGATAGATATTTTTATTCAACTGCAGCGTATCAGGCAGGTGATGGTAACAGTCCTCATGACATCGTCCGCATGAATTGTGAAAAAGGTTTCCCTGTCCCCGACAGAGTATATTTTGTTGATATTGAACCGGAGATTGCTCTTACAAGGATTGATATGCGATCAGGGAATAATCGGGACATTTTTGAAAAATTATCAGAGTTAACAAGAATCCGCAGTAACTATCTGTCAATAGCCGATAGCAGTTTTTGTATTATCAATGGCAACAACAGTAAAGAAGCAATTTTTGATGCAATACAAAAAGATTTTATACAACATTTTAGTGATGTAACGTAACAATACCATGAAATTATTACGTCAGCTGGTGATTCAATGTTTTAATGTTTGTTTTATTGCCATTCTTTTATCAATGGGATGGATGCTTTATAATGTCCATATCGCTGGTGATCTGCTTATCATCTTTCTTGTTATTGTTACAGTTACTGTTTTCCCGCTGTATACCTATTGGATAGAACATATCTATAAAAAAATTTTGCCTTTCAGGTATGAAGATCTTTATTTACAAACCGTTGATATGTTTTTATCGTTACAATCGTATGATGATATTATAAAAGTTATATTTGAAAGGGTGTTGCGCTTTATAGGGGTGAACTCAGGATTATTAATATTTTATTCACATGTCACCGATGACTACACCATATACTATCAAAAACAGCAAAAACAGAAGATAATCCGGAAAGCCCGCATTGATAAAAATAATATTATATTGAAGATCATCCAGTCAGGTGATGATATACTGATAAAGAGTAAGCTTGATCCCTCGTTGCATTTCCAACGGTCCATTATCTTTGAAATGGAAAAACTTGGCGGTGAGATCATAATTCCGATATATTATCATGATATATTTTTAGGACTTATGGTTATTGGTGAAAAGAAAACCAGAATTTCCAGAAAGGATATATTAATGTTGAAGGCACTTGCATCAAAGATTGCGACAGTTACTGTTAATAGTTTTTTTATGCATGAACTGATAAAAAATAAAGAGATAGAAAAAGAGTATGAACTATCATTCAAAGTATTGAAGAAGTTTTTGCCGCCTGACGAAGGTTTAGTACACAATACTCATTACAGGGTAATACGCCATCACGGAAATGAGGCGCATTATTTCTTTAGCATATACAATTGTAGCGATAGTATATCGTATATCATCATCTGCTCATTAAGAGCAAATATACCTTTACTATCGCTGCTTATACCTGCCATTAGTGTTTTATTCCAGAGTTACGCACGTTTAGGTTATTATCCCCTTACTATTATAGAAAAGATCAATGCCGTAATAAAGAAAAAGGAACTTATTGAAAAGGATCTTTCTTTGCTGGTACTAAAGAAATGCAACAATAATTATTCCATTGGGAAATCACGCACTTCAGATGTAAAACTTTTTGTTTATAATGGATCTACCGTTAAACCTGTTGTGTGTAATGGTGACAGTTCTATGATAAGAAATCCTGCGCGTTTGATTATAGCCAGACATGACATGGCAGCAATCAAAAAAAATCCGGAATTGCTGGATAATACAGTATCGTTAAGCAACACCATAGGTGAAAATGAATTTATCATGATACTTACGAGAGTATAATGAAGAAACATTATAGAATATATGGTTGCATTGTTTTTTATATTGTTTTTTTTATACTGATAGTTCCACAAAGCTATCACAATGCATTGCAGTATACCTTTGACCGACTGGTAATTGGGAAAACATTCTATTATCCAATTTCATCGTTTCCTAAAGCTATGTTTCAATATCATATCATTTCGTGCAGGCAATTGGCCACTACCGGTAATGATGACGCTGGCATTGAATGTACCATAGCAGGGAATAATGAGGTGCTGCAGCAGCAATTTATTAATAATAACAGGACTGCAGTGTGGATAGTATTGATTGTTAGTATTTCGTCGATTGTGATGGTGCTATGGGGAATAGGGGTTTACCTGGCTCGTCGTGATATATTTTCCCATCTATTTATGATTGTTGCTATGTCGATTGCATTATGTTTATTAATGTATATAGATGTTTTTTTTACAGGGAAGTTGTTCATCATGTTCCCAGCGGTCAATATTCTGGTGGGATGGTCGTTGATGCATGTAACATTTACCATCAATGATTATAGTAAAAATGCTAAAAAAGTGTGGTATACCGCTGCTGCCTGCATAGCTGTAGTGCTAAGCATTATATCATTAGTTAGCAATATTGCTTTTGAAACAATATACATGTTTACGATCATCATGACTCTACTGTTATTTTTTGTTTCGATTATGGTTTTGACGGTTAACATTAACCATAAGCTATCATTTGTATTACGACGAAATCTTGTCATTGCTGCTGCTATTTTTCTTGGAGGTGTAGTGCCCTATGCAATTTTATTAACGGGAACTATCGCCGATATATATCCTGGCATATTATTTGCTCTTTTTTTTGCAATTGCTACCCCTGTCAGTGCTGGCAATGGACTTCTTGTAAGCTCAAGTCTTGCCTCCATGGCAAATCTGCAAAAAAACTTTATAGCAATGGTAATGGACATTATTATTGCTGTTGTGCTGGCATTCAGTTTATTTTATATATATAATTTTTATTCAATTTTATCCGGTATGTATTATGGTATCATTATTTTTGTTATTGCCATGCTTATTTTATTGCACCTGAGGATGCTTATTGTACGGACTTTTGACGATATCATATTTTTAAACAATGATGAATATGCACTATCCTTACAAAGAATTGCCGAGATTATTACATCGCCAAGAAATTTAAAGGATAAATTAGATTCAATACAGTCAGAGTTGCATACCTTAATCAGGATTGAAGGGATACAGTATGCCATCATTGATGATTATGAGTATGGTGATAGTAGAATTATAAATGTAAAATCTGACTCTGATATAGTTACCTTTTTTAAAAAAAGAAAAGAAACCATCACAATGACAAGTTCTTTTACCAACAAGGAATATGAAAGGGCATTGGAAAGGTATTGTAAACATGATCACATATCATCATGTATTCCAGTTTATATTGATGGGATTTTACAGGGGGTTCTTTTAATCAAAGGCAAAGAAGGTGATTATTTTACAAACCCTGAGCTAAGTTTTTTAGCAATGTTGTCTTTGCAGGTACACCAGTTGATTGTTAATTCTAAAGCTTTAGCTGAATATATTGCATCACGGAACTATGAAAAAGAAATGGACCTTGCATCATATATACAGTTGAGGCTCTTCCCCAAAAAATCACCTGTTGATTGTGGCATTCAGTTTGCAATATATGCACGGCCATACCTTAAGGTAACCGGCGATTATTATGATATTGTTACTATTGACAAAAATAAGGTGGCGGTGGTCATTGCTGATATTTCAGGGCATGGTTTGTCAGCTGCAATGATCTTATCGGCAACAAGCGCCATCATCAATGGTATGTTAAAAGAAAAAAAGAACATTAGCAATGTTGTTGCAGAATTAAATCATTTCCTTACCATGCGCTATCAGGGATTTGAACTCATAACATTATTTATTGGACTATTCAATAAGAAGACACGATCAATGGAATATATTAATGCCGGTCATTTAGCTCCGGTGGTATTATCACAAGATAAAAAATTCTATAGATTGGAAGGGAGATCAAAGATTTTAGGAGTGGATCCTGCGGCACAATTTCATGCATCACGGTATTCTTTCAAAACTGGTGACGAAATGATACTTTACACCGATGGGTTGACAGATTTATATGATGCTGGAAGGGATATATCGTTTGGGGATGAAGGATTGGAAGAAGTTTTGCAACAAACAACTATGAAACCTATTGAGGAGAAGATCCATGCAATTACTGAAGCAATTGAGGCTTTTGGACAGGAACATATCAAAGATGATATTACCATCGTTGGTATGCATATTGATTAGCATATTCTGGAGCAATTTGGTTTATGCAGAAATGAAGGTGCAGCCATCCGATGGTGTATTCCCTGGTGTTACCGCATCGGTGCCTTCGTTGCCGGCATATAGCTATAGCAATCCAGTGTATGCTGATATCAATGAAGGGTTTTCTTTGCAGTATCGATATGCTTATATAGACCCCGTAGGTGTTGGGACTCACTATGTTGCTACTACATTTTACGGCTTTACCGTAGGGTATAATACACTGGAGATAGAAATTGGTGATAAAGAAATTACTAAGACGGATGGCAATTCATGGTATTTTGCAAAAGGCATTATGCTTACAGACTGGTTTGGCTTTGGAATATTATATAATCGATATACTTTTGAGGATGAAACGGTCAAAGCGTGGGGATATAGCTTCCTGTTGCAACCTTCAAAGTATCTATCATTTGGGTGTGTTATAGATCATGCAAATGAGCCATCACCTGGCTTACTTACATTACGGCAGCGTGAATGGTATTCAATGAGTCTTCGTCCCTTTGGAAATATGTTTTCTCTTTCATGGGATATCAAACGATATGAAGGTGAGGAATGGAGTGATGTGTTGCATATATTTACCCTCTCAGGGATGATGTGGCATGATATCCTTTATGCTGCACAGTATGATTCAGATAAAAATATTTCTTTTTCATTGGCTATCCCCTTTGACATTTCAACCAGAACAGGCGCGTCATCTATCTATGATTTTGGGTATACCAATTTTAACAAGCAGGAAGCACATGCGTATACGTTTGGCATTACCCTTACTGAGGAACGATTCAGAAATGCCATAGGGCAAAAACAGCGATTTTTGTCGATAGTTTTACAGGAGCCTGTTAAAGAGATAAAGGAAAGAGGAATATTTGAGCGCTCACGAGCATCCTTCTTTGAAATTGTCCGCTCATTGCGCGAAGCAACGTATGATGAAAGTATAAAAGGTGTAATAGTACAGATAGATGCGCCGGTGCTAACATTTGCACAGGCACAGGAAATTCGTGAAGAGATAAAACGGTGTAAAGGAAATGGAAAACCCGTATATTGTATTGTAACGTCTGTTGGTAATTTAGAATATTATGTTGCATCGGCTGCAACTAAAATTTATTATACCCCAAACCAGCCATTTGGCATTACCGGACTTAAGGCCGAGGTGTATTTTTTTAAAGGTCTTCTGGATAAGGTGGGTATCAGGTTTGAAGAGGTAAAAAAAGGCCAGTATAAATCATTTGGCGAGTCGTTTACCCGTCAGCACATATCAGATGCAGCACGGGAAAATCTTATAGAAGTATTGAAAGACCTTAACCAGCAATTTATAAGCGATATTGCTCATGATAGAAATGTAACCGTAGAAGATGTTGAAGAGTGCATAGCAAGCGGCATTTTGACACCGCAGCAGGCTCAGGCAAAAGGATTTGTTGATGTGATTGCCCGTCCAATGGAAGTGTTGCAGAGCCTTGGCGTGGAGCGATATGGACTATCATACATGGTGCAGTGCGACGACTATGTAGAAGAAAAGATGTATGTATACGATTGGGGTCAAAAACCTCAGATTGCAGTTATCTATGTTGAGGGAAATATTATACGCGGCATTGCTAAGGATAATAATTTTCTATCGCCAGCTATGATTGGTGATAGAAACTATCAAGAATATTTAGAGAAGGTTTTTGCTGACAAATCAGTGAAGGCGGTTGTAATTCGTATAAATTCTGGCGGTGGTTCGGCCATTGCATCTGATTTGATGTGGCATTCGCTTGTAGCAATGAAAAAACGCTATAATAAACCTGTAGTCATCTCGTTTGGCAATATGGCAGCTTCAGGTGGGTATTACATTGCCTGTACAGGCGATACAATATTTACCAGTAAATCAACTATCACCGGCTCAATTGGTGTACTATTTGGTAAGCTAAACCTTGAAGAGCTATATGCAAAATTAGGCATCAGCAAAGACACAATCAAAATGAGCGAGTTTGCTGACATCTTTTCTGAATCCAGGGCAATGAACGATAAGGAAAAGCAGCTTATACAAAAGAATGTTGATTTTACCTATAATGAATTTATCCAGAAGGTGGAGATGGGCAGGAATATACCCACCGAAGCTATTCCACAGGTTGCAGAAGGGAAAATTTTTACTGGTTCGCAAGCTCTGAACAATGGACTTGCTGACACACAGGGCGGGCTTATCGTTGCACTGTCGTATGCGGCAAGTTTAGCAAACATAAAAGGTGAGTTTAAGGTTATCCAGTTACCGGAAAAGGATATTGACTTGCGAAAAATCTTGAAGGGAACAAGTTTTCAGACAGCTCTTTCCGATATGCTGCAGTATATGTACAATATGCTGATTTTTGAATCTCTCAATAAAGAAGAGGTGTTGTTACTCTATCCTTATGAGATAGTTATTAAGTAGGGGCAGGGTGTTATTCCATCGAAACGGTATTCCCAATAAAAAAGTATTGATGGCAGGATATGAGTGAAACAGGATAGCATAAAGAAATATATAATACTATGTGTAGTGTTTATTCTTGCTTCAACCCTGGTGTATGCAAAACCAAAGGCAGGATTTGGGATTATTCGTGGTTTTTCCTCAGAGGAGATGTTTCTGGCAACACTGCTGCGGCAACATATTATCAACATAGCAGCTTCATTGCAGATTTTTGATAGTGTTAATCCTGAAAATTTAGCACGGCAGCAACAGCGCTATGCATGTTATGATGAGCAGTGTATGCTCCTTTTTACCAGAGAGATGGGGCTATCGTTATTTGTCATTGGTAAAGTAAGCCAGACAGCAAGCGGCTACCGGGTGCATATCGCGGCATATGGGCTGGATATACCCTATAATGGCAAAGAGGTATGTAGCTATACGGCAACTGTCAAGGGCACTATCATGGATAAATCTGACCGGGAGGCAAGCTATATAGCCGAAGAGATAGCTTCACAATTTATGGTTTTATTATGCCAGCGATTCCAGGTGCCGGCCTATATATCGCATAATACTGTGGTTAGCGATTTTACCATAAATGGAACATTTACCTGCTATACCGTTGAGATGCTGCATGATGATTTTGTTTCCCTTAAACCTATGGATAACGTTACTATAGTCAACAATATCGTTGCTGGTAATGGTGTATACAACGATTGTATGGTACTTATTGATTTTAAAAAAGAAGCAGAAGCTATACAACAATTTTATTATGGCAGAAAGCAGGAGATTGTTTTTAATAAGGCAGCATGGGAGGATAGCTGTTCTTTAATTGCTTTTACTATTCCGGCAAGCGCCACCATGCCTGTGGTTGTACCATTCTTTGGGTATTATGCCAATGAAGATTATGAAGGATTGCTGTTATGGATTGGTAATGTTGTTCCCTATACTGGAATGCAGATGTGGGGGTTAACCCACAAACCTGATACAATGAAAAAACATCATGAGGATATCTCGCGTCACGATAGAGCTCTATACTATTTTGGCTGGTATATGCTCTTTGTTGGGGGCATGCCTTCGTTTGTTGATTCATTTTCTCATTCATATTTGGAGCAGGCACGGTACTATAAGGGTAAAGTCTCAACCATGGGCGATAAAAAAAATGAGGTTTATCTGTCACTGCTTGGGGGAGGAAGCGGCATGTTTTATAAGGGATACCGGGCATGGGGATACTGGTATTTCCATATCACCAATCTTTGTGTTTATGGATTACTCTATAATTATGCCAGACCGTCAGAATGGGACAGTGCAAATCAGCGTTATAGAACACATGATGCAAATAAAAGCGCATCATACGCTTTTTTAAGCTTGCTGTCTGTCATTAAGATAGTTGAGATAGTTCATACATTGTCCGTGCCATATACTATATCGGTTGTGGAACAGGAAGATTCACGCATTGAAGTATTGCCGGTTTTTGCAGTCAACGATTATGAAAAGATTACAGGTATAGCATGCGCAATGCATTTTTAATAGTATGGTGTGCAGTATATAGTGTTATCGGCACGGCAGCTTATGCTGATGATGTGCCAATAGATGTAGTTATCGTTAATACCAGTGTTGACACCCCTATGATAAAAGCTCTGAGCAGCATCACATCAGAAGCAATCAAGGAGGCATTTGAAAACGGCAGGCAGTTGGTGCCCTATGATGCGCAAACATTTTTACAGATAACAAACACTAAAAGTGCTGATGAAATTGTTGGGAAGGCTCATCTGTATGGTGTTTCCCTTATTGTGTATATGCAGGTATTTCTTGTTGGACCTGTTTATACCTGCAATCTGACATTTAAACCTCTTGAAGCCATGAGTACTTTTAAAGAAGAAACCATAACCATACACAGCACCATACCAAAAAATATTCCTCTGAAAGCGGCAAAAGAAATTTTAAAACGCCATTCTGATTTTTTACCGGTAACTATCAAACAAAAAATAAATACTAATACTTATATCATTGATGCAGGGCAGTGGCATGGATTACAGCAGGGACGGTATACACTTACAGATGGAGCTGAATGCGTTGTTGTGAGTGTTAAGCGTTATAGTGCTCTGGTTACAATACATGCCGACTATAACGAAGGCCAACAAATTACGTTGAATGCTGGAAATAAATTTCCTATGATTATCAAGCGTATTGACGCTCAAATTCATGAAAACATAAATCAAGAATATTCGGGTAAAAAACTGCTGAAAGGTGACAGCGATGGTAAGCGCGCAATAGAGGCAACCTGTGTTGTTAATCCCCTTGGCAATATAGTGCTTCCGGGTTATGGAGCATTTCTTTCCACGCACTATCTGGGATTTTCGCACAGTGAGCCCGACTGGCCGGGGATATATGTTGCGTTAGGTGCGGTTGCAACACAGCTTATGCTTGTCCCGGCGCTTGGCAACCTGGATGTCAATTTTTTTCCATGGGTTAACGGCAACAAAACCAATGCTCAGTACCGTCTTGGCATTTACCTCTGGGCAACGCTTCCCGTCACCTACACGGTTGCTTTTTTTAATCAGCTTTCGTATGCGTACCAGAAACAAAAGGTTTTGCCACCATTTTTTTTACATGATGATGTTACGGCTTTTGTTGCTTCGGCGATAGTTCCTGGCGGCGGTCTTTTTTATAAAGGTCACAGGCTGTGGGGACATACTTACTGGCTTACGGAATGTTCGTTAGGCGGGTTGCTGACCTATTACTGGGAGGATGGTGGAAAGCGGGCTGTTTTTGCAGGCGCCTTCATTGGGATAAAGCTCATAGAGTTGATTCATGCGGTGATTGCTTCGCCAGTATATTCGATGTATACCTATGAACTATCAAACAATGAAAATGTGCATGTTGATGTTGGTATGGCACCATTTCAAAACGAACCATGTTTCTATGCGTATTTTTTTAAAAATTATTGAATCACAGTAAGCATGCTATATAATTGTTAAACAGTTAAAAAACACAGGGTACCTATGCAAAAACGAGCTTATTTACTGTTAGAGGATGGAACCATTTTTGAAGGGTATAGCTTTGGCTATGAAAAAGAGGCAATAGGCGAGGCTGTATTCAACACATCGATGAGCGGATATCAGGAGGTTTTAACCGATCCTTCATATAGCGGACAGATAGTTGCCATGACCTATCCAATGATTGGTAATTATGGTGTTAACAATGACGATGTGGAGTCTTCTAAAGTGCAGGTGGCAGGATTTGTGGTCAAAGAGTACAGCAAGGCATATTCCAATCACCGGGCTATGCGCTCACTTGATGAATATCTTAAAGATTATAAAATACCCGGCATTGAAGGAATTGATACGCGCAGATTAACGCGCCATATTCGCGATAAAGGTGCAATGCGTGCAGTGATATGTATGGACACCAGCGGAGCCATGGGAAAGATTTTAGCTCATCCTGCCATGGCAGGATTGGATTTAACCTTTAATGTGATGTGTAGCAAACCTTACCCATTTGGCAAAAATAGAAGCGGCGCTCCAACCATTGCCGTATTTGACTTTGGTGTAAAGATGAATATTTTAAGGTTGCTACATGAACAGGGATGTAATGTTGTGGTGTATCCCGGGAACATGGCGTTATCACAGGTTTTGAAGAATAAGGACATCAAGGGGGTGTTTTTATCCAATGGCCCTGGTGACCCTGATGCGGTGGAGTATGCAAAAACCCTGGTAAACAATATAATGAAGACGCACATACCCTGTTTTGGGATATGTCTGGGACATCAGCTCATAGCACTGGGGATGGGGGCAAAAACCTATAAGCTTAAATTTGGACACAGGGGAACAAACCAGCCGGTAAAGAATCTTTTAACACAAAAGGTTGAGATTACATCGCAGAACCACGGATTTGCCGTTGATTATGAGTCAATAAAACACAACAACGATGTGGAGATAACACATCTTAACTGCAATGATACAACGGTTGAGGGACTGCGACATAAAAAGCTGCCAATCTTCAGCGTTCAGTATCATCCCGAGGCTAATCCCGGACCTCATGATTCGCGCTACCTGTTTAAGCAATTTTATGAATTGGTGACACACTAACTGCAAGGTAGAGAAGCAATCTATTCATGAGTGCAGACTTTTTCAGGATGATATTTTTATCTGAAGAATCGTTGGTAAAAAATGTTATTACTGCTTTACAGTAACAGGATAGTAAATAGTAAAGAATAATCTTTTTCATCTTCCTTTAACGATATGTGCATGCATTGTAAACGATGATAATTATTATACTGGATGCTTTCATGCTTACATTTTTGATGGTATTATATAGGCGCAGGTACGGGAGCAATATTGTACGTAGTGCTGCAAATGGTATGAGTAATGGAATGCCTTATTTTTCAATGTGCTCATAAAAAAGAATTGCTTCTTTCAAAATGATTAGCAAGTTTAGTATTTGATTAATGCCAGATTATTGTATATACTCTATATAGTATTTATTTTTTAGTGAAGTTACTAATGGCTGGCTTACGGACACCCATAAAGGATGACAATAGGGTAGTATGTCATCCTGAATCATGTCCTGAACTGGTTTCAGGTTCATTTCAGGATATCATGGTGGCAAGGAGATTCTGGAACAGGTCCGGAATGATGGTAGTGGTAAAAGGGATTACGGGTTAAATCCGGAATAATGCTCCAGAAAAAGAGGTTACGGGTCAAGCCAGTAATAACAATGGCAAATAATTTTATTCCCAGTGGAGGTTTTTTGTGGGCACAAAGATTGATATCTGGAATGATATCGTTATTGATTCGGATAGGGAACCATATCTTACAAACAATGCACAGATTGTATTGGAAAAACGTTATCTGGCAAAAGATGAAGAGGGTACGGTCATTGAAACTCCTCGTCAGATGTTTGAGCGAATAGCAAAATATATAGCATCGGCTGACTTTTTATATGGAAAAGACAGCAAGCATGTTTCACAGGTTGCAACGACCTTTTATGATATGATGGTTGACCTTCTTTTTATACCCAACAGTCCAACACTTATGAATGCTGGCAGGCCTTTAGGACAATTATCGGCATGCTTTGTATTGCCAGTTGAAGATTCAATGGATGCTATATTTGATGCAATAAAATATATGGCATTGATTCATAAAAGCGGCGGAGGCACAGGGTTTTCATTTTCAAAATTACGACCAAAAAATGATGTTGTGCAAACAACAAAAGGTGTTTCAAGTGGGCCTGTGTCATTTATGAACATATTTAATACAGCAACTGAAACCATAAAGCAGGGTGGTACGCGTCGAGGGGCCAATATGGCAATACTGCATGTTACCCACCCTGATATACTTGAGTTTATAAAAGCAAAAGAAAAGAATGATGCACTAACCAATTTTAACTGTTCAGTTGCCGTAAGCGATGCCTTTATGAATGCAGTAGAAAAAGATGAAAACTATGAGCTCATCAATCCTCGAAATAACAGGGTTAGCGGTACGCTTAAAGCTCGTGAAGTTTTTAACCTCATCGTCCATATGGCATGGAAAAACGGTGAGCCAGGGATAGTATTTATAGACAGGATTAATGAAAAAAATGTTTTAAGAAAGGTTGGTCTCATTGAAAGCACCAACCCCTGCGGGGAGCAACCACTTCTTCCGTATGAATCGTGTAATCTTGGATCAATTAATGTAGCGCGATGTGTGGTAAACAATGGCAAATCGGTAAGTGTGGATTACGAACTGTTAAAGGATATTACCTATAAAGCTGTTCATTTTCTGGATAATGTCATTGATGTTAACAACTATCCGCTGCCAATGATAGAAGAAAAGACAAAAGCAAACCGCAAGATAGGGCTTGGTATCATGGGTTTTGCTGATATGCTCATTGCGTTAGGCATACCTTATGATTCCGAAGCTGCGCTGGGTGTTGCAAAAAATGTTATGTCAGCCATCCAGGATGCTTCAAAAGAGGCTTCGCGTGCACTTGCTCAAGAACGGGGAGCATTCCCCAACTTTCCGCTTTCGGATTATGCACACAACGGTGATGAGCCGCTGAGGAATGCTACAACAACAACTATCGCCCCAACAGGTACTATAAGCATCATTGCCGGAACATCAAGTGGTGTTGAACCCATCTTTGCACTGGCGTATGTACGCAATGTCCTTGATAACAACAGGTTGATTGAATCAAACCCATTATTTGTTAACTATTGTAAAGAGCACGGACTGTATACTGATGAGCTTATGCAAAAGGTTGCGCAAACCGGGTCAGTGGCACATATCGAAGAACTCCCTGATGAGGTGCGTGCTTTGTTTGTAACAGCACATGATATTGCACCGGAGTGGCATGTTCGTATTCAGGCAGCGTTTCAGGAATATGTAGATAATGCAGTTTCCAAAACGGTAAACTTTCCTCATTCGGCAACAGTAGAGGATATTGAAACGGTGTACATGATGGCTTATCATCTGGGATGTAAAGGGATAACCGTTTATCGTGATGGTTCACGGGAAACACAGGTGCTGCAGGTTGAAAAGGGAAAGCAGCCCGTACCTATTATGCTTAATATTCAACCGCGTCCAAGGAAAGAGGTAACCTGGGGTAAAACACTGAAGATGAATACGGGGTGTGGCTCCCTGTATGTTACTATTAATGAAGATGAGTATGGGTTGTTTGAGGTGTTTGCAACCATGGGCAAGGCGGGCGGATGCGCAGCCAGCCAGGCCGAGGCAGTAAGCAGGCTTATTTCGTTAGGATTGCGTTCAGGGATTGAACCTGATCAAATAATAAAGCAGCTTAAAGGAGTACGCTGTCCCAATCAGGCGTGGGTCATGGGTGGAAGAATTTACTCGTGTGCTGATGCTATTGCAAAGGCTATTGAGCGATACATACATCCTGATGTAGCTCAGGAGCAGAGTGAGGACATACACAAAAATATTGCCGAGACCAATGGTAAGGGCAGCGATACCGTGATGGTTGGCGTGTGTCCTGAATGTCATGGCCCGCTGGAATTTGAGTCAGGATGCTCGGTATGTCGTATATGTGGTTTTTCACGATGTGGTTAGCCTATGTATCAGGTATATTTTACTGCTGATATTGATGAACAGTTAAGTGAAAAGTTAGCGCTACATGCCCAGAGCATTTCAATACTGTATGATGAAAAGGCAATTATTGCGCTATTTGATGACGAGGATGAAATACCATCATTTGCAAAAGATTATATTTTGCAGATTAATAATTTAGAAGAAGAGGTATGGAAGTACCGGTATCTTGATTATCTTACTGGAGTAGCAATAACTCCATCAATCTATGTTTATCCAACCACAAAAGCATTGGGGGGCGATAGTTCATATAAATATACTATTGCCTTAAATCCAAAGGATGCCTTTGGTGATGGCACCCATCCTACAACACGCATGTGCATTCAGCAACTAGAAACAATTGTCAATACTTTTTCTCCGGAAGAAAGACAAATGCTTACACTGTGTGATATTGGCACCGGTACCGGCATCATCGCTATTGTAGCTGCAATGCTTGGCATAGGAACAATCGACGCATTTGACATAGATACAATCTCGGTAGAGCGCGCAAAGGAAAATGCTGCAAAAAATGGCTGTAATAGAATATCATTTTTTGTTTCTGATGTTGCGGATATGAAAGCATATAAAAAATATAAAATTATTGTTGCAAATTTATTATCAGATATTATTGAGAAAAATGTTACAAACATTGTGTCACTGGTTGAAAAAGGTGGTACAATAATACTAAGTGGTGTTGGTCATCGCTGGGTTAAAGGGATAATACAATTATTCCAGCAGTGTGGATGTACACCAATCCATGATGAAAGTATGAGCAACTGGCATTGCATCGTATTGAAAGCGAAATAAAAATGAAAATAAAAAACTTTAAGGAAGTATATCCCGGTATATTCAGAATTGTTGAACAACGGTCACTCAGGGTAACCCCGCCAATTAACCTTTATGTTATAGCTGGTAGTGATGGATTACTGTTTGATGGCGGTTATGGTGATGATGTTTCAATACAGATTGTTGGCGATGCAATTGATTACGTACAGAGCATTAATAAAAACTGGCGAATCACACGGGTACTGTTAAGCCATACCCATCCGGATCACTTTGCTGGATTAAGGCGCCTGCAGCAGCAGTACCATTTAACGATAATGCTTACGGAACCCATGACGCATGTTATAGCAAACCGGAAAAGTTATATTCATGCCAATAAAGAGGATGGAGTATTAAAAAAGCGGTACTCAACCATTCAACAGCGGTTAGCGGCGCTACCTCTGGAGTTTTTTTATCAAAAAATGTTTAAAAAATTATATGGTATACAGTATGTCCCCAACCCTGATATCATCGTATCACCGCATGATACTATTACTGTAGACAATACAAAATGGAAAATCATACCAGGACCGGGACATTGTGCCGATCATATCATGCTCTACAATAAAGAGCAGGGCATACTGTTTGGCGGCGATAATGTTTTGCGCAGTATCTATACATGGCTTGGACCTCCTCGATCGGATCTTCAGGCTTACATGCAAACCTTACACTCATGCCTGCAGCTTCCTCATCTGGAATGCATACTTGGTGCGCATGGCAAACCGGTTGCCAATCCAAAGCAACGTATTGAACAGATAATTGAATACAGAAAATCACGCACAAAGCAGATTTATTCTATCATAGCAAATGCTCCAAACGGTGGGATTACCTTTGATAGATTGATGAATATGATGTATCCAAAGAAGAACGGTCACCGCTGGCTTGGGCGTGGCTGGATAATTGTAACCATTGAATACCTGCTAAATAAAAATGCCCTGATGTTTCAAGATAAAAAGATTATAGCCAACCCGGTAGATATTAATTCCCTGCTGTGAGTTTTTTACCGGTTAAAAATGCCATGGCATCATAGGCGGTTACTTCAGGTATTTCTTCCATCGGGATGTGTCCAGTACCCTCGTACACCTTGAAGGTTGCATAGGGCAATGCTTTCTGCCATTTGGGGAACTCAGTAGTATAGGGAATCCATATATCCTTTGTGCCCCACATGACCATGATGGGACAGTGTATATCAGTTAAGCCTTTTGAAAGGTCTTCCCGTTTTGAATATTCTTTCATAACCATAAAGATGTCTATCCATGCGCTTTTATTCCCCTCTCTTTGCGAAAGCTCAAAATATCGGTCAACCACTTCCTTTGTTACCTTGCTCTGATCACCATACACTTCATGAACAGCTTTATTGATAAAATAGCGGGGCATCACACTGCGCGCAAACGGGCGTACCAAACCGTTTGTGGAAAATTTTAAAAGCCACGGCATTTCCTGCGGGAAACCAACTGAATCAATTAAGATTAATTTTTCAACTTTTTGCGGATATTTTAACGCAAATTGCCATGCCATATAACCGCCAAGTGAATTCCCTGCAATTGAAAGTTTTTGTATTGAAAGCTGCTTAAGCATTTTGTTAATAAGTTCAACATAATACTCGGGTGTATAATTGCCGGATGGAATGGGGCCGGTTAAACCAAAACATGGTGCATCCACGCGGATTATTCTGTAATCATCTTTTAATAGAGCTACCCAGCCGTCCCATGTGTGAAGAGAAGCACAAACTCCATGTAAAAGCAATAAAACGGGGGCATCCTTATTCCCTTCATCACGGTAATGGATTGCTACATCATCAACCACAATAAAGTGTGAAGAGGTGCTGGCATATTTTTTCTTTAATTCATCTACGGGTATGCTGCGTATCCCTAATGAGGTGCAGCCTGGCAATAACATTAAAAAGGCAAACAGCAATGCCATTGGGCGATAGTTACTGTGCATGATAACCTCCGCTAAAAATATAGTAATAATAACAATATAATTTCAGGATGTTGGTCACATGTATAAATATAACCGACGAATCAGTATTTATGTGACTGCTGGAAAAAGTCAATAATAATAAAAGCGCTTCACCATAAATTTTTATCAGTGAATACCATTGTCATTCAGAAGGACGCAGTACTGAAGCTACTATTCGTTCACTCTCACAAAAGACAATATACTTCGTCTGCGTTTCAGGATGACATATGACAACAGTGTCATGCTGAAGGAGCGTTAGCGACTGAAGCATCTATTTTTTATATAATGCCACAATTCTTCGCCACCACCTCAGAATGACATGCCAATGCTGTCATTCCGGGCTTGACCTGGAATCTCAATAATTAACCTTAGATCCTTAAACAAGGTAAGGACATGATTCAGGACAACTTTCTACGTTTAAGGATGACACAATGGAAGATAAAAATTAATTTAAAAAATTTTGAAAAATTTAGATAAACGACTTGACTTTTCCATAATCATTGTATTTATTTATAAGTAGAAGAGTAAGTTTTAGGTTTTTTACAACTCTAAGTTCTTACTGTTCTGTCCGCAAGTATCATTGCGGAAAGATGAGTTTGGTACACAATGTACCACAGGTTTAAGGCTTATGGTTTTCCAGAAAAGAAAGAGGATGAAGTTCCCGAAATTTCATCCTCTTTCTTTTTTATTATAGCTCGGAAACGTATTGACATGCAAGTGGTAATGGTATAGAGTGATGTATACTATAGCTGTATCGTCGATAAGGCAATGGTATGTAATCATGGATGAGTGTATGCTTTCTATAAAGGTTATCCCCAAATCATCAAAGAATAGCATCGAATGTGCCGATGGTGTGTATCGGGTTCATGTAAATGCTCCTCCTGTGGATGAGAAGGCAAATAAATCATTAATAGCATTTTTAGCAAAAGTACTTGATGTGCCAAAATCTTCAGTAACTATCGCACATGGACAAAAAGCCCGTAATAAAAATGTTAAAATTACAGGACTTGATGCTGAAGCGGTAAAATTGAGGATTGAAAATTTTGCACGGCGGAAAGCCCAGCGGAAATACAATGAATAGTAAAAACACAAACTATGGTATATATTGCATTGCAATTATTCTGTGCCTTCACTATTTTGCCTGCTCATCAGGCAGTACGGTAGCAGTGAAAGAAGGGTGCATTGATAACAATGTGCTGCGCCTTGTTGTTTATATACCGTATAATGAATTGCCCCAAAAGAAGCTTGCCAGCGATGAGCTGCTGACTATAGCTTTGCAAAGGTCTGAGCATCGATACCAGCAAATTATTGTTAACGTGTTGCAGTTAAGTGGTGGAAAACGTGGTGAATTGTCCCCTTCATATAGCAACCGTACTATTGCATTAAAACAAAAGAGAGCAGATGGATACCTTATCATGGTTGATTATGTTCTGCACGATGAAATTGCACAACTTTTACAATGCAGATAAACTTTATTGTACTATGGCATTGAAACCTTTAAAGACAGAGGACAGTACCTACACATTTTTTGATGATGAGTACAGTGAAGCCATGCATTCCCTTTCGGGTGCTTACAGGGAAGCGCTGTACATGCATGTGCTCCCTTCAAGGGTGCTGGAAAAAGAAGGTACCGTGTGTGTGCTGGATGTTGGTTTAGGATTGGGATACAATGTGCTGGCGCTGTTGTATGAAGCAAGGAAAAGAAATGACAATGCTTTTTATCATATTGTTTCATTTGAAAAAAATCCCGCTATACCATGCACCATGGAAACAATAATGTTTCATGATGACAGAGATGAACTGTATAAGCTCATCATAAGGGCAGCTATAGAAAAAGAGGTAACCACTGCATGGTATAACCATGTTGTTTTATACGGCGATGCTCGTAAGCTCATTGCATCCATGCCAGAAGATTATTTTGATGCTGTGTTCCATGATCCCTTCTCACCGGCAAAAAATCCTGAATTGTGGACAGTAGATTTTTTTAAAAAGATATATCACGTATGCAGGGATGATGGTATTGTTACCACCTATTCTGCGGCATTCCATATACGCGCTGCAATGCATCAGGCTGGTTTTAGAGTGGGCATTGGTCCACAGGTGGGACGCAAAAAAGAAGGAACTATCGCCACAAGGAAAAATGCAGATGTTGTTCCATTGGGCGATGATTATTTTACTGCATTAAAAACTATGGCTAAAGCTATTCCTTTTACTGATGAATTGCTGTGTGATGATCCGGAGTTGATACGGCAGCGACGTCATGAAGCAATGCATGATTTTAAAAAAGATCATCAAGCTCTTGAATAACCGATGATGATTCTTTTTTGGTAGAGGTATTCCCTGTCTCAGAGGCTGACGATGATTTTTCATTTTGCTGTACCATAGCTAACGGTGTTTCACCTTCTTTAAATTCAACATCGCCTGCCAGATCGCCTTCCTGAAGCCTGAATGAAAGGGCACATGCATAAAAGTATGCCAGGTGAATGGCTTCATATACCTTTTTATCCTGTAGCAGATGAGCCGATTCAACATTGAGATCAAACTCAAGAAAATCCTGTGGATTATCAACAATTTTATGTTCCTCATCCATATCTTTTATTAAGATATCCAATTCTGCTGTAATTGCATCCATGATTGATTTGGTAACCATACGCATGTTTTTTGACTGCACTTTTTTCTTTTTTTCAAGTTGTGTCAGTATCCTGGTATATTCAATATATTGTGCATTGCTCATGGGTTTTTCTGAACGTATGCGTTCGTATGTTTCCAGTATGTGCATATATTCCTGAAAACTCTCAGTAATTTTTCGCAGTTCATTGTAAAGGTCAGCTAGCCTGTTTTTATAATCAATCTTGCCTGATTCGGTAAATTGAATATTATATTTAATTTTATTGGTAGTGAGCACAATAGAAAATTCATCGTCAAATTTTTTAAAAAGCACATACGTAATAGCAGCCTTATCAGCCGGGTTGGGTTGAACACTGGAATTATTTTTAAATAATGTCATAATATCATTGGTTGATATATTCATAAGGGAAATCCCTTTAATGATATGCGGAGGTATTGAGGTGGTTTGCTCCTGTGTTTCAGCTTCTTGTTGCTGAGATGCTTCCTGGTTTGACTGTATTGCTTTTCTTTTTCCGGGAAGATCATCCTGAGTTATCTGCATGATAGTTTGTACATAGGGATTTGTTATGTCAATGTAGACGTTGTAGTAATAACAGATTATTATGTGAA
Organism: Spirochaetia bacterium UBA2205; assembly: GCA_002328585.1. Lineage (GTDB taxonomy): Bacteria > Spirochaetota > UBA4802 > UBA4802 > UB4802 > UBA4802. The sequence continues at coordinate 48,939 of DCUV01000042.1, forward strand.
GACGCGGAAGTAATTTATAGAATGTTGTGTACAGGCTGTTACGGATAAATTTTTTCCTTTCATAGTATACAGAAGATTTTTGTTTTTCGATAGTTCCCAGCGTATCGTATGCAGCACGGTATGCCAGTTCAATTAATTCAATATATGGATAAAGAATATACAAACTTCTGTATATTGGGATGATGTGATTTTTAAGTTTTGATGTACTTACCGGCTCATTTTGCTGGATTATTTCTTCGATCTCGGTGAATCGCGTTCTGTCAAATATATTGGATATCATTACTATAAGTTCATAATAAAGGGGATTGACAGCATCTAATTTTGCTATAATCTGCTTGCTGTATTGTGGATTAAATAGATAAAAATATTGCACCTGAAATTGCAGCAGTGCTGTTTTATAATCATGTATTACGTTGTAACAAAATCGATGCTTAAATGTGTCAGCAGAAAATCCGGTAACACCAAGAAATAATAATCGTAAACGTATAAACAGGTGCGAAAGCTTTTTCTGAAGCCACGTTTCAAACACTACTTCATGTTTTATTTGAGGTTGTTTTGATTCCTTAACAGTATTTTTTGCGGGATATGTTCTTTTTGTACTGGTGGTTACTGTCGGTACTCTTTTTTTTAATTTAATCTGTTGACTGTCATGTTCATTAACGACCTTACCGCCCGACTGTACAAACTTATCAAACATCTGTTTACGGGTTTTATCGTCTAATTCGTCAACCTTGATGTTTTCTTTTGTTCTATCTACTTTTTTCATGATGCTTTGCTCTATTAATAAATATACATACCATATAATGTGTATGTCAACAACATTACAGGTTTTATTTTATATGTGGTTGCATTATGCACTGCTATGGATAACAATCTGAAAAAATCTTGTAAAAAAAATGCTATAACTGTATAAATTGTTACATAGCATTAAAGAATTACTATTATATACTATACCATAATAATTGAGGCAACGTGATGATTTCATTTCAGGTTTCCACAGGCAGAAAAGAAGAACTCATTAATATCACTGCTAAAGTGGCGGATGGTGTTAGTAAATCATCTATTGATAGCGGCTTATGTGTTGTGTATGTTCCTCATACAACAGCGGCAGTCACTATTAATGAAAATGCGGACCCTGCAGTGTCCCAGGACATTTTACTGGGACTATCGCACATGAAATTAGAGTCGTTGCATTTTGCGCATTTAGAAGGAAATTCCCCTGCGCATATTAAATCGTCACTGATTGGCTGCTCAGTAAGTGTCATTGTCGAGAAAGGGCGCTTACAGCTTGGGACATGGCAGGGGATATTTTTTTGTGAATTTGATGGTCCGCGCACCCGTAAGGTTATGGTGCAATGTATTGGAACATAACAGTGTAATTTTTTGTTTTTTATGCTTTCCTGTACTACAATAGGATAGTATAAATAGTATAAAGAACTATCGTATAAAATATGATGAGGTGCACGATGAATTATTTTACCGGTACTGATGAGTATGTTCTTTCGCAGGAACTGAAGGATAATGTAAATGTTGCTATAGCATTGGGCAGGCCATTATTGGTAAAAGGGGAGCCAGGGACGGGGAAAACACTCCTGGCGCACTCCATTGCCAGAGGATTGGGAAAACGTTTATTGGTTTGGAATATAAAATCAACAACAAAGGCTCAGGAAGGTTTATATGTATATGATACGGTGCAGCGTTTAAACGATGCGCGGTTTGGTGATAAGGATGTTTCCAACATTAAACAGTATATTAAGCTGGGGAAGCTGGGCGAATCATTTGCAGCAGAAGAGCAGGTGGTTCTTTTAATAGATGAAATAGATAAAGCGGATATTGAATTCCCCAATGACCTTCTGCACGAGCTTGATATCATGAATTTTTATATACCTGAAACAGGTGAGACGATAGCCGCACAGCACCGGCCAATTGTCATTATAACTTCTAATAGCGAAAAGGAACTGCCCGATCCATTTTTACGGCGCTGTGTATTCCACTATATTGCATTTCCTGATGAAGAGCTTATGGAGAAGATTGTACGGGTACATTTTCCGGATATAGAGAAGAAGCTGCTCCGTGAATGTTTGAAGAAATTTTACTGGATTCGGCAGTTTGACATGTTGCGGAAAAAACCATCAACAAGCGAACTTGTTGACTGGATACAGGCTCTTAAAATAGGCGGTGTATCAATAAAAAAAATAGAGGATGAGATACCATTTATTGGAACACTCTTAAAGAAAAAAGAAGATATTGATGTTGTAGCAAACTCGGGCAAAACACATTATGCCTACAACAGCAGCATAAGGACGCGCGATGTTTATTAATTTTTTCTTTAACCTTAAAGCGCAGGGCGTGCCTGTTTCCATCCATGAGTGGATGGCTCTCCATGAGGCGCTGGTGCTTAATCTAAACGATGTAAGCCTGACTAAATTTTATTATATGGCACGGGCTATTCTTGTGAAGAATGAAGTATTGTATGACCGATACGATATTGCATTTCTGGATACATTTAAGGATGTTGAAACCACTGATGAATTGCTTGAACAAATTTTAGAAGGTTTAAAAAAGGTAAAGGAACTTCATCTAACCGAGGAGGAAAAGCGTCAGGTTGAAAAGCTCAATTTAGATGAAGTTCTGCGCAATTTTGAGGAACAACTGCGGCAGGGACATTATAAAAATCATGTTGGTGGTAATAAAGCCATTGGTACCGGAGGACGTTCTACCCAGGGGGCATGGGGATATAATCCTGCGGGTATCAGAATTGGACAGGGTGTATCACGGCATAAAAGCGCAGTGCAGATTGCTGAAAAGCGTGAATTTAAAAACTATTCCAATCAGATCATCCTTGATACACGGCAGATGAGGGTGGCACTGTCGCATCTGCGTTCATTATTGCCTATTGGTCCCGAAGAACATCTGGATGTTGAGCAAACCGTTGATGCTACCAGTAAAAATGCAGGTGAGCTGGAGCTTATATGGAAAAAGAAAGAAAAAAAGGCAGCAAAGCTTATTTTACTCATGGATGCGGGCGGTTCAATGACTCCTTATGCCAGGCTGGTTGAAAGGCTTTTTTCAGCAGCATCTTCGCAAATCAGTAAATTAAAATACTTTTATTTTCACAATTGTATTTATCAGGATTTATGGAAGGATATTGAACGCTCAGAGAGCATAAGCACTGTTGACTTTTTAAAGAATACCGATAAAGACTATAAGCTTATCATTGTAGGCGATGCTGAAATGGCGCCATCAGAACTGACATGGGCAAACGGTGCTATTGATTATTGGTACCATAATGATATTCCTGGCATTGTATGGCTGCAGCGGTTGCGTGAAACATTTAAGTATTCACTATGGCTTAATCCTATCCCGCAGCGTTCATGGGATTATATCCAGACTACGCGGATGATAAAAAATATATTCCCCATGTTTGAACTTACCCTGGAAGGGCTTGATGAAGCAATCAAGCATTTAATATCAGGGAAGGTATTGCAAAAAGCTGTGTAAAAGGTTATGCCTTTTTACTGAAGTGATTGTTGCAATTCTAATTTTGTTACTGCCCGTTCACGATATTCACGTGCTTTTTGGTGATCAGGGTTAATAAGGAGTACTATATCCCATTCGGCAATAGCAGCCTTAAAGTTATCCTGCTCATAGTAGGTAACGCCATTTTGATAGTAGGTGTTTATGTTTGCCTCTAATCTGGTTTTAATGGTTGAAAGATAATTTGTGGTATTCCTGTATCCCGGCTCATTGTTGTCAATTTGTTTAAATGCCCTGTAGGCTGCTACATAATCTCCTTTTTTGTACGCTTTTTCACCGTTCGCATAGAGATCATTGAGATTTTCAATTCGTTTAATATCTTTTACTATCGATTGAGCTTTTTCATCCCATGGATTGACAGCAAGTGCTTTATTACAATATTTCTTTGCAAGAGCAGGATTTTTCTTCTTAGCCGTTTCTGCTTTTGATGTGTAAGGATATGAATTGTTATCAAGCTGGTTTTTTATCCTTGCCTTTAATGTTTTCAACTCAAGACTATTGGGATCAAATAGCTCAGCTTTATTACAATTTTGATAAGCAGCGATATATCTCTTCTTTTCATATTGTTTCTTTGCAGTCGCGTAATATGTATTATATTTTTTTGTTGCATACTTTGAACTGCGTATATTTGAAATCTGTTGTTTAACATCTTTATAATCAGGATCGCGCTGTTCGGCTTGCAAAAATTGAATCAACGCATTTTCTAAATTGCCCTGGCGCTTATATCTTATACCAGCATCATAATATACTTTGCTCCTTTTTTGCAGCGCTTCTGTTGTAATGATTAAATATTGCTTTGCCCCTGAATGCTGAGGATCAATAGAAAGCACCGTTTCAAAATGTTCTTTCGCATTTTTATAATCACCCTGTTTATAGAGCTGGATACCTTCCTGATAATTTTCATTTATCTTCTTCTTCTGCTGCCTGTATACTGTTGCGCATCCTGAACTGGTTATGACAATACTTGCAACTATCAATAATGAAAGTAATCGGAATATTTTTTGCATACCAGCACCCCATGACTATACTTATTTTTTATAAATATATACTATCATTATATATGGTATATATGCAAGTAAAATTTTTTACCGTAATTTAGGGTTGACAATTGATAGTTTTGCATGACTATTGTGGATTACTGCAATGAAGCAATGTAAATGAATAATAATTTTTGGCGATAGTTATCCTGAACTTTGATTCAGGATTTAACGTTAAGCAATCGATGCGGAGGTGAGCCTGTTCTAAAGACAGACTATGATTCAGCATGACAGGAACACATAATAATATTGTAGAAGAGAATAGCATAATCAATGGAACATGAAATTATTGTAGGTGTAAAGGATATAGTTAAAACCTTTGCAATGAAAAAAGGAGCGTTTGGCAAGCATGGACTTGTAAAAGCTGTTGACAGGGTAAGCTTATCCATACCTGAAGGAAATACCTACGGATTGGTTGGCGAAAGTGGATGCGGTAAAACAACATTAGCCCGTGCACTGCTCAGGCTCATCGAACCTGATAGCGGAGAAATAATGATACGGAATACTCCTATCCATACATTGCAAAAAAAGGAATTACGGCAGTTTAGAAAGAATATGCAGATAGTTTTTCAGGATCCCTATGGTTCGCTGAATCCTCGTATGACTGTTGAAAAGATAATTGCTGAAGCGCTGAAGATTCATTGCCAATTGACAAAAAAAGATATTGCCAGCAGGATATCTGAATTACTGGCAATGGTTGGACTTGATAAGCACTTCGCATCACGCTATCCCCATGAGCTCAGTGGCGGACAGCGACAGCGGATAGGGATTGCACGGGCGATTGCATTAAGCCCATCATTTATTGTACTGGATGAGCCAATATCAGCACTTGACGTATCAATACAGGGACAGATTCTAAATTTATTGCTTGATATTCAGGAACAATTTGGGATGTCATATCTTTTTGTTGCACACAATTTAGCTGTTGTTAAACATATCAGCACTATGGTTGGGGTAATGTATCTGGGCAAATTGGTTGAAGAAAATACTGCCAGCATGCTCTATAAAAAACCGCTCCATCCGTATACCAAAAGTTTATTGTCGTCCATCCCGGATATTAAACCAGAAAAACATTCATTCTCGGTTGTAAAGGGGGAGATCCCCTCTCCGGAAAATCCTCCAGCAGGGTGCCACTTCCACCCACGCTGTCCCTGCGTTATGCCGGTATGTAAAGAAGCATATCCGGCGATAGTTACTGTTAATGGAGCAAAAGTTGCATGCTTTCTGTATCACTGACAGTAGGGTTGTTGCTTGTTGCTGTTTTAAATAATTCCCCGGCACAGGATGCATTATCAGTAACTATCGAACAAAAGCCGCAACACACCATTTATGAAAAGGAAGGCATTTTATACTGTAGCGGCAACACCGAAGCTGCAGTTTGTAACAATAAAGGCGCTGATGAGCTTGCCGCAAATAATATAAACGCTGCAATAGCGATATTTCAGGAAGGATTAACCCATGCTCCTTTGTTTTATCCGTTTCTGTATAATATTGGGATTGCCTATATGCGTAACAGGCAGTTTGATGAAGCACGGGTTTATTTAGAAAAAGCAAAACATATTGTTCCGGAAAATCCCAGGATATATATTCTAATAGGAGAGCTCTATGCTTTTACCGGCAGAGAGGGGGATGCTCTTGTTTTGTTTAAACAGGCATTACACATTAATAAGAAAGAGCTGGATGCCATTATTAAGATTGGTAATATCTATATTGAGCGCAATCAACTGGAGTTAGCATTGCGGTATTTTAACAGCGCGCTGAATATTAATCCAAAATACCCTGATGCTGGTATTGGTTTTGCAAAAGTTTTTTTTAAAAAAGGGGAATATTATAAGGCGCTGATACGGTTAAAATCTATTGATATCACACAAGGAAACTATGATAAAGCCTATCACTACTATTATGCTGAAAGCTCATATAAATTAAAAGATTATAAGACAGCATATGAGCAATACAAGCAGCTATTAGTGTATAAAGATGATATATTTTTTCTTACCCATTCATATGCTTTAATTGAACACAGGATGAATCTTGCCAGACAGTTTGCTGAACTTGAAAATGTACAATAGTATATGCAGGACTATCCCACAAAAGTATTCCTATTATTATTTCATCATAAAACTGGAAATCTCTAAAAATATTTTTTTCTGCATATTTTCAAGCATTTTTAACAACTGTGTGTTAAGCTCTCTGTCGGCGCTTCGTTTTTGCACATATTTGTTAATCTCATTAATTTCACTTCTGAGTATAGCATTAACTTTTTCAAGTGTTTCAATGTACCCGGCAGTTCCCTGCGATTGTATATGAAGCTTTCGTTTTCGTATCTCTTCGCTTAACTGTTGCTCTTTTTCTTTTTTTGTCTTCTCCATGACAATAATTTCATCAAGGGCTTTTTGTGCTTCAAATGGTGCATTCTTTTTATTGGCAATATAATAAATTGGTATATACGCTGGAGATGCAAGGATGTAGGGCAAACTATTGCATGAATAATCATTTTGAATTGATGTATATAAACCATCATCTATGATACCATAGTTATATAATGTATCATGAAGATACCTATCCATGGTAAGGACTATAAAATCCTGCCCAAACTCCATAACCACAGCATGGTAACACTGTATAATTGCATTAAATGGATTGAATGCATGCTGATTAAAATGCTTAATATCATATTCTATTGCTATACAGGCATTGGCAATATTCATTGCATTATCTGAATATGCAACAATTGAATGAGGCAGTATATATTTAATATGCACGGCATTGTTTTTGCAATGATTAATAATAAGTGAATGCAGGGTGTTACGTTTGCTTACTGTTTCTTCAAGTGTTTCAGGATTAGATTCCTGCGGGATGGTTATTTTCATGATATAATATTTTTTTAACCATTCAATTTTACCGTGTTTAATGGTGATAGCTTCAGGAGTTACTGATGATATATCCACGCCGTTTTTTTTGTATAAATTACCAATGAAATTGGCAATATCATCGCTTATTTCTGATGGGATAGTGTGTAAAAAATGTATTGTTTCTGATACTATTGCATATTCCTCTTTTAAAAGAGAAAGCAAAAAAAACGAAAATTCAGGAAGTTTACTATTTTGAAAAATAAATAATATTTCTGATTGGATTTCTTTATTTTTAATGATAAGCATCTCTTTGATATGGTTTTCAACGTCTTTATTATTAAGCTGAACCAGGACAGCACAGGCATACATCCGCACCCGTATCCCCGATTCTTTTAAGCAATCCAGCAAAAAATGTATTATTGGCCGTTTATTAAAATCTCTGAGGCGGGGTATGATACTGCTGATTGCCTGTAGAATTGATTCTTTTATTGCGGTATCATTTGTTTCATTAAATTGTGCAATAAGCCATTCTATATCTTTTTCCTCTCCGCAATGCCCAATACAAAGAATCGCTGCTTTTTTTACACTATTGCTTGTATATGTTTGTACTATATTTTTCAGTATTTCTGTGCTGCCTTTGAATTGTGCTATTTGCATGGTTGTTAACAGATTGAGAACAATCTGTATAACCTCATCGCCATTGGACGTATTTTTTAACAGTTCAAAGAGGATTGCCGAGGCATGCTCGTCTTTATAGTGGATAAAATAGTTTAGTGCAAATAGCTGTTCTTTTGAATCTCCGGATAAAAGCATAAGCTCCAACTCGCCCAGCATGTAGGGGTATCGCATCGCTGCCAATGTGTTTATGCAGGCATCAAAGATAACGTCATCCCTGTACTTTTTACAATAATTATAAATTTTCACCAACAAAGGAGCGGCGGATTGTATATTGAGTTTTGCAATGATAGCACATAGCCTGACTATCCTATCACGCAGAAATCGTTTTTCAAAATCAATCATCTCCAATCGTGATGCGCTTATCTCTCTGCTTTTTGGATCGCTATCGTAAAGCATTTCAATAAGAAGCAAAAATCCCTCTCTGCTGGAACTATCGATTTGCTGGATGTGATTGGTGATGGGAGTAAGTATTGTGGCAATTTCAGTATTTTTATTATATTTCAGATAATGAACAATCATATTCAGTAATTGTGGCGTTAATTCGGATACAATAAAATTTCTTATTTTTTGTACATTTTCGGGGAGATTTTTTTCTTCTACTTCTGAAATCATATAATTTTTACGGTATAGCTCAAAAAACGAATCCAGTGAAACAGTAAAGTAATTGAACATTTTGTCTTTTAAAATGGTACTTGTTCTGTCAGTTTGAAGTGCTGTAAAGAATGTTAAAACATTTTCTATTATAATTTTATTATGGTGCGGAGTAACAGCCCCCAGTGATATGAGTATCCGTATAAATGGTTCAGGATCCCGTAATTGGGTAATAGTGTGCTGCAGCAGTATCAGGAGATGTTCTTTTTCACTTTCATTATCTGATGTGAGTATTTTCATGAGGTATTCGTTAGTTTCCCGGTGCTTGCACAAAATAAGTGCATGTATGCATGCTATCTTTGTTTTCAGAGAATATTCGCCAAATTGTGGTAAAAGCTTTGATAAAAACACTCTGAGTTCGATGACAAGGTTACTATCGTCTGGAGTAGAATCTTTTTCTTTATTGGTATCTATAATGTCCTCACCTATAAAAGCAATGGCATCCAATATTCCTGTGAGCGTACTTTCATCCTGATTTAAAAAGGGCAGCAATACTTTAATATCATGGTAAAGTGCCAGCGCACGTAATGCATAATACCGTATGATAGGATGTGCAGAAGTATCATTAAGAATTGTTTTCAGCGTTGTAAGCAGTGTGATGTCCTGCTGATGCACTATTCGGATAGTATCCAGACATTCTATCACAGCATTGTGATGAGATTCATCAGCATAATGGTGCATCACATAGTTGTTAAGGACTGCAGTTGAATCGACGTTACCAAACACTTTCAGATATGAACAAATGGCAATTATCTCTTCATCGGTAATAGATTGTCCTAAAAGAGCATGAAAATGCTGCGTAAAACCTTTAATGTTATAATGAACTATAGTATAAATGCAGCTTAACCGTATTGCTGGTTCGGCCTGAAGCTCTGAGCATAGCAGAGCGTATGCTATCTGGCTATGCGATGATGCAATAACAGGATGCAGGCATATCCTTAAATAGGGCGAAAATGACAGGCTTTTTGTTAATTCTAATTTAATTGATTGTAAACTATCACGTTCCATACCACACCTTTTTTTAAAGGGTTTATACAGTTTATACAATAGAAAGTATTGTTTGTAATAATGTAAATTAGAATATTACTTTTGATAAAAGTAAAGATAAAAAAAGCTTGAAATTGTAAGCATATAGTAATATATTGATTAATTAAGGTAGTTGGTTTTCTGCTTTTTGATTTTCTGCTTTATTGTACAGTGTAATGTAAAGCGGGTGGCGTATGCCACTCTTTTTTTTAGGCTTTTTATCCTTACCATTATTGTTGCGAGATAACAATGAAAATCAATGATGATTTGCAGGCAATGATACAAAGTGTTGCCGATGATCTGGGATATACGATATATGATGTTGTGCTAATTATACATGGCAGGGCACCGCGTATCACTGTAAAGATTGACCATCCCAAAGGAATATCTCATTATGACTGTGAAAGGTTTAGCAAGGAACTATCGCACAGAATAGATAGCAGAAAACTTCTGGATGATTATGTTCTGGAAATATCATCGCCAGGGCTGAAACGGGAGTTGCGAACGATTGATGATTATATCAGATTTATAGGCGCGCCGGTGAAAGGGGTATACCTGGAGGATGATGTAAGGAAGACATTCAAAGGGCAGCTTGGCAGGGTTGACAATGCGATAGTTACTATTGATGAAGGACAAAAGATTATTGTTGTTCCCTATATGCAGATTGTTAAAGCAAATTTAGATTATTAAAGGTGATTGCTATGAGTGGAAATTTTTTTGAAGCGCTACACCAGATTGCAACTGAAAAAGGTATAACTCGTGAAATGATTGAGGAAATAGTGCAGTCTGCAATGGTATCGGCTTATAAGAAACAATATGGCATTACTAAGCCAGTTGATATTGCCTTTGATAGAGACAAAAATATCGTGAAGATAATTTCACGTAAACTGGTTGTACGACTTCCCAAAAACTATGCTGAAGAAATATCACTGGAGGATGCACAAAAGATTAAGCCAGACGCAAAGTTTGGTGATGAAGTTGTGGTTGAAGAAAATCCTCTTGAAACGTTTGGACGCATTGCTGCTCAGACTGCCAAGCAGGTGATATTACAAAAGATAAAGGAAGCAGAAAAAAATATTGTATACGATGAATATAAAGATAAAGTAAACGAGCTTATTAACGGATATGTACAGCGTAAAACCAAAGAAGCGCTTTATATTGATTTAGGTAAAACAGAGGGCATCATTCCGGGACGCGAGCAATCGCCCCTTGAGCATTATAAGATTGGAGACAGGGTTAAGGCGATAGTCCTTACTGTGCAAAAAAACAGCAAAGGCCCAAGTGTTGTTTTATCGCGTGCTCACCCAAAATTTGTGGAAAAACTTTTTGAAATGGAGATACCCGAAATTTATGATGACATAGTTAAAATTGTTTCTATTGTGCGCGAAGCAGGCTTGCGTACCAAGGTTGCAGTTACCAGTGACAGAGATGATATTGACAGCGTTGGTGCATGCGTGGGTATGAAGGGGGTCAGGATTCAGTCTATTGTGCGCGAACTTGAAGGTGAAAAGGTAGATGTTATAGAATATTCTCCAAATAAAAAAGTTATGGCAACAAATGCGCTGACACCGGCAAAAGCAAAGGAAATTATAGAAACACGTGATGGTTCTGTTATAGCGGTTGTAGATAATGATCAATACAGGCTGGCAATAGGTAAAAATGGACACAATGCACGATTGGCAGTAAAATTGTGTGGATTTAATATCGATATCAAGACCGAGGATCAGTACCGTGAATTCTTAAGTTCAAGTGAATCACGGGCATTGGTTGAGCAGCTTTTTGCCACAACACAGGAGGGCGAAACACCATTAGAGGAATTGCCGGGGCTTGATGCTCGTACTATCACATTGCTTGAAACAGGTGGTATCTTCTCGGTTGAGGATCTGGTTGAGAAGTCCGTTGAGGACCTTATGAACATTGATGGAATAGGTGAAAAAACAGCTCAGAAGATTATTAATATAATTCAAGAATATGTTGACTTTGAAGAAGATGATTATGAAGATGAACAGGAAGATAAGGAATAGATGCTCCTGTCAATAATTTTACTATGAATAGGGATTTGTTAATGAAAGCAATTGATGTTGCAACAAAAAATCATGTTTCAACGGATGATGTTATAAAAATCTGTAAGGAATTAGGCATCCCTTGCGACAATGAACAAAGCGATTTGCTCAATGATGATGTGTTTCTTATTGAAAAGAAGATTCAGATAATTAAGGAGCATCGGGCTCAGGAAGCCAAAAAGTTAATCCAACAAGCCGAGTTAAAAAAGAAGATTAAGTTGAAACGGAAGGTACATGTTGCAAAAGAACTAAAGAAAGAAACAGATGATAAACAAGAAATAGTAGCTGAAAAAGGAACTGATACCAGAAAAAAAGCAGAGGTAAAAACTTCTGAGCCGTCTAAACAAGGAAAGGTTGAACATAAGGATGGGCAAAGAAAAAAAGAACAATATGGAAGAAAAGACAGGCAGGGCAGGCCTTTCAACAAATTTTATAAAAAAGATGTAAAAAAAGACGATCAAAAACCAAAACATGGCGGACAAGAACAAAAGCCGGAAAAACCATCAGGGCAACCCTTGCGTGATAAAAAGGATGTTGCTGTTATTGATAAAGAAGTTGTGGATTTGCAGAAGCGGCAAAAAGATAAAGGAAAAGAAAAGGAAAAAGAAAAAGATAAAGATAAACGCCTGCTAAAAAAGGAGAAAGAAGAGCTTGAACAAAAACTGCTATTATTGAAAAGAAAAAAGGAAGCTTTGCCAAGGGAAGCAGTTGCTCCAAGAGAGATAGAAATTACAGAAACGATTACCGTGGGTGACCTTGCCAAAAAGATGAATATAAAAGCAAGCGAGGTTATTGCAAAGCTCATGTCGATGGGGGTCATGGCAACTATCAATCAGGTCATTGATGCCGATACTGCTTCAATTTTAGCTGGTGAATATGGCACAGAGGTTAAGGTTGTTTCGCTGTATGAAGAAACTGTTATACGAGCAGAGGAGGAAGACAGACCCGAGGATTATGGTTTGCGCCCGCCTATCGTTACCGTTATGGGTCATGTTGACCATGGTAAAACAAAACTTCTTGATGCAATCAGGACAACCAATGTTGTGGATACCGAACATGGTGGGATTACTCAGCATATTGGTGCTTATCGGGTAAAGGTTGGCGAAAAATATGTTACATTTTTAGATACACCCGGACATGAGGCGTTTACCACAATGCGTGCACGTGGTGCAAGCGTTACCGATATAGTTGTTTTAGTTGTTGCTGCTGATGATGGTGTTATGCCACAGACAATAGAAGCAATAAATCATGCAAAAGCGGCTAATGTACCAATCATTGTTGCTATAAATAAAATTGATTTACCTGAAGCAAATCCAGGTCGTGTTAGGCAGGAATTAACCTCCTATGAGCTGATACCTGAGGAGTGGGGCGGTACCACGCTTTTTGCTGAAATTAGCGCAAAGCAAAAAATAAATATCAATGAGCTTTTAGATCTCATTCTGATTCAGGCTGAGATGCTGGAATTAAAGGCAAATCCAACATTGAGGGCAAAAGGGGTGGTTATTGAGTCTAAACTTGATCCAGGCAGAGGACCCATTGCGACGGTGCTGGTTCAAAATGGTATTTTAAGGGTTGGCGATCCGTTTGTGGTTGGGCTTTATTCGGGCAGGGTGCGAGCCATGTTTGCTGATACTGGCGAACAGGTTCATGAAGCCACTCCGTCCATGCCTGTTGAGGTGCTGGGAATAAGCGGTGTCCCTTCGGCTGGCGACCCATTCCAGGTAGTAGAATCGGAAAAATATGCCCGACAGATAGCTCAGAAAAGGCAGGAGCTTGTACGTCTGGAAAGTGCTCAGAAGGTCAAGAAGGTTACTCTGGAAGACCTTAATACAATGATTAAAGAAGGTGAGATTAAGGAACTCAAGATTGTTATTAAGGCTGATGTTGATGGCTCAGTACAGGCGTTGCGCGACTCTTTACAGAAACTTTCTACCAGCGACATACGGGTAAAGGTTATACATGCGGCAACTGGCGGTATCAATGAATCAGACGTTATGCTGGCATCCGCTTCAAATGCCCTTATTATTGGCTATCAGGTGCGCCCATCATCAAAAGTATCAGAAATAGCCGAAAAGGAAAATGTCGCGATTCAATATTACAATATCATCTACGATGCCATTGCAGATGTGAAGGCTGCTATGGAGGGTATGCTATCTCCTGAGATAAAAGAAGAGATAACATCCACCGGTGAGATTAAACAAACCTTTAAAATCAGCAAGGTTGGAACTATTGCAGGCGCTGTTGTACTCAGCGGGCGCTTAAAACGAAGCGATAAAATACGGCTGTTACGAGATAGCGTAGTGGTATTTGATGGGAAGCTCAATTCGCTGAAGCGCTTTAAAAATGATGCAGGTGAGGTTGAAGCAGGGCAGGAATGCGGTTTTACACTGGAAAATTTTAACGATATCAAAGAAGGTGATACCTTTGAATCATATCAAATAATAGAGATAAAAAAGAAATTGGGAGACAACTCACGAAGATAGTGACATAGCCATGGGGTACAGAAAACAAAAGTTAGAAGCACAAATACAGAAATTAATTGGCACTCTTATTGTAACCGAACTCAAAGATCCGAGGATTGGTTTTGTGACGGTAACACGAGTAAAGATGAGCAAAGATTATGCATATGCCGATGTATATATTTCAATCCTGGGTGATGAACATGACAGACAAAAGACATTAGAAGGGCTCCAATCAGCACGCGGATTTGTACAGTACAGGGTGGGGAAGTCATTACGTATCCATACCATACCGGAAGTGAGGTTTTATGTGGATACATCAATTGAAGAAGGCGTAACTATGGTAAATCTGCTTGAGAAGCTGCAAAAAGAATCTGTTAAAAATGATAATGGTGATAGTTCTAGTAAATCATGAAAGTTTCATATAGTAAGGGTTGTGTGCTGGTTATAGACAAACCTGCAGGATATACCTCTTTTGATATTATCAGCATAATCAAAAAAAAATTGACATTAAAAAAAGCTGGTCATACAGGAACGCTGGATAAGTTTGCATCGGGTGTTCTGGTACTGTGTACGGGGTGGACTACTAAACTGGTGCCGTATTTTATGGATATGGATAAGCGGTATATTGCAACCATTCAGTTGGGGATTGCAACTGATACCCATGATTGCGAGGGTGCTATCATTGCAACCAGGGAAGTAAACTGTACCTTTGAAGCGATAGATGCATGCCTGCAGGATAAATTTATTGGTACTATCAGCCAGACCCCTCCGCTTTACTCAGCAGTAAAAATCGGCGGCAGACGCGCTTCAGATAGAGTACGACGGGGTGAAGAGATTACGATTGCCCCACGAACAGTCTGTATTCATGCAATCAATGTTCTTAACTTTGATAAGCAGCGTGCACAGATTACACTGGATGTTTTATGCAGCAAGGGAACTTATATCAGAGCACTTGCTCGGGATTTAGGTAACAGCTTACAGGTGGGCGCTCATGTTGTGCGGCTGCAGCGTATAGAGGTTGGACATTTTAGTGTGGATAACGCTTTGCGGCTGGAGCAGTGTGATGAACTGTCTGACAGCGAAATGAAAAACTTTGATGGTATATATGCTCCCTATGACGCCTTATATGGATTTGGTGTGCTTGAAGTTAAAGAAAAAGCGCTTATCAATATTAAGCATGGTAAACACCTTACTGCTGATGATGTTGTTTCTATCACTGAGAAAAATGACCTGTTCAGGGTAATCCCTGAAGGACACAAGGTGCTTGTGGCGATAGCTCATAAAGAAGAGGAAGTGTACCGATGTGAAAGAGTTTTTGTTGAAGAAATTGATATGCTTGATACAATACTATAATAGTATATATAATAGTATATATAAATTTATTTCTTGACTGATTTTAGCTTGCAATAGCAGTGTTAACAGTTACGATTAGACTAATTATGAATACAAAGTATTTTAAGTACAGTGATAGGTAAGGAGGACAAGAAGCATCGTATGGTTGAAAAAAATGAGATTATCAACAAATACCGGGTGCATGAAAAGGATACCGGTTCGGCTGAGGTACAGATTGCTCTTTTAACTGAGCGGATTAATCATCTTACTGAGCATTTTAAGGTGCACATCAAAGATCATCATTCACGACGTGGCTTGCTTAAGCTGGTAGGTAAACGAAGAAGGCTGCTTGATTATATTAAGAAAAAGGATGTGATGAAGTACAGGGAACTGATTAAATCTCTTGGTATACGAAGGTAGAGTAGAAACAATGGTATTACATTTTAGGTATGAAGGAATGAACAATGAATAAGGAATTTGTAGTAAAAATAGGAAATGATTTAATTCAGTTCAGTACAGGTATTTTAGCAAAGCAAGCGGATGGTGCGGTAGCCGTTTCCTGTGGTGAAACCATTGTATTTTCATCTGCTGTTGCCTCAAAAAAGGTTGTAGAAGGGCAGGATTTTTTCCCATTAACGGTAGATTACAGGGAAAAGCATTATTCAGCAGGCAAAATACCGGGTGGATTTATTAAGCGTGAGGGCAGGCCAAGCGATAAAGAGATACTTACAAGCCGGTTAGCCGACCGTCCCATCCGCCCTCTTTTCCCGGATGATTTTGTCAACGAGGTGCAGATTATTATCTATGTTTTGTCAGCGGACAGGGAACATCAGCCAGATATCCTGGCAATAAATGCTGCTTCTGCAGCGTTAAGCATCTCAGGTATACCGTTTAAAGGACCGGTTGGCGCTGTAAGAGTTGGAAGGGTTGATGGGCAATGGATTGTGAATCCATCTTTTCAGGAAATGGAAAACAGTGATATTGACCTTGTTGTAGCCGGTACCAGAAAAGCGGTAACCATGATTGAGGGGCAGGCAAAAAATTTATCCGAAGATGCTATGATACAGGCAGTTGAATTTGCCCATGAAAATATCATTAAACTGTGTGAAATCCAGGAAGAATTAAAAAATGCCTGCGGAAAACCATTAATGCAATATATACCAAAACTGAGCAATAAAGAGCTTGAAAAGGTTATTCGTGATAAGTACTTTACTGCAGTAGAAAATTTTAAAGAATATACGGAAAAGAAAGCGCGTGAAGATGCAAAAGATGCTATCATAACCGCTATTACCGATGACCTGAAAGAACAATTTCCTGATACGATAGCACTTGTTCCTGAGATTGTTGATGCAATGGATGCCGAAGTGATACGTTCACGTATACTTGATGAAGGTTCCCGCCCTGATGGCAGAGGGCTAAACAATATTCGTCCTATTGACATAATGGTTGGCATCCTTCCAAGGGCTCATGGTTCGGCGCTGTTTACCCGTGGTCAAACACAAAGCCTTGGGATAGTTACCCTGGGTACCGGTGCTGATTCACAGCGCATTGACAGCATAGATTTACTGGAAGAATCATATAAGCGCTTCATGCTGCATTACTACTTCCCGCCATTTAGCACTGGTGAAGTTGGCAGGGTTGGCGGAGTAGGAAGACGCGAGATAGGACATGGCATGCTTGCCGAGCGCGCCATTGAATATGCTATTCCAGATGAGGCGGTATTTCCGTATACAATACGCGTTGTTTCAGAAGTTTTAGAATCGAACGGTTCATCATCCATGGCAACGGTATGTGCCGGGTCACTTGCTTTGTTTAATGCTGGAGTGCCAATGAAGGATCAGGTAGCCGGGATTGCTATGGGATTGGTGCTTGAAGGCGAACGATATGCAATCTTAAGTGATATTCAGGGGATTGAGGACCATTTAGGTGATATGGATTTTAAGGTGGCAGGCACTGCAACGGGTATCACCGCATTTCAGATGGATATCAAGATCGAGGGCATAACTACTGAAATCATGCGCAAAGCGCTGGAGCAGGCAAAAGAAGGAAGACTCTATATACTGGAAAAGATGAATTCAGTCATTTCCCAACCTGCACAGGAACTATCGCCCCATGCGCCAAAAATTGCCGTAATGAAAATTGAGATAGAAAAGATTGGTGAAGTAATAGGACCGGGGGGAAGAGTAATAAAAAAGATTATTGAAGAAACGGGTGCAGAGATTAACATAGAACAGGATGGTACTATCTTTATCTCGGCCAATGAACAAAGCGCAATTGATAAGGCGCAACAAGCCATCAAAGGGCTGATAGAAGAGGTTGAGGTTGGCACTATCTATAAAGGTGTTGTAAAACGTATTACCGACTTTGGTGCATTCGTTGAAGTTTTACCCGGGAAGCAGGGTCTGGTACACATTTCAAAACTTGATTTTAACCGCGTTGAAAAAGTTAAAGACGTGCTTAATGAAGGCGATGAGGTAATGGTTAAGGTAATAAGCATTGATGATCAGGGCAGGATTAATCTAAGCCGTAAAGATGCTATGAAAAAACATTAGATTGTCCAATGGTTCATAAATTTACACTTCCTGATGGGCTTGTTGTTTTGTTAGAGCCAATTGATAATGTTGTATCTATTTCGTGTGGGTTATGGATACAGGTTGGTTCGCGGCACGAAAAAGCCAATGAAATGGGGTATGCCCATTTCATTGAGCATATGCTGTTTAAAGGTACAGAAAAATACAGCGCAAAAGATATTGCACGCCTTGTTGATAGGGTTGGTGGTCAGCATAATGCAGCTACCAACCGTGAATATACCTGCTATTATATCAATGTGGTTTCTGATTATTTAGAACTGGCATGCGAGATATTGTCTGATACCTACTTTAATTCCATCTTTGATGCCGAAGAGATAGAAAAAGAAAAAAATGTTGTCCTTGAAGAAATACGCATGTATGAAGATACCCCTGATGAACATATACATGATCTTTTTATGGAAAATATGTTTTATCAAAGTCCTCTTGGTCATCCTATCCTGGGTGTCGTTGATACGGTTACTACAATTAATAGAGATTCCATTGTTGAGTTTTATAAACAGCATTATAATGATGATAATTGCCTTTTTGCCATCTCCGGTAATTTTACTGTTGATAATGCCCGTACTATTATAGAAAAGTATTTTTGCAGTAATTGTTCATCAGAAAATAATGCTCCGGCTGTTATGCCACAACCATCGAAACGATTGTACCGCTACCATATGGACAAGGATTTAGAGCAGATTCATCTGTGCATTGGTGCTGATGGATTAAGCAAGGTTGATAATGACAGGTGGGCATATTATCTATTCAATACTATTTTAGGCGGCAGCATGTCATCACGCCTTTTTCAAAATATACGTGAAAAAGAGGGTTTGTGCTACAGCATCTATTGTTTTCATTCGTCGTTTATGGATACCGGCATTTTTGGAATCTATTGCGGGACATCCCCGTCACAATATAATAAATTATTACCATTGATTGCCAATGAGTGCAAACAAATTGTATCACAGGGTATTACCCATGAAGAGCTTTCGGATGCCAAAAGCTATTTAATTGGCAACATGGCATTGAGCCTGGAGAGTACTGAAGTGCGCATGAGCCATATAGCAAAAAATGAGATGATCTATGGGCGACATTTCACATTTCAGGAGATAGTGCGTGAAATACAAACCGTAACCATGGATGACTTTATGCGTATTGCCTTCCGCATCTTTAACAATGCACAGTTTTCGCTTGTGACAATTGGAAAACTCCCCCAGCATCATATAGATACCTTTCATCTTGATTTGTAATGCGATAGTAACTGTATAGTATTGTGAAGATTCTAATATTGATATAGTGATATAGGCTTTGCTGGATTGGATGATAAATATTTTTTTAACGCTATGTCCTTTATTTCAGCATATATGGGACGTGATGTGGATATCATCCAGCAAGAACAACACCGGTTGAGCGATGTCATCCGTAAAGAAGGAATACTATGGAACAAGAAACATTAGCAAAAAAAAGATAAATTCTATAAACGCTTGACAAAATTGAGTCAAAATAGTACTCATTAACCATGTTAGATGCCATCATAACATCAAAAACGCGCCTTAAGATACTGCTCAAGTTTTTTATCAATCCCAGCACAAAAGGCTACTTACGTGAGCTGTCGGCACAGATGAATGAGTCCACCAATGCTGTGCGCGTGGAGCTAGACCGCCTTGTTGAAGCAGGCTATTTAGAGCGGAACGCAAACGGCAACAAGGTGTATTACAACGCCAACACCATGCATCCACTGTATAAGGACATACACAGTGTGGTAAAAAAATATTTAGGCATTGATGTGCTCATTGACAGTGTGCTTGCCAAGCTGGGGAAGGTGCATGAGGCGTATATCGTTGGCGACTATTCAAGGGGCATTGACAGCGGCATCATTGATGTTGTCATCATAGGAACGGTTGATTACACCTATTTAGCGCAGTTGATTAGCAAAGCTGAAACTATTATCAAACGGAAGATACGTCCGCTGGTACTATCGCCCAGCGAAAAAAAGAAGTATGACCAGTTGCTCCACTTTGCCCAGGCATTGCTGGTGTGGCACAATGGAAGGTAACTGGTATGCCGTTTATGTACGCTCGCGCCATGAGTTTATGGTGGAAGCGGCATTGGCGCACAAAAGCTTGCAGACATTTTTGCCAGCCGTTGAGCGCCTTCGTCAGTGGAAGGACCGCAAAAAGAAGATTCTATTCCCCTTGTTTCCCGGTTATCTATTTGTACAGTGCAATGGTGATGCTGCCCATTTTTTGGCGGTTCTGAAGACAAAGGGAGTGGTAAAAATTCTGGGCGATAGCTCCGGATATCAGCCTGTTCCCCTGCAGCAGATTGAAAGCCTTAAAACAATGGTTGCCGGCAGATGCACATTGGATGAGTATCCCTATTTAAAAAAAGGGCAGAAGGTACGGATTGCATCAGGACCGCTTGCCGGAGTTTGCGGGATACTGGTAAAAAAGGGGTCAGAGCATACGGTGGTGGTGAGTATTGACCTGCTGCAGAAGGGCGTGGCGGTAACGGTGGATGGCGCCAGCGTTGAACCGCTTGTTTGAAGCACAAAAAAGTATTGACTGCTCCCTCCTTCACAATGGTATACAGGGATTGCCACAATTTTACAAAAACATTATAAAAGTGCTTGACAATAATGAGTAACTATTTTACTCATTTTTAATAAGCAGTGTCATACTGTATCGTTTTTTTATTATTATACGCATGAAGCTATATAGAGCGATAGTTATTGGTAAAGCTCAGGTGCAAAAAAATGCCTGTAACTGAGAGGGCGAAGCTTTGGGTCATAATCTCTGGCATGAACATAGAGGGTATACTAATAAGCTTGACGAGGGAATTAAGAAGTGCTACGGTTACAGCAGCAAAGCGCATAAATGGTGTAAAAAGAATGGCAGCGCTATGGAAGCGGTTTATATACTATAAAACATGTATGGTATATATCAGGTAACTATCGTGGACATAAAAGAAAAGATTATTAAAGAATGCTTCTGGGACTATTCCATGACGCCGCAAAAAATTGATGCAATTGTGCATTCAGATGATAAACGATTAAAGCAAAAGCTTTTTACAAAGATTATGCACAATGCAACGGATAAACTTGCTGCCGTCATGATTTTTAAAGATGAGGATATAAAAGAGTTGCTGGATGCTGCCGACAAAACAAATGATGATATTAAACTTTTACGGAATATACTCCTTAACGAAACAAATACGATAGAGAGACTGAGGTGGAAAAAGCGGTAGATTTTTCAACAATGTATAATCTTCAGGATTTATTTTTACAGGTAGTGTTTTCATTACAGAACAACTTTTACCTTACTGGCGGAACAGCACTTCATAGATTTTATTATAAACTTAGATATTCTGATGATTTAGATTTTTTTACCCATAATGATATGTTGTTTGGTGAAAGTATCAACGAAATTATGGATAACCTCAAAAATAAAAATTTACGGTATAAACGAATAGTGCAGTCAAAAGATTTTCAACGCTTGCAATTTGAGGATATGTTGCAGGTTGATTTTGTAAACGATATGACCTATAGAGAAGGTAAAAGTGTTTTGTTTGGTAATTTCAGGATTGATAACAAAATGAATATATTAGCTAACAAAGTTGGTGCAATAGTAAATAGGGATGAGGAAAAAGATGTTTTTGATCTTGTAGCACTGGCTGCACATGAAGCTTTTTCGTGGGATAGTGTTTTTACCATTACCAATAAAAAGTGCAATGTGGATAGGGCTACAGTAATGCACAGGCTTTTAACATTTCCATTAGAATGGCTTGAGAATATTAAAACCATAAGCCCATTTACCATTACCAGGCAAATGATTGAAATACTATGTGACGATATTAAAAATAATAGGGATAATTCGTTACACCAATAGTATGCAGGGGTATGTGGTTTTGGTTAATACATAAAAAATACTTTGACATGCTCATAGAAAATAGTATACTATATATAAAACAGGAGGAATTGTACCCATGGGATATGCACTAAGGATATACGAAGCATTTAAAGATGATGAAACAAAGGCAAAGCTATTATCTGAATTTATAGAGCAGGTAGAGCAGGTTATATTAAATAATCAGTTATCCACACGGCAGGACGTAACGATGTCCGAATTAAAGCTAACCAGAGAGATAGAGCAGACACGCGGTGAGATAAAAGAGGTTGAGTTAAAGCTTACCAAAGAGATAGAACAGGTGCGAGCTGATTTAACCAAAGAGATAGAGCAGACACGCGGTGAGATAAAAGAGGTTGAGTTAAAGCTTACCAAAGAGATAGAACAGGTGCGAGCTGATTTAACCAAAGAGATAGAGCAGGTACGAGGCGAGATAAAAGAGGTTGAATTAAAGCTAACCAGAGAGATAGAGCAGGTGCGAGCTGATTTAACCAGGGATATAGAGCAAGTACGGGCTGATTTAACCAGGGAGATAGAACAGGTACGCGGTGAGATAAAAGAGGTTGAATTAAAGCTAACCAGAGAGATAGAGCAAGTACGGGCTGGTGTAAAAGAAACAGAAGTACGGTTAACAGAAAAAATACATGAAGTAAAGATAAGCACCATACGGTGGATTGTAACATTATTTATAACGCAGACCATTACCATAATTGGTATTATAGCGGGATTGTTTCAGGTGATGAAATAATACATATTAATGTTTAGTGGATACATTAAGAGTAACTCGCAGGCGGGGCACTATTGTAATATGCTATAACAGGTATCTGGCGATAGTAACTGGTAAAAAATGATGGATATTGAATGGATATTGAATGGATATTGAACAATTAAAAACAGAAATTGTTACACGCTTAAAGCCTTTAAACCCCTATAAGATTATACTGTTTGGAAGCTATGCGTATGGCAACCCCACTGGAGATAGTGATATAGATTTGTATGAGTAACCAATAATGATTTTATGCCGCAAAGCTACAAGGAAAATATGGATGTTCATTTAAAAGTAGCACGAGCACTGCAAGATTTTTTACAGGAATACCCAACAGATCTGATAACACACACAAAAACGATGCACAAAAAATTTTTAGAATTAAACAGCTCATTTTCAAAAGAGATTGTTTCAAAAGGTATATCACTGTTATGAGCTTGATATTAGCAAAAGAGTAGATGAAAGCTGCGTATGACGATATATGTGCTATACATGGAATTATCAGAAATCTATATCTTACCAATGTAGTGGCTTTTCATGCTGAGCAAGCAATTGAAAAATCTTTAAAAGCACTGCTTTTATTTATGGGTAAAGATGTACCAAAGATTCATTCATTAAATAAATTGTTTAAAATATTCGTTTATAGTCTAAAATGTTGTTGTATTATTTATTAGTTTAGGGTATAGTCGAAAATATGGTGCAATTTGATGCAAATTCAGCAAATTTAATTAATAGAGCTATCTCACTGCATTCTCTGATGTACCAATAAACGTCTTTATTTCAAGTTCTGTTTGATCCACTTGAAAAATAATTCAATGTCCCACCTTGATTTATAAATATCTGCAATACTCTTCGCAGATAATGTAAAGTTATTGGTCA
>DCUV01000002.1 GCA_002328585.1 Spirochaetia bacterium UBA2205
TACGTAAATAATGGGGTCAGAGCATGTTTTCTGAACATATCAAAAGTGTTCAGATACCAGAGTGATGCAGCATTCATAAAGTACATCGTGGGGTCAGAGCATATATTTTTTATACAATAAAATAAACATCGATAAATTTTCCCAGAAAAAGAACAGGAGCTATAAATGAATTTACCTTAAAAAATTCTTTTATCGCAGGTTCTCTATCCTTTCTTCGAGCTAACATCTGCTGATAAATAAAAATTATCCCAACACAAAGAACGCTTATCCAGTAAGCCTCTTTCATGTTTGTAAGCATTCCTGCAATTATTAATGATGAAAACGATAAAAGATACAACAACAATGAGATAACAAGAGCAGTTTTAACGCCATATCGTGCTGGAATAGAATACAATCCTTCCTGTCTGTCAAAATCAACATCTAACAGTGCATACACAACATCAAGACCTGCAATCCACATCATGATGGCAAAACCCAGTATAAACGGGATCAATGTAAATTCTCCTGTTGCAGCAAGATACCCTCCTATGGGGGCTGCTGCCTCTACAAATCCTAAATACAGATGTGATGCCGAAGAAAACCGTTTAAAATATGAATAACTTACCAGAAGAACTATCGCCAAAAATGAAAGATAAAAACAAAGCATATTGAGCATATACGAAGAAAAAATAAATACCACACATGAAATGACTGCTACTATAAGTACCTCCTGTTTGGTTACCTCACCTCTGGGAAGCGCCCTATCCTTTGTGCGTGGATTTTTTGCATCTATCTCTGCATCAATCAGCCTATTAAAGCACATCCCAGCCGTACGTGCTGCTACCAGTGCTAATGAAGCAAATATCCATGTTGTCAGCGTGCCGCCGCCTGCAAATAAAATGCCTAAATAGGCAAATGGCAATGCAAAAGCCGTTTGTTCTATCAATATAAGCTGCGACAGTTTTTTAAAATCCATACTCTTTCCACCTCTTGGTAACCAGTGCAATGATGTCATCACGCATTGTTATCTCATCAGGCCAGTCACGGCCCATACCTTCTTCTTTTGTTTTACGGGTTGCATCAATCCCCATTTTCCCGCCAAAGTTAGCAAACGGTGCTGAATGGTCAAGAGCATCCAGCGGACCCTCCACAATCATGAGATCCCTGCGCGGGTCAACATTGTTTAAAAGTTTCCATACCACCGTACTATAATCATGCAGATTAATATCATCATCAAACACTACAACATATTTTGTTGATGCCATCTGTCCTAATCCCCACAGCGCATTGATAACCTTCTTTGCCTGCGCAGGAAACTCTTTTTTTATAGATACAAGTGCACAGTTATGAAAAACACCTTCAAGAGGAAGCTCTATATCTGTAATCTCCGGGATTACCATTTTCAAAAAAGGGAAAAATATACGCTCAGTTGCCTTAGCCATGTAACAGTCTTCCATAGGTGGTTTCCCTACGATGGTGGCAGGATAAACTGGATTATCGTTTGTTGTAATACAGGTGACATGAAACATTGGATAGATGTCTGCAGCAGAGTAAAATCCTGTATGATCACCAAATGGCCCTTCCATTGTTTCATCACCGGGATTAACATATCCTTCAATGATAAACTCGGCATGGGCAGGTACCAGCAGATCAACTGTTTTTGCTTTTACCAGTTCAACAGGCTCTGACTCTAAAAAACCCGCAAAAAGCATCTCATCTATATCAGGTGGCAGCGGTGCTGTAGCTGCATAGATTATCGAAGGACTGCCTCCCAGCGCTACCGCTACCGGCATTTGTTTTTTCACATGGCAATATTTCCGGTAATGACGCGCACCATCTTTATTATACTGCCAGTGCATTCCGGTTGTTGTGTTACTAAATTTATGCATTCGGTACATGCCTGCATTCTGCAAACCGGTTTCAGGGTCCTTTGTTATAACTATCGGCAGGGTTATAAACGGCCCACCATCCTTTGGCCAGCATGTCAAAATTGGCAGAGCATCAAGCAACTCACCCTGCGTTATTACATGTTTCTGGCAGGGAGCTGTACCAACTACCTCTGGCATAATCCGGGCAATATCCTTCAATGTAAGCAGGGCTTTAACTTTATCCATAAAATTTTTAGGCGGCTGCATCGTAATGAGCGAATAAATCTTTTCACCAATCTCATCAAACGAATTGCACTGCAACGCCATCTGCATGCGCTGGTAACTGCCAAATGCATTGATAAGTACAGGATACTGCGAATCCTTTACCTTTTCAAAAAGAAGTGCCGGTCCACCATCTTTGCTCACGCGGTCAGCAATCTGGGTAATTTCAAGATACGGATCAACCTCTGTTGTAATGTGTTTGAGCTGCCCGGCCTTTTCTAACGTGTTTATAAAATCTTTTAAATCTTTATATCCCACAGTTGCCTCTTTAATCAGGTAAATGAACCTCATTGTATAGTAAAATTTTTAAATGCAAGTATTTTTTCATTGTATAGTGTGTTATACAATTCTGTGTCATCCGGGCGTGCCCCCGCTAGCGCGGGGTCGGGCTGTTGCGGGCTATGGCCACGGGTGTTTTTCATAACAAGGCATATAATTATATGCCCTACCATTTGCGCATCGTGATGCGCCCTTACAATTGGGTATACTATGCCTGCAACGCCCGTGGCTGGCATTGCCACCCTCCGCATCCCTCACGCTTATTAATCCCTGTAAACATTATATGCTACAATTGTCGTATGGTTAAAAAGTGGGGTCAGAGCCTCACCACATGTGCTATAATTTACAAATTTCATTGTTGCGTACTTGATTTATACCATAAAAAAGCGGGCAAACAGTGCCCGCTTTTCTTCACAGGTAAATGTGACTGCCTGTTTAAACAATCGCAAAGCTTTCTTCTGGAATGTTTAACATTGAAATATCCTGACTCTTTATTGCCTTTGCATACGATTGTGCATGAGGCAATACATGAGCAATATAATAGCGCGCACTATGAATTTTGCCACAATAAAATGCTGCTTCCTTATGCTCTTTTGCTAACTGTGCCAGTGCATTTGCATCATTGACATCAACATGATTTTCTTTACCGATAGCATCTAACTTATCATAGGCAATGCCGCTCTGCCAGAATAATAACCAGCCAAGAGTAACTGTCCCCATTAAATTCAGGAAAGAATATGCATTGCTTATTGGAATTAAAAATTTGCCTTCCTTACCACATTGAACAAAGAACATACCCATATCAGCCAGTATATTAACAGCATCGTGAATATCTTTTGAAATATCTGTTAATCGTGGATTGTCTTTATAACGCGTTAATGTCTTATTGATCTCACCTAAAAAATTGATAAAATTAGCACCCTTCTTCTGTGCCATCTTCCTTCCCACCAGGTCTAATGCCTGTATGCCGTTGGTACCTTCATATATTGACCCAATCTTTAAATCACGCATAAACTGTTCAACCGGGTAATCCTGGCAATAGCCATAGCCTCCATAAATCTGTATTGCAAGCTCGGTTACTCTAAATCCCATATCAGTACAATACGCTTTGGTAATTGGTACCAGCAATTCCATAATGCCATGCCATTTTTCTGCTTCATCACCCTCACTTGCCTCTTTACGGTCAATAGCCAATGCACATAAATATACCAGGGCTCTCATACCTTCGACATGTGATTTCATCCATATCAGCATCCTGCGTACATCAGGATGATTTATAATTGACACACGTGGGGCTTCGGGATTTTGCATATTCATTAAATCAGCACCCTGCTTGCGTTCTTTTGCATAGTTTAATGCGTGCAAATAGGCAATAGAAGCAGTGCCCAATCCCTGTAAACCCATGCCAATACGTGCTTCATTCATCATCTGAAACATTATCTTCATGCCCTGACGTGGCTTCCCTAAAAGCTCAGCATAACAATTGCCATTGTCGCCAAAACTCATTGAGCAGGTAGCACTTCCCTTTAATCCCATTTTATGCTCAATACCGGTTATAGTAACATCATTCCTTTCCCCAATCGTTCCATCGTCATTCACCATATATTTTGGGACAAGAAATATTGAAATACCTGCAGTTCCTGAAGGGTCACCCTCAATGCGTGCCAGTACAGGATGAACAATATTTTCAAAAAGATCTGAATCGCCTCCCGATATGAATATTTTACTGCCAACTATCCTGTAGGTGCCATCAGGTTGAGGAATAGCTTTTGTTTTTAAATTACCAACGTCGGAACCTGCTTCTGGTTCGGTTAAAACCATGGTACCGCCCCATTTCCCTTCGTACATCTTATACATGTACTTATTCTTCTGCTCTTCAGTGCCATATACCTCTATGAGGTGAGCTGCACCAACAGCAGCTTCAGGGTATAATAAAAAACCCATATTAAACACATAGTACTCACGTGCAGCCAGATCTATTACATAGGGGAAGCCCTGCCCTCCAGCCTCGGGCGATACCGCCATGGTAAAAAGACCGCTATCATTCATTATTTTATGCAAATGATGATAGCAATGTGGAACCTTTACCTCACCATTAATCAGTTTTGCACCTTCCCTGTCACCTTCCATATACGAAGTCAATACTTCCTCTTCGGATATTCTTTTTGACAGGTCAATTGCCATATCAAACATATCCTTTGAATAATCGGCAAAACGAGGCGTTGAAAACAACTCCTCCAATCCTAACATCTCATACAACACAAATTCCTGATCTCTTCTGTCAACTATCAAACTCATATACAACCTCATTATTATAAATATATAAATTTATATATATAAATATAGTTAGCAATTATACATTCACAATATTTTTATTATAATTTTATAAATGCTCTCAATGGCTGGACAATCAGCCACCCACAAGGTATGAAAATAGCTGGCGATAGTTATCCTGAATCATGTCCTGAACTGGTTTAAGGAGCATTTCTGGATCTCAGGTATATATTTGATTCTGGAACATGTCCAGAATGACGAAGGTGGAAAAGAGATTCCGGGTCAAGCCCGGAATGACAGGAGATATGAGATTTCATTCTAAGCGTTAGCGAAGAATCTCGTTGTTTTGTGAACGAATGGATTCTTCAGTCGCTAACGCTACCTCAGAATGACATGGAAACAATGCTCCCTTGCCTTGCGAAGGAGAGAGGCAGGGAGTGAAGTTTATTTCTATTTTCGTTTTGCGTTTTATAAGTTACACTATAATAATGTTAATAATATTTGGTGGAACTCTTTAAAAATTCGGTCATGGTGCTATCAATATCTTTTATGCCTTTATAATATGTTTCAGATATACTCAGCAATACATCATAGAAATACATCAGGTGCGGTATATAAAATTCTCGTTTCAATTGATTCTGAATTGGGAATGCCAGAGTATTTTTTACCTCTGCAAGTTTTTTATCAGTAACTATTGGTTTATTGTTTTTAACAAAGGTAAAAACAATATCATCCGTTCCTAACGCATTGGGGGATGGATCGACAATTTTTACCTCTGTAACGCTATTTTCATAATAATTTTCCTCTCTAATAAGTGACTCTATTTTATTAACAGTAGTTCCATTAGTATATATTTTAATGGATTTGAGCTTCTGTAATTTTATTTTATTGGGTATGATATCATCATTAATAAAAAAGTGTTTTTCAAGATAAATAAAATCACTCCCCTGTGTGTATGAAACCTGAAATGGAAGCAATCTGATATCTTTAATTGTCATCAATTTGTATGTAGCTATTGTGTCTTCGATCCGTTGACAAATGCTAAGGATTTGCTGGTCTAATTGTTTACTTTCATCTGTTAAATTTTGAGATGTCAAAGTAGAATTTTTAGCTTCCTGTGAAAACCCCGGATTAGCAGCTATTAAAGCAGCAACTATCACCATAATAATATATAAAGATTTACGCATGTATATCCTCCATGGAATTATTTGAAAACATATATCACTAAATAATGTAAGTCCAATTGCTTACTACAAAATTTTTACTAATATACTGCCATCTATTATCAAATGTCAATATAATTTTTATGAAGAAAATAATTACATACAAAAACAATATTGACAATTTATACGCTATTCCATACATTAAATACATTACTGAAATTTTAAGTGCTGAAAGGAAATAGCAATGAGCAACATTAATATTAATGATGAAAACTTTTCTGACCTGCTTGAACAATCATTTATAAAGGGTGACAGCCTTTCAGCTGGAGATGTTGTTAATGGCACGGTGATTCTTGTGACTGATGAAATTATTTTTGTTGATATTCAGGCAAAAAGTGAGGCAGTATTAGATGCAAAAGAATTTATAAATGATAATGGTACTAAAAATATAAAAGCTGGTGATAGTATTATAGCGTATGTTGCTTCTATAAAGCATGGTGAAATAATCTTAACCTCGGCTATTGGCAAAGGACATATCTCACAAGATTTATTGTATACAGCATATAAAAACCAATTACCGGTATATGGCGTTGTAAAGCAGAGCATCAATGGCGGATTTATTGTATCAGTTGGCAGTATTCAGGCTTTTTGCCCATTGTCACAGATTGACAGCAGGGTTGGCAGTAATGAAACTTACCTTAATAAAAGTTTTAATTTTTCCATTATTCGGTATGAGCAGCAGGGTAAAAATATCATCCTTTCACGAAGAAGCTTACTTGAAAAAATAAAAGAGGAAACTATTGCTCAACTTAAACAGCAACTCAAAATTGGTGATATTGTTACTGCTACCATCAATCAGGTGATAGATGCGGGGCTGTTGGTACATCTGGACTTACTTGATGCTTTTATTCCTCGAAGTGAATGTTCATATAGTCGGATATTTCACCATGATAATTTTAAACAGGGTGAAAACATTACAGCAAAGATTATTGATTTAGATTGGGATAAAGTAAAAATTACCTTGAGTATAAAGGAAATTTTACCAGAGCCATGGAGCTTTATTAACCAATTCCAGATAGGCAATACCTATACGGGAACTGTCAACAAAATAATTAAAAATGGAGCATTTGTTGAGCTGAAGGAAGGGCTTGAAGGTTTTATACCACTATCACGTATGAGCTATAGTAAAAAAATTAATGACCCACACAGTGTTTGCAACGAAGGTGATACTGTACAGGTTACCATTATTGATATTGACGAGAGCAACAAAAAGATAACACTTGAACTTGTAACCAGTGAAGAAAACCCATGGCTTACTATTAATAATTCTATGACCGAATCAATATATACTGCAACGATTGAAGAGATTACGCCAAAAGGACTTGTAGTAGTTTTGCCAAATCAGATACGAGCATTTTTACCACGAGAGCACTGTGCTATCGACAGAAATGCAGACATTACAAAATTGTACCAGAATGGTAATGCCATAAAAGTTGCTTTA
Organism: Spirochaetia bacterium UBA2205; assembly: GCA_002328585.1. Classification (GTDB taxonomy): domain Bacteria; phylum Spirochaetota; class UBA4802; order UBA4802; family UB4802; genus UBA4802. Next base: position 7,347 of record DCUV01000002.1, read on the forward strand.
CTACAGGTGGATGCTGATGATAGACGATGTTTAGTATCAGAGAAGAAAGCAATTGAGATTGAAGAACGTAGTTCATACCAGCAATTTGCTGCTTCAAATTCTAGTAAAGGATCAACTGCATTTGGTCAGCTTTTCAAAAAGAAATATGATGAACTGCTTGATAAGGGTAACAAACCATAATCATCATGGGAAATGGCAATTTACAAAATGAACTTTTAGCTTATCGTACATATATAGAAAATAATATTCAATATATAACCGAGATAAATAAAAAAATTGAAAAACTTATTTTACAACTTGAAAAAGAACATATTTCAATAAACGACTGTTTTTTACATCTTGAAAGTTATATTAATATATTATTAAACATCTACTCGCGTTTTACGTCGCTTGGAGGATATGACTATTGTTTAAAGCTAAAATCACTTGTACAGAAATATCAGCAGTTGGAAAATTCTGAGATTCAACTTTCTGCGCTCTATTACATCCACTCAAAAATACTGTCATTGCAGGAAGAGCATATCGCAACATTCCCTTCACTTACGCCAAAAAAAAACCTGTACAGGGAACTATCGCCCACAAACAAACATGAGGAAATTGATGTGGCAAACTTTGCCTACAAATGGTTAACGTTTAAACGCAACAACATCTGCTTTATTGTTTTATTTGATAGTTACCAGATTATGGATATCTCACAGTTCAATAATTTTAAGGCACTTTCACAAAATTTTTATTTTGGTACAATTGATAACAGCACCATTACCATACGTGACCCCCTGAGGCTTGATGAACAGCCTTCGCGCTCAATTGTGCTTGTTACCTATTCAGAAGATACCTTTGGTTATTTTTATGATACTATCGGGAAAAAGCTGGGTGCACAAAAAAATATTATTGCACGAATGTTAACAAGGACACAAAGCACATCGTCGCTACAATATGGTAGGGTACGTCTTTTTGGCGATAGTTATATTTATTTGAAACACGTTGACATAACAAAAGACCAGACACTTTAAATTTCTTCATCACTGCTTCCCAGATAAAAATATGACTGTATTTCTTCAGATGAAACCTTGCCAACCCTTATTATTTTAAGTTTTCCATTTGCAATATTGATGAGAGTTGGCCGTGGATGACGTTTACATAACTCTTCGATAATTACAATAGCCTCAACCTTTTTTTGAAAATCGAGGATTATATTCTGTTGCTGGGCCGAACCTCTGGTAATGTACATAATATTAACAGCAATGAGTGGAAGCCCTGTGCGTTCAATTATCTCATGTACAAACTTTGTTTTAGGATACCGCAATGCTATTTCTTTGTCTGCATTTTGCCGTTGTGGAACAATGACTGTTACTTCCCCCGGCCATATCCTGTGAAGAAAATCATATTGCAACTTACTTACCGTTGCAAGTGATTCCAACATTTTAAATGATGCAATGAGTCGTACAAATTTTTTTGATCTTGATTTTATTAAATTTCGTATTTTTTGTTCAACAATACTGTTGGACATACCAACAATCTCATATTGAGAATCAACAGGAAGAACAACAATACCATTTTGAAGTAAAATATGAGATACCCTGTTTATAACTTCACTATCGATACTACCATCTTTTTTAAATTTTTTTATGATAAAGATATCGTCATTTTTGCAGCGAGACTCTACAAATTGCATCATCGCAATTTACCTTTTGCTGTAATAAATGATACGCAATCCTTCCAGCAACATTAGTTTCACAAATTCTATAATGAGCATAATGTAAATGCAAGCACTTTATATGTATTGTATCCTGTAACCCGCCAACGCCTCTTTTCAATATATTTAAATAGTCGTCATTAATGTCAGTACCAAAATATTTTTCATATAAACTCTTTCTTAAAAAGTAGAAATGAGCATGTGCTTTTGCCATCTCCTGTTTTAACTGGTTATCTGAATTGATTAAATTTTCAATTTTTGTTATGTATCCTTTATTTTCAAGCTGGTGGATAGCATCATTGAGATAGGGACATGTAAGCCACAGAATATTGGACAACGATTGATAATCTATTACATCATTAACTATAGGTGATAAAAGAATAATTTGAGGAAATCCAAAATTGCATTTTTCAAATATTCCGGCAACAGCATCGGTGGTTCCTTTAAGCTGCCATTGTAAAACCTGTAAGTCTCGCTGAGTAAGTGTAGAATTGTATGGTATCATATAGTATTTATTATAGCACCATGCGTTTTTTTCTATAATGGAGCAACAACCCTGACATTATCAAAGCAGAAAATGTAATCCAGAATATTCGTCCATACTGGATATATTGCAAATATTTATCATGTTGTGTTTGGTATAATGAGTCTTCTCTATGTTTTGTACTATCTGGTATATCTTTGAACTGATAAACCTTTGCTCCTGTGGGGATATAACCAGCATTGATGCTTTCCTGTAACATGTACATTGAATACATTTTATTATTGTCCAGCCGATTGATCTTATCAATCTGCTGCTGTTTCAAAGCTATTTGATCCTGTATATGCTGGATAGCATGTTTAAGTACTATCCTCTTCAGTATGCCACTATCGCTCAATACAAAGAAGTACACACTGAAGAGGATAAGTATAATAATAAACAATGTAAATTTTGTGTTACGGTTTACCAATGGAATAAAATACCTTTCTGCCATTAAATTTTGCAAAAGCACCTAACTGCTCTTCAATACGAAGAAGCTGATTATATTTTGCTAAACGGTCAGTGCGGGAAGCCGAACCTGTTTTAATTAATCCAGTATTCATTGCAACTGCTAAATCAGCAATAGCAGGATCTTCGGTTTCTCCTGAACGATGTGATATAACAGCAGTGTAACCAGCACGCTTTGCCATTTCAATTGCTTCGATAGTTTCGGTTAACGTGCCAATCTGATTTAATTTTATAAGTATGGAATTGGCTACCTTTTTTTCAATACCCTTCTGAAAGATTGAAGTATTGGTAACAAATACATCATCACCAACAAGCTGTACCGTATTCTTTGCTTTATCGGTTAACAGTTTCCAGCCATCCCAATCGTTTTCGGCCATACCGTCTTCTATTGAAATGATTGGATATTTATTTATCCATTCAAGATAAACATTTACCATCTCCTCAGATGTTTTCTCTGGTTTTGCTTCGGCTGCCATCACATATTTACCGTTTTTGTAAAATTCACTTGCTGCAGCATCTATAGCAAGGTAAATGTCCTGCCCTGCTTTAAAGCCTGCTTCTTTTATTGCTTCCAGAATTACCTCAAAAGCTTCGGCATTGGATTTTAAATTTGGTGCAAAACCTCCTTCATCGCCCACACCGGTATTATATCCTTTTTTAGTTAATACTTTTTTCAAAGAGTGAAATGTTTCAACACCCATGCGCAATGCTTCTTTGAAACTATCGGCACCTACCGGAACTATCATAAACTCCTGAATATCAACATTATTATCAGCGTGTTTCCCGCCATTAAGGATATTCATCATTGGGACAGGCAACTCGCATGCTCCTACTCCGCCAATGTATTGATATAATGGCATCCCCAATGTTTCAGCAACCGCTTTGGCACATGCCATTGATACACCTAAAATTGCATTTGCTCCTAATTTAGCTTTGTTTGGTGTGCCATCAAGATCTATTAACGTTTTATCAATCTCAATCTGACGTGACGCATCCATCTCAACCACAGCACCTGATATAATCTCATTGACATTTTGTACAGCCTTAAGCACACCCTTGCCATTATAACGTGCTTTGTCGCCATCCCTTAATTCAATTGCCTCATTTTCGCCAGTTGATGCACCTGACGGCACAGCAAACCTGCCAACAATCCCTGAAGAAAGCTCAACATCAACTTCTACAGTAGGATTGCCCCGTGAATCTAAAATCTCACGTGCATGGACATCTGTTATAATAGTCATGATACTACTCCTTCATAATTATAATATACATTATTTATAAGTAATAAATTTTCATAATCAATGCAATCATTGATAGCTGTAATGTGCAAGTATAATTTTACTTTTTGGTTTATAGTATACCAGGAATATATGTTCGATAGTTATTTTTAACCCTCCCTGTGCTAAAGGGAGGGCTATGGGATCATGTATTAAATAACCGAAATGTCAATAATTCCTCTATCGACCATACATGATCAGTAATACCTGCTGCCATAGCTGGTGTTACATGTTTCAGCGTATCATTACTATAATACTGTAAACTACTATGCAGTAAGCAAAAATTGTAATATGCGATAACTAACGCATTATGCCACCGTAAATACTCTTTCACCTTTGAATATCCTAACGTTTTTCGTGCCACTCGCTTATTGTGTTGGCGTAATGTTAAATTACTTCGCTCAATAAATGCAGTATTGATTGTGCTGCTTATCGTTGATTGCGCTAACCGATGCTCAAGTGTCTTTTTTGTTCCATACACAAGCTTGCGTTCCACTTTTATGCACCGTCCCCGCTCTATATGCTTTACAACTTGTGCATAACAAAATCCTCGTGGTAATTGCTTCTGTCTACTACCGGGTACATATTTACCAAACACGTGTAGAATAACGGTTGTATATATCTCATTTCCGTCGGTTGTTATATAGCGTATTCTATTATTCGTGCGGTTCCGTACCATTGTCATAAGCCGATGTGCATTCTCCTTTGTCCTTTTTTCTATACTATGTCCAATAATAAGCTTCGTTTCTGGACATATCGCCGTAAATGTCCACATATCTCCTTTTCGCTCCAGCCGCTTCTCTTCTTCTGTCAGTTTCCGCTCCTTCTTCATCACAAATCCCCAATATTCATCAACCTGTATTTCCGTACACGCAACATCCTTTACCGTTTTTTTTCCACCATCTCACAGTGCTTCCCCCCAGCTTTTACTAATGAAACCACTGTGTTCTTATTTACCCCAAATACCCGTGCTGTTGCCTGTATCCCCATGCCTTCACTGATACAATGAAGCATCTGCATACTCTTCTTTCTCCCTATCTTCTTGTGATAAAATAGCGTCCCTTTATTCTCAGAAAACTTTCGCCCACAAATTGTACAGCGTACATACATAATATCCTTGTTCTTCCCATCATAATGAGCAAATACGATATTTCCCTTCCCTTCTACTATATACGCTTTACAATCTTTATTAAGACATACAAACTTGCTTGTATCAATGTGGCTGTATTTGCTGTTTCGTTTTTGTGCTCCCATATCCTCCCTCCATAACAATATCGTTATGACTATGAAGGTCAATTATTGTGCCCCTTTAAAAAATTAATAGCATTTTTTTAAAATTATTTATGTTCCCGAAATATTAATACATAACCGGCAAGTTCCAGCCCCAATTTTCGCTTGAATTCTTCACTGTAATGTTTTCTTGTTATCATGATCCCATTCTCCTGAAACTCTTTAGTTTTGTCACTCCAGTTTCAGGGGGTCAGTCTAGGATTTTTATAAAGCCGAGTAGGAATTCGCGCATGAGTTCGTTAGGTAATTCTTCTTTTTTCATAAACCGTACCGTGTGCAGTGAGGGTGCATGGAACAAATGATTAACGGTGCAACGATAGCGGTAAAAAGTATATTCTTTTTTTGTTTTTTATCATCATGGGAGAAAACATGGTTTCGCTACATCGGTGACGTTTGAGACGGGGGCTACGACCAGAGGGAGCGCTGGAACGACACGGATACTGAAGAGGGCGGAATGACGACGGACTTATAACGTTAATGAAACGGTCACATAGGTGAAAGAATCCGTTTTTTTAACCAGGCCTACGGGAGGCGGATCGTTGTTGAATTTGTAAATATAACCTGCCGATAGTTCGAAGTGTTTTACCACGGTGATGCCGGCCGACACGTCGTGATAATACTTGTAATCGGACGTATTATTCATGTCGAAACTGTGAAAAAACGCGTAGGTAAGCCGTATGATCTCAATTGGCGTGATCCTGGCATGGAACCTGCTGGTCCAGTACCAGTGTCTTTCCCATCCAAACCTGTAATACTCAAACCCGTAATATTTTTCGTACAGGTTCGTCGGGGCGCCTGTTATATCGATCTTCCAGAAGTAGTTCTTGAAGAATATTATTTTTGGCCCGAAGCCCGTATAATTCCTGTAATAGAGCAACGCCTTTTTGTCATGTTCCGACAGGTTAAACGCCGTCAATTCCAGCCTCTGGAGCAGATAGTAGCCGAGATTCACTTCTCCTGACCAGTTCCTTTCAGTCAGGTCGCCGTTTTCTTTTTTATAGAAATATTTGAATCCGATCCCGACTTCAAGGGTTTCGTTGTCGAATTCAAACTCCGCTTTTGCGTTCCACTCCAGGCTGTCGGTGTTCCCCTCTTTTAACAGATAGATCCCACCGGCTTTGAATTCCCATAAGCGCTCGTCCGGTCCTTTCACCTTCTGTACGTATGAGAATATGCTCTCCTTCTTCTCGCCTTGCGGCGATTCGTCCGCCCCTTCTTTCACGTCCCCCTGCAGCACTTTCTCCTTCGTGTCTAATTTCGTGCCGTCGTCAATTTCCCCGGCATAAGAAATCCCGATTGTTAAGAAGATCATGAAGGCCGTGTACGCAATGATCTGTTTCATATGAGCCTCCCCCGTCAGGAGCGAACGTTCCTCATTGCAATTCGCTCCTAGCGGACAATTAATTCTGGTGCACCGTTTGTTCATCCCGCGACGGTGAACCGCGCCAGCTCGTGAATATGCAATTCCCGCTCGATCGCGAGGACCCGTTCCACGGTGTCGGCGAATCCGTGCTCGCCGAACTTTTCGTGCTCCCGGTCCTCGAAACGCTCGCCCAGCTCGTGGTATTCGGAGGGGGATACGATCGTCCGAAATGCCGGGAAAAGCACCGTGTCCTCCCACCCCATGTGGGATCGGAACATCCGCACGAACGCGCGGAGCCTTTCCGCCGTGCGTCGCGGGTCCGGGACCTCCCCCTTCAGCCTGGCTGAAGCCGTTATGCCGTCCATGACCCTGCGGCCCGCGTCATGCTGGGCCTGGAGCACGTTCACGAGATCCACCCGGACGTTCCTCGTCCTGAACCGCGGGAAGAGGAATTCCTCCTCGAGCTTTTCATGATAGTTTTCAATAAAATTCCGAAGTATCCCCGCGGCGTCGCGAAACGCGTTCGCCGGCGCATGGCCGCCGGCGGCCATGGCGTTCGACAGCTCGTCGAATATCAGCAGTAGCCGCTCCAGGACCCCGTGTTCGCCCATGAGGTCCTCGACCGGCGACACCTCGGTCTTTCCGTCTTTTTTGCATCCGGCGAACAAGATTCCTCCCGCGGAAAGAGCTGCCGCTCCCATGACCATCTTCTGGATAAAATCCCGTCTGTTTACCTGGTTAGACTCTTTCATAGCTTCCTCCTTTTGTTTAATATAAGTTTACAGCGTTAAGGCATTCTCCGGTCGTTTATCGCGCCACGTAACGCCATAGAGCGATTGTCACGATGAAGATGCCTCCATAAAGCGCCGGTATCAATTGATAGATTCTCCCCTTCCATCCGGTTTGCAATGACGTGGTTACCGCTTGAATTGTTCTGACCGCAATGATGATACCTCCCGCCATTATAAGCGTAAGAAGCAAAGTAACAAGAAGTTCAGTCCATCCCGGCAGGGGGGCAACGAACGTCGTCCCGGCGACTATGCTTTTGGCGGCCTCCATGCCCGCCGTGTCCCTGAAAGAAAGCGGCAGGTAGGGGATTCGCGAGGATATTTTCAGCACGGATTTGCACAGGTGCGCCGCCGCCATGAGGGGAATGAAGGCGACGCCGAAATTGCGCAGGTATTCAATTATCGATATGCGCGACCCGCCCAATAAACCCGCGAAGTACGGTATCCCCCATACCATCGCTGGAATCGCGATGAAAAGCACCGCCGAATCCACCATGCCCGCGGCAAATGGTCCCGTAACGCCGAGAATGGATTTCATCGTTCCCGGAATGAAAGTGAGGACGTCATTCGATGCATTCCATTCCGACAGTATCTCGCTGATGACGAAGCCCGATACAATGAGGAGAAAAAAAGCCTCGGCGTTCGTAACGGGACGGTGTTCGTAGAGCCCTTTTGCAAAACCCGTCCATGTGAATCCGGGATTGGGCCTTCCCGTAATGTTTCCCGGGTTGAATCTGCCGCACGTTTTCCTGCATCCCATGCAGAGGATGCAATAGGTGTTGTCTTCGATTTTTGCGGGGTAGATGTCCACCCCGCAGCTTTTTGCAGAGAGGTTGTATGTATAATCCTTGCGTATACACGACTTGTCCTTGCAGCTTTTGCAAATATCGGCGTCCTTGACCCGGTAGCCGATCGGCGCAATCCGTGCGTAGAGCCCCAGGAGGAATCCCACGGGACATACATATCTGCAGAAGGTGTTTTTCTCGAAGATGAGCCCGGTGACCACCGAAACGCCCGCGATCGACAGGAGATATATCGCCATCATGGTCGGATCACGGTGTATCTTCAGCACCTGTATTCCCATGAAGAGGATGATCGCGTAGAATATGGTTATGGCCCACCCTGAAAGGATCCATTGAGGTCGTTTTCTTTTAAGTCCCATTTTTGCTGCCAGCGACGTGATGAGCTCCACGGGACACACGAAACACCAGACCCTGCCGATGAAAATCGCGACGATGACGATGAGGGGCCACCAGAACGACCAGACAAAAAGGTTCCCCAGGTTGGTATTGCGAAGTTCCTTTAACAATGCTCCGTCGGTTGAATGGGCCTGTAATCCCGTATACACAAGAAACCCGAACGCGGCGAGTGACACGATGCGTAGCGCGTTAGGGATCGTGATGTGGTAAACCATCTTGTTGATTCTGCCAAACATATTGCTGCTCCTATAAAAACCTGTACTGCTATCATATGCTGTAAACTGATTTTTGTGTAAATCGATTCCTACATATCTCATATAGTACCCCCGTTAAGAGTATTCTGAACAGGGCCTCTTCGGTGTTGCTCCATTCTCCTATCCGACCTCGCAGGTCATTGAATGGTACGGTTACAGTCCCTCATTCTCCTTCCCGGCCTTTTTGACCACATACCATGACGAACGGTAACCTGCCTGTTCATATTGACATTATGAACAGATTTTGCTTCTCACCGCAACTATTTTGACTTTTTTATCATTCCTCCTTCATAATTATAATATACATTATTTATAAGTAATAAATTTTCATAATCAATGTAATCATTGATAGCTGTAATGTGCAAGTATAATTTTACTTTTTGGTTTATAGTATACCAGGAATATATGTTCGATAGTTATTTTTAACCCTCCCTGTGCTAAAGGAAGGGCCATGGTGGGTTGCATCACTGAAAAATATATTTCATGCAAAATAATTCTTGAACAATTCAGAACACTTGCTATCAATTTAATAATTGAACTATTTCAATATCCAGAAGGAGCGTACAATGAAACCAATTCCACTGAATGACTTTATATACTGGGTTGGCGGTATTGACTGGGATTTGCGCAACTTTCACGGTTACCTTACACAGCGTGGTTCAACATACAATGCCTATGTAATCATGGATGAAAAGATTACCCTTATTGATACCGTTAAATATTATCTCACTGATGAGATGCTCGAACGCATTTCATGCATTGTTGACCCTTCTAAGATTGATATTATCATATCAAACCATGTTGAAATGGATCATTCAGGCGGGCTTCCACAACTTATGGAATTGTGCCCCAATGCTATGCTTATAACCTCCCCCAACGGTGCAAAGGGATTGGAAGCTCACTATAAAAAGAACTGGAATTATACCGTCATGAAGACGGGCGATAGCATATCGTTGGGGAAAACAAGCCTGCAATTTATCCTTGAGCAGATGGTTCACTGGCCTGACAACATGGCATGTTACATGCCGCAAACCAACATATTATTTTCCAATGATGCGTTTGGACAGCATATTGCAACATCACAGCGTTTTGATGACGAATACCCGTTTGATATCATTATGGATGAGGCTAAAAAATACTATGCCAACATAGTACTGCCGTATGGAAAGCAAACACAGAATGTGCTTGATGCAATTGAAGGTTTACCAATTACTATGATTGCTCCCAGCCATGGAATTATATGGAAACAACACACATCTCAAATCATTGCTCATTACAAAAAGTGGGCAAATAATGAAACAAGCAATAAAGCCATTATAGTGTATGACACCATGTGGAATTCAACAAAGCTTGTTGCCCATGCCATCAAGGATGCCTTTGAGCAACACGCCATACCGGTTAAGCTGTTTGATTTAAAGACAATCCATATTTCTGACATAATGACCGAGGTGCTGGATGCACGCTATATATGCGTTGGTTCGCCAACATTAAACAACAACATGCTTCCCACCGTTGCTGCGTTTTTAACCTACTGCAAAGGTCTTGCACCAAAGAATCGTGTGGGGCTTGCTTTTGGGTCGTATGGATGGGGCGGCCAGAGCGTTGCGCAGGTAGAGGACGTACTGCAGCAGATGGGCTGGAGATTAATTCCCGCTATTAAAGTTAATTATGTGCCACAAAAACAATTGCTGGTAACTATCGCCCAGCAAGTTTTTGAAAAAATTAATGAAATTGACTTTTAACATAAAATTTTGTATTTTATAAAAGCATGCAATGAGTTCATAATACCATTATAACGGTAACCACTATGGAACAATACAAACAATATTTAGAATCAAAAGGAATCTCGCCATCGTACCAGCGATTGAAGATACTGGAATATTTAGACCAGAACAGGACGCACCCAACTGTGGATGAAATCTATTCCGCACTGCTTCCGCTTATTCCTACGCTGTCCAAAACAACGGTTTATAATACCGTTAGCCTTTTTGTACAACAGGGGCTTGCACAGATGCTGCTGCTTGATAATGTAGAAGCACGGTACGACATTACTGTTATGCCCCACGCCCATCTGACCTGTTCACGGTGTGGTAAAGTATTTGATATTGATAGTGCACAATACGTACAATTTCCACAAACTATTGAAGGGCACACAATTGAAAGTTATCAGATAGCCATAAAGGGTATTTGTAAAAACTGTCTGGTGCATTAAAGGTGATGGTTATTTTTACATAACAAATTTATAAAATTTTTAATGTAGTTGACAAAATATTTGTAATTGTTATAACTATGTGATAATTATAATTTAAAGTATTTTTTATGGCGATAGCTACTGGTAAGTGTATCAATTTTTTACATTTCATTGCAGTGATGAGTAATATATGCTGTAAAGCTTCATGTAACCATTGAGCTGATTCTGTTACGGAGTGCACAGTATTAACAATGGTTTATCGTTGAGCATCACTTGATTTGATGTATGATATGATGTGAAATAGTGCTGCCCAATACTATTATTTTAAAAAGGAGCTTTTTATGTATACATTTACGGTACATGACATGATGTGTAATCATTGCATTATGCACATTACCCAATCCATACAGGCTATTGACAAATCTTCAAAAGTACAATGCAATCTTGACTCAAAAACAGTAACAGTAGATAGTTCTCTTGATATCAATCAAATCATCAAAGCAATCAAGGATGCGGGGTATACACCTGTTGCACAATAAATTGATTGTGTTTTAAATGGCGATGAGCAATTGATTTACTTTACATTATACATTTGTCATCTTACAATCTAAGGAGGAATAATCTATATGGGTAAAAAGTACGAATGCACGGTTTGCGGTTATATTTACGATCCTGAAGAAGGTGACCCCGATAACGGGATAGAAGCTGGAACTGCTTTCAAAGATTTGCCGGATGATTGGGTTTGCCCTATTTGTGGTGCCACCAAAGAGCAATTTGAACCTCTGGATTAAAATAATGTAAACTGTCAGGATATGCTCAGATAAGCATATCCGTTATATTTATAAAAATATTTTTTTGGAGGTTTATGTATGGATGTTGTAATGCTTTCACGTATACAATTTGGACTGGCCGCTGGTGTTCACTTTATATTTCCTTCATTAACACTGGGGCTTACCCTTTTAGTGCTTATCTATGAATATAAGTTTTACAAAACAGATGATGACATTTTTAAAACTATTAGTTCATTTTTTATTAAAATACTGGGGCTTGTGTTTGCATTAGGTGTGGCAACCGGTATTGTACTTGAATTTTCATTTGGTACAAATTGGGCTGAATATTCCCGAATGGTTGGCGATATATTTGGTGCGCCACTTGCAGCAGAAGGGATATTTGCTTTTTTCCTTGAATCAGTATTTCTGGGAGTGCTGCTTTTTGCGCGCAACAGGGTATCAAAAAAGGTTTATTTGCTTTCAGCGTTTCTGGTATTCTTTGGCTCGCATCTTTCAGGTTTATGGATTATCATTGCCAATTCATGGATGCAAACCCCTGCTGGTTTTGCCATTGAAGGTGGCAGAGCAGTTTTAACCAACTTCTGGGCTGCTGCACTTAATCCTTCAACGCTGGTGCGGTTTGCCCATGTAATTATAGCCGGCTGGATTACCGGTTCGCTTTTTGCTGCTGGCATTGCTGCATGGTATTTAATAAAGCGATTACATACAAATGAAGCTCAAAATATCCTCAAAACTGCATTGATTATATTCTGCATCATGTCATTGGCGCAGTTTGCATCAGGCCATATCCATTCAGTGCAGGTAACAAGAATACAGCCCGAAAAGATGGCAACCTTTGAAGCACTGTGGCAAACACAACAGGGAGCACCAATGTCAATAATTGGCATCCCTGTGGAAAGCCAGAAGAAAACATATTACGAAATTAAAATTCCAAAGCTTCTTAGTTTGCTTGCCTATTTTGATCCCAACGCTGAAGTTAAAGGAAGGGATGCGTTCCCGGATGATGAACTCCCGCCTGTGGTGCTTCCCTACTTTTCCTACCATATCATGATTGGATTGGGTTCGCTTTTTGCGCTTATAGGGATAATCAGTATTGTGTTGCTGCTTACAAAAAAATTATTTAATGCCAGATGGTTCTGGTATGTGCTGTTTTTTGCAATCCCTTTACCAATCATTGCTAATGAGTTTGGATGGATTGCTGCTGAGGTTGGCCGCCAACCATGGGCAGTTTATAAAGTATTAAAAACAGCAGATGCAGTATCAATAATTGTTCCCGCTTCACATGTAGCTTTTTCATTGGTTATATTCTCATTAATTTATCTGATGCTCATAGTGATGTTTATTATGATACTGACTAAAATTATCAAAAAGGGACCGCAATCAGAAATATACTAATGAGTATGGAGGTTTGAATATGGATGCAAATATATTTCAGAATATATGGTTTATCATCATAGGTTTTTTGTTAATGGTTTATTCAATCCTTGACGGGTTTGATTTAGGCATTGCCAGCCTTATGCCTGTATTGGCTAAAGACGAAAATGAACAAAAAAAGGTTATGGACTCTATCTGGCCTGTATGGGATGGTAATGAAGTATGGCTCATTACGGCTGGTGCATCCTTATTTGCTGCTTTTCCATTTGCTTATGCAACCGTTTTCAGTGGTTTTTATTTAGCACTTATGCTGGTGCTGTTTGCTCTCATCTTTAGAGCTGTTTCAATGGAATTCTGGTACTATGATGAAAAGCGCAAGAAAATATGGGCAACTGCTTTTACTGTTGGCAGCCTTTTACCTGCGTTACTGTTTGGTGTTGCCCTTGGTAATGTTATATGTGGAATCCCTATTGATATCAACATGAACTTTACCGGGAATTTCTTTACACTATTGCGCCCTTTCCCACTTGTTATTGGTTTGTTAGGACTATCGGCTATACTTCTGCAGGGATGCACATGGGCAATACATAAAATTGAAGGTGAAGTGGCAAAACGTGCACACAGCATACTAAACAAATTACTTATTGCTAACGCCGTTTTTTTTATTCTGGCGATAGTTCTCACTATCATTCTTCTGCCTGACATCCTTTCAAGTATTATTGGATGGATAGGTGCTATTGTTTATTCAGTATCGATGAGCTATGTATACCTGTCAAATAAGCATAAACGACCAGTGAATGCACTGAGAGGATCATCCTTTGCATTTGTTGCACTGTGGATAATGGCAGGCGCTGCTCTTTATCCAAATCTGGTACGAACAACATTTTCTGCCTATAATATTACGATTGTGAATGCCTCTTCAACGGTGTACACCTTAAAGATAATGTCTATCATAGCGTTGATAGGTATGCCCATAGTTATTGCCTATACTTTTTATGTGTATAAGGTTTTTAAAGGGAAAGTGTCCTGATAGTGTATAGTTATCATCAATTACTGAATAATTACTGAATAACTACTGAATGAATGCTGAATGAAGTATCAAGGCAAGTTTGTATTTTTTCTTTAAATATTATTTTTACAAGGAGGAGTAAATGGCTACAAAACAATTAGAAGTGTATAAATGCGATATTTGTGGCAATATCGTTGAGGTATTGCATGAAGGTAAAGGCGAGCTTGTATGCTGCGGACAGCCCATGAAATTGCAGGTTGAAAATACCGTTGATGCATCAAAAGAAAAACATGTGCCCGTTGCAGAAAAAACATCTGATGGTATAAAAGTTCAGGTTGGCAGTGTGGAGCATCCCATGGAGGAAAAGCACTATATTGAATGGATACAGCTTATAGCTGGAAGCAAGTCGTACCGACAGTTTTTAAAACCGGGTGAAAAGCCTGTCGCAATTTTTAAGGTTGATGCAGCATCATTTGCAGTCAGGGAATACTGCAATGTACATGGTTTGTGGAAAGCATAATCTACCATTACGGAGGACAATAAAACTATGGCAAAAAGTATAAAGGGAACAAAAACCGAAAAAAATCTATTAGCTGCATTTGCAGGCGAATCGCAGGCACGCACACGCTACACTTTTTTTTCATCGGTTGCTAAAAAAGAAGGATTTGAACAGATATCCGCATTATTTTTAGAAACTGCAGAAAATGAAAAGGAGCATGCAAAACGTTTTTTTAGTTATCTTGAAGGTGGCATGGTAGAGATTCAGGCAGGCTATCCTGCTGGAGTTATTGGCACAACATTGGAAAATCTGAAAGCTGCTGCAGCAGGTGAAAACGAAGAGCACACTAAACTTTATCCTGAATCAGCAAAGATTGCCGAAGAGGAAGGATTTCCTGAGATTGCTTTTCTTTTCAGAAAAGTTGCTGAGGTTGAAAAACACCACGAACAGCGCTACCTTGACTTAGCTAAAAATATTGAACAGGGCAAGGTATTTAAGAAAGAACAGAAAGTACAATGGAAATGCCGCAACTGCGGATATATTCATGAGGGTAACTCAGCACCGGAAAAATGCCCTACATGTCAGCATCCTCAAAGCTATTTTGAGTTGCTGTGTGATAATTATTAATAATTGTAGTAGTATATATACTATAGGTGATTTAAAATCCCCTTTATAACAAAGGGGATTTTTTATACTACGCTATATTCATTGAATAACTAACAAGGGGACAAATCATAAAAAAATAATACTTGTATTATTTATTGAGTTCCGTCATCTATACTATAATTAATGATATATCAATAAAATATAATATTACTTAATACTTATAATTTAGCATGAAGTTTTAAAAAAATATTACCATGAAAAGAGTTGAAAAGAATAAACAAATTAGAACAAAAATAATAGAAGCTGCCCGAACTTTGTTTATTCAACAGAGTTATTCAAATACCACTATACGTCAAATACTAAAAAAAACCGGTATTACAACAGGAAGTTTATATCATTTTTTCAAAAATAAAGAGAGCATTCTCAGGCAGATTACAGAAGATTACCTGATAGATACTGATAAAATTATACGATCATTTATGAAGGAATATGACCCCATGGTTCACTATATACTTATAATTTATATCCAACTAAAATTAATTGACAGTAATCCAAATCTTGCAGATATATGGCAACATACCTATAGCCTGTGGAGTATTACTGAAATGGTATGTACTAAAAGTGCCAAATGGAATAAAATGATGTTTGGAAAATATAACCAAAGCTTAAGCGATGATGATTGGTATGCACGATCCATGGCAATTAATAGCTTAATTCACTATATAACCATTGAAAAAATAAACAGAGGCGAAATACCAATCAAGAATCGTGTACATCTTTTAATGTACCTTGTCTCATCACTGTTCAACACTCCTTTCAACCAGATAGAATCAGCTATTGCAAAGGCTGAAAAGATTATAAGTAAAAATAGCCTGCAATTATATGGCGTTAATATTAAATTATAAAAACAAAGTAAGTATAGTTTCTATATATGAGGCACAGTGATACAATAATATTCCTTTTGCTTATTCTTGATCATAACGTGTAGTTGCAATATTTCTTCTTTAAATAAATATGATATCTAAGATTGGCGTGCATTTTATTTTATACTTCAAACTGGTATTTGCTATTTATTCCATAGTAGTCAATTAATTTACTTGACCACTATGGAATAATATCTAATAAAACGTATAAAATTTAATCATTCATCTTAATCTTTTTGATAGTCCATCCAAGAGCCATGCGAGCCCCTAAATACACAGCTATAATCACACACACTATCTTTGAAATCATTGCCACTACTATGGAAATGTTATCAATCCCGGATAACTTGAAAAAGAAGCTATAACACAATCCAAAACATAATCCCATAATGATCATTATCAAAAAAAACAAAAATCCATTAATGGGTTTATCTTTTTTTTGATGAACGTTAATGATACCTAAATAAAATCCTGAAATTGTATAAGAAATTGCAGCAAGAAAAGTAAAATTACACACAAACATAAATGTAATCGATAAATCTAATGCTACTGCATTGACAGGCACCATATTATTTATTTGTGGGAACAATTGAGTTAATTTCATTGCTTCATGATGAAATCCTCTATTACCTAAAGCATAATTTATTATTGATTGAAAAACAATATTAGGCAATACATAGGTCCCCCAGAAGTATCCAGTAGCTGATGAATTTTTTAATTTAGATTTCCCATTAACAAAACTTATAATATCTTTCTCTATATATCGTTTTGTTAATAAATAATGTGGTACTATATAAAGCATTGATAATGCGATAGTAACAACAGCATTGGGTTTCCATTTAAAACCGTAAATTATAGCACCAGCAATAAGAGTGCAAACTATTGCAACTGTAGCAGACAGGGGAATTGTTCTTATCCATGGATTAACAAGAATAGAGGAAGATACGTTAGAAGATATATCAGAAAGTTGTACTTTCCCTTCAACAAACTCTTTTCTCACATTAAATAGTATACCAGCAGGCTGAAAGGTTATAAATGCTAAATATACCGTCATAATAAATCCAAAAGTAGTAAACAAAGAGTACTCTTTACCCATTACGTTAAATACCAAAATGCCACCCACGATAATAAGTAAAGAAATAACAACAAATGATGCTATTACCTGTATTATAAAAGTTTGCTTAATACTAAACCTTTTAGATGTAGTAGACATAAAACCTCCTATTATTTTATTTATATTTAACAGCTAAAATTAATCACATATCTATTCAAATAACACCATATGATTTCCTTAATTGATGCAGAACATCAATTAAAACTTATATTTATTATTCATAATCTGGTTATATATTGCTTCAGTTAATGGCACATAACTGTCCTTTTCTGGTAAAAGAACATATAAATCATTCTTTATACTAACCGGATTATACCCTTCATTTTTTAATTTAGTCTTTTTGATCTTGTGCGTAGCTGTTTTTTCAAAATCATCAACAAAGCGAATAAACAGTGGTATTGCATATTTAGGGAGTACCGATCGTAAATGTTTTACCAATGCTTTAAGATCAATATTTTTATCTGTGATTATCGCCGCCATTCCAGCTTTACCATCACCTGAAGGCATACTGACACCATAAACTGCTGATGACTGAATACCGGGAAACAAATCAAGAGCCTTTTCAACTTCCATAGTAGCTACATTTTCACCTTTCCATCTAAAAGTATCACCCGAGCGATCAACAAACTGCAATTGACCATAGCCCATGTTTCTGAGCATATCACCGGTATTAAACCACATATCTCCATTTTTAAACGCATCTCGTACAATTTTTTCTTCTGTTTTCTTTTTATCAGTGTAACCTGCAAAAGGTGTTTTTTTTGATATTTGCATGATAAGCAATCCAGTTTCACCCTTCCCAACCTTAATTACATTGCCTTTAGCATCACGTTCAATACAGTCATTTCCAACATCATACTTCACAAGTGCCCATGGTGTAAGGCACATACCAACGCAATATTCAAAATTCATAATATTAGTAAATACACCCACTCCTTCGGCAGCCCCATAAAATTCAAAAATCTTTTTAATGCCGTAACGTTTTTTAAAACTCTTCCATATATCAGATCTAAGTCCATTCCCAATTACATAATTTAATGTTGTTTTATCCTGTCCAGGAATATCTGGTTGTGCCATCAGATACCTGCACACTTCGCCTATATACACAAAATGTGTTGCACCAAATATTTTTACATCATTAACAAAACTGCTCGCAGAAAATTTCCTTCTTATTGCGATAGACGCACCACCATATACAACAGGTGGCCATGCAATATTAATGGCGTTAGTGTGAAAAAATGGTAGAGGAACATAAACAGTGTGTTTTTGAATAATGGGTGTAACAATTCTGCCCCACCAAAATGTCCCCGACAATAAGCGTGTATTGGTAATTACTGCTGCTTTAGGAAGCCCACCGGTTGTACCAGAAGTATAGATATATGCAACAGGATCATGAACAGTAATCTGCATGGTATCAGGAAGGTTTTTTTCAGGCATTTTTGATAAAAGATCTGTGATGTCATTTTCTTCTTTAAGCTTATTAATTAACGAATCGCGTATAAAACAAAGATATGAATTTTCAAGATCAACTTTGGATTCTACTTCCTTAAAAAAACTATAACACTCCTCTCCAATTACAACAATTTTTCCTTTATTTAAGTTAAAGCTGTGAACAAGCGAATCGCCTCTTTGATTGACATTTATCAAGGAACAAACTGCTCCAATTTTTGTACAACCACAATATAATACCAGTAATTCTGGTCGGGTATCTATACATAAAGTGACTGTATCCCCCCTGACTATATTTTTTGATTTTAAAAAATGTGCAAATTGATTTGCCCTTTCATTCAATTCTTTATATGTAAGCGTTCCCTCATGTGACTTTATTGCTATGTAATCAGGATATTTTTCTGCGGTTTGTTCAAGAAGAAGACCCCATGATATATTTTTTTTCCCGCTTATCATGTTCAACCCTTTTATTCCATGATATAAAATATACGGTATGCGTACCATAAAGGGAATAAACTTTGTAATAAATTCTGTAAAAGTTATTGTGCGCTGATCGTGCATAACAGATTTTTCTTCCATTTTTAATGACCTCTCATACGATAAAAATATAGTTTGTGTTTGTTTTTACACAAAAACGGAAAAATAAATAATTACAATAATATTCCATACAAAACTTTTTTTAACACATTAATGCTAATGTAATACGGTAATATAATTTGTCAAATAAAATTAGAACTTGTTCTATTTATTTATTGACATAAATTTATCGATTTAATCATTTGATAGGGTATCTTTAATTAAGTGTAATTAAGTTCATTTTTTTAAAAGTCCATAATCTTAAAATTGGCATTTCACAATAAAATCAACTATTACTATTGAAGGAGAATTGAGTATGGCAACAATATTTTACAGCGAAGAAAATCTTAAATTTTTATTACAAGAAGTTCATAATATTGAAGAAATATTTTCTCGCAATTATTTCAGCGACTATAACAGTGAAAGCATGAACATCATTTTAGATACTGCAAAAAACATAGCTTCAGGTATGATGTATCCATATTTTTCCGAAATGGATAAAAACCCTCCGGAATACACAGGTTCAACTATCAGAGTTCATAGTTCAGTAAAACCCTTTTTGGAAAAGTTTGCAGAGGGCGGCTGGATTAATGCATCGTTTCCTTCAGACATTGGGGGACAACAAATGCCTTTTATCCTTTTTAATGCCTGTATGTTCATCTTTGCCTCTGCAAATTATTCAATGAGTGTTTATCCCGGTCTTACATCAGGAGCACTTGCACTCATTTATCAATTTGCAACCAGAGAACTTTACCAGATTTTTGCACCGTCAATGATAGCCGGTAAATGGCAGGGCACAATGGCTTTGACCGAACCAGAGGCTGGAAGCTCATTAACCGATGTAAAAACTATGGCAACACCCACGAATAAAGGATACTATCTCATAAAAGGCCAAAAAACATTTATATCTGCTGGTGATCATGATGCTGTTGAAAATATTGTTCATCTGATGCTTGCACGTATAAAGGATGCACCAGCGGGAGTTAAGGGATTATCACTTTTCATTGTTCCAAAATATAGACCGGATGAAAACGGAAAACTTATTTTCAATGATGTCAACTGTACAGGGTGTTATCATAAAATGGGATATAAGGGAGCCCCTATCGCACAGCTAAGTATGGGCGAAGCGGATGACTGCCGTGGATACCTTGTTGGCGAACCCAATAAAGGTCTTAGTTATATGTTCCATATGATGAATGAAGCTAGGATTAATGTGGGGTTAGGAGCTGCTGCCATAGCCGGAGCTGCCTACCAGACATCGCTGGAATATGCAAAGGAACGCCGTCAGGGACGCAAAATTACTGAAAAGAATCCTTCAGTTCCTCAGATACCCATCATACAACATGCTGACATTAAGAGAATGCTTTTAAAGCAAAAAGCTATAGTAGAGGGTTCACTTTCATTAATAATTCAAACAGGAAAACTGGTGGATCTCATCAATACCAGTACCGGCGAAGAAAAAGAGAAGTGTGAACTTTTTTTAGAAATGCTCACACCCATAGTGAAAACCTATCCTGCTGAGATGGGTGTAGTTTCTACAAGTTTGGCTATCCAGTGCTTGGGTGGCTATGGTTATTCAAGTGAGTTCCCTGTAGAACAGTACATGCGCGACTCCCGTATTCACCCTATTCATGAGGGAACAACAGGCATACAGGGAATGGACCTTCTGGGACGTAAAGTCACGATGAAAAACGGTGCTGCCGCTAAAGTATATATGACAGAAATTTACAAAACTATCGCTTTAGCAAAACAATATCCTTCGCTTATCAGCTATGCTGAAGATTTGGATAAAGCTGCAGCTTTATGGCAGGAGGTAACCGGCTTTCTCATTCAATTTGCAATTAAAGGCGATATTGAACGTTTTCTTGCCGACGCTACTCTTTTTCTTGAATTTAGTAGTCTTATTTGCATAGCATGGCAATGGTTATTGCAGGGAATAGCTGTGCAAAATAGTATTAACAACAGTTCAGGGAGCTACAGTAAGGATTTTCTTGAAGGAAAGATGCATACACTTGCATATTTCTTTCGTTATGAACTTACTGGTATCTACGCTTTAGAAAAAAGCATACGAGGCTCTGATGGACTTACTGTATCCATGCAAGAAAATTATTTTGAAGATTAATTGTCCAGAATTTATTATATCTATTGATTGTACTTCATTTACGATCATATTGCAAATTTCTTTTGAATGTACGATGACAAAAAACCCGGGGTTCCTCCGGGTTTTTTATTAATAATTTTTTTGTTATTGCTATTGATTGCTGGTTTAAAAAAATCTTACAGTATAATTTTTAAGCGATAGTCACTTTTTATTTATTATCTGCCTTTAAAAACAGGATCACGCTTTTGAGCAAATGCCATAAATCCTTCTGCAGCATCTTCTGTTTTTGCCAGCATAGCTGAGCATTGACGATCTACTTTTAAACCCTCATCGATACCTTTCTCCATACCTGTTATCATACCCTTCAGGATACAGCTTACCGCTAATGGTGCACGTTTTGCAAGAGAATCAGCAAAATTTTGAACTTCTTCCATAAAGTTTTCATGAGGGAACACTCGATCAACAAGTCCAATTGAAAGTGCTTCTTGAGGAGTTAACCGTTTGCTAAAAAGTATGCAATCAAGTGCTTTGCTACGTCCTAACAGACGGGTCATACGTTGAATACCTCCCCAACCTGGAGTTATACCTAAATTTACTTCCGGACACCCAATAAATGCTTTTTGCATATCTGTCATTAACCTGAAATGGCAGGCTAACGCTAATTCACAGCCACCACCCAATGCATAACCATTTATAGCTGCTATTACTGGTTTTGGATATCGATCTATATAATTAAAAAGTTCTATCGCATCAGGACCTTTATCCAGATTTGCTACATCAGTTACATCCATACCTGCGCTAAAACCTTTATCGCCTGCACCGGTTATTATCAGAACTCTAATAGTATTGTCATCTTCTAATTCCTTTACTATAGCATACAACTCTTCTCTGACATGAATATTGATAGAATTTGCAGGGGGACGGTTAATTATTATAGTTGCAACATAATTGTTTTTCTTTAGTAAAACATTTGTATCCATTAATATTACCTCCGTTTTTAATCTTTAATTGGATTGGCCAGTCCACAAAATATACTTTATAAGATGGCATAGCTTAACTTTAGGATTTCATATCATATTGTTATAGCAATCCATTATTACTTTCAATTATCAAATTCAAACTTTAATATTTCCTTCTTTCATTATTGCTGTAGGCTTGAAAATCTCAAGTTTAAATTTATTATAGAGTTCTTCAAGTTTATTGACAAGTACTGGATATCCAATGCTTTGTGCTAAAGCAAACGGTCCAAACGGAGAGCCCCCACCATTAGCCATAGCTATATCAATTTCTTTGGGATCATCACAAACATTTTCAGCAAGAAGCTTTGTAGCTTCATTCACTTGAAGAGCAATAAGATGATTAATATCATATTCTTTCGTTGCTTTTGATGTATCTATCACAGGTCGTCCATGTGACCAATCATAAAATCCTTTCCCAGTTTTTTTACCCAGATTCCCAGATTTTACATAGGTTAAAAGTTCTTCAGAAGGCATGTATTCTTTAGAAACTGCTTGAGCAAAGTACATCATACCATGTACCAATATATCAATACCCACATAATCAATTAATTCAAATGGAGCCATAGCCATTAATGATTTAAATGCAGCATCAAATTCTTCTGGTGTTGGATGACCTTCTTCCAAAATTTTTGACAGGAGAACAGATGTTGATTCATTAACCCTATTATAAATAAAACCAGGGGAGTCTTTCTTAACTATAACAGGTAATTTTTTTATTTTTTTAGCTAAATCATACCCTATTTTGATAGATTCATCACTTGTTTTCTGCCCCTTTATTACTTCTACCAACTTCATCAGCACTGCTGGATTAAAAAAATGATAACCAATCACTTTATCAGGTCTTTGAGTTGCAGAAGCAATTTCTGTAATACTGATATTGGAAGTATTAGTAGCTAAAATTGCATGTCCGGGAGCATATTTATCCAATTCACTAAATAAATTTTGTTTCAGCTTCAGATCCTCTGGTATTGCTTCAATAATAAAATCCGCATCTTTGGCAGCTTTATTTAAATCAACTTCGGTAATAAGTCCTGAGAATGCAGCATTATACTCTTCCTGAGTCATTTTCCCTTTAGATATAAATCTTTCAAAACTTGATCTAATACCTGCCACTCCTCTATCAATAAATTTTTGTTCAATATCACGCAGTGTAACAGTAAACCCAGACTGGAGAAAACAAGCAGCAATGCCATGACCCATATCACCTGCACCTATTATTGCAATCCTTTTTACATCGTCAACATTCATAAAATCCTCCTTTTGTAATTAATTTTAAATATAATTGGAAAGGCTATACTTCCCAATTATATTGATAATCACTTAAAATGGCAGAAATTGTCAAGAATATAATAGAACATGTTCTATTATATTATGGTATTTTTATATTTATTACAAATACCATTATATATTGGATATAATCATGCGTAACTAAAATATATATAATGACCCACCCAATATAGTGTAATTAATTAATATTTAATTATTTACAATTATACCTTTTGCTTGAAATGTGCTATATACTAAATAACAGAGTATATGAATAAACTATTATGAAAATTTTGTAAATGATGCAAGTTCAATAATTTTATTACAGTTTAGTAATATCACCTTGCTGTTTTAAACATGAAATTATATTTCTACTTTTTTTAAAGGAATAGTGATGATTACAAAGTATTTAAAAAAAATATTGTTATACCAAAAAATTGTTTTACCAGGCTTAGCAGTTTTTACTATTTTTTTTATCTATGCCATTGTTTTTAACATGTCTTTTTCATATATGGGTAATACCAGCAAAAACGTCGTTGATTTCATTATTTCACATTATATATTGTTAATCATCATATCGTTTATAAAAATTATAGCAGTATATTTATGTATTGGATTAGCTTTAAGTATATTTTTTTACTATGGAATAACAGCATTAACCTCACTATGCAACGCATCACTCAGCAATATTTCAACAAGTTTTTTAACTGCGTCATTGACATTTATTATTGCATTTTTGCAATTATGCAAAAGCATTGTCATGTATCCGCAATTATATCTGGATACCATCTTCAATAAAAATATAATCTACAAAAATTTTCAAATACTTTTAACCAATAACTTTTCTCCTGATTATTTTTGGGCGGTGCAATGCAGTATTGTTGTGCCATTCATTGCTGCTTTTGTATTCTTTGTATGTCGCCAATTTTTTAATCATATGAAAATATACTTTCAGCAGATGGCATCGTTACGAAATAAAAAAAAGCAAATGATTATTGCATGTGCGATAGTTACTATTGTAACGATATCTTTATTACCAATAACTATCGCCAATAATAAAACTACCAATAAACCCAACATTATTATTTTAGCCAGCGATGCACTGCGCCCCGATCATTTTAGCGGGTATGGTTATCATCGTAAAACAACTCCAACTATCGACACGCTAATACAACAGGGTACAAATTTTCACAATGTGTACACTGTTGTACCGCGCACATTTCCGGCATGGGTTAGTATTGTAACATCACAGCTTCCCATGAAACATCATATTAGCCACATGTTTCCTATGGCGGTTACCCGAAAACAAAATTTTATAACATTGCCAAAAATATTGTCACAATATGGTTACCATACATCGGTGGTTGGCGACTTTGCTGCTGATATTTTCCCGCGCATTGATCTAGGCTATGACACTGTGATGGCACCAACATTTAATATGCGTGTTATGATACAACAGATCATCTTAAAAAACCATACATTCCTTTTGCCATTTTTAACCAATAAAGCTGGTTTTTATTGTTTTCCAGAGATAAAAGAATTTGCCGAATTTGCTGACCCCGAATTTGTTGTTCAGGATATAAAAACTGAGATAAATAAAAGTATAAAAACAAAAAAGCCATTTTTTATAACATCATTTTTTTCAATAACGCATTTTCCTTACCCTGCACGTTATCCCTACTATAATTTATTTACTGACAGGCACTATAGTGGTCCATTTAAATATTCTAAAAACAGGGTGGTGTCACTTAATTCCGAAGGTGAAGCACATGAATACTCTCCTTCTGATAACGAGGTTGCATATATTAGAGCATTATATGATGGTTGTGTCTATGCTTTTGATGAAGCTGTTGGAAAGGTTATACAGTATTGTAAAGATAAAAATATATATGACAACACCATTATCATAATCCTTTCGGATCATGGTGAAAATCTTTACGAATATGACTACGGCATGGGACATGGCGAGCATCTGCGTGGTAAGTATAGCCTGGTAATCCCCTGTATCTTTGCAGGTCCTGGTATACCATACCAACATCACCATGCTGTACGAAGTGCTATAGATATAGCCCCAACTATTCTTGATCTACTGGATATTCAACAACCAGAATCCTTTGATGGTACATCCCTTTTAAAAAAACACAAACGTAATTTTGATGCATACTGTGAAACAGGTATATGGTTTGATAATACTGGTAACTTCTTTTTTCAAAAAAAGCGTATAATGTACCCAAATATCACCGGTATCTCAACAATTGATTTTAACTACCATGATGAGATTACCGTTACTCCATATTATGAATATTGTATTACTATTGCAAAGCATCGATGCATAATTGCAAATAATTATAAGTTGATATATATGCCAACCCATTATGGCATTGAATATGAACTGTATGATTTATCAAATGATATTGATGAAAGCAATAATATTTTTACAACTTCACCTCAATCTGAAATGTTGAAAAAACAGTTTTTTTCATTATTTAATGATGATAAAACCTTTACAATATATAATGAATATCTTTTACCTGTTATTGATAAGCCTATTTTCTAAGAGTGAAATGATGTATTGCGATACTATTTTTAAAAGATTGTAAAACAACCTTAGCAATGGTTTCCCGGGATTAAAAAATAGTTGGCAAAGATAACAGCAATACTATTCAATTTATTTTGTCACAACCTCAGCCTGCACATTTGTTAAAACATCACCCCCATTTTGATTGATAACTTTTATTACCACTGTTCCAGTGTCCTCATGCACTTCTGTTACCAATCCTTCTATGGTTATGGTATCACCTATTTTTACCGGTAACGAAAATCGGCATTTTATTTTTTTTAATCTGCCAGGATCACCAATCCATGTGGTAACTGCATCAGCAGTAAAACCCAGAGTGCACAACCCCTGCAATATTGCACCACCCAACCCTACCATTTTTCCAAACTCAGCGTCAATATGTATTGGATTAAAATCTCCTGATGCACCAGCATAGTAAATAGCTCTGTATTTATCAATTTTCTGTTGTGCGTTAAAAGTGTCTCCAGCATCTATACTGTTTTTTTCATACATTGCTTTCATCTTTATTTCCTCACTACAAAAGTATATATTCCTTTAGATACATCCTGATTGTACTGATTTTTTGTCATGATTTCAATTGCCACCACGTCTAACTTTTCTTTATGTTCAATACCAATAATCCTGGTATTTGAATATAAAATATCACCAGCTTTTACCATGGTGTAAAATTCAAATTCCTGCTCACCATGCACAAGCATTGCTACGTTTAGATTAAGTTCCTTATCCATAAATATTGGTTCTATAAGTTTTGCTCCAAACACTACAGCAAACGTTGGTGGCGCCACTATCGTTTTGTATTTAGATTGTGAAGCAAATTCGTCATTCAAATAATAAGGATTGTTACTTTTTATTGCTTTTGCAAACTCTTTTACTTTTTCTTTACCCACTTCATATACCATTGTTGGCCAGGTTTTACCAACAAACTTTTTATCAACAGCCATCAATATTCCCTCCATTAGCTTCCATATTTTTGTAAAATATCTCGTGCTATGAGTATCCTCTGTATCTCAGAAGTACCTTCACCTATTTCACCCAATTTAGCATCCCGGTATAGTCGTTCCACAGGAAATTCCTTAATATAGCCATACCCACCATGAACTTGCAGTGCCCAGCTGGCTATTTGTGTTGCTGCTTCACTGGCAAACAGTTTCGCACATGAGGCCAATACTGCTGCTTCAGGATCATTCATTTGCTTGGCCCAGGCAGCTTTATATATCAGTAATCGAGATAAATCAGTTAATATCATCATGTCCGCCAGTTTAAATGATATTTCCTGATAACGGTTTATTGGTTTACCAAATGCTTTTCGCTGAGATGCATACTTTACCGCCTCATCCATACAGGCAACAGCCACTCCAAGAGAAACTGTCGCCATACCTATTCTTCCATATTCAAGAGTTTGCATAGCCTGAATAAATCCTTTACCCAATTCACCGAGGACAGCGTCATCCGAAACTTCACAATCCTCTAAAAATATCTCAGATGTCGGCGAACCTCTATACCCTAATTTGTCAAATGGCTTTCCAATAGAAAATCCCGGTGTATGCTTATCAACCAAAAAAGCAGTAACCCCCGCCCCGGGACCGGCTTCTTTATCATTATAAGCCATTATAAGACATACATCAGCAATGGGGGCATTGGTTATAAATGTTTTAGTACCATTTAAAATCCATTTAGCACCTTTCCTTTTTGCCGTTGTAGCTATAGCTGTTGCATCTGAACCGGCTTGCGGTTCGGTTAATCCAAAGCTTCCAATGACATCTCCCGATATAATACCAGGCAAGTATTTTTCTTTTTGTTTATCATTGCCAAACAGCCGAATAGGCATACCGCATAGTCCGCAACTTGCACCAGCCGATAAAAAAGTTGCAGCACATGCTTTTGAAACTTCTTCACCCGCTATTGCAAAATTAATAAGGTCCTGATCGGTTCCGCCAAATGTTTCTTCATGCATCATGCCCATATAACCAAGCTTACCTAATTTTTTAATATTATTCTTCAATAGCTCAACAGCTTTTTCATCCCCTGCATCCAGTATACTGGCATTGGGTTTTATTTCATTTTCGCAAAATTTTTTAAAATTTTCATTTATTGATTTTTGTATATCATTTAACTCATAGTTCATACAATAGCCTCCTGACCTAACTAAATTATAATGTTAACAGACGTGATATTATGAGCCGCTGTATTTCGGATGTTCCCCCGCCTATTTGAGCTAATTTTGCATCCCTTATCATCCTTTCAACCGGATAATCATGAATATAGCCATACCCACCAAAAATTTGTACAGCATCAGATGCTACCTTAAAGCCCCAATCACCAACAAATGCTTTGGCGATAGAAGCCTGGAGATGATTTATTGGATATCCTGCATCCTTTAACGAAGCAACCCGGTATACCGCTAACCGTGCTGCTTCCATAACCATTTTCATATCAGCTAATTTATGCTGTATTGCCTGAAAACTTTTTATAGGTTTATCAAATTGAACTCGTTCAGTTGAATATCGTGCACATTGCTCTATCATAAACTGCATTGCACCAACAAACGGAGCCAGTAAAGCGCTCCTATCCCATTCCAGCGTCTGGTGAGCATACATAAATCCTTCGCCAATATTGCCCAATACGTTATCTTCAGGGATTTCACAATCTTCTAAAAATATTTCCGAAGTAGTAGATGCTCTGACCCCCAGTTTATGAAAAGGTTTCCCGGTGGAAAATCCTTTGAAATTTTTCTCCACAATGAATGCAGTTATACCAGCGTGTTTTTTTGATTTATCAACAGTAGCATACACTACACAAACATCTGCAACAGGTGCATTGGTAATAAATGTTTTTGAACCATTTAATATCCATCTATCACCTTTCTTTACTGCCGTTGTTTGTAACGCTGCAGCATCAGAGCCAGCACCTGGTTCTGTCAATCCCATACATCCTATCCATTCGCCATTTGCTAATTTAGGTACATATTTTTTTCTTTGATGCTCATTCCCATGTTTAAATAATGTATCAGTACATAAATATGTATGGGCTCCTAAAGCCAGGAGATGACCGCTATCAACGCCTGCATGACCTAAAGCCTCTGATGCCAGACAACATGTAACAACATCAGCACCCTGTCCGTTATACTCTTCAGGGAATGGTAATCCCAATAATCCCATCCTGGCTAATTTTTGCCAGATTTCAAATGAAAACTCTGATTTCAAATCAGCTTCTTCACATAGTGATACTATCTCATTTTTTGCATATTTATATATTGTGTCTCTGAATAAAAGCTGTTCCTCTGAAAAACTAAATTCCATTGTTTACCCCCTTTGAAATTATTGTTTCAATAATTTGATTTTTTATTTTATTTACATAGTATGAATAATCAAAAGCTTCAGGTTCTATAACATACTGAATAATTAAACCCTGCACCATGGAAACAATCATCGTAGCTGTATAGATAACATCAATTTGCTTAATCTTGCCCTTAATTATCCCTTCATTGAGTATATCCCAGCATACTTTCCGGTAACTTTGATATAACTTTTGTATTGCTTTCCTCATCCGTTCATTATGGTTGAGCTGTGTCCAAAAATCTAAAAGCACATAGAAATAATTTTTTTCTTCAATTATGAGATTACATGCCCTGAGTATAAAAACACTCAATTTATCAACCGGATCTTCGATATTAGCCAGATCATTTTGCAATGCTAATCGTATATTGGTATTTATCTGACGCAGAAGATTTAGCAGCAAATCCTGTTTATTTTTAAAATAATAATGAACCAGGCCTGCAGACATCCCAGCTTCATCTGCTATATCTTTAATAGTAAAATTATAGTATCCTTTTTTACTCACGACATTATATGCTGCAGCAGTAAGCTGTGATCTCCGTGTATCATATATACTGTTTCGTTCCTGCTTAACTTTCATTGGTATCCTCTATATTCTGATTGAATGACCAATCAATTATAAACTATAACATATTTAAAAAGTTTTTATAAGAGAACTATAATCACATATAGTTAAATTATTCTGCAAACATCGCTCCTCACAATGAGTTGTTCCTCCCATTACAATACTACCGGCTATAACATTAAATATTTCAGGTATATCAACTATCAATAATCCCACATCATCATATTCGTTGTTAACATTTTCAGCATTAACCTGGGTTAAAATTAATGATATACAATCAAATAGTGGAGCAGCAACAAGATCATCAAAATCAATAGAACCAATCTTCATAATATCATTGAATCCATCACTATGGATAACTATTCGTGTGTTCGATTCTAAATTAATGGAATCAATTGTATCAATAGATGTACTTCTCCCTGCAAAATTCATGTTGGCTGTTGATTTATATAAAAGTTTTTTATTTAATCGATTAAATATATTTAAAGAACTATCGCCACCATGTACTACAAATGCTTCGCATCCATTATGTGACTGTTTTAGTGCTATCAAACTCAATGTGGTTTTTAAATGGTATTCCTGTTGTTGGTATATTGCATTGATATAAGCACGCCACTGTTCAGAAGTATCAGGAATATTGGTTAAACCTCCCATAATTTTTGAAAGCAATATGCGTGATGCATTGGGGAATCGTTCGGTTGCATCAGCAATAGCAAATATATAATGCTCGCTATCAATTAGCAAACCATCGCCATTACCATACCCGGATCTAATCTTATCGGTACCGGTCAAAAGCATAACAAAAAAAGCTTCCCTGTCCATTATTACCCGCATATCATTATTTACTTCTATCAAACTCATATGCTAATCAATGATCCTGAAATATAATATATCTTTAATTGTGCCTTTTTTTTCTTTTGAAAAAACAGGTTCTACACGTGCACCAATCTTTACTTTAGATTCTTCTGTTACATCAATAAAATGCTGGAAAAGTGTGTCAGCACCATCCAGCTTAATAAATCCATACCCATACGGCACAGGTTTTTGCAGTCCGGTTTCCGGATCTATAAACGCAAACCGCAAGATTGTAAATGTACTGATTATTCCTTTTGGTCCTACCTCTATAAAATCCTTCATTTCCATAAAACATTCACCACACACCTGACGCGGGGGAACATATACTTTTTTACATTTAGGACATCGAACTCCAACAAATTTTCTGTTATTTTTAAGTTCATGAAAGAACTTACTGCCGTACATACCCACTGAATAGTGAAAAGGTTGTACAGCTTTTCCAGATTCTATAATTATATGCTCAAGGTTTTCCATACTTTCTCTCCTAAAGATTGGGTTTATTTTTACCATGTAGTATCATGTCTGTCCACATACAACCACCAAAACCAGTGCTAACAGCAAAGTTAACATCAGGAACCTGCCTTCCTTCAGCCTTTCCCATAACCTGCATGGCAGCTTCTGCACAGCGTATTAATCCTGTAGCGCCAATAGGATTACATGCAATAACACCACCTGACGGATTGATGGGGAGTTCCCCACCCATATCTGTTGCTCCGCTCCATATATATTCAGCACCTTTTCCTCGTGGGATAATCCCCATATCTTCAATCCATATAATTCCTGCCAGTGAATACGGCTGATACATTTCAATGACATTAATTTGTTTTCTTGGTTCATTGATACCCGATTTTTTAAAAAGCTCTTTTGAAGCATCAGCTATGCTATCCAGCTCGCCCCAATTGACATCTCCTAAATATGAATACGTATGTCGATTTGCCGTTGCCCAAATCCAATCGGGTGTTGATGTTATTGTTTCTGCACAATCTTCAGATGCAATAACAACTGCACACGCACCATCAGTACGCGGGCAAACATCTAAAAGATGTATTGGATCTGCCAGCATTGGCGATGCTAATACCTCCTCTAAGGTAACCTCCTTTCGCAACTGGGCATATGGATTATTGCACGCATGCTTTCGGTCACGGACAGAAACACGCGCACCATCCCTGTCAGTGGCACCATATTTTGCCATGTAACTTTGCGCTTCAACGGCCAATCCGGAGATAGCTCCTGCAAATACAAGCCTGTCCCATATAGGATCAAATGCTGTGGTAATAGCACCGGTAGTATCTGATTCAGAATTTTTTTCCCAGCCTATAACAAGAACTTTGTCAAACATTCCTGATGCAACAAAATGATATCCGCCAATTGCAAGTGTACTTCCAGTAGTCCCACCAGTTGTTAGTTTCATAATAGGCTTATGATAACCACCTGAGCCATCTATACTCCAGCAATCTACATAGTTAATACCCTCAAAGTGATCCATATTCCCAATAAGAATGGCATCGATATCATTAATGGACAGTTCTGCATCCTGTAATGCTCGAACTACCGCTTCATGTATTAACTCCTGCCCATTAACATCAGGTCTATGACTTTTATGATTAGTTTGGCCTGTGCCAACAATTGCAACTCTGCGCTTAGCCATACCATCCTCCTATTTTTCTTTATCCAGAATCCATACACAGTGTGATTGACCACATATACCGTTAACACCATGGGCAATGCCACGTTTAGCATTTACCTGCCGTGCGCCTGCTTCTTCACGAATCTGCAAAACAATCTCTGCAATTCTATACAAACCTGCTGCAATGACTGGATGTCCACTTAGCAACCCACCCGATGGATTAACCGGTAATTTACCATCTCTATTAAAAATTCCTTTTTCTAAAAGTTTGCCAGCATTCCCATATTCTGCCAACCCAAGCCCTTCAATCCACATCAACTCCTGATAGGTAAACGCATCGTATATTTCGGCAATATCAATTTCATTTTCTGGATTGGTTATCCCTGCCATTACATATGCTTTTTTAGCAGCATTTTCCAGTGCGATAGTTTTTGTTAAATCTCTGTCGCCCATAAAATAAGCATCACTGCAAAAAGCCACACCTTTAATCCATACCGGTTTAGCTTTAACTTTTTTAACAAAATCTGCATTTGCTATGATAATGGCACAACACCCATCTGAAACCGGCGAACAATCTAACTTGTGTAATGGTTCAGCAATCATTTCAGAATTAAGAACATCATTCACCGTAATATCCATTGGTAGTTGTGCGTAAGGATTATCCTTTGCATTTTTATGATTTTTACAGGAAACAAGGGCTAATTGTTCAGAGGTTGTTCCTGTAACATTCATATACTGCTTTGCCTGTATTGCACTGGCACTTATCATATCCAGTCCTAAGCTTCGTTCATAAATGGGATCAAATGCAGCATTGGTTATGATGCTGGATATACTTTCAGAACCTTTGCTATGAGCAGTTACCAGCGTGGTTTTGTAATCCCCTGACAATGTTCTGCTTAATCCATACGCAGCACCAAAAGTTCCATCCCCTTCAACTGCCGAACAATTTTTATGCCGTAGAGCACAGGCATCTCCTACCGCCATACATGAAATGGTTCTGCCATCCCAAAAATCGCTTGAGGTTGTTATCACATTATCAATATCATCTATTGTTATTGATGCATCTGCTAATGCCTTATTGACCGCTTCCCATGCTAAATCTGCATAATTACAGGCTATTTTGTTTTTTTCTATTGTTGTCATTCCTATACCAATGATAGCTGCATCCATACTTTCCTCCTATGTCAGCGGTTTGAAATGCGAAATGGCATTTATTGTTGCATTTCTATCATCTGCGAAAACAGCCTCTACTTCCATCCCTATAGTAATGTTATTTACATCCACATCACCAATATAATGAAGCATTGCATTATCCGCACCGTCTATACAAATTAAACCAAAAGCAACCGGAACTTTTTTCTGTAAAGCTGCCAGTTGTCGTAAAACTATAGTATATGAAATCAATTTTCCTTTAGGACCAACCTCTTTCCATGAATTGGTTTCAGTAAAGCATGAAGGGCAGGTTTTTTTTGGCGGGCAATAAACTTTACCGCATCGCGGGCATTGTTTCCCCAATATCTTTTTATCATCTCTTAAAACCATAAAAAATTTAGACGCAGTTTCACCAGCCCACCACTGATAGGGAACATTGATCTGACTTTTATATACCGATGGTTCAATACCATAAAAAATATTTCCCATATTTTTACTCCTTTATCTTCCTATAATATAATGGTGAGGATCAACCTCTTCACGTAATATCCGCAATTCTTCATCCGTTGGAGGTTTGGTGTCATCTATCTTCTTTGCCCATTTCAATTCAAAACCACAATTATCCTGAACATCCTGTCGGCTATACCCTGGATTGATTGACAGTACCATCATCCATTTTGTTTCATCATCAAATCCCATGACCGCCATATTGGTAATGATCCGGTAAGGTCCAGTCCCTTCCGGCAAGCCGGCATCATACCGTGATCTACCACCTTTTAAATAGCCCGGTGAAGTTATAAAATCAAGCTTATCGGTAAACCTGCGAGCATCCTGCACCGTCATCATCATCGTACGCCAGCACAGTGATGCTAAATCATTTGCACCACCTGAGCCTGGAAAGCGTACTTTAGGTTTTTGATAGTTATCCCCAATCATTGTTGAGTTTATATTTCCATACATATCTATCTGTGCGCCGCCAAGAAATGTATAATCAACCATTCCTCGCTGACATGTCTCCATAACCTCTGGCATTGAACTTGCCATAATTGCTTTATGAAATGTTCGAGAATCCCCCACTGATATGGGCATTGTAGGCAATATCGGAGCAACACCTCCTGCTTCAAACAAAATACACAAATTTGGTGAATATATTTTTTGTGAAAGCATTGCTGCTGCACACGGAGCACCTGTTCCAACAACAACTGTCGCCCCATCTTCTAAATTGCGTGCTGCAATACAAATCATGAGTTCCATCGCATTATATTCCATAGCTCACCTCCCTACTTATTATTGATCAGATATTCTATGGCTCTGAGCTTTTTCATTTTTTCAATACCACCATTCAAATTGAGGTATTCATAAAAATCCTTCACCCCATAAATTTGCTCCTGCAAAAATATTTCTAATTCTTCAGGATCTCGTTCAACCTTCAACCATGTCTTGAGATGCTCTTCATCGCTAAAATATTCATATGGCATATTACCGGGATAACTACCATACGGTACTTCAATAATTGCATCAACACACCAGTAAGGGATGACGGTCTTTTCAGGTTCTCTTCGTATTTCATCGTGTGGTATAATCCGTTCTGTTGTTATTACCACTCTTTTAGAAGCTTTTGCCAGGTCAAAATCTGATACTGATGCTCCATATACCCTGCAATTTCCATAGATATCTGCTTCATGAACATGAATAGCAGCAAAATCTGGAAACAAGGCTGGCATGGCTGCATATTTTTTTCCCGTAAATGGACATGTTATCATTTTCGCAGCACTGTGATCAAATGTGTTTGTTCCCAATATATTACGGGTAGGTATAAAAGATATACCCATAGCTGCTGCTTTGAGTCGCCATGAAAGTGAAGCGTTTGTCCATTCGGTTAGCTTAATTGTGCCGCTTTCAACAGCACGACGTGCATTGGGCGATAGTCCTCGAGCCTCCAATCCTATGATGTAAGCAACATCACAGCGATCAATGCATTTGCCCGCTATAAGCACCTGAAAATCATGTGTTGACGTGTGACCGGCAAATCCCAGATGTTTTTTATGCTGACGCACAATTTCATGAACAATTGCTGTTGGTATACGGTTTGCTCCAAAACCTCCGATGGCAATATAATCACCATCCTTAATCATATCCCGGACAACATCTTTAATCTGTGACAGTTTAGGTGTCATAGAACGGGATTTATTTCTGAAAAACGCTCTGGCTTTATCGGGATCAGGATCGGTAAACAGTTCATTTTTCCCCGATAGCATTGCACCTTCCGTATCGTTGTCCCGAGTACCTAATGCCATAGTAACCTCCTGCTTATCATTCAAAATAAAGCATACATTCATAAATTGATTGAACATCAAATCAATAATATACGCTTTTAATAAACCTGAACAGTTTTTGCATCCTCCTCATATAAGGAATCAATGATTGGCTGATATTTTTGCTGAACAGCTTTACGCTTAACTTTAAGAGTAGCGGTAAGCTCACCTGTTTCTTTGGAAAATTCATTCTTTATTATACCAACTTTTTTTACTGTTTCATATCGAGCCAGCTTTTGATTGCACTTTTCTATATGTTCTTCAACTATCGTTTTAAATCGTGGATTATTGAAAAGATCATGAAGGCTATTAACATTAATACCCTTTTCTTTTGCAATTCGCTCTGCCTGTTCCTGACTTATATTAACCAACACGGTTAAATATTTGCGCTTATCACCAATAACTATCGCCTCTAAAAATAGAGGATCGGATTTAATAAGATTTTCAATCTTTTGTGGTGCAACATTCTTGCCGCCTGAAGTAATAATTAAATCCTTCTTCCTGTCTGTAATCATTAAAAAACCAGCCTCATCAAATAAACCTATATCACCACTCATGAAATATCCATCCTGAGTGAATGAGTCTTTTGTTTCTTCAGGCATCTTCCAGTAGCCTTTAAAAACATTATCACCTTTAATAAGAATCTCGCCATCATCAGCAATTGTAATATCAACTCCCGGCAAAGGTCTGCCTACCGTTCCAATTCTATAATCAGCAATATTACTCATTGTTGCTGGAGCACAGCATTCGGTCATTCCATATCCTTCAATAACCATAATCCCGGCTGAATTAAAAAATAAAATTATTTCTCTTGCTGTTGGAGCTCCTGAAGCTGTCATCCAGCGAACTCTTCCACCCAATGCATTTTGCAACTTTTTAAAAATTATTGCATATGCTATTTTATATTTCAATGACAAATTAAATCCTGGATTTTTTTTCTGCTCTCTCAATTCACTGATTTTACTGCCAACTTTTTGTCCCCAATAAAATACCTTTTGCTTAAAAGGTGTTTGATCCTGTACCTGCGATAGTATTTGCTGATACACCTTTTCAAGAACACGGGGAACTGCCAGCACAACTGTTGGCCGTTTTTCCTGAATATCCTGTATCAAAGTATCTAAACTTTCTGCATACGATGCCGTTATGCCTACATACATTCCATAGAAGTGCCCTGCTACTCTTTCAAAAACGTGGCTAAGCGGTAAAAATGGTACTGTTTGATCACTATCATACGCATAATGAGGTTCCATGATATCAAGTGCTTTTATAACTGCCATAATATTTTTATGGGTAATTATGGCGCCTTTAGGCACACCGGTAGTCCCTGATGTATACACTATGGTTGCAAGATCATCCTGAGCAATAGTATCAGCTAATGATGCAAATGCTTCAGCATCTTTATTGTACAATGCTTTCCCTTTATCAAGAAGCTCATTATAGCCCATAATCATGGGATTAGCCGTTTTGCCAGTTGAATCTATAACAATAATCTTTTTTAAACCAGGATATCGCTTTGCAGTATACAATCCCTTTTGCAATTGAGCGTTATTTTCCACTATTAAAAATTTTGAATCAGAATGGGAAACTATATACTCAACTTCCTCATCAATTAAAGTAGGATAAATAGGTACTATGCAACCTCCTACTCCCAGAACACCCATATCAGCATAAAGCCACTCCAAACGGTTTTCTGCAAGCAATGATACCCTATCACCTTTTTGCAATCCCATGTCTTTTAACGCCAATCCAACATAAGCAGCCCTTTTATAATAATCTTCCCATGAAACACTATCCCATTTGCCATTTAATTTTTTTTCAAGAGCTATGCGTGAACCATATTTTTGTACTCTATTCCTAAAAACCTGATTTATTGTTTTTTCCTCCATGCGTCACCTCCAATTTCTTAACAATGTTTAAATATTGGTTTTCTTTTATTTAAAAAGGCATCAATACCTTCCTTTTTATCATACGTTTCAGCTAACCTCCCAAACAAGGTACTTTCCAATCGTAATCCATCTTCCAGACTCATTGAGCTACCTTTCATGACTGCTTCGATAATAGATTGTACAGCAATCTGTCCTTTCTTTGCAATTGATGAAGCAAATTTTAAACATTCTTCCATTAAGTCCTCTGGAGCATAAACTCTATTAACCAATCCTATTTGTAATGCTTCCTGCATAGTAACAAACATTCCTGTTAACATAAACTCCAGCGCTTTAGCCTTACCAAGCAGTCTTGGGCTGCGTTGTGTTCCCCCAAATGCCGGAATAATACCCAGCATTATCTCCGGCAAACCCATCTGAGCTGTATTGCTTGCAATCCTGATATGGCAGGAAAGCGCTATCTCCATCCCACCACCTAAACATAACCCATTAATCATTGCAATAACCGGTTTGGGCGATAGTTCACATAATGAAACTATTGCCTGTGCTTTTGTTGTAATTTCTACCCCTTTATTAAAGGTATCAACTTTTGCTACTTCATTTACATCAGCACCAACTATAAATGTAGAGCCTTTCCCCGTGAGCACGATAACATGCACTTTATCATCGGTTACCAATATCTCCATAATGTGTTCAAACGATTCCATTGTTTCAGTATCTAAAGCATTGATTGGTGGATTATCAAAATATACTACAGCAACATTTTCTTTTTCTATCTGATAATAACATTTATCATTCATAATTCAATCCTAAATTTTAATTGCTTATAGTAAAAATCTCCTACATAACTATGTAATATGCATCCCTGTCATTCCATGCTTAATCTGGAATCTCAACATGAAACGTTATATACTAAAATGAATTCAAGATGACGTCCTGCTCAACGTCAAGCCGGGCTTGACCCGGAATCTACATTGTAATCGTCAATACTGATAGTATAATGTCACCATTACGGGGTTTGTCATGCAACCTATTTTCATTCCTTATGGGTGGTTGCACGTTTGCCATGAGCAACTTCTTAACTATAACCATCATCATTAATGGTATACTAACAGATAAAAACCATATGCTGCCATCAACCATATCTAAAATCAACGTTACTTAGAATTCCCAAACTATATCAAATCTCATCGCCCTATCAAATAAGGAATTTCATCATATCATTGGTATAATCTTAATTTCGCAATGTGCCATTAGTTTACAAATAACTATCGTACAAAATAAGTATTCCCTGCACCTATCCTTAAAAATAAGTAGATGCAGGAATAATAAATATTATTGTTTTTTAATACCCATGATTTCTCGCGCTTCATCCGGTGTGGCCGGTTCTTTACCCAATATTTGTGCAATTTTTACTGCCCATTCAACCTGCTCATAGCTTCCCTTTGCCAATTCACCGGTAGGAATTCTAATATTGTCTTCAAGACCAACTCGCATATGTCCTCCAACCATGCATGACAGGGTTACTGCAGGGAACTGCTCTGTTCCAACACCACATGTTGTAAAATTTGCATCCTCGGGTACTGCATGCTTCATAACCATGAACATATCAGGTCTAAATTCCATGCCTCCTGCAACACCCCATACAAAATTGAAATTATATGGCTTTGTAAAAAATCCCTGCTTAGCTATCAAAAACCAATTATCAAGCCCACCAAGATCATACACCTCCACTTCAGGCTTTATGTTGTTTTCTTCCATTGCTTTGCCAAAATCCTGCAACATTGTAAATGTATTTTCAAATATAAAGTCTATAAATACTTTACCGGTTTTCCTATCCACGATGCTGAAGTTCATGGTATTGGTGTTCAGTGAAGCTATCTCAGGTTTTACATAAAGTATCTGGCTTATGCGTTGCTCAGGTGTTTTGCCCATCCCAACTGCTGAACTTAAATTAACAATCAACTCAGGACATTTTTCTTTTATAGCATCATGGGTATCTTTAATACGCTTATGATCATGTGTTGGCATACCATTATCTTCACGAGCATGTACATGAATCATAGCTGCACCTGCTTTGTAGCATTTATATGATTCTTCGGCAAACTCCTGAGGTGTATAAGGAACAGCTTGATTTTGATTTTTCATGGTTGCAGCCCCTGATAATGCTGCTGTAATAATAACCTTCTTTGACATTTCTTTCCTCCTTTCTTGTTTTAATTTTTGTTCATCAGAAATTGGTTGGCCTCCTTCTTTTTCTTTTGCACTTACTTTACGTTGGGAAACATAAACTTTTTCTGGTTTCTTTGGTGCAAAATGTGCAATATCCAGAATATTGTTCGTTGGTGAAGATGAAAACACCGCCTCAACCTTCATTCCTATCACAACTTCTTCTGGTGAAACTCCATCAAGGATATGAACTATTGGCGTATCAGCTCCATCCAATTTAATTAAAGCCATAACAAATGGCGCTTTGCGTGGTAAATATTTGTCATCATAACGCACTACAGTAAAATTAATCACTTCTCCAGCAGGCTGCACCTCTACCCAATTGTCCCTTATATCAGTTAAATCACGTTCACACGTTTGCCTGGGCGGCAAATATACTTTATTACAAACGGGACATTTTACCCCCATTATCTTTTTCTTATCCCGTAGAGTTGTAATAAATGTACTACCTACTCTTCCTGCAAAGTAAGAATATGGTAAAGCTAATTTTCCTTCAACAATAAAACAATCTTTTTTATCATATTCAAGTGCCATATCATTCCTCCATCATTCATCAATCTCAAAATATTTTATATCAAAGATGCTCCCCGTTCTGTGCTCATTCCATACAGGTCTAACACGTGTACCGCTAACATCGTCTTTTCCACCTTTTATCAGGTCTATTTGATCACGGCGAATTAAATGTGCAAATGTATCATTACCTTTGCATCCATCTAGTAGTATATTTGCCATTCCATAAGGTGTCTCCCTGGTTTCACCTGTTAACGGATCAGGACTTGCATAGTACACATATTCCATATAGCGAACCTGACCTTTAGGGCCAACTTCAACCCATTCATCTACACGCACACGACATTCAGCACATACCTCGCGTGCCGGTAATTGAATACGGCCACATTTGGGGCACTTGTTTCCCAATATTTTCTTATTCTTTAAGGCATTTAAAAATTTACCCATAACTGGACCTGTTGAAAATTTTTGATCAACTGAAATAATTTTTTTCAATACAATGAGTTCCTGCTCAGGAGTACCGCCAGCCATTGGGTCCTGATATTTTGAAAATATCTCTTCTAATTTCAACGCTATCTGAGTTTCACCAACTATAGATCCTTTCCCTGCAGAAAGAAGTGAAAAAGCATCTGTTTTACCCAGCATTACATCAACCCAATCTTTAGCCTCCTGTACTTCTAACTTCACTGTAAATTTTGCAGGCAACTCTTCTTTTAATTCACATTTTCCATCTTTGATATACGCTGTCCATACACCACCATCTTCACCACCTATATCATATACTATAACCGCTTCTTGTGGTGCATTATCTGGTTGGAAACGCTGCACCAATGTACCAAACATATCTAACATATAATCTCTTACAGACATAGAAGCTTTTTTTGGTACAAATTTTTTAAACATCTTTGCTGTTTTCCCAAATTGACCAAAATCACCTTCTATCTTAACCTTACCCGATGTAAAAGCATTTGTAGCATCAACCTTGCCTATGTTAATTCCAACAAACGTTTCCCCATCACATACCATAACTGCAACACAGTTGCTGATATCATCTGTTTTGATAACTCCTAATGCACCATCATTAACTTTTATTTTCCATTTACCTTCGCCAATGATATCATAACCAAATTCAGCAATTACTCCCTTTGCACCTTCAGGTCTCAACCTGTTATGCATAGTATTAAATATATCTTCAACTTTAACTCCCCAATATTCCATAGCACCCTCCTACCAGTTTAATTCTTTTTCTAACAACATAAGAACCGTCCACATAGTTCCACCAAACCCTGAAGCCAAAGCATGTTTAACGTTATTGGGTATCTGATGCGCTCCAGCGTCTCCTCTTATCTGCAAGGCAGCTTCAGCAACACGCAATAATGCAGTGGCTCCAATAGGATTTGTAGCAATTACTCCTCCTGATGGATTTATTGGCATTGATCCTCCAATCATGATCTCTTTATTTTCCACCAGTTTTAAATGTTCGTCTCCCTTTAGAAAAAAGAAATCACGCAACCAATCTAAACCCCACCATGAAGCTGGATCATACATTTCAAAAACATCAAAATATTCCAATGGTTGTTTAATATCGTTCCGTTTGAACAATTGTTCAGCAGCAAATTTGTGAGTTTTATATACAGGATATTTTTGATGATAGCCAAACATATTAAATGTTTCCTCACGGTGTATCGTAATATGATCACGTATCCAAACAGGTTTTTTTGATAGCTCTTTTGCTTTTTTTTCACTGGCTAATATAACAGCACATGCACCATCAGATTGCGAACACATGTGTATAAGTCTGAGTTCCCCAACCAATTGAGGAGATGTATTCATTAATGTTTCTATCTGATCAAACTCAAGTCCAAACGCTCTGTGAGCATTGGAATTTAAGCATGCATGCTTATCCATAATAATACGGTACATCATGGAAGCACGCTTTGCCCTATCCTCTCCAAACTCTTGCATTACATCATACGCTGTTGAACCTGTTAATGCACCTGTTTGCAGATTCCTGAACCACAATGGATCAGCCATATTGGTAATGCCGCCTGTAGTATGTCCTTCCTGTAGTTTCTCAAAGCCAATAGCCATAACGATATCATACATTCCGGAAGCTATTAGGTTATCACTAACACATGCTATAGTTGCACCAACTGTTCCTCCAGTTGTTATGCGTATGCTATCCTTGCCATATGCACCTGTACCTAATACATGCCATAAATCAGGCTGATGGATCATTTCAAATAGCTCCATATTCCCATGGACTACACAATCAACATCCTTAATACTTATATTAGCATCCTTTAATGCAGCAGAAACAGCTTCATAAATCATCTCCGGCTGATTAACATCTTCTCTATGGCTTGAATGCTTTGTCTGTCCAATACCTATTATTGCCACATTTCTATTTTTCCCTTTTGCCATGAGCTTACCTCCTCTAAACTTCCATAATTACAACAGCCTGATGCTGACCGGCTGCCCCATAAGTACTCTGTGCTAATGCACGTTTAGCACCTTTGACCTGTCGTTTATCTGCTTCTCCTCTCAACTGATAAAAACACTCTATAACTCGTGCAGCACCCCCCAATAGTAATGGATTTCCATTTAACATCCCTCCTGAAATGTTTATATTGCATTCATCCAATCCACCTTCACTTATCCATTTACCACCATCTCCATCTTTTATTATACCAATGCCCTCTGCCCACATAGGCAATTGATATGCAGCGTGATCACATAATTCATATAACTCAAAATTGTTTTTTAATCCTTTGATCCCAGCTTTTTTTAATGCACGTTCAGTTGCATTTTTTAGAGTAAAATTGGAAGTTAAGTCTTTATCACCTAAAAAATAGCTATCAATGCAGTTGGCAAATCCCGTTATCCATACAGGTTTACCCGTAAATTCTTTTGCTCTTTTTTCGTTGCACAAAATCATCCCAAAAGCCCAATCAGTTGTAGGGTAATAATGGAGCTCCCGCAAAGGATCTGACAACAAAGGGGATTTCATGACATCATCTTGGTTAACTATTGCATTGTTTCGTGCATAAGGATTTTTTTTCGCATTTTTTCTTGAGCGCACAACAATGTTAGCTAAATGTTCTTCATTAATACAAGAAGTAGCCATATACGCCCTTGCCTGCATAGCATTAACATTTACAAAATCCATTCCTAATGGTCTGCAATAAAATGGATCAAATGCTAAATTGGTACACATACCCCTGCTTTCAGTCTGTGATTCCTTCATGTGCCCCATGTATAAAATGATATCATCATGCCCTGAAAGAATACATGCCATTGCATACCCCAAACCATTCAAACTTTCCTGTGCAATTTTTTCTTCACCTCTGAAATGAGCTCCAACAACATCAGTTATTGCATTGTCAGAAATTGTACGCGCATCCCAAACATCATCAGAACATGTTAAAACAGTGCGGATTCCCTTTTCCATATCAAAACTAACATTTGTTTGGGATATGATACCTTCAAAACATTCCAATAGCATGTTCTGGAAACGAGCATGCCAAAGATTAGGATCATTTTTGATTTGAGCAACAGCACAGATAGCAACTCTATTTGCCATAACCCATGAACCTCCATTTAAAAATTTATAATACTTAAACTATATCATACCTTAGCAATAGCAATTCCAAAAATCACCATGCTTGATAGTTCTTAATATTGAGTCTTTATTTTTTTTTGCATCCAGTTCAATCCATGCTCTTCCAATACCAACCTCTGTATGAGCATCATCTGAAACAATAGAATGATAGGGTAGATGTATTGTATCAAATCCATCCACTTTAAATCCTTTAGCCGTTATCTCAACTGCATCTATTGGAAACATTTTCTGAAGATAATATAACCTGTCCATAATTTGTCCGATATCGAGATCATATTC
Organism: Spirochaetia bacterium UBA2205; assembly: GCA_002328585.1. Lineage (GTDB taxonomy): Bacteria > Spirochaetota > UBA4802 > UBA4802 > UB4802 > UBA4802. The sequence continues at coordinate 52,070 of DCUV01000002.1, forward strand.
TGGTAAATGATTAAATATATGTAGTAAGTTTACATCTCCAAATATTCTGTTAATATGAATATATCCTTTTAAAAATACTGTTAATTCTATTCCTGAAAAAAGCATCAAAGATGTTTTGACGTTATTGTATATTTTCTCAAATCCAGGTTTTAAAAGATAATCATGATCAGTAAGTGCAATAAAATCATAACCCTTCTCCTCGTAAATGAGAGCTACCTATTGCGGTGTTAGCGTTCCATCTGAACATGTAGTATGAGTGTGCAAACATCCTTTCATTAACATTTTATTATAATATCAAAATAAATATTTGAATGGACAGTCAATCAGGTAAAAAGTTATTTTAATTGGTCGTCCAATCAATTATCAAGTTACATAAGAGATAAAAATATGTCAACAGTTTTTTTAATTTTTTTTTATTTTAAAGGTAACTGATCAAGAAAGTAGGTAAATAAAAAACTATTAATTTTAATGATTAATAGAATCATGCCCGCATGGACATAAAAATACAAATACCTGAAGAAGAATTAATGCTGATAGTGAAAGTGTTGCTTGCTATAATCTTTTTTATTTCTTTAGATTATCAACATTGCATCACCATATGAGAAAAATCGATAATGATGTTTTATTGCTTCATTATATGCATTCATGATATATTCATATCCTGCAAATGCAGATACCAGCATTAATAATGTAGATTTTGGAGTATGAAAATTAGTTATAAGTGCATCAACTGATTTAATTTTGTATGGAGGATAAATAAACAGATTGGTTTCACCATATCCCGCAGTATATCCCCTTTCTTTATATACTGATTCAAGAACTCGTAAAGAAGTAGTTCCAACAGCTATTACTCTACCACCTTTAGATTTAGCATTATAAATGGCATCAACTGTTTCTGGTGGAAGATAGTATTCCTCATAATGCATGGCATGTTGTGAAATATCTTCATGTCGTACAGGATGAAATGTACCCCATGAAACATATAATGTAAGAAAACCAATAGTAACACCCATATCTTGCAATTGTTTCATTATTTCTTCAGTAAAATGTAATCCAGCAGTTGGTGCTGCTACTGCACCATCTTTTTTAGCATACACCGTTTGATAACGTTCATAATCCAGAGGCTCAGGGGCACGTTGTATATATGGAGGCAGGGGCAATTGGCCAATTTTTGCTAATATATCATTTGACAAATCGGGATTTGTTTTAATAATTATCTCATCTTCAAGTTTTTCTGTAATGATAATATTTATATTTTCATTACCTATTGGATACAGTATCTCACCTGCTTTAAGTCGTTTTAACCTGTTACAAATTGCTATCCATGTATTATTTATTGTATCATGTTTTGTTAGAACTAATTCAACTTTTGAACCAGTTGAACGTCTACAAAAAATTCGAGCAGGTATTACTTTCGCATTGTTAAAAATAAGTATATCATCTTTATGCAGATAGTGCGATATATTACAGAATGAGTCATGTATTAGCTGACCATCCTTTCGGTTAACAATTAATAATCGCGACATTCCACGATGTTCTGCTGGATATTGAGCAATAAGTTCTTCTGGAAGAAAAAAATCAAAATCACCAAGAGTATAGAATTTATTTTTGTTCATAAGACCAAATAATTATAAAATATAATATTTGCAAGAATATTTGATTATCAATTTAAAACAGCAAATTACAAATTAGTTTTTCTATATTTTTGTGGGATTGTATTTATTGATACAACTGAGATACCGCGATAATAAAATCTTAGAATATCATAAAAGTTTTTACCTTGCCCTGCCATTTCTTTCGCACCCCATTGACACATCCCAACACCATGTCCCCATCCATGTCCATTTAGTATAAGCCCGTTACGAGTTTGTTTTGCTTCAAAATAGAGACTTTTTATTTTTTTTGCTTCAAACATCATTCTAAAGTCATTCCCTGTCATCCGTATTATACCATTTGCATGTTCAATTTTTATATTTGATACACGATTATCTTCTCTACCCAGAGTAATAGCTCGAATCTGACCAACAGTCTTATATTTTTTTAGTAATGCTTCATATATTTCATCTAAAGAGATATTGACCTGCCAGCCATAGAATGGGGAGTTTTTACAGTATGAACAATTAACCGAAGTTAGATATGGTAAATCCTCACCTTTCCAGACAAATCTATCATCAGCTGTTCTACCGCCACAGGTTGAATGAAAATATGCTAAAATAGGGATACTATTATAAACCATAATTATACCTGATGTACTATCAACAGCTTTATTTGTAGTGTCGGTTTCTGAAACCGTCCCCTTATAAACCTGGAAATTGGTTGATGCATCTAAATCATAATATGTACTATTATTCTTCATGATGTGGTAATATGCATATGTTCGTGCAGCAACTGCCTGTGCTTTTAAAGCTTCTATTGGCCAACCAGACATAATTTCATATGGGAGCACACCATAAAGATATTCATTCATTTTTAAAACATTCACCACCTGTATTTTCCCAACAACAGGAAGAAGTTGAATCATCCCTCGTACTTGAATTCCGTTAACAATAATCTCGTTATTCCATGTTTCAAATTGCAAAGTTTCTGGCAGTTTGTGTATAAAAAATTCTAAACGTTTTGGATTACCATTATAAACAATAGTATTATTACTTAATTGCACAACTTTTGTTTTAGAAGAAGTTTCAATAACAACTTTGACCTGATCTTTCAATAAAAGAACTCTTATATAATCATTATCCAACCCAACCCGTTTCCCGGTTTTAGCCAGATATTCAGAGGATGGGACACATCCAATCATAACTAAAAGAACAATTATTACATACAATCGCATCTTACATATTGTGGGTAAACTAAGAATCATTCCAGTTATCCTTTTGGATGAAAACGTTTATGAATTTCTTGCAATTGTTTACGCGCAAGATGAGTATAAATTTGTGTTGTTGAAATATCTACATGCCCTAATAATTCCTGAACAGCCCGTAAATCTGCACCTCGTTCTAGAAGATGTGTTGCAAATGAGTGCCGCAATGTATGTGGAGTAATATTTTTTTGTATATTTACCATTTTTGCATACCCTTTTAATAATCTCCATACTGATTTTCTGTTTAGCATGCCACCTTTTTTGCTTATGAAAAGATATTCACTCATCCTATTACCTAAAATAATAGGTCTTGAATCTCTTATATATTTTTCAATTAAACGTATAGCCTCATCTCCAATTGGCACAATACGTTCCTTATTCCCCTTCCCCATAACTTTAATAAATTTATTTTTTAAATCAACATCTACAGCATTCAACTCAACTGCTTCGGAGATTCTCAATCCTGCTGAATATAGAAGCTCAAATATTGTTTTATCACGCAACTGGTATATATCATCCTCACGTATTGAAGAAAACAACCTGTCTATCTCTTCTATAGATAAAAAATCAGGTAATGCTTTCTGAAAATGAGGTGTTTCAATTTTTACTGTAGGATTGGTTATATTCTCAATACTTGACATATAATTATAAAACTGCCTTATGGCTGCCAATGATCTTGCAAGTGTACGTGCTGAGTTTCGTTTTTTATTTTTTTCAAAAAATAAAAATTGCTCTACATCATCTTGCGAAGCATTGAGAATAGTTTTATTTTTGTTTGCTAAAAAATCTGAAAACTTTTTTAAATCATAGATATAAGAGTAAATTGAATTAGGAGATAACCCCTTTTCAATTTGTAAAAACCGTTTAAACCGTTTAATAGCTATAATATCTTTCAATTGATATCACCTCTTCTTAATACTTCTCCTTGATTCGCAATTTGTTAATCCAGGTTATGTAATAAAATCAAAACATAAACATATAGTTTGATAATTTTTTATGTCGTATATAATATCGGAAAAAAGAGGATTATGTCTTGAAGGGATTTTAGAAAAAAATTAAAATACTACTTATTCATATCGTAATGCTTCTATAGGTTTTAAATCAGATGCTTTTTTTGCAGGATAGTAACCAAAGAATATACCAACAGCACATGAGAAGAGGAATGATATTATAACTGATGTAAAAGAAAAAATGTAAGGCCAATCAACTATATAAGTAATTATATAATAGAAAAACAATCCTAATAGTATCCCTATTATACCTCCTAATCCACTCAGTGTAATAGATTCGATTAAAAACTGGCTTAATATATCGCGCCGTTTTGCTCCTATAGCCATTCGTATGCCTATCTCTCTGGTACGCTCACTGACAGAGACAAGCATGATATTCATAATACCCACACCGCCTACAAATAGCGATATTGAAGCAATACCGGCTAAAAGCATTGCCAATGTTTTAGAAATATATTCAGCCATTTCCAGTCTTTCTTTGCTAGTGGTAATTCTGAATTCATTAACATCTTGAGGAATTCTATGAACTCGATGTAAATAATCCTGTATATATTCAATTGTTTCATCCAATTGCTGTTCAGAGTACACAGAGACATATATACGATCTATTTTTCTATTACCTTCAATTTTCCTTTGAACTGTTCCATAAGGCATTATGACAACATTATCAAAATCTTTTCCACCAAATGACTGTCCCAATTCTGAAAGAACACCTATTACTTTAAATGGAACACTATTAATAATCACTATCTTACCAATTGGTTCCTCATATAAAAAAATCTCTCTCATTACTGTTGAACCAATGATAACAACTCTTTCATGTGTTTCAATTTCCATATCAGCAAAATACCTTCCTGAAAACAATGGCCATATTTTCATTTTAAAATAATCATTCTCAACACCATATAACGCGCTCATCAAAGCGCGATCTTTATAATTTATCTGTATATTTGATTTTGTAATAATAATTGAAGAATATTGCACCTGAGGTAAGTTATTTTTGATATAACTACTATCATTTTCAGTAAGCAAATTATGATATGAGGCTATCTCCATAGCATTTTTACCATATGTTGATACTCTTTCCTCTACAGCTATACTGGCACTCTGCCCTATACCAATCATAACGATAACTGAAGAAACACCAATAACAATACCAACGCTTGTAAGAATAGACCGTACCTTATTTTTTGCTAGCGCCCTGAGCGCCGTTATTAACAGATTTGCAAAATCCATGTTACTTTTTTCTTTTTTTCAACTTTTTTATAATTACTTCATCAATAATAAGACCATCTTTAAAAATAACTTTTCTATCAGCATACCCTGCAACATCAGGTTCATGTGTTACCATAACTATACTGAGATTATACTCTTTATTTAGATAGGTAAAAATATTCATAATTTCAGAGGTATTTTTTGAATCTAGATTGCCAGTAGGTTCATCCGCCAGTAAAATAGCAGGATCATTAACCAATGCTCTGGCTATAGCTACTCTTTGCTGCTCGCCACCTGACAGTTTATTTGGATGATGCGTTCCCCTGCCGGACAATCCTACCATAGCCAAAAATTTGTCAGCTTTTTCTCTCATCTCTTCATGAGAAAATCCACCTCTATAAAATAACGGCATTTCCACATTTTCAATTGCAGGTGTTCGTGAAAGTAGATTAAATCCCTGAAAAACAAAGCCAATCTTTCTGTTTCGTATCTCAGCTTTTTGGTTTTCATTCAGCGAAGTACCATCAATACCATCCAATATATATCGCCCTGATGTGGGTGTATCTAAAAAGCCTATGATATTCATGAAAGTGGATTTACCTGAACCTGAAGCACCCATTATGGCTACAAATTCACCACGTTTGACTTTGAAATTAACACCCTTTAAAGCATGAACAGAAATTTCTTCGCTTAATTTATAAATTTTATGTAAATTTTCTATACCTATTATTACTGCATTCATAGATCAACTATTCATAATTATTTAATTGACACAGATTTCCTGACTCTAATGAGTATCTTATCACCATTTTTTATATTTCCTTTTAATATTTCAGTATATGAATCTCCAAGCAGTCCGGTTTGAATCTCAATAGGCACAATATCCCCCCTTTTCTTTTTCCATACATATTTTTTGTTTTTATCCAGCTTAAACATATCAATGGTAGGAGGTATAACCGTTAATGCTTCATTTGGTATTGCTAAAACTTTTTGCTTTTTTTCTACTTCGATAGTAACAATAGCTGTCATTCCAGGTTTTAATAGATATTGGGAATTATCACATATTGCAATGGCATCATAGGTAATGACACCACCCCTATTTATTGGATTAAAACGTATTTGCTTTATAGTACCATGAAACATCTGCTCAGGATAGGCATTAACAGTAAATTTAATGGGTTGTCCGGTTTTTACTTTACCGATATCAGTTTCATCAATGCTTACTGTTATACTCATATTTTTAAGATCATCAACCATTAAAAACAATCTCTTATTACGTGTAACCGGATCAGATTCATTTATATCCCTGGAAACAATTATACCACTTATTGGAGCATAAATTTTTGTATCCCTGAGCATCTGAAGTAAATTATTGTAATCAACAATAACAGAGCTATATGATAATTGCATTTTTTTATATTCATTTTCTGCCAATTGCAAAGCGTTAGCGGAGATCATATTTTCTTTATACATACTTCTTTTAACATTTAAATCTTTTTCTGTATTTTGCAGATCTATTTTAAGACGCTCAATTGTTTTTTGCATCTTTGCAATTTCATTATTCAAATCACCTGCATCTATTATTGCTAATAATTGATGCTGTTTAACTCTTTGATTAAAATCGGCATGAACCTTTTTAACAACACCATTCACCTGAGATAAAATTGAAACGGGATTAAGTAAATCAATCGTTCCGGTAGTGGATATTGTTCTTGATATATCCCCGATACTAACCTGACCATAATCATATTCATATTCGGATTTATCAGAACATGGGCGTATAATAATCACTATCGCAATCAATATAATTCCAATGATAACTATTGTCTTTCTTTTTGCTAAAAATGATTTAATCATTTCAAGGCAGCCCCCTTAGAAAATAAAGTATTTTCATCAATACACAACAAACTAATTAAATAATGAAAATTTACATAATAATCTGTAATAATTTGCATATAATCAATATTGGCTTGAATATAATTAAGCTCAGCATCCTGCAATTCATTTTGTGTAATTATACCTATATCATAATTTTTTTGTACTAAATCCAGATACTTCTTTGCATTATCAACCAATTGACGTGCAATGTCTAATTGTATTTTAATGTCGTTGATTGTTGTATAATAACTTTTTATGTTACTTGTTATGCTATCTGTGACAGTTTTTGCATTGTAGATAGCTTTATTATATGATATCATTGCCCTATCAATGCTGGAAGAGACAACACCGCTGGTATAGATTGGGAAATTTGCACTTACACCGGCATGAAATGTAGGTTTCCAATTATCCCTGTCCGACATGGATTCGCTAAATGAACCATTCTGTATCTCTCTGTTTTCATATCCAAGCGAAGCCATCACATTTAATTGTGGGAAACGTTTATCTTTTTCTATATTGATTTGAGTCTTAGCAATTTGTTGATTTATCTCTGTAGATTTAATGTCAAATGAATAAAGCAAAGCTATTTGTAATAATTCATCATAATTATATGGGATATCTCTTACTACATTATTAATATCAAATCCTGCTGTGTCAATATCAAAGCCATCTGATGGTAAACCCATTAAAGAAACCAATGTACTCTTAATTTTTGAAACATCATTTTGTGCACGCTCATATTTTAATCTGGCATTTGTCAGATCAACCTGAGCTTTTGAAACATCAACCAACGTACGTTGGCCGCTTGTAAATAATTGCTCAGCATTAAGATATTTTATCTCAAAGCTTTTTACTAATTTTTCCAATAATTCACTTTTCTTTTTTGCAAGCAACAGTTGATAATACGTTATTTTTACATCTCGTATGACATTATTTTTTATCTTTAATGCAGATAATATTGCTAAATTATATTCTAAGAATTTAAGTTGTTCATAATTACTTTTGTTAGCATCGTATAATTTGTAACTTGCTGAAGCGCCAATAAACAATCCGATTAATGTATCCTTGCCAGGCACATTGAATGAGCTGTTAGCAGCATCAGACTTTAATATTTCGATGGTTCGCAATTCTCCATTGACCTGTATATTGTTGCTTCCTTTGGTAATCTTTACATTAGATAAAGCACCGTTTACGTCCTCAAATGCAATTTTTATACTAATGTTATTCTGCAATGCTATCTGTAAACAATCAGATAAACTGACATTTACATAACTATCGGCCAGTACATTGATATGTTTATATAAAACTATTATACATATAATGCAATAAATGATTATCGTAGTTTTAATAGTTTTTTTATTCTTTATCGGTTGTTCCATACTATCTTTCTTTTAACATAATCACTCATAAAATGATGTTGCGATTTTCATATTTTCTTAATCGTATTTCTAAATTACATGAATGCCATAATAGATATCCATGAAATTATATTCAATAAAAAAATAACTTATTATAAATGCTTGTATAAATATATGTTTTATACCTTAAATCCAATCTATCATATAATAAAAATTATTACATTATTAATGTGAAAAAATATTATATAATTGCTATAATTAGCTTACCATAATTATATCAGTAAGCATATATGAGGTTATAATAATGAAAACATCCATTACAAAAGATATGACATTTGGTGAACTAGTCCAAAAACACCCTCTTTCAGCTTCTATTCTTGCATCATATGGTTTGCATTGTATTGGTTGCCATATAGGGATTTATGAAACTATCGAACAGGGAAGTAAAGCACATGGATTAACTGATGTCCAGATTAATGAAATGCTGGAAAAATTAAATAATACTGTAAAATAAATATTCATTTAAATGAAATAATGAATTGATTATTAGCTAAAAAGAAGTTATTTAGTTTTCTCAAATTGATTTTTTAATTTGGATTTTGGTGAGGGGTGGATTCGAACCACCGAAGGCTTCGCCAACAGATTTACAGTCTGCCCCCTTTGGCCGCTCGGGAACCTCACCTTTAAAGCTGGCGAGAGGAATTGAACCCCCAACCCGCTGATTACAAATCAGCTGCTNNTCTACCGATTGAGCTACGCCAGCATGATACGTTGACCTTCATATCTAATATAGCATAAGTGTCAATAATTTTTTGGAAAAAAACTTTTAAAGTCAGCCAGGCTGGATAGTTAAATAGTAAAAAAGGGGCCTCTAACACGGAAAGAACAATAGAAAAAGAAAACGAATTCTACGAATTTGTATCAAGAAATAAAATTCCAAATGCTTGTGAAAAATTATAATATTACCAGCATTCAATTGACATGATATTTATAAGTTATAAATCTTGATTGCATTGGATTGGACTGCAACATTACTTGAAAATAATAATCCCGATAATAGTATCGGGATTATTATTATATATGAGCGGGAAACGGGATTTGAACCCGNNCTCTACCGCTGAGTTATTCCCGCTTATTGCGAGCGAAGGGACTTGAACCCCCACACCATAAGGTACTAGATCCTAAGTCTAGCGCGTCTACCAGTTCCGCCACGCTCGCATATCGGTAAACAATATCAGAAAAACAATATAATTTTTCAAGCTAAATTTTCACAGCGTAGCGGAAATTGGGTTGCCCGAGACTCGAACTCGGAACCATCTGATTAAGAGTCAGGTGCTCTACCAGTTGAGCTAGCAACCCTTTCTCTTATAACCATTTACCTGACTTTACTACCAAAGAACATTTTTTTATGCATTGCATTAAAGCAATAGTTTATTATACCAGACAGTGTCAAGTTTTTTTTATTACACTACAATAAATATTCTTAACAATTACTATTATTATAAAAAATAGCCAGATTATTAAAAAAAACAAAAAAATATTATTTAAGCCATTATTGTGGCAATAACCTTTTTGAGATCCTCCAATCGATATGGCTTTGGTAATATTGCATTAAATCCGTATTCAGAGTAATTTGACATGACCGGATCATTTGAATATCCACTTGATACTATAACTTTGAAATCTTTATCTATAGCCCGTATCTGTCTTATTGTATCTTTGCCACCTTGTTTACCTGGAATAGTTAAATCCATAATTGCAAAAGCATATTTATTGTTATCATACTTTGCATTCATATATTTATGGAATGCTTCTTCTCCATCAATTGTGATATCAATTTCAAATCCCAATTCTTCCAACATTGTTTTTAAAATAAACTGTATATTGCTATCATCCTCTAAAATTAATACTTTCCCACAGCCTGTAACTGTTATATTATCACAATATTGAATCTCTGTGAATGTAGCTTTATTTTTACTAGCTTTAAGATATATTTCAAAGCGCGAACCTTTCCCAGCCTCAGAATCAACAAAAATATAACCACCATGCTGCTTTATAACAGAAAAGACCACTGCAAGCCCTAATCCTGTACCATGCGGTTTTGTTGTAAAATAGGGATCAAATACTTTTTCTAAAATATCCCGAGGTATACCCACTCCATTATCTTCAATTGATATTTGTACATATAATTCATTACCTATAATAACTCGTACGGGATCATTTTCTATAACATTATGTGCCGCAATTTTTAAAACGCCATATCCTTGCATAGCTTCACGTGAATTAATGACTATATTTTGTATAACCTGCCCTATCTGTGCTTCATCAACCTCAACATTGTATAGATCATCGGCAATTATGAAGCGGGATTCGATGGCTGTACCCCGTAATACGAATGTAGATGTTTCTACAAGAATATTTTTTAATGAAGTAAGTTTCTTAAGAGGGGCACCACCTTTTGAGAATGTCAATAATTGCTGAGTAAGTTCTTTTGCTTTAAATGCTGCAGTTTCGGCGCCACGTATACTATTATATAGTTCTGAATTTTCATTAATTTTATATTTTACGATTGAAAGATTACCAACTATAGAAGTTAATATATTATTAAAATCATGTGCAATTCCAGCAGCTAAAAGTCCAGTTGATTCTAATTTAGAGGTCTTTGCCATTTGTTGCTCAACAATTTTCTTCTGTGTTATATCTCGCAATAAAATAACAGCGCCATTCACATCATTGTGTTGATTTTTTAATGGCAATAAATTAAATTCAATATCATACTTCCTCTCATTAACCCGTAATATACATTCCTGATGAATACTATTGTTTTTCAAAGTATCATATATTTCCTTAAAATTTAATGAAAAAGATTGTTTACACTCTATGGTGAGCAAATCACTTACCATAGTATTCAGGATCAAATTAACTGGTTTTCCCAATACGCTACATGTAATAGTATTAACCAAAACTATTTTACCATAACTATCGGTTACAATAACAGCATCTGTTATTGACTCTAATATTCTATTTAAAAGTTCCTTTTCTTCTGATAATTGTATATTCTGGGTAGTAATTTTTGCCTGCACATTAGCTAGATCAGCATTTATCTTTTGCAACTCATTAAATTGATCTAAAATAATTTGAGCATTTTGCTTTATCTGTGTGATATCAACAATCAAGCTGACAACAAATTCCTCCTTTGAAGAAATAAAAATATCAGAATTTATACTACACTGCTTCAGCTTCCCATTTTTTGTTTGGAAAAGAATATCCATATCTTTGACTTCACGGTTAGTTCGTAATTCCTGTAGATATTGTTTTAACTCATTTTTATCTGCAAACACATCCAGATCATAGATGGATTTTCCTAATGCTTCATGGAGTGAAAAATCAAATGTGGTTAATGCAGCCTCGTTAACTTCCCTGTACATTCCATCGTTATAGGTATTGATAGTCATTGGAATAGGACTGGAATGGAATGCCTTATAAAATTTTTCCTCTGATTGTTTTAATTCCGATTCAATACGTTTTTTTTCTGTAATTTCAAATACTGAGCCCAATGTGGCAGGTTTACCATTTAACACTATCTGCGTAGCGGAAAAATCGACCCATTTAATTGTATTATTTTTTGTAACAAGTCTTAATTCATATCGGTTTGGAACAGGTTTTCCTTCTAATTGAGCTTTTGCCCGTTCAATTATCCATCCCCTATCTTCTTCTGATATAAACTCCCAAAATAATTTTCCCAGAATTTCCTCTTCTGGGTATTCCAGAATTTGAATAACTGCAGGATTAACATAATACACCTTGGAGTCATTGATAACAAAAATACCAGCTGCTACCGACGAAGCTAATGTTTTAAAACGTTTATCACTTTCTTTCAGTTTTATTTCAGCTAATTTCTTATCATGAATATCAGTAACAACTCCTGTTAATCCAATATAGTTTCCCTTTTCATCATAATGTGATTCGGATATTGTTAAGACATATCGATAGCTTCCTTCTTTGGTAATTAATCGATATTCAAGGGGTTCAAATATCTTTCTTTTAGCCAGTTCGCAACTTTCGATAAACATAGCCACATCTTCAGGATAGATAAAGTTTATAAAATATTTCCCAAGTATTTCATCAGGTGTAAATCCTATGATAGTACTTATATTCCCGCTCATATATTGTACGATACCATCTTTATCCACTTGAAATACCACATCATGTATGGTATCAATTATTTCCTTTTTATATTTTGATTGAGCCAATACACTCTTAACCATATAGCTATCCATAATGGCACCAAGCTGTTCACCAATAACTTCTAACAGCGGATATATATTTTGAGAAATTGTATTTGTAGAATGGGATCCAACATTTATAACACCAATAATGGAATTTCTAAATTTTATAGGAACTATTACAACTGCTTTTATCCCTTCCAGTCTTCTAAAATCATTGTCACAAAGTTCCATGTTTGTATAATCAATACATTGTGGCGTGCCATTCATTACTAACTGATAGTTCCAGCTTTCGTTGTTATAAATGGATGCAGATTTAATATATGAGTTAGTCAAACCTCTGGCAAAAGTAAGTTTAAGTTCCATGGTAAGCTGATCAATAATATAGATGCCTCCGCAATCCATTCCTGTTACTTGAATAATTGAATTTAAAATATATTCAAAAACATCAACAAAATGTTGAAAATCATCAGCAATCTTTACTTTATATATATTGTGATATATGTCGTGTATTACCTTTGGTATTTGTTTTTTTGATTTTGCAATAATAACCATAATGGTTTTATCACCATATTTACTATCAAACAATGAAAATTGATATGAACAATTTTCATTTTGAAATTTTACCACTGTTTCAACACTGGAACCTGTTGATAGTTCCAGGCAATATCTTTTTACATCATCAATTATTAATGAATAGGGAAATGTATCAGCAATATTTTTATTTATAAAAGAGTCATTGTTGGAATTAATAATTTCCAATAAACTATCTATACAAATAAAATCACAATCAATAAATTTCAAAATGTCAATAATAGGCACTATCTTCATAAACTATTTAACAATTTCTTCACCCTCAAATTTTCTATTAGCAAAATTTTGTTCAAAGAGGGTAATCCATAACTCAACTCGTTCGCTTCCGTAACATTCTTTCCATGCTGTAATGATGGTTTCGACAGGAACATCATAAAAACTGCCATGATAGTCAAGATATTCCATGTACAGTTTATTTTCTGAATTATATTCTGGAAAGATTGCATCATCTACACCATTAAATTCAATTGGTGATACTTTATGCAATATACATAACTCTTTATTAAAGGCAGGAGTAGCTTTAACCCATTTGTCATTCAAATAAAATTCGGTAAAGCCATGATACGCAAAAACATTGGTTCCCAGAGTTTCAAGTAATTGTTTGGTAGCTATATGATTTTTTACTGTTGCAAAACCTACGCGGCTTGGGATATTACAAGCTCTTGCAAGCGCACATAATAAAGAAGCCTTGGAAACACAAAATCCTCTACCTCTTTGTAAAACAAATTTTCCATGATAATGTTCAGGTTTATAAAATGGGGAATAGGGATCATAATATATACTATCCCGTACTGCATAAAAAAGCTTCACTGATTTTTTTACCGAATCTGCTTCAGAACCAATTGCAGAATGTGCAAAATCAACTACTAATGGATCATCACTGTCAATACATCGTGATGGCGCCAGATATAATTTCAAATCACTATCTACCATAGGCATTGATACAATTAATATTTTTTTTATGCGCTTTTACCATACTATCCCATACAATAAATATTTCAATAATTAATAGTGTTTATTGTATCAAAATAACATAAATAACACCGCATGTATATTAATACTTAGTATATTTTGTATATTGCAATTATCTCATTAAAGTATTTATATCCCCATATCTGTTGTTTAACCTCTAGTTTACATTGTGCTAAAGCATCATAAAAGTTGCTCTCAGCGCATGCTATTATATCACCAATAAAAATTATAGTATGGCCCCCGGCATTTTTATAAGCATATAACGATTCATACGCCATCATGCTTTGAGGTTCAGGCCAGCATAGCATCAACGCCCTTTCAGGATGATTACCTGCTTCTATTGCTTCGGCTTTTATAACATCATACCATTGATTATGGAACCATTGATTGCTGGAATAATTTGAAAATGGCAAAGCTGTTTCATCCGGAGGGTACTTATCAGTTGCTATTATATCAACCTTCACCTGATTAAGGATATAAGCCCAATAGCCGTTACCGGCACCAATTTCTATGATGGGCGATAGCTCCTGAATTATTTTTATAGTATCAATTGTAGGCACAGCAAAAGCATATTTTTTAATTAAATCGTACCGTACATTCCAGTACTGATATTCATCGAATTGATTATTGTGATATGTCACTATTTCCTGTAAATAGGGATTATTGATGACGAAATCTTTTTCTTCAGGAATATAATTGAAGATATCAAATTCTTTAATAGTGCTGTTCATTGTTTGAATGTATCACAATGCGCGCCCGGCAGGAGTTGAACCTGCGGCCTGCGGATTCGAAGTCCGACGCTCTATCCAGCTGAGCTACGGGCGCGTTTATATTATGGGTGGATGACGGGGCTCGAACCCGCAACAACTGGATCCACAGTCCAGGGCTCTACCATTGAGCTACATCCACCGTGTGTTCATCATCAATTGCTTATGACATTATTTAAAATTTTATTATAGTGTCAATTATATTTCAATTCAAATAATTTTCTGTATTCTTTACTAAAAATAGTACTGGTTTCTTTACCATCGGAAAAGTAATGAGCCAAGGAATAAAAACAATAATGAGACAGCAACTAAATATACTATCTGAAATTGCATATCCAATAGTGTTGCTCCTTCATTCATTACCATTCTTGCTCCATCTACGATATGCGTTAATGGTAAAAACTGTGATACTTTCTGAACCCAGGGTCTACTCCCTTCCAGTGAAAACCATACTTCAGATAAAAACATCATAGGCCATGTTATAATATTGATTACCCCATCAGCAAATTCCTGACTATCGCTCCGTGATGCAATAAGTAATCCCAATGAGATCATACAAAAGCTACCTAACGCGAAGAGAACAAACAACGTAAACAATGATCCCTTGCACTTAAATCCATATAGCAATACTGTCCCAACATACACTACAACTGTAGTAGCTAAAACCACAAACATTCGTGATAGTATCTGAGCACTTAAAAATTCAAATGGTCGTACAGGAGCCACGCTAAAGCGTTTTAATATACCGTTTTTACGATACATTACAAGAACATATCCAACACCATATAGTGAATTAAACATGGCATTCATTCCAAGAATACCCGGAAAAAGCCATTCTACATATTGTATACCTTTATTGTAAAATGACTGCTTTTTAAAAACAGAACTCTTGTTTTGTGCTCCCTTGAGCAATTGCTCTGCCAGATATCCATTAGGCGATGATTCATTAATCCAGTATGTTTTACTATTACTATCAATCACCATATCGATTTTGAATTTTTGAAGACTTCCTATTGCTTTTTCTTTAGAATTAAATTTGATAAAATTTATATATTTAATCTTTAAAAATTCATTAAACTGTTTATTGGATATAACATTTTCCGCCGGTTTTTCTGCTAATGCAACAATGCCAACCTTCAAAATGGGCGACGAATCGCTTCGGAATACAACAGTAAATCCAACAATTATTAATATGGGAAAAATAACATTCCATCCCAGTGCCGACCTATCCCTGTAAAACTCTTTTGTTCGGGCTATAAATATTGTCCAGATTCGGTATATCATAAAAAGTTACGCCCTTAATTGTGTTCCCGTAAGTTTTAAGAATAAATCTTCTAAATTCTGTGAGCGCACCACCATGCCGGTAATATCAATATTTTTATCGATGAGAACGCGTAAACAATCATGAGGTTTTTCAGTTTGAATTTCGATTGTGTTATTAACTATGTACCAATTGCATTCTATGCTATTTAACATATCCGCATCTATTACCGAAGGTAGTGTTATAGTAACCCCCCTGCAATACTGGTTTAGCAGATTGATTGGTGAATCCATTGCAATAATTTTACCTTGATCCATAATTGCAACAATATCACATAAATTTTGAGCCTCTTCCATATAATGAGTTGTTAATATTATCGTCTTACCTTTCATTTTTATAGTTTGTACTATATCCCACACATGTCTCCGTGCCTGCGGGTCCAATCCTGTTGTTGGTTCATCCAAAAATAATAATTCAGGATCATTTGCCAGAGCTATTGCCAGAAGCAAACGCTGCTTTTGACCACCTGAAATTTTCCGGTTATCTCTGTTTAAGATTTCATCCAGATAGCACATCGCTATCAAATCATTCAGGTCAGCACGTTTCGCATATAAATTTCTAAAAGACAAAAGTATCTCTTTTACAGTAAGATATTGCTGTAATTCTGTTGTCTGGAGTTGTATCCCAACCTCCTGCTTGAATCGGTGATCACGATTTTTACCTTTATATAATATTATCCCTTCATCAGGTTTTTGAATCCCTTCTATAACTTCAATTGTTGTTGTTTTCCCCGCACCATTAGGACCAAGTAAACCAAAACAAATACCATAGGGTATTGAAAAGCTTACTCCATCCACAGCCTTAACACCAGGAAAACCTTTATAAAGATTTTTTACCTCAAGAATATAATCCATACGTTTGTTCAAAATCCAATCATTTAGTACAGCAATATCTCTATGTTTGGAAAGGTACCGGATGGTATGTTACAATAAAAATCAAAAGCATCTTTCACATTCCATAACAAATTGCGGTTTCTGATTACCATAGTTACAATGGTATAGTATATGCAAGCAATTTTTTGCCCTTGTTAACGCAACATACATCAATCGTCGTTCTTCCTCAATATCAGTATAGGGATCAGGCAGCAATCTATCTTTAACGCCACAAAGTACAACCACATCAAATTCCAGCCCCTTCGCCGAATGTATTGTCATAAATTGTACATTGCTATAACTTTGTATCTGAGATTGCAAAGAAGTGCCCTGCCAGTTATTCCGGTATAGCACACCTATGGAATGAGTATTATCATATTTTCCCAGGATAGATGCTGTTATAGTTACTTCCTCTGCAAACGAAGATGCTTTATGAAACAGTATTAATCCTCCGCTTCCCCTCACCGCTTTAATCCAGCGTCGTGATCTGAATTTATTTTTTGCTATCAATCGGTTGGACAATACAACAATTTCTTTCTTTGAGCGATAGTTACTGTTTAATGAATGCACAGTAAGATTATTAAAATATTTTTTTGCATTAACGATATACTCTACCTTAGCATTTCTGAATTTATAAATTGACTGCCAATCATCACCAACCATAAATACATTTTGTTTGTCTTCAGGCAGAAGTAATTTTAATAATACAAAATTATTTTCTGATGTATCCTGAAACTCATCAACCATTATATATTTAAACTGCTCGTGTATTTTTTTCCGTAATAATGGATTTTCATGTAACAGCTTTGAAGAAATATTAATCATATCATCAAAGTCAATATAATTATGATTACGTTTATAATTGGCATACTCCTCTTTGATCATTATCATTTTTTCATATAAATCGCCATGTAATTGTGATATACTATTAGTTTGTAATTTTGATACAATTTTATAAACAACCATTGAGGGGATACCATAGAACTCTGCAATATGGTTATTGATGATTTCCTTCATTATATTTTGTGAAATATCTTCATCCAGCACCCTTACATCACTCATATTTTTTTTAATAATAAACTGCAGGCAAAATGAATGGAATGTAGTAGCAACAACCCTGCTACCAGCATCTCCCAGTACAGCAACGATTCGTTGCTTTAACTCATCTGCAGCTTTTCTGCTAAACGTTAATAAAAGCATCTCATCAGGATTACACAATTTTTTATTAATGAGTGCAATACTTCGCTGAATTATAGTATAGGTTTTACCACTGCCAGCAGAAGCTATAACCAGATGTGCACCTTGCTCTGCATTAATGGCTGTGACTTGATTTTTATTTGCAATCATTATATATGTTTTTATCTATAATACTATTTTTGTAATACTATTTTTGTAATAATGCAAAATCTATTGTTTGATGATAATCTCTATTGACAATAATAACGGTTCTACGTTATGTTATTGTATACCTTTTCGATGTCCGCTAATTGCTTTTTATTTAATTTCGTGATTTCCATTATCGTCTTTTTATCAATCCCCTTTTCCAACATCTTGATGGCAATATTCTTTCTTTCAATAGATATACCTTCATGAACTCCTTTTTGAATTCCCTTATCTATGTCTATGTGAATCCCTTCATTAAATCCTTCTTTGCGAAAATCCTCTTGCATTTTTTGTATTGTCCTGGATAGCATGCTTTGCGCCTCCTTTGGTTCTTCTATTGTTTCCAGTATAACTGCTGCATTATCAAATTTTCCATGTGTTTGCAAATAATGCATTAACCAATAGAACAATGTCCGTATCATCATTGGCGCACTGTTATAAATATGCAATAATTCCTTTATTCCGTCAACTGTTTTAAGGAAAACTTGAGTATCTCCTGTTTCAAATAAAAAAACGGTTGATATAATATTTATATGCCTTATCATGAATATCGTTTTTTGCCATAGATACCTCAAAAGGATTAACGTTATTAATATTGAGTTATCTATTAATACGCTTTTGCAGGGAAAAATTAAAAGAAATGCAGAAAAAATTTTGTAATTTTACTAAAAAAATACGTTTATTTTCGACGATTATTTTTCAATAAACTATTCAATGCATTAATTCGTTCTTCGTATGGATTTAGTTGCAGTGCTTTATCGATTGCCTTTTTTGCTTTTTTGTTTAATCCCAATGCAATACAACTTTGAGCAAATTTCAACCATCCTCCATAATAATTGGGGACTATCTTTGTTACATCATTAAAACTTTCCATAGCAGTTTCATAGTCTCCCATGGTAAAATGAAGTTTACCATTGCGCATGTATCCCCATGGATTATCCGGTATATTTTTTATAACCTTTCCATAAATAGCTGCAGCTTCAGGATAGAGCTCATTATCAAAATAATAATCACCTTCCATAATATCCGTAACCCAGCAATCCCCAACTATTTTTTTATGCATGGCAAAATCCTTTGCTTTATACCATGCTTTGTCACGCAATGTATACGTTGCCATCAACAGCTCATTCATCCATTCTTTAATAACAGGTTCATTACGCAAAAAAATTCCCGCATCGTTATTGTTAAACCAGATACTATCGCTTATGGCTCCATTCTTTTTTTCATCTTCATACAATTTTGTTCCCGGATACAATGCAACAGGAGAAACAATACTATCACCTGGTAAAATGACAGCCAGAAGCTTTTTTGTTTTTTTTATATCATTATAATCCTCGCCTTTCATCCCAACCATCAGATAAATTGATAAATATATCCCCACCTTCCGCGTTATGCTTGCAGCATGTATAATGGTATCAATAGTTGTTTTCTTGTTATACGATGCTAATATTTTCTCCGAACCGGACTCAACACCATACTGTATATGCTCAAGTCCTGCCTTTTTCATCCCAATAAGCATTGATTCATCAATTGCATCAACCCTTGCCTGACAATTCCACATCATGTAAAGTTTTTTACGGATCATTTTGTGCGATAGTTCCTGTACACGGTCCTTTCTTACCGTAAAATTATCATCACGCATGGAAAAATAGATTATGCCATATTTTCTATAAATCGTTTCCAATTCCTCAACAACATCATCAACTTCTCTGAAGCGGACCTTTTTACCCCAGAAGGTGGGCGAATCACAAAAGGTACAATTGTTATAGCATCCACGTGATGTAATAATATATTTATACTGCTCGTTTACATTGACATTATATAATGTTCCATTGAATCGTGAAGGATAGGGAATATTGTTAACATCATTGACGGAATGCATGTTTATAATTGCATGACGTGGTGGTTTACCCTGCTCAATGTTTTTGATGATAGCAAGCATGGCTGCCTCACCCTCACCTTCTACAATGCAATCAACCGATGGATAGCGTTGGAGTATCTCTTTATCAAGAAATGTTGCATGAGGACCGCCAAGCACAATAACACTATTGGGAAATAGTAGCTTTATTTTATTTACTATATGAAGAGTTATACTACGGTTATGGGTAAACAGCGAAAAACCTATGAGTTGTGGTTTTATATGGGTAATTTCTTTGATAATCTGTTCAGTACTTTTTTTTGAAAAATTTGCCAGTACAACATCATACCCGCCATTTGATAAATATGAAGCTATTGAAATAAGACCTAGAGGCAACAGGGTAACATAGTAATCATGGTAGTGCTCTTTTTCTACGCAATAGCCCAATAATATTTTCATAATACCCCTTTACTATTGTATCGCATTACTATATGATTTTCTTAAATAACAAAAAATGAAACTTCTATCACCATGCTACTTCAGAGCAGTTCACGATGGCCGGCTTATAGCCACCTCTACGGGATGAAAATATTCACGGTTTGCCATCCCGAACCATGTCGTGAATTGGTTTCAGGATCATTTTAAAATTTAACGTTACACATGTGAATTCCGGGTCAAGCCCGGAATGACGGAAGTGATGTGTCATTCTGAGGCAAAGCTAAAGAATCTCGCTTTTTTGTGATCCAATCAACTTCTATTATTTTCTGAAAAAATTGTTTCAATCTTCTTTGTTAACCTTTCATAGTGGCTCCCTTCCCAGTATATTCTGCCACAACCCAAACATTTATAGTAAACCGTACACCACTGTAACACACCTGCAGGAATCTTTTTCTTTTCATTATCAAAAGAAGGATCATTTATCAGTAACTGTCGAACATGGTCATTGCACATTATACACCTGCTGAATGGTGTAACCATATCCCACAAATCCAGCCTGTTTAAAATTTCAACTATCTGTTTTTGAGGCAGTATATTACGCACAATAAGACCTCTGTCCACAATTTTGCGCATTAAAAGCTGCCTATCACGGGTTAATAAAATCCTTTTTTGCTCTGCAGCAATCTGCGCCAGGTCTGTATCATCCCACTGTTGATTATAGAGCACATCAAAGCCAAATAACCTGAGATATTTTACCAGCTTTCGCAAATGCACATCACAAACAAATGCTGGATGACGCAGAGGACGAGGGCGTAATTGTGTAATATGGTTTATATTTAATTGCTCAAAGACAGGGTATACGCTGATATAATCATCATTTTGTACTATGTAATCAAATCCTACCGAAACGCCGTTTACTATTATAAGATCAACCTCAACATGAGGCACACCCAGTGATTCAACAAGATCCTTTACACTGCGCTTGCCTCTCCAGCTTACCGTGAAAGCAACCTTGCGTTTGTTAGCCGGCAAAAAATCATTCAGCTCTTCATAAAATCTGATTGTTACTGAGTATTCCTTCACGTACTATTCTTTTTTGATGAGGTTTGATACGGTTCAAGATGCACTATAACATCCAAAACCTTTGGACCCTTATCCAGCAGTTGATATTTTACAGTACGTGCAATATCATGTCCACGCTGAACAGACATATTGCCATCAACAAGCACATGCAAATCGACAAAATAGCCGCTGCCACATCGCCGCGAGCGTATACTGTGTACCTCCTTTACACCTTCTACATCCATAGCTATTGCATCAATCTGTGATATCTGAGGTTGCGGTGCACCTTTATCAGATAGTTCCATGATAACAGGCTTCATGATATCTATGGATGCCTTGATGATAAAGATTGCCACCACAACTGCACCAATATGATCAAAGAAAGCCAATTTTGGGTGAATCATTGCCAGACCTACTGCTAAAAGTGCCGGGATAGAACTTAATGCGTCCGAGCGATGGTGCCACGCGTTTGCCACCACTGATGATGAATCAATCTCCCTGCCCATTTTTACCGTCCATCGGTACAACCACTCTTTTGATACAATAGAAACAAATGCAGCAATAAGTGCAATCAACTCCGGACTTTTTATATCAGGTTCAAATGCTGTAACAATACCATTATATGCAATACCAATACCAACAATAAAAAGCGCAACACCCACAAACGCAGTTACAAGGCTTTCAATCCGTTCATGACCGTAAGGATGATCTTCATCCGCAGGTGTTGACCAGTAACGTATCCCTATAAGTACAGCGACATCGGTAGTAAGATCAGAAATGCTGTGAACCCCATCAGCAACCATAGCCTGGCTATGACCAATAATACCGGCAACAAGTTTAAAAGCAGAAAGTATAACATTTACTATCAATCCAATCCATGTCACTTTACGGGCTACATATGCTTCATGATGTTTTCCATTACCCATAACTATCTCCCATTGTCAGTTTTGGTTTTCGCACCATTATAGCACCGCCTCCTGAAACAGGGCAGCGGTTTTCACAAATGCCACACCCTATACACAGCTCTGTATGTACAACAGGCAATAGCACTTCAACTGCCTCCCCTTTTATATTGGTAACAACCTTCTTGTCAAGCGTTATTGCTTTGTTTTGAACAGGGCAAACCTCTTCACAAACAATACAATTTGTGCTTTCAGACCATGGTATGCACAAATCTTTTATAATATAAGCAGTGCCTATAACAAATGTTTGTTTTTTTGCAAGCGATAGTTTCTGTATAGCGCCTGTTGGACATATAGTACCACACCGTGTACAGGTAAAATCACAGTATCCAATTCGCGAAACAAGTCGGGGCGTAAACATTCCGTAAAATCCTGCTTCAATCATGCATGGATGTAATGCGTTGGTGGGACACACATTCATGCACTGTCCGCATCGTATGCATGCATCTAAGAAGTGAGATTCAGTAAGCGCACCGGGGGGCCTGATAATATGGCTTTCATGCGACGCAGCAAACAGCGATAAACGTGTTGAAGCAATCATTACCGATGAACCGGCGGCAATAAGCAAGTCTTTTCGTGTTATTCCTTTTACTGGATGAGCAATGCTTTTTGATTTATACGGCGGAAGAAACCTGAACTGTATAGCATCATAGTTACAATGCTTTAAACAATCAAAACATTTGATACATTCATGTTCTACCGTTCCAGTGCCATCAACGGATATTGCCCCCATGCGGCAACCTTTTACACATGCACCGCAATGAACACATTTATCAGCATCTACCGTTCGTCGTAATAAACTGAAATGTGATAGCAGTGCATAGATAGCACCTAACGGACATAACACCCTGCACCAGAATCGCTTAAAAAACAAGGACAATGCTAAAATCCCAATAAAAATAATCGCTGGCCATATCCAGTTATAGTAATAAAACGGATAATCGCGTGCAGCATATCCTGGCAAAACCCACGACAATGGCTCTGACCCTATATATGAAATAAATGGATAAAGAAACAGTTCATATCCTCTATATGCGATAGTTATTGGATCACTATAACCTGTTGCATTAAATCCCAGAAATGCTATTAGCAGTGCTGCTAAAAGTATCAGAACTTTAATTCGCGTTACTTTTTTAAGCTGTTTATTGTTGGCTTTTGACAGTATTACTGGATCAGAAGCATCAATGGTAGCGCCTAAAGGACAAATCCATCCGCAGAAAAACCTTCCAGACAATACTGTCAGCACTGCAATAGCAATTCCCAGAAATGTATATTTCAGAGTATGACCTGTAATAGAACCAATGAAAATTGAATATATGGATAGTGAAGGATATAATCCATATCTAACATCAGATAAGGGATCATGCAGATAAACAATGCTGACAATAAAAATAAGCCAAAAAGCCAATTGAATTATAGCTCTGAATAGTGACCAGTGCTTTGATTTCATACAATTTTTGTTATAACAGAATATGTGTTAACATTAATGCTTCCCATCCCGGCATGTGAAGCCAGACTTAAATAACCAATAGATGAAGGCTCTATCCCAAAAAGATAGTGAGCAGTATATGTATCCACCATAACAGGATTGATTCCAAATATAATTGTTTTTGTTTCTTTTATATCTTCGGGACCTCCTGATGATGGTCCATGTTTTGTTAAAATCCGTAATCCATCCATGATGGTAAGATGAACTTTAACAGCCTTATTAAAATCAACAATATTTCTATGAAGGTTAACATGATAAAAACCCCGGTTACCTCCAATGACGCCCATCAAATTTTTCATTGAAAGTGATAACATGGCTGCATTGTGATGTTTGGCTATTGGCATATTGATAATGCAATCCGCTTCCAGTATTTCCTTATAAACATCAACGGTATCTAAATTAAGCCCCTGCGTCACATGTACTGTCTTAAACCTGTCCCTGTTCATGTACTCACAGTTAACACCTGCTCTTTTTGCTGCTTCTTCAATCCTGCTTGAGTGGTAACACAACCTGGCATTATGTACCGGGCGGTCCATTATCGTTACACGCGCTCCAGCATTTTTGCATATTCGTGCTACAGTCTCTACCAGGAAAGGATTGGTTGTGTGTGCTCTGTCAGGTGTGGAATTAAAAGCTATATTAGGTTTTATGATTACTTTGCTACCCCTTTTTACAAACCGTTCAATCCCACCCATCTCCTGTAAACCAACTTTAACCATCGCTGCAATGGATGTATCAGTTATGGTTTTAGCTTTTACAACTACTAAATCCCTGCTGCTTACCATATCTTTTGCGTAAATATTTTTTAGCCATGGTAATCCTGCAACAGGAATAGCCATCAATAAATCTTTTATATTGTTTAAGAATGATTTCCGCGTTACCATATAATCTTCTCCAATACTATTATAATGTTTCACACAAAATAATATATTTTATCATCAAAAGTTAGAGAGGACATTTTCCTTATGCTCATTTATCAAAGCTCTATGACTACCATCCAATACAAGCTCCATTTTTCATGCTGCAATTAATCACTCATGGTTACTTCTATACCATTATTTGGCATTGTTAAATCTTACCAATTGATAGTATTGCTCATAATTATAATAATAGCAAGCATTTTGTATAATTCTGTACTGATTATTCAGAATTTTGAGAATTGTCCAATGCTATCAGTATCTCTTTACATGTTCTATGCAACCGTTCTATTGATATAATATATGCTCCATTTAAGTTACTGCATGTATTGTCGTGTGCTCCAATATATACTTATCTCTCATAGCCATGAAATCTGCCTACTGTTCAAACCCCTCATACAATAAAATCATTTTCCAAAGTCATTCCGGGATTAACATGGAATCTGCTTTGCTACTTTCGTCATTCCGGACCTATTCGGGAATCACGATATGTAATGTTAGAATATGAAACCAGTTCAGGACATGGTTAATGATGACATTTCCCGGCATTGTCATTCTGAGGGGGCGTTAGCGACTGAAGAATCTATTCGTTCATTATCCAAAAAGGCGATATCCTTCACCTTAGGCTCAGGATGACAGTCACTATCACTCAGCATGCCACATCACAACGTAATTCTTTGCTTTGACTTTCCTCATCACAGCTTTCATGATTCAGGATAACTATCACCAAAATTTTTCATTATATTTGAAAGGACATAGCGCATACATTGTTAATCCTTTTTACACAAGCCATGTTGCCCTGGAACCAGTACCACCATTTTGAATGTGCAGTATGGCGGGGAACAACTCTTTGACATCATCGATATGCGAGATAATAAATATCTGACGATAGTGCTCCTGCAGGCTATATAATGCATCCATAATGGCTGCCCGTCTATCATTATCCTGACTGCCAAAGATTTCATCAAACGCCATAAAACCAACAGCTCCGCCTCCACTGAAATCTTTGATAGCGTTGCTAATAGCAATCCGCAAACAAAGATTGGCGCAATCTATCTCACCGCCCGAAAATCTGCTTAATGGATATTGAACATCATCATCCATGATAAAAAAATTAAAATCTTCATCCA
Organism: Spirochaetia bacterium UBA2205; assembly: GCA_002328585.1. GTDB lineage: Bacteria > Spirochaetota > UBA4802 > UBA4802 > UB4802 > UBA4802. The sequence continues at coordinate 78,382 of DCUV01000002.1, forward strand.
TATCAATTGATTGATACCGCCCCTGCGTAAGCTGGTTAAAAAGGTTTCCAGCATAATGTGCAATAGCTGGCTTTATAAACTGTAAAACTTGAGTTCTAAATCCATCCATCAGTTGCTCAAGCTGCAGTACAATGTTCAGCTCATTCCGGGCTTTTTCAACCTTATGGCGGTTCTGCTCATCTTTTTGCAACTCATGTTCAATTTGTGTAATGCTATTGTTATGATTGGTTAAACGCAAATGAAAATCATTGAGGCGTTGTACAATGCTATCTTTAGCCTTTGTCATTGCATCAAATTCATTTTTTACCGCTTCGTAAGCCTGTTCTGAATAGTGTAATCCTTCAATGTGTTTATTTACATCATGTATTGCACCATGCAGCGCTTCCTTTTCTTTATGGAGGGCAGCTTTTTTTTCTTCATACTTAGGAATATCGTTTATCTTTTCCTGCAACGCAAGGTAGCGTGTATGTATTGCTTCCAGTTGATGATACTTTAGCACAATATCATTATATACTGCCTCATCAAACAAAACAGAAGAAAGCTCATCCAGCTTTATTCTTATCGCTTCCCGTGACTGTTGTTGCTCATCAATCTCTTTTTTTATTTTTTTTATAGTATTTTGTTTTTCCTCAAGCTTTGCTTTCTTCTGCTGCAATGTGCCAATCAATTCATCAGCTTTCGTTAACTGCTTTTCACATTCAGCAATGCTGCTATTAACCGTTTGCAAAGCTTGTTGCAAAGCAGCCATCTCCCGTTGCTCATACTCATCTATCTCGTTTGTTAAACGCTGTATGGTTGCATCATAGGCTTCATGCAACGGACGCAAACAAACAGGACATTCAGCCTCCTTGCCAAGCTGTTTAATTTGAACAATATGCCTTTGTCTGTCCTTAATAGTTTTTTGTATGCCGCCAATTGTTGAAGAAATATCATTTTTATTGTTATGGAAAGCCTGTAGTGCCTGTGCAATTTTTGATTTATCCTTTAGCGCATTGTTTAACTGTTGTAGTATGGTTTCAAATTCCAGCACTTCGTTGCTTTCAGCCTGTAGCTGTTCATTTTTTTCATGTATCTGCTTTTCAATCAACACAAACTGTTGATGCAGTTGTTTTTTCTGTGCATCACGAACCCGGATGGCTTCAAGCTCGTCTTTTTGCTTCCGAATGGTATTAAATTGCACCTCCTGCTCATGTAATGCATGGAATTCATCTCTTGCTTTATACAACTGTTTCAGCGCCTCTTCTGTTTCGCTGATGTTTTTTATACAATTTTCCAATCTGGTTTTTGACTGTGTCAACCGCTGCTGCTGTACAGTATATTCTTTAAAAATTTTCTGCTGCTTTTCAAATTCACTTTGCACACTGTTAAACTGTTGTATTACGCTGTCGTGTTTATGTGTTACATCATCATATTCTTTTTTTATGTTCGATAGCTCATCATATAAACTCTTCAGCACAGCTTTTTTTTCATCGCGTTCACTATCCAGCAACAGCATTGCCTGCTGCCCATCGATGATATTCTTCATTTTATTTTTATCGTCACGAACAGTTTGTAATATATCATCCAGCACCTGGAATCCCATCATCTTGCGGATAAGCTCCCGGCGCTGCCCGCCTCTGGATTCTGATATTTCTCTGAGTTCACCCTGAGCAGCAAACACCGAGCGGGTAAAGGCTTCTTTTGGCATGCCTATAATTGTTTCAATGGTGCGGGTAACATCGGTTGCTCCAACGGCTATCTCGTTGCCATTTTTATACAATGCCGCATATGGGGTTAAATTTTTCCCTTTAAACTCACGGATAATTTTGTAGTCGCTATTTTCAATCTCACAGCATACGGTAACGCTAACAGTTTCATTGGGCTTTGCAAAGCTGCTTCGTATATGCTCCTTTATTGAGGGCAGCTCACCATAGAGAGCACACACAAGAGCATTAAACAGCGTGCTCTTCCCGCTGCCATTTTTGCCAATAATCCCAACCAGCCCTTCTTTAAATTTTATTGTTTGGTCACGGTACTGTCTAAAATTGGTAAGTGTTAACGACTGGATAATCATAGGCTATGCCCCTTTCCCATCTACCCTGTCATAGTAGTTTCTGAAGTATCGTCTTCCCCTTTCAACAAGCAAAGCGCGTTCCTTTTCATCGGCTATAGCTTTGTTACAATACTGAACAAAAAGCTCATCCACCGGAACATGCTCACTTTGGAAGTAACTATCGCCACCCTGCTTTTTAAAAATTCGTTTTGGAATTACCGCCATAGCATTTTCAAACTGCCGGGTAATCCACACACTGCTAATGCCGGCACTTTGATGCGTGTCCACATCATGCAGGTAAATGCTTACTATTGAACCATCCTCAACCTGAGATGAAAAATGTTTTATGCGTGTTTTAATGTCATCAATTGAAAGCTCGCTGCAACGGGGAATATCAAATCGCACCCATGGACGTATTGGTATGGCGTTAAACGTAATATTTTTATTCTGGGCGATAGTTACTGTTAAAAAGCCTTTTTCCCTGCCAACTTCCCTGTCGCTGAAACGTTCGGTTGAACCGCTGTAGCACACAGTATCCCATGGAGGCAAAACCTTAAAATTATGCCAGTGACCCAGCGCAACATAATCAAATGCATTGAAAAGATGATAATACTCAGCGGGGAAAATACGTTCACCGTACTCATCCAGCAGATAATCCTGTCCCACCGACGTATGCATCAATAAAATGTTGCACCCCTGTTTTGGTTCAATTGCCCTTATCTGTTCAACGTAGCGCATATCATCATGAATATGGGGGATGCAGTGTATATGGATACCATCTATACTAACATATTCATAGCGCTGACTGTACACCGCAAAAACGCCTTCAATAGTTTGCAAAGCCTGCAATATGGGGCTTGTATAGATAGTCCTTGGCATACAGTGATTGCCCGCAATAACAATAAAGGGAATCCCAGCCTGTGTTATCTTTTTTATATGGTTTAAGCCCTGAATCAGGGCGCGGTTGGAAGGCGATGCACGGTGGAATAGATCACCGGTGTGCAGTACAAAATCAGGCTTCAAGGCAACAATGGTATCAACAGCATGTTCAAAGGCATGATACACATCAGCCTCGCGAACGTTGATGCCATTGTCATCCACCGTATCAAGATCATTAAATCCAAGATGCGTATCCGATATATGAACAAATACGGGCATATATACCTCTTCACAAAAAGATAGAAACAGGTTTATCTACACTTATGTATAGATGTCAAGTAATTTTATCTTTACACACCGGTGATGATAAAAAAAGAGCGCCTTTTTACAGCGCTCTTCTTTAAGATTTTGCTAACTATTGCCTCTGGGAATGTGTCCGTTCAAGTTATTTCAATAGTATCAATAGCTTATCCTTAGAAGAAAGCTTTAACACCAAGCGCTATGCCCATAGTTGTACCATCTTCCTCTGAACCATTTTCCGCACTATCAAAACTATAAGACAATTCGCCAAATGCTGCTAAATTATTGCCTAACATGTATGCAGCACCCGCCTTTAAAAATATTGAAGTAAAAGTAATTTCGTCTGGATCTGCACCACTTGCATCATCTTCCCACTTTTCCCATTTATACCCTATACCTGCATAAGGGATAAACTTGTCCATTGCATAGTAATAGGTTAGCATTGGCATAATTGTGGTTGTTGTTACTTCAGACTCATCCAAGGTATTATAGGATATTCCGCCACCTATTGCCAATCCATCAATAACAAACCACTCAACACCCATCTGATAGTTTTCTGCCCCAATTATCATATTGGTTTCTTCATCGCCATACATCATTTCATACAAGTCATCGTTGTATGTTACGTACTGAAACAACGGCAATGTAACAACAAAGTTACCCTGTGATGTTGGTGCTGCAAAAGCTGGAACTGCCAGTAGTACTACAACTAATACTCCTAAAAGTTTCTTCATGTTAACCTCCTCATGAATTTTTAATGTAATGTGTAACCAGAGGCTTTATTTTTATTATTTACTAATTGTTGATTAATATATTAATTAACTTTTATTTCGTCAAGTATTCTTTTTAAAATTTTTTAAAAAATTTATTGATTAATGACTGTGATTTGTCAATATTATTATGTTTACATATTTATATTTATGAATATGCATACCCTATAACACACCAATTGTCAGGTATCTGTTATAGCCTGTGTTGTACACATGATAGCATCAGCATCCGATAATAGACGTATTCATACCATTACTTCTGCTATAAACACAAAGTAGCGGTAGCATCATGGTGCTGAAATAATTAATCTTGCTTTTTATTATCAAATTACTTACATTTTTTTTCATATAGCTTGACGTTTGATAGGTATTTTATTATATTAGTTTACACTTAAATACCAGAAGGAGTTTAATATTATGGCAAAAAAAATGTATGCGGTTTATGGATTGATTCTTCTTGTTTTTGTTGCCTCACAAGTTGTTGCGCAACAACATGGGAAGGGGATGATGTATCATATGTATGACGTTAAAACCGAGACCACCGTTTCGGGCACTGTGGATGAAATTATTACTGAATCACATCCCTGCTGTGGAAAAACAATGGATCATTACTATATTACTGTTAAAACTGCAGCTGAAACCATAAAAATATTTCTTGGCCCAACTGACTATGTAACAAAACAAATAACACTGAAAAAGGGTGATAGCATTACAGTAGTTGGCTCAAAAACAACATTGCGTAATGAAGCAGTCATTATAGCAAAAAAAATCAATGTAAATAAAACAGATGTTGTTTTCCGTAATGATGACGGAACTCCAACATGGGCAGGACAGATGCAGCAGCATCACCACAAATAACAACCGGGTATGAAAGCTTTCAATGGCACTACCCTTATAGGGATAAAATATGTGTAAAACCGCTTTTTTTCATTTTCATTTTTTTTATTTTTGACAAATGAAAAAAGCGGTTTTTATGTGCACCACAAGAGTTCTTGATTTTTACATATTTTTTTTACTATTCATCTACTTTTACTATTTCGTTGTGAGCCTGTATACTCCATCCCATTTTTTGGGAGGCGGATTTTTCAAAAATTCTTTACAGCGTTCAATATATTTATAGCATGGTCCATCATCAGAAACTATTCGCAGCCCAGCTCTGAAAGCAGAAATAGCATCATCCCACTGTCTTTCTCGAAATAATTGCAACCCTTCATTATATTTTTTCAACATATCATACATATAGTCAGGAAGATTTCCTTTTGTCCCTAATAATTCATACACCTTAATTGGCTGCTCTTTGCCAATCACCCGTATTAAGTCCAGCTCCCGTGCATCAACTACATCTTTTACGCTGCCATACGTAGTTTCACTTATCATTGTGTAGGTACTATAATATTTATTTGCACCTTCAAGCCGTGATGCTAAATTTACAGCATCGCCCATCATTGTATAATCCATTCGCTGGCGCGAACCCATGTTGCCAACTACAGCATCACCGGTATTGATACCCATCCGTACCTTAAGCTGGAATGTGCCCTTTTTCCCCCATTCTTCCCTCAACTCCGCCAGACGTCTTTTCATATCAATGGCTGCTAAACACACCCTTGCAGGATGGTCTTCAAAAGCTAATGGAGCACCAAAGAACGCTATAATTGCATCGCCTTCATATTTATCCACTGTACCTTCATATCGTAATAGTATGTCGGTCATTTCAGATAAATATTCGTTAAGTAAGGAAACAAGTTGTTGAGGTGTTAACTTTTCCGAAATGGATGAAAATCCCTCCACATCAGAAAAAAATATGCTTATATTTCGCAATTCACCCCCTAACTGCAACGCATCCGGATTTTTAATCAGTTCATCAACCACACGAGGCGCCATATATTTTGAAAAAACATTTTTAATATATCGTTTCTGGCTTTCTTCACTCATAAATTTTACGCTGCTTATAACTGTTGAAGGCAACAATAACGCTAACGAAGCACCTAATTGATCAATGTATATATAGCTAAATGCAAATAATGCAATATTGACAATGTTATACGCAATCAGTGAGCCAGCTATTACACTAATGGTTCCCATAGCACTTAGTCGCTGCACCGATAAAGCAATGAGTATTGCAAAAATTAAAATGAGCACATAAGTAATCCAGCGAGGCACTTCTTTGATATATGCATTTTGTAATACAGTATTAATAAAATTATGATAGGTGCCTACCATAAGATATTCAGAAGATAACGGAGTTACCCCAATATCATGCGAGGCTGTAGCGGTTAAACCTATTATACAGGAATGACCTTTTAATCTGTCCACTTCAAGAACAAGCCTTGATGCATTGATAAAATTATTAAGATTTGTTTTTGCCTCATGCAACTGGACATTATCAGAAGTTTTAAGTTGTTTATTAATTTCCTGTAATTGCCGTTCAAGATTTTGAATATAGCCATTTTCTATGGTATAGATACGCCGTCGTACATCATTTATTTTTAACCATACTTTTTGCTTTGCTATGACATTTTTTTCTTTTTGCAATAACTCATCTAACTGTGCCAGTTCACCATACAACTTGCTCCGCTCAGCATTTTGTGATTGTATCTCCTGTTCATCAAAATATTCATGGATGGTATCTTTAAGCTGATTATATTCCAATAAGGCATAAAATGATACATGGTTAAAGGTATCCTTAAAATCACCACTCCAATGTATATATGCCATTCCTCTACTATCGATTGGTATTTTAAAATCCTTTTTATGCAGTGTCAAAGGATCAGTAGCATTCTTTAATAGCAGATACTGGTCATGGACTACGACCACATCGCTTTTATTAACACTAAGTATATCCATGAGCATAATCAGTGCCATATGAAAATATATTCTGTCATTGAATACTCGTATAAGGCGTATCCTGCGAGCGATGCCATCAATATCAAAATCGCTGTCGACATAGCCAAAATCTTTCCCATTCATTATTAATTCCGGGATTGGATATTGAATAATAATACGAGTAGGATCAATATATCGTGAATATTCATTTTTACTTCCTTCAGGAACAGGTATAGATGCAATTTTTTCAAAGCGTGCAATGGCTTCATCACGCTTCTTTCTTTCTTCAGGAGTTATATTCATTTCAGCAAGCGTTCTATTCAAAAACGAATATGATAAAATGACATTATTTTTTGCACATGCCCCGGCAAATAATGCATCACTATCCAGTATTGCCTGGTTTAATTCCTCATAGGTTATTCGTTTGCCAGCTTTTATTTTGTCTTCAACAATCTTCAAGATATCAGGTTGTGCATAACGCGGTGATTTATCTATGAATTGAATATCAAATGCCACCTGTTTAATACCAAGGTCTTTAATGACATCAATCCCTTCGGCATACACATACCGTGGCCATGGGAATTGTCCAACATTACTTATACTGTTGTCATCAATATCAAGAAATGAAAGATATTCCCATTGCTGTAATTGAGGTTTAATCTTAAACCTTACATCAAACAGTTGATATTCAAATAGCTTATATACGCTGGTAAATAAAAATCCAATGATAATGATTCCTATTACCAATCCTAAACCAATTGCATAGAACGGATTTGATTCAATATTTTTTCTGATTGCTTCAAAAGTTTTTTTTGTCATATATCACCCGATTTATATAAATGTGTAAATCAACAGGTAATACATTATAATATACATTCTAAATTTACAAGCAGAATACCAAACACTATTTTTTAATTTTTTTCTATCGTCTTATCTTTTTTGGATATAATACGCAAATATCACATTGCCCATCTTCATATCCTGCAATAAGTAGTGTTTATATCGCAGTATTTTTTACCAATGTACAATATCATGTATATTACATGGAGGGCACATAGTGGTGATAAACTATTTAGCCTTGAAATTATCTGTTAGTAGGGAAAAAGCTTATAGTACAATAGTAATTGTACGATAGTAACCTTTGAATATGAAACCTGTATCAATACTTATTGTTTGCAGTTATCATATTTTTTTTATAATTATTACTTTTAATTGACCACAATGAATTTTTATCTCTCTCAAGCCTGGAATATACACAGCCACAATATTTCTGCCGATACATGCCATATTGTTTTGACAATACAATTGAATGCTGATACCCGCCGTTTTGCTTAAAGTCCGCTTCAATAAATTGTATTCCATACAATTCTGCAAATGACCGCCCAATCTCATTGATTTTTTCAGCATCTTTATATGGACTTACTGATAGCGTAGTACAAACTACATCATACTTGCATTGTTTTGCCACATCAAATGTTTCTTTTAATCTTAAAGAATAGCACAAATAGCAGCGTGGCGATAGTTCCCCTGAAAATCTTTGCTCCCTGACTGCTTTAAACCAATCTGCTTGATTGTATCTGCCCGTTAACAGTACAACATTATGTATTGTTGTAAATTGCTTTACTTCAGATAATCGTTGCGCATATTCCGCTTGTGGAGCAATATTTGGATTATAATAAAAAACCACTGTATCATACTCAACAGATAAAACTGAATGAACATGGGTTAAACAAGGACCACAACATGTGTGGAGAAGCAGTTTTTTCCTTTGTTTCACTTAAGATACTTATCAATAAAATTATTCAACTTTTTCAGGTTTGCAGGGTTAACCTTGCTATCAAGCCACAACAATAAATCAGCATTTACTCCACGCTGGCAGTTATATTCATGGTGTATGACAAAGTTGGCAATTTCAAATTTTATTGTTTCAAAAATCTGCTCAGCTATACATAAGTTTGACGGTTCAGGACCTATACAATCGGCAATCTTTGCAATAATTTCATGTTTATTTATCTCTTTAATCTCTTCTCTGTAGGGATCATCAAAAATACATTTAGCCAGACAAATATTATCAGAAGGGGATAAATACCATCCATTTACCCCTAAAGCAGCTTTGTTCTTTTTTTTCATTCTGTTTTCCTCTTTTTACATAGAACAATATAAATTATTAAAAACTATCACCAAACTATTTTTAAAATAAATATGAATAAATATAAAAAATTATTAATGAAATGTCAATTATTTTGATCAATGATTTTACGGATAATTAAAATTTTTTTATTTTTTTTATTGACAATTTTTAAATATAGCAATTTATTTACATCCTGATTTACTAATTTTAATATAACATATTTTATGAATATAATTTTATATAACATTACAAGCAAAAGTTATTTTTGGTTTTATTTTTATAACAAAGCTCGTCTGTAGCTTTTGTTTGTGCTGTTATATTAACAAGGGGCCGCAGGCGGATAGCTGGCGGCCTTTTTTATTGTAGTACAAATTTATAAGGTCGCCACCCTCCAGGCTCATTAAAAATGAATACTATTAAACGGAGGAGCATATGACCATACCAAACACTCATTGCGTGGAACTATCAAACACAATTACAACAATCAGGGATAAGTCCAATCCATTATATAGTAAAACATATTGCGCTTGTACCACAATACAACTGCCATATAACACAACTATTAACCATCAAAATGTTAGTGTGATTGCAGGACCCTGTTCCATTGAATCGGAAGATCAGATTATGGCTACCGCACATTTTGTGAAAAAAGCTGGTGCAACTATTTTACGCGGGGGTGCTTTTAAACCAAGAACATCTCCCTATGCTTTTCAGGGGCTGGGAATTGAAGGATTAAAATTGCTGAAAAAAGCTGGAGATTATTATGCCATGCCCGTGGTTACTGAAATTCTGGATTCAGAAGATATTGCTATGGTCAGCCAATATGCGGATATTCTTCAGGTTGGTGCACGGAATTGTCAAAATTTTTCCTTATTAAAAAAATTAGGTAAAATACAAAAGCCGATATTGCTTAAACGCGGCATGATGGTTACCATTAAAGAATATTTAATGGCTGCAGAATATATATTAGCAGAGGGTAATACCAATGTTATACTATGTGAACGTGGTATCAGAACATTTGAAACAGAAACACGGAATACACTGGATATATCTGCTGTTTGTGTATTAAAGCAAAAAACTCATCTGCCTGTAATGGTAGACCCTTCCCATGCTTCCGGCAATTGGAAACTCATCCATCCATTATCATTGGCAGCAATTGCTGCAGGTGCAGATGGACTCATGATAGAATGTCATATTAATCCAGAAGTTGCTCTTTGTGATGGCGAACAATCATTACGCCCGGATAAATTTGAATTGCTGATGCATGATGTAAAAGAATTATGCACAATGCTGAACAAAGCTGTATTATGATATTTGTAATATCTTATACAACAACAAAATGTATATTAATCCCTGTTGTTACTTGTAATGTATCTTCAGCATAATACAAATCGCCATCCATAGTATAGGCAAAAGGTTTATCTGAATGTATTTCAATTGTTTTAATCGTGTTTTCATAAAATTTTTCATGACGTATGGGAATGCCCTTTTTTAATTTAACAATATTTTTAGCCAGATCTTTGGGATCCATTGCACATACAATGACATGAAACGAATCATTTTTTTCATTTGCTCTATAGAGAGGGTAAAAACCCATCCCCACTGTTTCCACTGTACCAGCCAGCAAGCCAAGAACATTGGTATACGGCAATGTTTGCAGGTCACAGGTTATGCTACCATCAAACCCCTTAAAAAAATTTGAGTTTTTATTGAAAAGAGCTTCTACAATACTGTCATAAATAAGCTTTACAAGTTTAGTATAGCTTTTACCTATAGTATAATATCTCTCTAAAAAATCAGCTACAAGCCCGTTCCCAAATAAAAAACAATAGGTATTATTGATACTCATTGTTTTTCGTTCTATGGCTGGCAATGCATTGTCAGCTTTTATTGTTTCAATGGCACGCTTTAAAATTGATTCGGCATCGCCTTTTAAGTTAATACTGTTAGCAACGTTATTCATAGTACCGCCTTTCAAAATCAAAAATGGCGGTAGATTGTTTTGATAAATTTTATTAAACTGAGTAATAACATGGTGTAATGTTCCATCGCCACCACAGGGTGCAATGTAATCCATTCCTGCCCTTTTAAACTCTGTTGCCACATCTGCAATTTCATCAATTGAATGTGTATAGCGCACCATCACATAGTCGCCACCCAGCTTTTCATAGCAATCATCACGCTTTTTTGCTAATTTATATTTTCGTGAATTAAGATTAACAATAATTCCAATTCTTTTCATTGATTTTTTACCTTATGATATTCTAAAAAATAATATGATACTCTCAATGAGCCAGTCACTATAAAACCTTACGTGAGTATCTGTCAATTTGATTTTACCCATAGAAAATGATTTGACTTATTATCGTGAATATTTAGTTTTCAGAAAAAATACCTATGAAAAAAATATGGCAACAATAGTACTATCAGGCGGTTCCATAACTTCAGGGTATGCAACCACTCAATCATACGTTGCAATGCTTTCAAATGATGAGGCAATCAAACCGCATAGCATCATCAATGTATCTCATTTTGGCGATAGTTCCTTTGAAGGGATCTGGCATTTTGACAGGGTATTGCAGCATAAACCAGATGTGCTGATTATTCATTTTGGCATGGACGACATATACCGCCCGGTATACCGATCTGAATTTAAAGAAAATTTAGTCAGGATGGTGCAAAAGGCGCGTGAATCATACATCAAGCATATTATTATGCCAACGCTGCATCTTGTCCCAAATCAGTATGATATGGACGCCGTCAACGTCTTTACCCGAACAGTGCGCGAAGTAGCATTAGACTTACATTGCCATTTAGCTACTGTTCACATTGAATGGATGAATTATCTGTATGATAGTAATGACACTCTGGAATCGCTGCTTACCCATGATTATCGCTATCCTAATGAAAAAGGACATTGCTTAATAGCAAAATCCATAAACAAGAGATTGATACCACTCCTCAAATAAATAGTAAGATTCTGATTTTCAAGACTGAACTATTACACCACATAGACGACATAGTTCATCTATGCACGATTGATTATCCTATTTTACTATAAATCTTTTTAATTTGCGTTTCAGCTTCTTTTTCCATCCTTTGAAGCAATTCAGAACATGATGGTATATCATCAATGAGCCCTATGGATTGCCCTACCATTAATGGTGCAGCATTTACATCGCCATTGTTCCATGCCTTGCTCATCCGTTCCCCTGAAATAAGCGGGAAAAGCTCTTCAAAGCCACCACCTCGCTGTTCAACATCCAGTATTTTATTGACCACATCATTTTTTAAAGCACGTCCCTGAAGATGTAAGCTCTTCATAATTAATGTTGTTTCATATTCCTGCCGTTTTACAAGCTCTTGCTTTATATTATCGTGGACTTCACATTCCTTTGTTGCAATAAACCGGCTTGCCATCATAACACCCTCAGCTCCTAACATGAAAGCGGCAGCCATTGTTTTGCCATCAGCAATGCCGCCTACCGTAATAACCGGTATTTTTACCGTTTTAGCAATCTTTGTTGTTAGTACCATCGTTGAAACATCATCACTTAAAGGATGCCCTCCTTCTTCAATTCCTGCGGCATAAATTCCATCATACCCAACCTGTTCTGCATGGAGAGCATGGCGTACCGCACCCACTTTGTGAAAAAGTTTAACCCCTGCTTTTTTAAGCATCTCAATATATTCCATGCCGCATGCCTTATCAATAGGTGACCCTGATATTTCTATGCCAGCTACCTTTTCTTCAGCACATACCTTTAAATACATCTTATGATGCTCACCACTAATACGAACAGATGGCAAAATTGTTACATTAACAAAAAAAGGTTTATCAGTTAGTTTCCGTGTTTCATGGATAGCATTTCTAAATTCCTCTTCAGAGTTATAATTGCCTGCCGTTAAATTTCCAATACCTCCAGCGTTTGAAATTGCTGCGCAAAGTTTTGGTTTACATAACCACATCATAGCTCCACAGATAATTGGATACTTAACGCCAAACATTTCTGTAATTTTAGTCTTGATCATAGAATCTCCTTCAATCAATTAATTTTTATAACATTATTTCACAATCAGTGATAGGGAAGGCAGCACATGAATGGATATAACCAAAACGTCGGTCAGCCTGACGCAGCTTGACACCTTCCGGCTGATACACTTTCCCTGATATAAGTTTAACCCTGCATAAGCTGCATTCCCCGCTTCTGCATAACGATGGTACAATGACTCCGTTTTTTTCCATTGAGTTTAACAATGGTTCGCCTGCTGTTACGGTAAATTCTTTTTTATTTTTAATAGTAATTTTAAATTTTGAATCTGAATTAACATCTTCAGGCCATCCGTTTTGTTTAAAAACATCTGGCGGCACTCCATACATCTCCATGCGTATCTGTTTGGGCTTTAATTGTAAGGTTTGTAATTCTTTAAGAATATGTTTATATAAACCCTGAGGCCCACATACAAAAAAAGTTTTATTGGAACTATCGCCCACAACTTCCTTAATTATTTTTGCCGTTATATACCCATTATAGTGAGCTTTGCCCTCCTCCAATACCTGTATATATCGGATTGTGGGATATCTTTTTGCAACCATGGTAAAATAATCATCAAATACTATTTCTTCTGAATTTTTGTTTCCATAGATAAGCCATATATCCCTGCTGATACCGGTGTTAACAGCATGTTGAATCATGGATTTAAATGGTGTTATGCCGCTACCCCCTGCAATAAAAACAAGTTTATTGCTGTGAATAATAGGATTATGAATAAAATTACCTGCTGGTGATGATATTTGCAATGTGTTGCCAATCTTTGTTGAATCAAGCAAGTAATGAGATACAAACCCACCTTCAACTCGTCTGATAGTGATATCATAATACGCTGTCTCATCAGGTGATGAGGAAATGCTATATGGCCGTGAAGTTCTGATTCCATCAATGTCAACATTAACGGATATGTACTGCCCTGCCTGAAATGGCGGTAAATATTTTTCCACTGAAGCCAAACGCAATGTTTTGGTTGACGGCGTTTCTTCTATGATGTCAATAATTTTGGTAGTAATATGACGTGGATGTAACCGCTCAAGATATTTTTTTTCAAGCCCTCTATCCAATCTATAATCATAACCATACCGTTTGAGCACCTCTCGTTCGTTTATAACGTTATCATAATCATCTAACTGTTTTAGTATTTCACTATTCATCATCCCCTCCTATTTATTACGTATATCTTTAACTATTGCCATTGCTGCTGAATGTCCCGATGTAAGGGTTGGCTGATAGCCTGCAGAACCGTACCAGCTCCCTGCACAATAAAGACCATTGATGGGTGGTTTAGGCGAAATAAACAAAGTAGAATCTTTAACATACTGATCAAATCCGTATGCTCCTCCACCGGGATGATTTAAATAGCGCATATGGGTTATAGGCGTTGCTATTTCCATCTCTTCGATATGGCTTACAAGTCCGGGGAAAACTTTTTCAGCATTGTTAAGCATCGCTTCCGCACAGCGGTGTTTTTCATCATAATACTGTGCAGGTGGAACTTTAAGCCATGCATCAGCATATTTCATGGTTACCAGTACAACCTGACTGGTGCCTTCAGGAACCATTGCATTGTCAAAAACATTGTAGCATGTTACAATAAATGAACTCTGGTCGGTATCCACTACTTTTGATAGTTCGTAATCATATTCTGGATTGGCAGTGTTGCATATAAAATTGGTTTCTTCATTGATGCCAATCTTATCGTATTCACAATCAAGACCGCAATATATAGTAAAAAATGATGTTCCTACACTGCTGCCTTTATACGGTTCAATTACCTGACCAGAAACATTGTCGTCATCAAGCATATCAACAAATGTGCTGATTGCTGATGCATTGGACAAAACATATTTTGATTGAAATTCAGCGCCATCTGATGTTTTTACTCCATAAATGCTATTATTTTTAACAAGAAGCTTCTGTACTTCTGTATTAAATAACGCTTCACCGCCATTGCGGTAAAATGTTTCAAGCAAACAATTTGACAGCATCTGCGAGCCGCCTTTTATGTGATATGGTTTAAATTCCGCATAAGAAAACAACAACGCTGCCATATCACTAAAACATAATTTTGAAGGAGGTAATCCCATGTATGTCCAGTAAGGAGTTATGACTGCTTTTAGTATTGGATTGGTAAAATATTCATTTAATACTGATTGTGTATCCTTTAAGGCATACTTGTAGTATAATGGATATTTTTTTTTATTTATATCCGGGTCATTCAAATAAAAAGCTCCTATTACTTCCATGAAAAACTGCCATACAAAATCAAAAAATTTTTTAATGGCATCTTTTTCTTCAGGAAATTTTGCCTGTAATTCACTAACAATCCCTTCTTTATTTGCTGGCAATGTAATATCAACCAGACCCGGTACTACCATCCGGTAAAGCTTGTCCATCTGGACAAACTCTAACGTATCAAGTACACCCACGCTATCAAGAATGCTTCGTAATGGACCAGGCCTTTCAGGGGTACCCATTCCACTCAATTGATGAAGTGAAACTTCAAATTCAAAACGACCCCTGCAAAAACTGGTAGCACACCCTCCGGGAATATTATGCTTTTCAATTAAAAGTGTTTTGACACCTTTTTTTGCAAGCGTTGCTGCTGCAGTTAATCCAGCATTACCCGCTCCTATTACTATGACATCATATTCCATAAAACCTCCTGTTAACATAACAGTGTTATGTTGTAAAAACAATACAATTTTGTCAACCATATTTTACACTAAAAATTGTGTTTATAAAACGATAGATTTTCAAGAACTAAATCACACAGAATGACAATGCTGTAATATGTCATCCTGAACAAAGTGAAGAAACTCATGGACTGGGAAAAGATTCCAGATCAAGCCCGGAATGACCGTGTTAATATTTCTATTATATTGTATATTGAATTTAACAATTTTAAATTCCTTTTTTGCGATAGTTGATTGCATAGTAAAGGTAATTTGTGGAAGTGTCTATTTATTAATACCTAAAAAAAACCCTGCACCATTGAGCAGGGTTTACAAATAATCTAAACCAGTATATTATCGTTCATTTAACGGGATGTAATTTTTATATTCATCGATTGATGAAGCATACGCAGGCCTGATTATCTTATTGTGTATTATTTGTTCTATCCTATGAGCGGACCATCCAGCAAAACGTGCCATTGCAAATATTGGTGTAAATATTTCCATAGGTATACCCATCATTTTATATATCAATCCAGAATAAAAATCTACATTAGGCGATACAATCTTTGATTTATCACCCAGCAGAAGTTGAGTACCAATATCGGCGACCTTTGTAAATAATGTAAATTCTTCCAGATTTTTCTTCATTTTTGCAAATTCCTCTGCCTTTTTTCTGAATATGATAGCACGCGGATCTGATTTTGTGTAAACAGCATGTCCTATACCATAAATTTTACCACTGCGGTCATACGCCCTTTTCTGCAGTATAAGCTTTAGGTAATGTTCTATCTCATCATCATCATCCCAATTCTTAACATTCTGTTTAATATCCTTCATCATTTTCATTACAGATTCATTAGCTCCTCCATGCAAATGTCCACTGAGAGATGCTATACCGGCACACAATGCCATGTATGTATTTGCCCCGCTTGATGTTACTGTTCTGACCGTAAATGTTGAGTTATTACCTCCGCCATGTTCAGCATGAAGCATTAATGCTAAATCAAACAATTTTGCTTCGTATTCATTAGGGCGCTCCCCATCGCCGTGCAACAAATACAAAAAGTTTTCAGCCGTGCTCCACGCTGCATTTGGTTTACAAATAAGTAAATCACCACCCTTTCTAAATTTCATCACATTATAGTTATATGCCACAATAACAGGTACTTTTGCAATCAGGTTGATACATTGCCTGATAACATCCTTAATATCAGTTGAATCTGGATCGGGATCACATCTGTTTAAATGTGAAATCACTGAATGAAGTGCGTACATCTGATTATTATTAACATCTTCAGCCATTATGATACTGCGTTCAAATTTTGATAAAGGACGTCTATCGGCAATCACCTCGCTAAATTGCTCAAGATCTTTTTTATCGGGTAACTCGCCAGTAAGAAGTAGATAGGTGATTTCATCAAAACCATATCTACCTTCTTCCTGAATTTTTTCAGCTAATTCACAGGCATCATAGCCGCAATAATATAACTTCCCTTCAACTGGTTTAACAGTAACTTTATCATCACCTGAAGGTATTTTTTCATATCCAATAACTGTACCTTTTGATGTAATACCAGCAACAACTCCGGAGCCATCTGGATTACGTAATCCCAATTTGACATTTTTTTTCTGAATAAGCTCCGGGCTTATCGCATCATGCTTCAACATAAGTTTTTCAATTTTTTTAAGTATGGTTTCCATTAGCACCTCACTGTTATAGGTATAAAATTGCTATTACTTGTTGCCAGTATCTTCAATTTTCTTCTATATGAACTATGTTTCTAAGTATACAATATTTTGCATAATCATCTATTTTTAATATTAAATTAATCTAATAATTTTACATTAACGTAATTCAAAAGAGGTAATTTAAGTATGGAAGGAATTTTAAAAGATATAAATAATATTTTTATATAACTTCAGGATAAGTAAAACAACTAAAAACTAAATTTTTAATAATGTTGCGAGCACATAATTATTGATAAAATGAGTTAAGAAAAACTGGAAAAATAAAAAATAATCTTTAGAGTTGCAATATATTCTGCTGTAAAAGCTACTGCTGTTATTTTTACAAGCACAACATTTACATTATTTTACACAGTAATGATTCATGAGGTTTTAGTTCACCCAAATCAATATGATCGCTATAAACGTAAATATCTCTGTTACCCCATATATCAACAAGCCTGTTAGCAGGCAAAATCACCTTTTTTAACAAACCCTTTAACTGTACAATTTTTTTTCTAGGCCTATCAGCAAAATTAAAAAAGGCTATATATCCTGAAGTATTATAAACAATTTCTGGAATCTTGCTTTCCATAATATCCACCGGATATGTTTTACCAGCATGACATGTCTGAACAAGCTCATCAATAATATCAATAAGCTTCCAATCTTTATTGTTTAATAATGCCAAATCGTCAGAAATAAAATACATGCCACCAGTAATTACTACCGCATTGATAAGGGACATTCGCTCTTCTATTGTTAATTTTGTTTCTTTTTGTCTTAACATTATACAATCGGGATCGTTAAGCCATAAATTTTTATGCAACTGCGCTCTGGTTAGTATGCTCCGTATTGCAAATTTGGTACACAATGCATGGGGATCTCTGGTAATATAATACCTGTATGGAGCCATCCAGTACGGCGCTACATCCGGACCAATACGCATTCCATCAACATAACCGATTGCCGGTGATAAAGGTGAACCGCAGCCTAAAATAAATACCTTTTCCCCTGCAACATCTCTTATCAAACTATACCCTAACTTTAATCGTTGCGCTGAGGAAATATTCATATCATACGCTTTCCCGCATAATGACGCAGCATAAACAAAATCTAATTTTAGATATCCAAAACCCAATTCATGGACAAAAGTATTGATTACCTTTTTTATATATTCCTGAAATTCCGGATGAGTGGTATCACAGGCATAAAAATAATTAAAAATATCCCAGTTGGGATTCCACCCGGCTTTTATTGGTTCACCATGTTCATCATGCAAAAACCAATCAGGGTGTTCCTTAAAGAGCAAGGATTTTTTTGAAGCAATGAAAGGAGCAAGCCATATTCCCGGAACCATTCCCATTGTTCTAATTTTACGAGAAAAAGCTGATAACCCACCTGGAAATTTATTATTAAAGGATAACCAATCGCCAACAGCAGTCTGATAGCCATCATCAAGCAAGAAAATATCAAAACGTTTACCTTTACTCATTAACAGTTCTAAATTATCATAAATATTTTTTTCACTAACCTTTGTGTAATAATAATACCATGAACACCAACCCTTAGGTACCTTTTTCCTTACAGTTATTACTGGTTTTATATTATTACAATAACGTTCAAAAACATCATTTATATTTTGGCCAGTGATAATATAAATAAGATCAGTCCGTAATTTAGCAGATGGATTTACAACCATATTACAAAAATCATGTATAATATCTAGAGCGATAGTATCTGGTAATGATTTTTTTGCATTAATATAAACATATTGATTAAATGGCTTCCCCTGGCCAACACAACAATATATATTATTGTTTGAACCAATTGCCGCAAACATGGTACTATTAAAACATCCTGTTTCACCGGTAGGTAAATTTCTGGGGTTATCCTGCAAAATATTCATGCACCGTAACCAGCTTACCATCTCCTTTTCGTCAAACGAATAAACACGGGTTAAACTCCATGACTGATACCCATTTTTAAAGAATTGATAATTGTCACTTTTTGCAAAAGAAAGATGAGAAATGGTGGTTGTAATTTTTCCCAGGACAATATCTGCATCAGTTAAATTATCAACGGTGTATTTAATTGAAATATAATCTCCCTCATCTGAAAAAACTACTGTGATTCTGATATTACTATCGCCACTGATGCAGGTGATCTTCTTTTTACCCAATGCGGTAATTGGCAATGGCTGGATTTTGTTAACATGGTTATTATGAATACAATAGTTATAGCCAATTTTCCAACTATCAAACAGAATATCTGGTTTCTTTAATTGTATTTTAAGTTCTTTTTTATTTTTCCCAACCACCAATTCCATAAAAAGCTCCTATTGTACCTTACAATCAAGGATATGGGTATCAAAAACAGAGCCAACAAGCAAATTGTTATTATAGCAAACTGCAACAGTTGAAGACTGGATTAAGCTCCCATCATCATAAATGACCGTCTCTTTTTTATATGAATCATTGTTAAAGGTGATTTTGATTATTTCAGAAGGAGCCAAAACATCTTCATTAAGAGAATGTCGTACAAATGTTAGTAGTTTTGGATGGCAACCAGCCCACAATATGCCTTTGTTATCAAAAGCTATATTATCAACACCAGTATTACATTCAATAGTATATAGCAGTTTAATATTATAATCCTTCTCAATGGTATAAACTTTGATGCACCTTCCAACAGGCGAGGCAACAAATAACTTTTTATTATCCGGGCTCAGTGCAATACCGTTGGCATATTTAATATTTTTAACTTTAATAGAAAATGCAGAACCATCATACAATAAAACATAGGAACGTGATAATTGAAGATAATCTTCAAGCGATCTGCCAAAAGCTGTTCTGTTGCCATGATCATTAGTAACATAAAAAATATCTTCAGCCACCATGGCAAGATCATTTGGTGAAAACATTAGCCTCTGATTTTCAATTGATTTTATGTGGTGCAATGCATCTCCTTTTATTTCAAATTTTTCAATGAATTGCCCATGACTTCGATGATTGATAACATATAAAAATTGTTTATTTTTTGCATTAAACAAGTCTATCCCATGTGGATGAAATTCAAAAGCAAAATTACTGCCCATCCTTTTTAGCGTTTTATGGTTTACATCATAAATAAAAATTGATCCATTAATCTTGTTACCTTTAGCAAAAGCTCTTCGGTCATCAGATGAGATATATGCAATGCCTTTACTATAATCCATGACAATATCTTCAGGGCCAGGGATTGTACCAATTTGATTACACGAATATCTTGAGAAAGGAATGATTTTTTTAAACTCCCCCGCATCATATACTGATTTGATTATAAATGCGATAATTAATGCAATAATAACTGCTGATGTCACTATTATTTTTTTCATGCTGACGAAACCTCTATGAATTAGAGTAGTGTAATATAGTATCTTTCGTCAAGTATTATTACAATAATTTTTTATTGGTATATAGAAAAATTACTATCAATTATTTATTGGCAATTGCCTTTTCCCATATTTTTTTTAATGCATTTTTCCATACATCAGTTTGCAATGCCTTACCCCTCCATGATCTCCCTTCAACAATCTTGCTTTCCAAAATTTTCCAGCCGTTATAATAATCAAACCATTCCCATTGATATCCCGCTTTATAGATATATTCACAATCACCAATAAAAATCAGTTTATCAGTGGCAACTGAATGATTAAATACTGTCCAGTGAGTACCCGCATAAAAGATATATTCAGGATCACCAATAAGCATCAATGCATTAAAGCCTTTTGTAAAATCAAACTGTTTCCAATCTAATCCCGCATGGTATATGTATTTTGCAGATTGCAACTGTACCAGTTTTGATAATCCCCTGTCATAATCAAATTGCTTCCAGAATCTTCCGGCTCTGAAAATATATTCATCATTGCCCCATTCTATTATTGCATTGATGCCCCGTTCATAATTAAAATTTTTCCAGTATATCCCGGCATGGTAGAAGGCTTCGATATTATTATTGCTTATAAAAAAATCCATGGCGGTATCAACATCAAAATTTTTCCAGTCCTTGCCTGCTTTAATGATAAATTCTGAAATATTACAGTTGAGCAAATCGTCAAAATATTGCAAAGAATGAGCACTGTTTTCAATACCTTCGCGATATATTAACTGCGCCCTGTTATAATTATTATTTATGTGCTCATCCATAGTAGCAACCTAAACCATTGGTATAGCTTTCCCAAATGGTGGAACAAAAGCCTCATTCCTGCTTTTTGCAACAAGCCATAGTGTAGCTGGGTATGGTTTTAATTTGTCAATATCATAGATGTAGCCATCCGTAATGACAAGTACCATCTCATTATGGTGTTGTAAATATTCATTGAAAAACGACGAAAAAAATGTTGCCCCGCCATAGCCTGATTTTATCAGCTTCCAATCGCCCTTTTTATATTCATACGGTTTGGTTAACCTGTTTGCACGTATCAGTGCATCACCATCTTTTACCGGTATAAAATATTCTTCATCGACACAAACAAGATACACCTTATATTTTCCGGTTAGATCATCAACTATGCCAAATGCTGTTTCCATGTCGTCCTTCTGCGACATCATGGAAGCTGAAATGTCGATAGCCACTGTTATTATCTCATTTTGCTTATATGCTCTTCCTGCATTATATATTCCTTTAGCAACATAGCGTCTGTTAAATCGCGAATGGGTGTAATACCACTCATTTGAATGTGACATGTAATCGATGATACTTTTAATGTGCTGCCGGTAATGAGAACTATCGCTAAGATTTATTTTTTCTATACATGATATGATGTCCATATATGAGCGTTCAGTGGTGCACCACTCATCCTTTTTTGCATGTGCAATAACCTTATTTTTAATAGTCCGTTTAGTTGTACTTTCTTCATCAAAATAATGCACACCTGCTGGCAAAAACTTCTGTTCATCCTTGAACATCAATTTATCATCATCGATGTGAGTGGTGGATAAATAATTTCTATAATTAAATTCATTGTTACGCTCCACTCCATCATCGGTAACTATCGCATAGCTATCATCATGCAGTAAAGCTTTTTGCTTTGTAATTTCATGGTGATTATTAATTAGCATTATTTCATCCTGTTTTTTAACAAGCCAGCGATACACATCCTCCCACACCGGGTCATGTATGCTGGTATCGGCAAAAAATTCTTGAGGGATATATGGTAACCCCTCCGGCAGTATTAATGCGGGCACCTCCCATTGGTATTGCCCTTTATATGAAAAAAAGGTTTTACTGTGCTGCACAATAAATGTATTGATTACCATATCCTGTGCAATATTCTGCAATACAACATCTCCTGTTTTTGACCGGTGATCATGTTCAAAGATTACATGAAGCATTTCATGCACAAGCAGCCCGGTAAATTCATCAGTAGTAATTTGCAGTAAAAACTCAGGATTGTAATACAACACCATCCGATGCGAAGCTACCAATGATAATGTTGGGATGGATTGTGTTTTTACAAATTCAACGGTTTGATAAAAATACGATGTAAACCTGCTATGATTCCATAGTTGCAAAAGGGTGGTATGTATATATGAATCCTGAACCATCGCTAAACATCAAGGAAAACCTGAATTTTTTCTAATAAATCCTTTTTTTTGCCAGGATCATCTTCAAACTTTAACGCATCGTGTATCTGCGTAAAAATTCCACAATCACGAACAAGCGCATACATGAACGAAACCCGTATATCAGCGCGCGTATATGAAATAAACTGCAATACATGTAAAAGTTCTTTTTGTATATCTTCATTGAGCTTTCCATTGCTATGCAGATTGTCATTATAAAGCTTATTGAGCGCTCCGTTCAGTGCCCACATCATGTCTTCAGCAGGTACATCACCTGCAATCAGTTTCTGTAATTTTTGTTCATCACCTGCTAATATTTCCTGAGAACTTATAACGCGGGGCGAAACATATTGTAAAAGAAAATCAGTTCCCGCAACCTCGCCTATCAATGAAATAATAATTTTTTGCAAAACTTTATAGTCAGTATGCTGCAAATAATACACCAATTGTTCTTCAGTACGGAAGTTATAGGCTTTATATAATGTGTCGGATATCTGATGCCATCCGCGTGGATTAGGATTAACATCCCTTTCATCCCACAACCGTTCAGGGTAGGTACTAATATACCGTACTACTGTGGGGTGTATTTCTTCTTCCAGTGCCCACTGTAACCAGTTTTGTGCATCAGGGATAAGATTGAATACCGCCAATCTGCCATCCAGAGCTGAATCATCAAAATCAGTGATTACGGTATTGTCAGAATCGCCCAAATTGCCTGCCAATACTATAACCGTTTTATCCGGCAATGCGTGCTCGCCGCACATACGCTCGGTAATAATCTGGAATAAGGTTTGTATTACTGTTGGATGAGCCCTGTTGGCTTCATCTAAAAACCACAAAATGCCATGGTAGCCTTCAGGTACTTTTTCCGGTGGTATAAAACGAGGTCTGAAATATATCATACGTTGTTGGTTATTATCCGGTACGGGGTAACCACCCAGATCAACATTTTCTTTAAATGCTAAACGAGTATCAATAAATAAATAATTATGCTTATGTGCAATCTGCTGGACTATAGCTGATTTTCCAACTCCGGGATACCCAACTATTTTAATGGCATAGTGTACCTTCCCCTGGGTTTGAAGATATCGATCCAGAATCTCGATTAATTCATTTGTTGATACTTCTACCGGTCGTTTCATAGCATATTATAATACTTTAAAAAAATAATAATTTAATCGATAGTAACCTATGATATTCATTGTATCGTTGAAATGATGATTATTCAACATTTTATTCTGTGAGCTTTCAAAAATAGAATAATACTGCGTCATACTGAAGGAGCGTTATCAACCAAAGCATCTTCTTTAAACGACACAATTCTTCGGCTTCACCTCAGAATTACATGGCACCACATTGTCATTCCGGACCTGTTCTGGAATCAAAATATCCAACGAAAATCCAGAAACCAGTTCATGATGACGTTCAACATTCCAGAATAACACTCACATATTGTCATTGAGGCTTGACCTACAATCTGCTTTTTAACTTTCAATTCTGATAATATAATGATAGAATCCTGTATATTTTAAATTGCTTCACCTACCGTTGCATAAACACCAATAAAATTTTTACTGAATCCAATATCCATACGTACATTCAAGTCCTGATCTTCTTTCAGTTTAAATCGCAATCCGCCTCCCCATGTATACACTACTTCATCTACTTTAAAATCATCCATCCCTGGTGCTACCTCTCCAGCTCCTGCAAATCCACAGGCAATGAATCTTCCAAAAAGAGGCACCCGGTATTCTACCTGTGCAACCATAACATCATTATCTCTATATCTCCCTTCGTATAGTCCACGCATAAGTTTTGATCCGCCCATCATCGAGAACAGGTAAAATGGTGCTTCTCCATCGATATACCCTGTAAAAAACTGAAAAGCCAGCACATGGGAAAACAAAAATGGCTCAAAATAGCGGAAATCAAAAGTGATATTAGTGTAATTAAAATCACTTTTTATATATTCGGAATATTGTATGACGCTTAAATTTGCGTAGGTTCCACTTCGGGTATAGATAATATCATCACGATTATCATAGTTCACAGTAAATCCTAAACCTGACACCAATCCTTCTTTTGCACCTGGCAATAGGTTTAAATCAATTAAACCCCCATCTTCAGCGTTTGTTGTTTCCCTCACATCTATATGATAAATTAATCCTGCATATAATCTATGTATGATGGCATATTCAACAATATTCTTGAATGAAAATACCCGTGATCGGAAGTATTCATTATGTTCATCAGAAGTATCCTGCCCTATTCCGTAAAATTTATCATAATAATCCATATACTGGAAATCATTTTTTATATGGAATCTATCCCGGTAAAAATAGAATTCCGGTAACACTTGAAACATAAACTGCTTGTTTTGTGTTTGAGTAAGTGAAACTTCTAATGTTGTTGGCCTCAGTTTTATGGGTGGTATATTCATGATAATGTCTTGAAAATATGTCCTGAAAACAATACCGCCAGCCAATTGTGTTTCAGGTTTATAATTTATATAAGGTATAACGAACCAATCATTTTTATTAATGACAAATACATCCTGTAAAGGTTCGCCGCCAAAACTTCCTTTTTGCTCATAGTTAGCATATACATTGACATGACAGAGTATGACGATAGACAATAAACAAATTATTTGCAGATAATAACGCACTGTCACTCTCCCGATAGCGATATCCTGTTAATTAAAACTTTTTAAATAATATTTTGACATAATAACTAGTATGGAGCTTCATTTTTACTTTTCCCTGTAGATTTATACCAGTAATAGAGCAGTCCTGATAATGTAAAAATTATGCCCAGAAGAGATGGTGCAAATGCAGTTATAAGTGTTATAACTAAATATACTACATAGAATGAAATTACCAGTATAACCGTAACAGGATAACCCCATGCTTTAAACGGTCGTACAATGCCGGGATATTTTTTCCGCAAAACAATTACGCTACCTAATGTCAAAATATTGAAAATTGTTCCGGTAGCCGAGAAATAATCAATAACAGCTTTATATGAATCTTTATACATAGATGCAAAAATAACAAGTATACATGCCCATATCCCCTGTACAATTATTGCATTATTAGGGGTTTTATATTTGGGATGAACCGTAGAACAAACCTTAAAAAAAAGATTATCAGATGCCATGGCATGCCAGGTCCTGGCTTTCACCATTATCTGGGTGCCAACATTTCCAAAAGTGTTTATGATGACTGCATACGCTACAATCAATGCTCCAATGGCACCCAATGCATTTTGCAATGCATCAACAGCAATCCACTTTGACTGAGAAAAAAACCTAACCGGCACCTGAAAAAGATATGCTGCATTAGTACTTGCATATAAAATAAGTACACATGCGATACCAACCAACAATGATAAAGGTAGATTTTTACGGGGATTTTTAACCTCTTCTGCAACATACGTAGCACCTTCCCATCCACTGAAGGCAAAAAATGCATATCGGAGTGCAGCACCTATTCCCAATATATGTGCCAATGTAAAACTTTCCGGTACAAGGGGGTGATAAAAATTTTGAATGTTGCCATTATTGGTAAAGCAAGCAACAACAATATATCCCAGTGCTACTATTTTTGAAGAACTTATTATTATCTGGACAACACCGCTTAATTTGACACCAAAACAATTAATGAAAGTATGAAAAACAATGACAAGAAGCGCCAGCATTACAACAACTGCATGGGATAGCACAACACCAGAAACAAGAGTAATTGAAGCAACTGTATATTCAGCAAAAACTAAAGCAACCGCTGTTATAGCACCTGTTTCAGAAACAAAGAACATAGCCCATCCCCGTAAAAATGCAATTAATGGACCATATGCTTCTTTTAAATAAACATAGGGACCTCCCGAGCGTGGCATCATTGCAACCAGTTCGGCATAGCAGATAGCTGCAAAAATGGTAATGACAGCACCAATAATCCATACACTGCCAAAAAGCAATGTAGAGCCAACCAGAGCCATAATTGGACCTGGTGTGCGAAATATTCCTGAGCCTATGATACGGCTAATAACAATAGCAATAGCTGATGGTAATCCTAATTGACGTGATAACGTAGTATCTTCAGAAAAATTTTTACTTTCTATAGGGAGATTTTGCATCTATATTATCTTGTAAGCGGTTTATATGTATAGTTTTGTCTTATATAAATATTTTCAACCTTAAATTGATTTTTTTGGAGTATAGCAAATAAATCATTTGCTTGTTTTTCTGAAGAAACACCCATGACAACACCACAATGACTGGTTATATCGTCTGGAACTGGTAACAATGCGCAGGTAATTTTGTTATTACTATCTTCAAGCCACTGATGAGCCCGTATCCCTTCAGCAACAGACACAAACGTTAGAAGACACATAGCTGCATCCGGTTTAAATAGTGAAATAAATAGTTTCTTAATATGTAACCGTATACCTAATAGGATAAAACGTATAAAATCAATTATATTTTGAGGTTTATACCCTTTACCTTTAATAATTTCCATCCGTATAACAGACTTATCTATTACAAAATCATATAAAATATTACCAGTTTCAAGACACCATTGTTCTATA
This sequence comes from Spirochaetia bacterium UBA2205, assembly GCA_002328585.1. GTDB lineage: Bacteria > Spirochaetota > UBA4802 > UBA4802 > UB4802 > UBA4802. The sequence continues at coordinate 105,962 of DCUV01000002.1, forward strand.
TCTTTGTGTATTGTTTCATCATCTGATAGTATCTCAACATTTTGTCCCGTGTTTATAGTATTAAACGTTTTGGCAATCATAGCCAAGGATATAGGGCAACTATAGCCTCTTATATCCACAATCATTTTTGTATTATCTTTCATATCCATAAGAGCTTGCATGGTGTAATTTTTTACTGGGTTATAGCATACTGCCTCATACTTTTATATTTAGTGTAGGTATAGTATCTAAACTTCAATATATAATATCGATTGGTTATAAGTTTTGAACCTTTAAACTTATATGGGGAATAAATAATTGGATTTGCAAGTATAGCCAGCAGACGAGATTTTTCATCATTACGTAAATTGTGAATATTTCTTCCAAAATAATAATACGATGCATTTTTTATGCCAAATAAACCCTTTCCCCATTCGCAATAATTAAGATACAATTCAAAAATTCTGTCTTTGTCTAATAATAGTTCCATCTCTAAAGCTATAATTAATTCAGCATATTTTCTGATCATTGACTTTACTGGTAATAAAAACAACGTTCGTGCCAACTGTTGTGTAATGGTACTGGCTCCATACATCCTATAACCAACCTTATAATTAATGATAAGAGCTCGTTTAATTGCTTCTATATCAATACCATTATGTTTATAAAATTTATAATCTTCAATTGAGATTACCATTTTCTTTATATCATCAGGTATTTTATTAAAGGGTATACATTGCACTGGTTTTACTGTATAATTGTTTATATATGCCCGATAGTACATCAATGGAGTGTTTGAAGGATTATGTTTGTCATAATACATAATTATTGATCCCATCAACACAACAAAGGCAATATGAATAACTATCGCCACTTTTATGATTTTTTTAATAGTAGTTAAACGTGTATGATTTTCGTAATAACAGTTACTTTGATTACTCCAGCGTTTTAAACGCCCATACATCATTTTTAAATCCTGTACCATCAAAACCACCTATTATAATTATCCTGTCTTTGAAAACTGTACAACTATGTGAAACGCGTTCCCCCATGGGAGTAAAGCTGTTAAATAATTCCCAATTCATTCCATCATCAGAGCGATACACAGTGCCGCCTTTCCTAAAACCACCGATTACCCATAAAGAATTTTTATAAACAACACAGCCATGACCGCCCCCAGCAAAAAAGGGCATATCGCTTGCTACCTTTTTCCAGTGAATTCCATCACCAGAGTTCCATACGTCACTAAAGCTCATAAAATTATTGTTTCTGTCAACACGTATTCCACCAATCAGCCACAATTTGTTTTTGAAATTTGTTAAAACATGTCCCCCTCGGGAACCAAAAGGTAGTTTGCTTGCAAGCCTGTTCCAGCTTATACCATCTTCGGTTTTATATGCTTCCGCACCACACGCTATGCCACCTACTAAGTAGACTTTATTTCTAAATAAAGCACATGCATGCCCACCTCGCGGCATAAACTCAGCAGTTTCCTTTATACACTGCCAGTTCATTCCATCATCAGTAACCCACACATCATTCATATCAATAATATTTTTAAATTCATCAAATGAAAGCCCACCTACCACATACAGCTTATCATTAAAAACAAATGCAGTGTGTCCGGCCCGCTTTTTAAAAGGCATCTCCCCAGCACTATACCAGTGAAGACCTTCTTTTGAATACCATACATCGTTATATGGATTATTACCGTCCCAGCCGCCAATAAGCCATAATTTACCTTTAAATACTGTACAGGTGTGTCCGGCACGTCCATTAAAAGGAGCATTAAGGAGATAGCGGGTAAAACTTGATTCTTTATCGCTAAATCCTCTTAATAGCGAGGAACCTATGACAATTAAAAGAATAGCTATTAGAGTTCCAAAAACAAATTTATATGTATATGTACCCTTATTCATATTGTATTATATACTCTATTAAAAAATTAGCTATTAATCAAAAAATAATAACAATATCATTATAACCCGTTATCAAATGTCAAATTAATATAACACACCTTTTCATTTTATAGTAAATCTTAAATGTAAGAATACTAATTATTGCAGAAGTATTAATTAATAGAAATGAAGGGAAGTTCTTCTGAAATTTGACACCTTTTGCTACCTATAATATTATAATAATTTCTTCATTATACCTTAATCATCAGCTACAGTCTTTTTTATCGCTATATTATATTTTTTCAATTTATTATGCATTGTTTTTCTGGAAACATTAATAGCTTTTGCCGTTACCGATATGTTGAAGTTAAACTGTTTTAACATTTTCTCAATATATTCCTTTTCTACTTCATCAAGTGTTTTTATCGTTTCATCCTGCAAGGTAGTATCGTTATTGCTAACAGTATCGCCATTATCAAAACTTTCATGAACAGGCGTCGTTGCTATAGTAGAGGGTATAGAAGAATATACATTTTGTTGTACTGCCGGTTTGTTATATTCTTCAAACTCCAGCACACTTTTAACAATATCCAGCCTCACAACATCCTCTGTTGAAAGCAATACAAGACGCTTGATGACATTTTCCAGTTGTCGCACATTGCCAGGCCAGTGGTAATCGGTTAAATATAATCGCGATTGTAAATCAAGAGTAATTGTTCTACCATATTCATTGGTAAATCGTTTTAAAAAATAATCAATGAAAAGAGGAATATCCTCTTTGCGCTCTTTTAACGGTGGGAGATAAATAGGCATAACATTAAGCCGGTAGTACAAATCTTCTCTGAATGTTCCCTGTTTAACCATCTCACGGATATCACGGTTACTTGCTGCAACAATACGGGTATCCACCTTGATTATCTCATTGCCACCAATACGCTCAAATTCCTTTTCCTGCAGTACTCGCAGCAACTTTGCCTGCATATCAAACGAAAGATTGCTAATCTCATCCAGAAAGAGGGTTCCCTTGCTTGCAATTTCAAATTTCCCAATTTTTCGGGCGATAGCTCCGGTAAATGCACCTTTTTCATGTCCAAATAATTCACTGCCAATCAAATCCTGCGGTATGGTGCTGCAATCGATAGACTTAAAGGGATACTGTTTCCGGTTGCTGTTATAATGAATTGCCTTTGCAACAATTTCTTTGCCAGTACCACTCTCACCAATGATTAAGATAGTACTATCAGTGTCGATAACCCGCTCAAGAGTGGCAAAGATACGCTGCATTTTAGGTGATTTACCAATTATATTTTTAAACCTGAAGCTTTCACCAACCTTTTCACGTAATTCATTTACTTCATTTTCCAGATCAAGCTTTTCAACGATATTCTTTAATATTACTAAAAGTTTGTCTGTATCAAACGGTTTTACCAGATAATCATAAGCCCCTAATTTCATAGAAGTAATAGCTAACTGCACATCATTTGAAGCAGTTATGACTACCACAACAATATCAATTTTTAAATTATGTATAGCCTGTAAAACTTCAATACCATTTTTACCAGGCATCTGCAGATCAAGAATCAAAATATCATATTTTTTTCTTTTAAGTTCATTAATGATTAAATCACCACGGTCAATTGTATTGACATAAAATGAATCTTCTAATAAATCCTTTAATAAATCTCTGATTCCTTTTTCATCATCGGCAATCAGCACATGGTAATATTTTTCTAATATTGTTGCCATAATAGTTCCATAAACAATTTTAATAGTATCATAATGGTATGCTAATGGCAAAAGTATTGTTACTATAGTTAAAATCCATGTCCCATCCACTTCTGTTTGCAATGCAATATATAGAAAATAATTCTGTTCCTTTTACAAAGAAATGTTTAGTTTGAAATGGATAAAAAAATAAATTTTCTAAACTGGCATCAAAGATTACATTTGTATATTGAAAATAAATGGTACAGAAAGTTCCTTTTTTTACATATATTCTTAATCTGGCATCAGGAAAATATTTCCAGTTAAAACCATTGACAAAGGTGTTAAAACATAGTAATAATCGGTTCATGTAACACGGTACATGGAATGAATCACAATCGTCTATTATAATATAATCATGGTATGCAGACGCATCAAGGGCTTTTTGTAAAATATCAGGTATCAAGCAGCCAACAATGATATCTTCTTTAATGGTAAATGCGTTATAAAGGTCATTAAACATTCCATCAATACGCTCAGCCTGTTCAATAATCATTTTTTGTGATTTCTGAATTGATGCAGTATCCAATTTTTGAGTTAAAAGTTGAGCATATCCTCTTATGGTAGTTAATGGGTTACGAACCTCATGAGCAATATTTCGTATAACTTTTTCTATTATATCAACTTCATCCATCGTGTATGTTTTCATCTAAATCAATTTTTGATGCATCAGCCCATAGATGCTCAAGCTGATAAAAGGCACGTGCTTCAGCCGTAAAAATATGTATAATAATCTCATTATAATCAAGAATAATCCATGGCGAATTGGCTGTTGTTTTTGAACGTTCCTTCATGCCTGAATCTAAAAAATACTTATTGAGCTCGCGTGCCAATGCTTTACAGTGCATTATAGAATTTCCCGTACAGATTACAAAGAAATCTAAATACGAATTAACATTTCTTAAATCTAGAACTACTATGTCCAGCGCCTTCTTATCATCCAGCACTTTGCCGCATCCTTTTAGCAAGGTTATTGTACCTTCATCAATATTTTGCTTTTTGCTTTTTTTACTCTTTCCTGTCACTGTGAATAATCCTTCCCTGCTATTACTAATACATCTGCTAATTGCGATGAATCAACTATATGATACATAGCGTCAATACCCAATATAGATGAAACTCTCAAAGCAGAATTTAAATTTCCTTTCTGGTTTATAATGACTGTTCTGTCAATGATTGAATAAGGAGAAGTCCCAAACTCAACCACGGTTAAACCTTCCTTTGTTAATACATTTCTCATCTTTCGGGCAAGTCCTGGGATATCTGAACCATTTAGTATCCGTACCTTAATTGATTCTGTATCGGTAATGCCAAGAACTAAAGGCCTCAGAAACTTTTGTTCATACAATTTCCTGGTAATATCGTCAACTGTATAATTGTCATTACTATCTACCTTCCCTGGCATTATTGTTGTATAGACAGTTTTTGCATCATACACAAGATCTGCTAACGATAACATTTCCTGTATAAGTAGATTGGTATTCAGTGAACTAAGCATCTCGCTGATATAACTTTTTCTATTATATTTTTTATATGATTCTTTATTGGTAAACAGTGTAAGCACAACATCCATTATTCTGTCATATTTAATATATATGGAATCATGCTCAACTTTATTAATATACCATAGCGTTTTTTTGCCATCACAATAATGAACACCACGCAAAAATCCTGGCTCTGGTTTAACCTGATCAAGCATGTATAGGTGCACTCCCTCAATAAGATCAATGATTTTAACAACATCAGATCCATATAACTCCAGATAGAAAGGGATTGTTATATGCAAATCATCTTCTAACGAATCAATGATATCATTGCTATCTGAAAATGATAGCATATTAAGCCTCTTTGCTTTGCCTGTCCGTTTATTGAGTGTTACAAGGTAGTTGGGAGGTATAAATGTTACACCAATACTGCTCTTTTCTTGATTAAAATGAACTATCGCATAAAAAGAATGGCGTCGTTCATTATAATCATTGCTTGCAGCAACTAAAATATTAATCAACTCTTTGTTTGCTGCCAGCATTTGGATTGCATTACGCGTGAATCTTCGGTAAATATAAAATATACTTAAAATTACTATGCAAACCAGCGTTATAGAAACTATTAACCGTATTTTATCCTTCACTTTGATATAACCCACGTTTATCAATATATTCTTCAACATTATATGGCAACAAATATTTTATTGGCTTACCATTTTTCACCCGTTCACGAATAGTTGACGAGCTAACATCAATGACAGGATTATTTGCACAGTGTATATGGGGCATATATTGATGAAATCGTTTGTGTAAAATATCGCCGGGACGTTTCATAATGATAAAATCAATTGTTAAAAGCAAACGCTGCCAATCTTTCCATGTATCAATCTCATTGAACGCATCATATCCTATAATAAAAAATAACTGCCAGTCAGGATTTTCTTTTAAAATATCGTCAATAGTAAATATAGTATACGATGGCCTATTCCTGTCAATCTCAAGACGGGAAACCTTAAAATACTCAACACCTTCAATAGCAAGTTTAACCATACGGTATCGGTGCTCGGCATCTACATCATATTCCAATTCTTTATGTACCGGATATTTTGTAGGGATAAATAGTATAAAATCTAAATTGAATTCCTCTCTTATAAATTGAGCATTAATCAAATGTCCAACATGTATTGGATTAAATGTCCCGCCAAATAAACCAACCTTCAATAGTTTTACCACCTTTCAATTTAGTATAGATAAGCATCAATTAATACTATTATAACAGTCAAGAAATTTTATTATTCCTCATGTATCCACTGAGCATCAACTCTGTGTTTTTGTGCAAATTCAGCAAACTTCCCAGGATAATTGTTTTTAATAATTTTCACCATATCAATTTTCAGGGCTTTGTCGGATAGTTCATAGATGTCACCTATAAACTGTATCAGTTCACTATCATGATGTAATGATAATGTTTTTAAAATAGCGCGTTTTAAAGCTATGTTTTCTTCCTGTTTATAGCGTTCCTGCAAAAAAGGTGTATCTACAATATGCATATCATAAAGGGTGTAATAGGCGGTTAATCTGTCAAGAGGATTGTTGCTATACAGCTTGCTATTCAGGATGACATAAATATTTAAAGGTCGGGTAATAAAAAAACTAAATGCTGATTGTCCGGTAACCGTTTTTTCCAGCAAAAGAACACCTATGCCATAACCTATAATCACACCTATTATAACAACAATTACAATTATCAATAATTTTTGTTTCATATAATGATACTATGTTAAACCAGATAGATAATGGATTTGCAACAAAGAATCATAAAAACGTTACTTCTTGCGATAGTATTTTTTTAAATTATTTTGTCAATAATGATACATTACTTTTACATTAAATAGAAAAGGTAAAATCGAATTGTATTTTACCTTTTTTTTGGGTTTCAAGAACTAATCGTGCAGTATAAGTGCCTTGTAATTTAAGTGATACATCTGAACCATAGTGATTTTTCATATCCATTAACATATATGTTGCAACTTGCTTTTTATGCTTAAAAGTCAGCATTACATTTTTAATATCACCTGTTTTATCAGTCACTGTGATAAAAAAAGAAATATGATGTGTTATATCAGGATTCATGTTGCTCTTGTCAAAGGTTATGCCACTGCTTTTTGTAATTTCCTGCATAGCACTATCAATATCATTTAAATATCCTTCAACTGTTACTCCAAGCTTTTCGGCTTTTAATATTAGCTTGCCCATAGTCATTTGAGCTTTATGAGTATCTGCATGCTTCTTGTTCAGATGCTGGCTTTGTACACTAATACTCATCATTACAACACAAATTATGGCGACTACACTCACTATATAATTCTTCATACAACCCTCCTATTTGTAAATTTTTATAACAAACCTAAAAACCACTTTCATCATATTATAAATTTATCAACAATGTAAAAATGTTGTTGCCTATATTGTCTGACCACAATTGATTAAAATTCAATTTTTGTATATCCCATTTATTGAAGTTCTCGTTTTCTCCATACTAAATATATAGCCGGATACACAAGCAACTCCATAATAAATGAAGTAATAAGTCCACCAACCATAGGAGCAGCTATACGCTTCATCATATCTGCACCTGTACCAGTTGACCACATGATTGGCATAAGTCCTATCATCGTTGTGGTAACAGTCATTATTTTAGGTCGTATTCTTTGGACAGCACCATGAATAATAGCTTCGTTAATATCTGCAATAGTCTTAAGTTTTCCTTTGCTTTTTGCATCATTATATGATAAATCTAAAAACAATAACATAAATGCACCAGTTTCTGCATCCAACCCCATTAATGCAACCATCCCCACCCATGCTGCAATTGATATATTATACCCTAAAACATACATTAATACCACTGATCCAATTAATGAAAATGGTACTGCTAATAATACTATAAATGTTTTAACGATATTTTTAGTATTTAAATATAAAACAAACAGAATTAAAATGATTGTAATTGGCAGTATTATTATTAGTCTTTGTTTAACACGCAACATATTCTCATACTGCCCACTAAAAGTAACAGTATATCCTGGTGGAAGAGTGATTGATTCATTTACAAGGTCCTTAGCTTTTGTAACATAACTGCCAATATCCGTATCATGTATATCAACAAAGACATAACCTGCAACCATACCATTTTCATTTCTGATCATAGAAGGTCCATACGAAAGGCTAATAGTTGCTACTTCTTTTAATGGAATATGGAAGCCACGGTTGGTTGGAATCAATATTCTTCCCAGGGCATCAGTACTACTTCGATAATCTCTATAATATCGTACATTAATAGTATACTGTTCACGAGATTTTTCAATTGTTTTAATAATAGTTTGTCCACCAATAGCTGTAGCAACAATTGTTTGGACATCTTCAAGAGTCAATCCATAGCGTGCTAATGCATCTCTAACCGGAGATATAGTTACATAATAACCACCTACGACACGTTCAGCATAAATGCTGCGGGTTCCCTGTAAACCATGTAACGTTTGTTCAATTAGAATACCAATTTTTTCTATTTCTTTACTATCTGAACCTAAAATTTTTATTCCAATTGGAGTTCTTATCCCGGTTGTAAGCATGTCAATACGCCCTTTTATAGGCATTGTCCATGCGTTTGTAACTCCGGGAATTTTCATGGCATTATCCATCATTGCAATTAATTTTTCATACGATATATGATCATCCCATACAGGCCGAAACAATATCTTTAGCCATTCAGGAGCCCATCCTGAATACCATCTTTCCTTCTGTCTCCATTGCGTTTTAGGTTTTAGCACTATAGTTGTTTCAACCATAGATAATGGAGCCGGATCAGTTGAGGTTTCTGCACGTCCTACTTTTCCAAAAACTGTATCAACTTCTGGAAAACTATTCAATACTTTATCCTGATATACTAATAGCTTTTTTGCTTCAGCAAGTGATATTCCAGGTAATGTTGTTGGCATGTAAAGAATAGTGCCTTCATTCAGAGGGGGCATAAACTCACTGCCTAATGATAAAAAAACGGGAATTGTAATAAGAAAAAGTAGTATAGCGCTTGTAATTATATGCCATGGATATCGTAATACGAAACGACATGCAGGTTCATATACTTTAAAAAGAAATCTGCTAATTGGATGCTTTTCTTCAGGATAATATGTTCCAACAAATACGGTTGTGAAGAATTTTGATATAATTTTTGGCTTGAAGTTAAATGGTTTTAACCGTGTAAAAAGCATACGTATGGCCGGATCAAGTGTTAAAGCTAATATAGCAGCCAATGCTATTGTCAATGTTTTTGTCCATGCAAGAGGTATAAAAAGTCTCCCCTCTTGATCAACAAGCGTAAAAATAGGTAAGAAAGCTATTGTAATGACCATCAATGAGAAAAAAACTGAGGGGCCAACTTCCATAAGTGCTTCTAGCCTAACAGTATGATAATCACCATTTCTTCCTTCGGCAATCCAGTTTTCAATTTTTTTATATGCATTTTCTACCTCAACAATTGCACCATCAACTAAAACTCCAATAGAAATAGCAATTCCTGTAAGACTCATGATATTAGATGTTATCTTCATGAAATACATCGGTATAAAAGCTAAAATAACCGAAATTGGAATAGTAATTATTGGAACCAAAGCCGAAGGGATATGCCATAAAAAAATTAATATAACAATACTGACCACTATCATCTCTTCAAGAAGAGCATCAGTCAATGTTGCAATTGATTGTTTAATCAAATCTGACCTGTCATAAACAGGAACTATCGCCACACCATCCGGTAATCCTTTTTCTATTTCACGTATTCTTTCTTTAACTTTTTCTATGACATTAAGTGCATTTTCTTTATGTCGCATAACAATTATCCCACCAACAACTTCACCTGTGCCATTTAATTCGGCAATTCCTCTTCTAATCTGAGGACCAGTGGATATTGAAGCAACATTTTCTAAAAGTACTGGTGTGGGTGGATCTGCTTTTACAACAACTTTTTTCAACATATCAATATTTTCAATATACCCTTCAGCACGCACCATATATTCTTTACCCGACCATTCAATAAGCCTTCCACCCATTTCATTAGTGCTTTGTTTTATAGCATTCAATATCTGTGGGATAGTGACATTATAAACATGTAAATAATTTGGATTAATAGAAACCTGAAATTGTTTTTCAAAACCACCAATAGTGGCAACCTCAGCAACACCTGAAACACTTTGCAATGAATACCGTATATACCAATCCTGCAATGTTCGCAATTGTGAAAGGTCATGAGTACCTTTAGTATCAATGAGCGCATATTGATAAATCCAACCAACACCCGTTGCATCTGGACCCAACTCCATGACAACGTCATCAGGTAATGACCCCTGAATTTTAGAAAGATACTCAACAATCCTGCTGCGAGCCCAGTAAATATCCGTACCATCTTCAAAGATAACATAAACATATGAAAAGCCGTAATCACTAAATCCACGAATGGACTTAACCTTTGGTGTACCTAGAAGAGCAGATACTATTGGGTAGGTTACCTGGTCTTCTATAATTTGTGGGCTCCTGTCCCATTTGCTGTATATAATTACTTGGGTATCAGATAAATCTGGTATGGCATCAAGCGGGATATTATTAATTGCATAAAACGCATAGGTTAATGCAAAAGCAATAGTGACGAGCACCAGAGCTTTATGATGAACTGAAAATGCAATTATCCTTTTAAGCATCTGCGATAGTCCACATAATTAGTCTTAATGCTGATGACTTTCCGCAACATTACTAAAATAAGCCTTCAGTTGAGATTCTGAATCAATAAGGAAATTTGCAGGCGATACAATCACATCGCCTTTTTTAATACCCCGCAACACAGCGTAGTATCCATTACTTCCTGATATTCCAAGTACTACCTCCTTAGGCATCAGTACTCCATCATCCATTTTCATAAAAACATAATTCTTTTCACCTGTTTTAAAAACAGATTGATCTGACACTGCAATATGTTTACCGGCTGAATAACGCAAAAGCAATTCAGCATACAAACCAGGCTTAAGTTCCATACCATTGTTATGCAATACTACTCTTACTTTAACAGTTCGTGTTTGTTCATTAACAAAGGGATAAATAAATTGTACAATACCTTTATATTCTTTATTTTCCCAGTAAGGAATTTTAAACAGAGCAGGCATACCAACCTTAACATAAGGTAAATCGGGTTGATATATATCAGCTAATGCCCACACTGTCGAAAGATCAATAATTGTCATCAGAGTATCATCTGGCATTACCTTCTGACCTTCATATATATTTTTTTCAATTACGTAACCCGAATAAGGAGCAAATATCTGTATAAGCCTTTGTGACTGCTTTGTCTTTTCAATTTCATCTATTTGTTTATCTATCAATCCATAAAGTTTGAGTTTATCCCTTGTTGCTTTTTTTAAATTTACAAGTACATCCGAAATTTTTTCATCAGCACCCAGTTGTTCAATGGAATTTATAATTGAAATATATTCAAGTGTTCCTGCATATAATTCTGGACTATAAATTGCAAACAAAGGGCTCCCCTTTTTAAGGTATTGCCCTGTTTGATTAACATATAACTTTTCTACCCATCCCGAGACTTTTATGTTGATTTTGAACGTTTTTTCTTCATTTGAAACAATTGTTGCAGAAGTAACTATCTCTTTTATAATTTCTTTTATCCCAACAGTTTCATATCTGATGCCAAGCATAGCAGCTTGCTTTTTTGAAAGAGTTATTGCAGCATAACCCTCGGGCATAGCATGCTCGTGCTCTTTTTTATTATCTCTTTCTTTTACATCTTCATTATTTATAGGCACCAGTTCCATGCCACAAATAGGGCAGCTACCAGGTTTATCAGACATTATTTGAGGATGCATTGGGCAGGTATATTGTACTTTCGGAATTACTTTGGTATTGTCGGGATTGTGAAGGTACACAACCCAAAAAGTTGCTCCTATGATAATCAGAATAATACTGAATACTATCAAATAGTTAGATTTCATCGTTAAAATCCTTTTGTCTCAACTGAAATATCCCCGGATAAAAATTTCATAAATGATAACGCAATCAGATATTCTTTTTTTACAGCTAACAATCTGTTTTGATAATCTAACCTCATCCGTATAGTATCAATAAGTTTCATAAATTCTGTATCTACTGTTTTATATTGAGTCAGTTTGGTGTTGAATGTAGTATCCAGGTGCGGGATGATACTATTACTATATAATTTATGCAACTGTTCCCATTTGCTAATATTTATAGCTATTTTGTTTAAAGCAAAAAAGACCTCATTTTTTTTATCATCAAATAATGCTATAGATTCACCCTTCTTTAATTTCATTTCCTGAACTGCCGGGATATTTCTATTGATAAACCATGCAGGTATATTAAAAGTAACCATAACACTGAACATATCATCTCGCTTCATTCCCTGAGAGGAGTTGTCACGCTGCATATATGAAAGCCCCACTTCCATGTCAGGGTAATATTCCTTTTGTTTATAATTAATTTCTTTTTCATCTATAAGTATCTGAAGTGATAATAATTTTAATTCTGGATTTTCACTGGCAATATTTTTTAATGAATCCTCATATGATAGATTTATAATACTTACTGAAGAAACAATTGTACCGGTATTAATTTGGACATTTTCATAGTTAGTTTTACCCAGAAGGTAAATAATCATTTGCTCTTTTTCCGCTATTGTACTATGAATATTTATTAGTTCTTCATCGATTTTTAATAATTCAACACTTACTTGTAATACGTCGGATAACGTCCCAATACCAGTTATTGAACGGGATTTCTGAATTTCTAACATTAATGTAAGATACTTTTTTGTATCCTCTAATATGGCACTGTATTCTTTCAGATAACCAATTTCATAAAAATTAGTACGTAATTCATGTAATAGTAAACTTTTGTAAAACCTATACGTTTCAATAGCTTTTTGATAATATAACACTGCTATCTGTTCTCTCACAGAAAGTTTTCCAAATAATGGAATCATCTGTATAATACCAATTTCTTTGCTTGTCATATCAGATTCTTTAAATGATGGATTACTGATTGGTAAATTGTTTAATCCTAATTTAATTCTGGGATCTTCTAATGATGAAGCCTGTGGGATCTTTTTCTCTAAACTTTCAACCTGCTTTTTTATAGCCTTTAATTTAGGATTATTTTTCAAAAGAATTTCCTGAGCATTGGAAATATCTATTTGTTGCGCATATATACTGGTGATGTTAGCAATAGCAACCAATGAAATAATAATTTTCATTAGATTTTTATTTTGTATTATATTTTTTGTGAATTCCATATAATTAACATGTATTAAATGACATGGTAGATACTCTACCTTATTAGTAGTATATATGTCTTTGTTAACAATTTCAAAAAATAACATTATTTAATAAAAAACTCAAACAATTTTTTATAACTTGAATTTATATAATCACACAAATATAATCATTTTTAGTTGACAAAAATTATACTATCTACTATCCGAAAAGAATATCAGTAAAGCTATTATCACCTTTATAGAGTAAAAATGGTACGACATATATGGAATTTGATGTGGTCATAGGGCTGGAAGTTCATGCTCAGCTAAATACTCAATCAAAAATATTTTGCAGCTGTTCTACTCAGTTTGGTGCACCGGCAAACAGCCAGGTTTGTCCGGTATGTTTAGGACTTCCAGGGGTGTTGCCTGTTCTCAACAAAGAAGTTTTAAAAAAAGCAATAATGGCCGGACTGGCACTAAACTGTAAAGTTGCTCACTATAGCAAATTTGATCGTAAAAATTATTTTTATCCTGATCTGCCCAAGGCATATCAGATTTCGCAGTATGATAAACCAATATGCTATGATGGTTACCTTGAAATTACGATAAAGGATGAAACAAAAAAAATTGGCATTACACGCCTTCATATGGAAGAAGATGCCGGTAAAAATATTCACAGTGATGATGCTAATAATAAAGTATCATATGTAGATTTTAACCGAACTGGTGTACCTTTAATAGAAATTGTTTCTGAACCTGATATCACAACTCCTGACGAAGCATATCAGTATTTACAAACATTACGTTCAATTTTAAAGTATATTGAAGTATCTGACTGCAATATGGAAGAAGGTAGCTTGCGATGTGATGTCAATGTTTCTTTAAAACCTAAAGGAGCAAAAGCGTTTGGACAGAAAGTTGAAATTAAAAATCTGAACAGCTTCAGATCGGTAAAATTAGCATTAGAATACGAAATTGGACGACAACAAAAAATGCTTATGCAGGATGAAACAATTGTTCAGGAAACACGTCTATGGGATGCTGAACGAAATATTACCCAGGCTATGCGTTCAAAAGAAGAAGCACATGATTATCGTTATTTTCCTGAACCTGATGTACCACCTATTGAAATATCAAATGACTTTGTACAACAGTTAAAAAATGAATTACCCGAGCTACCATACGAAAAATGCGATCGCTTTGTTAAACAATATGGCATACCCAAATATGATTCACAGGTATTAACCGCTACCAAACAGTTAGCTTTTTATTATGAAGCCGTTGTATCCACAGGTGTACATCCTAAAAAAGCATCCAACTGGATAATGAGCGAACTTTTAGCAAAAATTGATGATCCTGAAAAAATAGATACCTTTATTGTTTCTCCGCAAAATTTAGCTATCCTATTAAAAAGGATTGATGATGCAACCATAAGTGGTAAAATTGCTAAAACTGTATTTGAAGAGATGCTGAAAACAGGTAATGACCCCGATGCTATTATTAATGAAAAGGGCTTGCGTCAGGTGACTGATACTGCAGCTATTGAATCAATTATTGATGAAGTTATTAAAAGCAATCCTAAATCTGTTGAGGATTTCAGAAGTGGCAAGGATAAAGCACTTAAATTTTTAATTGGCCAGGTTATGAAAGAATCCAGAGGGAAAGCCAACCCCCAAATTGTTAACGACATTATGATTCAAAAGCTTTCAAAATAGAATGCTAATAAGTAACTATCGAACATAAAAAATATTTTTTTGAAAGGACAATATATGGAAGCGGTAACCACAACAAAAGTCCCGGGAGCACGAAAATTATTCAGTGGTAAGGTTCGTGATGTATATAAAGCAGATGACGAGCACCTTATTATTATTTCTACCGACAGGGTATCTGCATTTGATTGGGTATTTCCTAATGGGATACCGGGCAAAGGTGTAATTTTAAATACTATCTCCAATTTATGGTTTAAAAATATACGGTTAATAAATAATCATATAGTTGAAACAAATTATAAAAATTTCCCCAAACCATTCTGTGACTACCCTGAGTTTTTTAAAGATAGGGCAGTACTGGTAAAAAAAGCAAAGCGTATTGATTTTGAATGTGTTGCCCGCGGTTATATCATTGGCAGTGCATGGAAGGACTATCAACAAACACGCAAGATTTGTGGGATAGAACTGCCAAAGGGTTTGCAATTAGCCCAGGAATTGCCATACCCTATATTTACACCTGCTACAAAGGCTGAATCGGGACATGACACAAATATAACCATCGAAGAGATTAAAAAAAATCTTGGCGCAGACATTGCCGAAAAATTGGCTCAGATTACATTGGATATTTACGATTTTGCACGGGATGCACTTAAAAAAGCAGATATCATATTAGCTGACACTAAATTAGAATTTGGATTTTCTGATAAAGAAATAATACTTATTGATGAAGTATTAACCCCTGATAGCTCCCGATTCTGGGATGCGTTGCTATATAAAGTTGGCACATCACCGGTAAGCCTTGACAAACAATTTATTCGAGATTATCTAGAAACAACCACCTGGGATAAAAATTCTCCACCACCTCCTTTGCCGGATGAAATTATACTGAAAACCAAAGAAAAATACGAAGAAATATTACAACGAATAAAGCATATTTTTAGCTGAATTACTCACTGCTATTGCTTTATTCAATAAAGTTTTATATATTTTTATCCGATACTAGTAATGCCAATGTGTTGAAAATCGATCGAGGGGGGATAAATGGCTTTACCTGCTAGAAATCCATACGACCAGTACAAGCATACCGAAATCAATACCGCCAATCAGGGAAAATTAATTGTAATGCTCTATGATGGTGCCATTAAATTTTGTAATATTGCAATTGAAAATATGCAGCCTAAAACGTATGATATTGCAAATATTAATATTATTAAAGCTCAGGATATCATTAATGAACTTATATTGGCATTGAATATGAATGATGGTGGAGATATTGCCCGAAATCTTTTCAACCTCTATATATATTTCAAAAAGCAACTACTAGAAGCGAATATACAGAAAAATTCTGATATATTAAAAAATGTTGTTAAACTATTAAAAGAGCTACGAGATGCATGGGATAAAATATCTGCTCAGGAAACTCCTTCGGATAGAGTTGCAACAGCATCCAAAGGTTCCTTCTCAATTGAGGGATGACATACTAACACTTCTCAATTCTTTGCTTGATTTATTAAATACAAAACAAAATCTTTTAAATAAGATAGCTATAAATATGCAAACAATCCAGATTCATTTATTAAATGAAAATGAAGAAGTTATCGAAAATTTAATTATTACAAATCAGCACATCATTGACGATATATCGTTATACAATTATTCAATTTCCAATATTGTAAAAATCATTACATTGAAAATTGGCGTAGAATATAATGAATTTGAAAAATTCCTTTTAAATTTGAAACATCCCATTGTTAATAGTATTCTTGATACTATGGATACTATAAACATTATTACAAAAAGATTATCAAATCTAAACGAAACAATTACAATATTATTAAAAAAGCATCAAGATTTAATTTTGAAAAACATCCACGAGATAAACAAAATTATAGAATTACAATATACTATTTCATAGTTATTATATGTAAACTTAAAAAAATAGTATTTATACTGTAATCCCCTTTCCTGATGTACTCCATCAACAAAATAAAAGTTGTATTGAGTTGTATTGAATAGAAATGTATTGTGATTATTCAGATTAATGTCTTTACAATAATAAGTCTGAACGTAAAAACTGAATTTATACGTCCTTTATGGGAGCAAAATATCAGTAATCAACCTTTGCTGTCTATTTTTACCATACATTATTTTTGAAATTACAACCATTATCTGCTATATAAAAATAATACTAATTTTAATATAGCAAATACTATGTTTGTTTAGTAATGTATAATAACACTATAGAAAGGTCTGATCAATGAAAAAGTTGTATGGTGCATTGCCTATAATAGTGATACTATTGCCATTATCATTTGTTGACACGAAGCTTTTTTGTAAAAATTTACTGGAATTGTATTCCGATCCTGTTTATTCAGAAGAAGGATTACAAAACGCTATTAATTTTAATCCTGATAGCGATAGTATATTTTTACCAAAAATTAATAATAAGGATTTATTTACTGCAATTGATGATTTATCCATCTGCAGAATTCCAGATGTGAGAAGATTTTTATATATTTATCTCACAAAGGGAAGAGAATACACCATCAATGCTATAAATCGTTCCACGCTCTACATATCAATCATACATGAGCAGATGAAAGAATATCCTGACATGCCCGAAGATATCTCCTTGCTTCCCCTGCTTGAAAGCGCATTTAACCCCTATGCTGTCTCAAAAAGTGGTGCTGTCGGAATATGGCAGTTCATCCCCGGTACTGCCAGAGTACTGGGATTGCAGATTAATAATTTTGTTGATGAACGTCGTGATATTGTGAAATCTACCGATGCAGCCCTGCGTCATCTTAAAAATCTACATAATTCATTGGGTTCATGGGAATTGGCACTACTGGCGTATAATGGAGGATCTGGGTATTTAACACGTACTATGAAATCCAATGGTTACCACCATTTTTACGATCTTATTGAAGCTGGCATATTACACAAAGAAACACAGGAATATGTTTACAGGTATGCAGCTCTTGCACTTATTTACAAATATCCTGAATTGTTTTCCATTGAGGATGAATTACAGAAACCTGAAACTGTGTATGATGTAGAACAGGTTACATTACGTTATCCTGTAAAAATAGATATTTTGATAGAAAAATGCAATATACCACGCGAGGTGATAACACTGTATAATCCCCAGCTAAAACGTAATATAACTCCTCCAAAAGAAAGAAACTATATTCTGCTATTACCAAAGGGAAGCAAAGAAAAAATTGAAGAAAATAAAGAAGCAATATACACCATTAAATTTACAAAAATAAATACTCATAAAGTAAAATCAGGGGAAACATTATTGCAGATTGCTAAACGGTATAGAGCAAGTCCAAAAATGATTATCTTTATAAACAACCTTCGCAATCCTGACCGATTATACCCGGGAGATATTTTATATATACCAACTTTATAAAAATTGAAGTAATATTTGCCAATTAATATTTGCAAGTAATCAATCCTGCTTTATGCTTTATTCAATAAATCGCTAAATCAGTTCCCAGCCTTTTTTATTGCATTCAATTCATTTTGTGCTGCATTAACAAAGTATGTATCGCTGCCAATTTGTATAATCTTTTCAAAATATATCTTTGCTTTATCATAATCCTGTAACATTTTATACACAATACCAATGTTGCACAATATCAACATATCAAATTCATCAATTGTATTTGCTGTTAAATAACATTGTAACGCATGTTAATAATCGTTGTTTGCAAGATAGATGTAACCTTTATCTGCATAGCCATATTTATGTTTTGGAAAATATTGTATCATTAAATCAACACATTTATACATAAATTGTTTATTTGAAAAAATTTCATTTGAACTAATAATATCATTGAAACTCCCCTGGACTTTTTCAATAACAAATTCATGTGGATTGGGTATGAATTCATTATTATTCCAATAAACCTTTTCCAGCTTATTATTGGTAATATATTTCAAGGCATCTTCAAGCTCTATCAGGTATTCATCAAGTTGACGCATCTCTTTTAATGCCCATAATAGTCCAGATCGCATTTCATAATGATCGGGAATTTTTTATCCCTTCTTTGATATACTTAATCCCTTCACCGGCAACCTCATTGTTATACATTGTTTTATAAATCATGTAGCCAGTGATATAGTCAATTCTATAATCTTTATTTTCGCCCCAGTTGTCTAAAACAATCTTTGCATCATCAAATTTGCCATTCTTGACACACTCATTTAACTTTTGAAAATTTGTTGCATTTGTCTGCACAAGTAATAAACATAACACTATGTTAATAGCATGGCTCATGGCAGCATGCTTCTTACTTCATGATTATATTTTTTAATTGATCTCTTATTTCATCCATATTCTTTTCAGAATTAATTATAGTAACCGGCACCTCATTGACTGGTTTTTCAAATCTATCTTTAAGCTGGTTAAAAATATCAACTGTTGCATCCGAAATAGATTTGTCCTGTTGCCGCTCTTTAATCCTTTTTATTAGTTCATCATGGCTACAATCAACATAGACAAATTGTGCAGTGATATTATGCCCGGCAAAATACCGCTTCAGCTGTTGCCGCAACTGCTGGCTATAAAACGTAGCATCAAGAATTGCCGGGGTTCCACCAGCAACTATCGCTAATGCCTTCTCATTCATGGTTTGGTAAACTTTCGTTGTCATATCTGGATTATAGATACCCTCACCTGCTTTTGCTTTGGCACTGTCGTAAACATCAAGTCCTGCCATCTTTTTACGGACAGCATCAGAATTAATAACAATGCCACCGGTAAGCGATGCCAATTCCATTGCTATGGTACTTTTGCCACTGCCAATGTTGCCAAAGACTATATATACCACAGGTTTTGTATGATGCTGCATATAGCTTTGTGCTAAATGAAAATATTGCTTAGCCTTTTGTATACATACATCGCGTTCCTGTACGGTTATCTCTTCGTTATCTGATTGGAAGCTGTTTATCTTTGCCCGCACCATTGCCCTATATGCCTTATAAAATGGCAACAGTACGCTGCCATCGTAATCACCCGATAGCTGTACATACTGTGCACATAATTTGTTAGACTCAGTTGTTTTATTATTGACATCAAGATCCATAAGTAAAAAAGCAATGTCAGAGATTGTATCAATATATCTGAATCGTTTATTAAATTCAATGCAATCAAGAATAACTATCTCCCCATTTATAGAGTAAACATGCTCACAGTGCAGATCGCCATGGCAATCGCGAACATACCCCTTGAGGTTACGCTCATTGAATAAATTTTTATTGTGTTCAATATAATGTTCCGTCCATTGACGCATCATTGCATAGTCGTCACGTGGTATTATAACGTCTATATACTTTTCAATCTGATCAAAATTTTCAAATGAGTTTTTGCTAATTTCAGCAATTCCGCCAAATCCCTGTAAGCCTTCGGTGTTGTCGGCTATACTGTTGAATGTGTAAATTTTTTTTGCTATGAGCGATAGTAACCTGTCATCCAGACCATGCTGCAATAAATTCTTCAGTGAATATGCATCATCAATGTAACGCATCTTTACACAATAGGCAACAACATCCGCTTCATTATAATTATTATCTTCAATTAACTTATACGATATTCCCTGCTTTACAACAACCACCACACCCATATATATTTCAGGGCTGATTCGTGAATTTAAACGGTATTCTTCAAATGTATAAAATTTTCTATCGTCAAAAGATACGAAATTTAAAAAGCCAAAATCAACAGGCTTCTTTACCTTATACACAAATGGCTTTGCAATGAATACATATGATATGTGTGTTTGAATAACATGTACAGTATCAACCGCTTGATTATACGACGATGGCTTTGAAAGAAATGATACAATCTGTTGCATACTAACCTCGAATTTATAGCAATGATGTATACCACAATAGATGCATTGATGGTAGCAACAAAATAAAGAGTACAATCCAGTAAATTGGCAAGAGATTTTTTAAAACATTTTTACAAAAAATTGTACCAGTTCATATATTTTGCTTTCCCAGTATTTCTGGCGGTGGTCCCCAGTAGAATTTGAGGCAATGAATGCCTTTTTCTCGGTGAAAATCAAATGTATACGACCTATTTTCGTAATAACTGGGAAAATTATGCGGATAGTTATCGGTATTAATTTCTTTAATAAGCTTGCTAAAATATTGAATGAATTCATCCAGCACGTTTTCCATACAAAATTCAATAATCTTAGCCAATGACATCTTCCAGAGCTTCTTTACATCCAGGAAAAATTCATATTCTGAATAATATACAACAAGATGTAATCTTTTCCATGGATTTTCAGGATTTCTTTTCCTGTAGGCTACACGTTTGAATGCATTAACTTGATTTTTTTCATGTTTTGCAGAATACATGATGAGATAAACTATTAATGTCCGTAGTGGTATATTCATCTTTTCTGAATAGCTTGACAGTATTTCTAAATGATTATATGAAATACATGTAGTAGTTTCAAAATCCATTGTTTCCTCCCAAATGTTTTTAATTTTTAAAAAATATATTACCATATTCTGGTCGATAGCATCTCATTGCAATGAGCTTAATACATTAACCTATAACAATGCAATTATTTTTTTGTCGATAGTTAATTTATAAATAACTATCGCTTAAAAATGAATTGAAATTTATAAGAATACCATTAATACTACCTTTTAAAAAGTATAATTACGAGGTGGATTCTATGATAGCCCGAATAGACCATGTATCGATTGCTGTACCTGATTTTGATAAGGCAAAAGATTTTTTTGAAGCATTAGGTGCAATACCCGGTGCTGGAGCAAAAGACGATGCTACAAAATTTTTCTGGCAGATATTTTCTCTGGGTGACATGAGTCGCATTGAACTTATAACACCAACCGATAAAGGAAGTTTTTTAGATGGATTTTTACAATCACGAGGAAGTGGTGTGCACCATATAACATTGCAAACGTATGATATAAAAGCTGCTATAGCAACATTGGAGCAATTAAAAATACCCTATTTTGGATATAACGAATACCCGGGTGGGGTATGGAAAGAAATTTTTATTCATCCAAAATATGCCTTTGGCGTACTTATTCAAATTGCAGAATTTAATGCTGACGATTGGTTGTCACCTGAGGTAAAAATGCCGGATGGGCAGTTTGCAATCACAGTAAACGATGGTAAGGTTTTACTAACACTGCCACATCCGGGTGGAGGTACGGCAACAATACAACTTACAAAAGAGCAGGCAAAAAAATTAGCACATAATCTTCTCAACAGTATTAACGAAAAATGATAAACTAAAATTCGGATACCTTAATCCTGCAAAACAGTATCTGATTGTAAATCATTTTGAAGCTGACTTATTAATTCAGCAAGTGTATCGGCAGCATTACCCAATAAAAGAGTAACATTACTTTTATTGTATAATGAATTTTCTACACCTGAATATCCAGGTTTAGTGTCTTTATTACAAACAATCACATGTTTTGCTTCATGAACACGAAGTATGGGCATACCATAAATGGGAGTTCCCTGGGCAGTAATGGCTTCCGGGTTTATTACATCACATGCACCAACAACTATGACAACATCAGTTGATGCAAATTCAGGGTTGATGGTATCAATATCACAGAGGTATTCATACGGGATATCAACCTCAGCCAAAAGTACATTCATGTGACCTGGCATCCTGCCAGCAACCGGATGAATAGCAAAACGCACATCCTTACCCTTTCCTATTAAATAATCAAAAAGTAATTTTACCTGTTCCTGAGCTTGAGACAATGCCATGCCATAGCCAGGTACTATGATAATATTTTTTGCTTTATTAACTATCTCCAGATAATTATGTACTTCCTTTTTTGCACCATCTGATTTTATTTCAACGATAGTTTCCGTTGACGAATCAATTACTTTACGATATGTGGAACCGGTAAGAATATGCCACAACGATCGATTCATAGCCTTACACATAATTTGAGTAAGAATAAGACCTGATGCTCCAACAATTGCACCTAAAGAAATTAAGATTATATCTCCAACAGCAAATCCGCAAACCGAAGCAGCCAGCCCTGAACATGAATTTAATAACGAGATAGTAATAGGCATATCAGCCCCGCCAATTCGGATTGCAAATATTACTCCAAATAATAAACTTAACACAGTAGCTCCCGATGCAAAAGTTACTATATAATCATCAATAACTGTACCAAAAATCATTATTGCCAGTAAAATAATAAGGAGTAATGAAGTTATCATTGAATGTGCTTTTATTGTAACAGGTTTTTGATTAATTATCCCTTCTAATTTACCCGCAGCTATTAAGCTACCAGAAAAAGTAAGCCCTCCTACAATAGCCCCTGAAAAAGCTGTAAAACGAGCAAAAGTATCAATATTACTGCCTTGCTCCAGTAAAAGAATAAAGGAAACTATTAACGATGCCCCTCCACCAAACCCATTAAATAGAGCAACAAGCTGTGGTATTTTTACGCCACCCGTTTTATAGGTAAAAAGGATTCCAATAAATGCGCCAATGATTAATGAAACCAATAGCAAAGGAATGGTGATAATATCGTTATAGATAAGCACAAACAATATCGCAGCAAGCATTGAAAGAGCACCAATACGATTTCCTACCAATGCTGTTTTTGGTGAACTCATCAATTTGATATCAGCAGCACATATCAAAATAATCACCAGTGAAACAATATTTACAATATTCAATTCCATATCATTACTTATCTTTTAATCCTGATTTAAATTTTCCAAGCATTCTGTCGGTAATATAAAATCCACCAACAACATTTATCATTGCCAATATTATTGCAATAGCGCCAAGTATTTTACTGTGCAAAGCGGCTGCGCTGGCTGTTGTTAAAATTGCACCAACAACAGTAATACCGGAAAATGCATTCATTCCTGACATAAGCGGTGTATGCAGTAAAGAAGGAACATCTTTAATAAGTTTATATCCTGCGACAGTTGATATAATAAAAATAAGTATCATAATACTATTGTTCATTACCTATGCTCCTTATAGCTTGCGATCTCTTCTAATACATCAGGATTTACTATTTTACCATTTTCAGTTATCAATGCTGACGCAATAATCTCATCCGATTTATTAATATTAATCTTGCCATTTTTTACTATGAGTGATAAAAAGTTTAATACGTTTTGTGCAAACATTGAACTTGCACTCACGGCTACCGATCCAGGAATATTTTTTGTACCATCAATCGCAACATTATGTTTAACACATATCATACCCGATTCTGTTAGTTCACAATTACCACCCTGATCAATAGCTATATCAACAATAACTGAGCCTGGCTTCATTGAACGTACCATAGTTTCATCAACAAGGATAGGAGCTATTTTTCTGGGAACAAGTGCCGATAGTACCACTATATCAGCTTTCTTTACTATTTCATGGAACGACTGTCTTTCTTTATGTATCCATTCATCTGGTAAGTGCATGGCATATCCACCTTCACCAATTGCTATCTCTGGTGGAACACCAGTATCAATTATTTTTGCACCCAAGCTCTTCGACTGTTCAACAGCATCAGGTCTGACGTCTGCAGCATAAATTTCAGCTCCTAACCTTTTTGCTGTCGCTAACGATTGTAGCCCTGCCACACCGGTTCCAACTACAAAAACAATAGCAGGGCGAAACATTCCTACAGCAGTAGTAATCATGGGAATAAATTTAGGTAAGCGACAAGCTGCGGAAATTATTGCCTTATATCCTGCTACAGTGCTCATTGATGTTAATGCATCCATTGATTGCGCGCGAGATATTCTTGGTATACAATCCAGGGAAAATCCAATAACACCTTTTTGGGCAAGTTTTTTAACCATATCATGATTTATAGGATTTGACGGATGTAAAAAGGATATCAGCACCTGATTGGATTTCATCATATCTACTTCGTGCTTATTTTTAGCTTCATTCATCAGAGGTTCTTTTACTTTTAAAATAGCATCGGCTGAATTGTAAATACGTTCAGGATCATTAATAATTTCTGCACCAGCATTTTTATAATCCGCATCTGTATAAAAAGAACCCAATCCCGCCCCTGACTCAACTAAAACTTTAGCACCATTATCCACCATTTTTTTAACCGTGTCAGGGATACCAGCAACACGATTTTCGTTTTCCATTATTTCTTTAAGAATACCGATGGTTAAACCTTTTAATTCCATGGCGTTCTCCTGTTACAATAATAATGAGTAAGCGCTCACTCACTATATACATATTAATAAAAGTTGAATTTTTGTCAAGAAAAAAACAATTTATTGTTACATTTGTCTCCTATACATAAAAATCAAAACAACAATTGAATTTCATAATAAAAAAATAGGTAGTTAATTTATAGAGCAAAATAGTATAATTATAATTTTTCCCAATATAGAAAACATAACCATAGTATTGTTTGTATTTATAATATAGTTCTGCTTCATATTTTTCATTTGCTATAAATTGTTCAATCATTTTATTTCCTTTATATTTTTTCAGGAAATCATCCTGTGTGGAAACTTGTGGAACGTAAAAGTTATCAATCCAACAGCTTTCCGGTAAAACAAAACTGGCAGTGGGAATATAACCAGCTTTTTGCATTAGCTCAATCTTATTTGAAATTGTATCTATTTCTGGGTAAGCATCCCTCTAAAGCTTTCAATTTCGACAGGACGATTTTTGGTAAACCACGATGCTTCTTAAACGGCAATGTATCCGCCATGTTTTAAAAACTTATACCACTCATTGATTCCCCGTTCAAACCCGATAGTATAAACCGCGCCTTCTGACCATATTAAATCAATACCAATAATATGGCATGGTGTATTACTTGATAGCACCATAGTCTGACCGCCAGTTCCACAACCAATATCATCATTATGATGCTGAGGAATCAAGGCGGCTAAAGAATCCCTATACACGCTGTTATTCTAAGAGACACAATCCATACAAATCTCTTCTGTAAAAATGTTACGATTATTAGGCTTTGCCTCAAAATAACAAAACGCATTTTACAAGCTATAAAAGTTAAGGCTTTATTATTTTGCTACCCTCGTTTTCATACAATAGCATTAAATTTTTTATCAATAACTTTCTAATTGAATTGACAATTTAGCAAATCATCCATACTGAACCTATCAATAGCATATCACTACACCAGTACAAAAAGAGGCATAACAGTGGACTTCTATATAGTCAAAGGCGGCAACAAACTTAATGGCACGGTAATCATATCCGGAGCTAAAAATGCCGCGTTACCAATAATTGTCGCAAGCTTGCTTGCAGAAGGTACAACAGTTCTTCACAATGTACCTAATTTAAAGGACATTCAGACAATATTACAGGTCATTGAATGTCTGGGCGCACACTATCAGTTTGACATCAATACCAATACGTTAACCATTCATGTTAACACTTTAAAAAATGCTGCAGTGCCCTATGATCTTGTGAAAACAATGCGTGCTTCAATCTATGTTATGGGTCCGCTTTTAGCACGATGTGGCGAGGCAGACGTGTCATTGCCGGGCGGTTGCGCTATTGGCGAGCGTCCGGTGGATATTCATCTTTCGGGTTTTGAAGCGCTGGGAACTACCATAACGATTGAGCATGGCTATATTAAAGCACGTGTAGAAAAATTAAACGGCAATCGTTTTATAATGCGAAAGGTTTCCGTTGGCGCCACTGCCAACATCATGATGGCTGCTGTGCTTGCAGATGGTCAAACAATCCTTGAAAACTGCGCCATGGAACCTGATGTTGTTGATCTGGGTGATTTTTTGATAACAATGGGAGCAAAGATTGAAGGACTGGGGACAGAGCGCATCATCATCAATGGAGTAAAAAAACTGAAGCCGGTAAGCTACTCCATAATACCTGACCGCATAGAAGCAGGGACTTTTTTAATTGCAGGAGCTATCACCCGTGGTAACGTGACTGTTAATAATGTTATTCCAGAACATTGTAAGGCTTGTATTGAAACTCTTGCCGACATGGGCTTTGTTATTTCAGGTAACGATAGCTCCGTTACCATTGAGCCGTCAAAAAAATTGCAGGGCAGCATGGTACGTACTCTCCCCTACCCTGGCTTCCCTACCGACCTTCAGGCGCCAATCATGTCGCTTATGTGTACTATCCCCGGTATAAGTGTAATTATTGAAACCATTTTTGAAAACCGTTACACCCATGTTGGTGAACTACGACGAATGGGTGCAGACATTGAAATAGAAGGAAATACTGCTATTATCAAAGGTGGAAAGCAATTGCAGGCTGCTCCGGTTTTAATGTCCGATCTGCGTGCAGGCGCTTCTCTGGTGCTGGCTGCGTTAGCTGCTCGAGGAAAAACCGAAATCCGCCGTATTTACCATACCGACCGTGGATATGAAAATTTTGAGCAAAAGTTACAGGCGTTAGGTGCCGATATAGAAAGAGTAAAAGGAGGAAAACCATAATGGTGAGAGGACTCTATACAGGTGCCAGCGGTATGATTGCACAGGAAGCACGTCTTGATGCTATTGCCAATAACCTGGCAAATGTTGATAAAGCATCATATAAAAAAGACCTTACCCTTTTTAAAGCATTCCCTGATATGATTATCCGCCGCCTTAACGATGATGGGCTGGGTATTACTCCGGCTGGTTCGTATGATACCATGCCCTTTGTTGGTAAATTGGGTACCGGTGTTGAAGTGAACGAGGTATATACTATCTATGAACAGGGCTCGTTGATGCGTACCGAAAATCCATTTGACATGGCAATGGAGGGTAATGGATTCTTTACTGTAATGACTGAGCGTGGTGAGCGATATACCCGTAATGGCGCCTTTACCCTGAATAAAGATGGAATACTGGTAACGCATAATGGATTGCCCGTCATGGGACAAAATGGCATCATTAAACTACAGAAGAACAATTTTATGATCAATGAACGGGGCGAAATCCTTGTTAACTCTGCACTATCATTAAATCCTGATGATATGATTGGACTAACCCAGAATAACTGGGAACAACCGGTTGTTATTGACAAACTTAAAATTGTTGATTTTGAAAATATCCGTGAGTTAAAAAAAGAAGGCGAATCATTATACCATGAAACACCATATTCAGGACCGGCATTGCCAGCTGAGGAATACAAGGTTATACAGGGATTCCTTGAAAAATCAAATGTAAATGCCGTTCGCGAGATGGTGGATATGATTGAAGTACAACGAAGCTATGAAGCCAATCAAAAAGCAATGCTAACCCACGATCAGGAGCTTGGAAGGCTTATCAATGAGGTTGCACGGTAAAATTCACGTTACTCTACTATCTATAAATATTAATGGGCAAGTTGTGTCATGGACTTGCCTTTTTTATTCCTTGCATCCCAATACGGCGATATTGCCAATAACCTGTTTACAACCTCGGGCATTACCTGAAGCGTGTACTGTATCTCGTCTTCGGTGGTATAACGGCTGAGGCTAAACCTGATAGAACCATGAGCAGAGGTAAACGGCACCCCCATTGCACGCAACACATGTGATGGCTCAAGCGAACCGCTTGAACAGGCAGAACCCGAAGAAGCAGCAATCCCCTTCTCGTTGAGATACAATAAAATTGCCTCACCTTCAATAAATTCAAATCCTACATTGGTAGTATTATCCACCCTTTTGTTTTTATTCCCGTTTAAATGGGCATTGCTCAATTGCGACAGCAAGCCATTCTCTAATCTGTCGCGCAGACGTTTAACGTTAGCAACCTCTTCAGAATTTGACAGATGCTTCATTACAAGATCAGCTGCTGTGCCAATACCAACAATACCGGGAACATTATGGGTTCCAGGTCTGCGGGCTTTTTCCTGATGTCCACCATACAGTAACGGTCGTAGCCGTGTACCTCTTCGAACATAGAGCACTCCAATCCCTTTTGGTGCATGGAACTTATGCCCTGATATTGCCAGCAAATCGCATTGCAATGCATTAACATCAACAGGAATTTTGCCAATTGCCTGTACTGCATCAATATGGAATGTAATCCCGCGCTGTTTGCAAAAAGCGCCAATTGTTTCCACCGGGAAGAGTACCCCCGTTTCATTATTGGCGTACATAACCGATACAATAGCAGTATCATCGCTAACCGAATCAAAAAGAAAATCTACATCAAGGTTGCCCTCCCTGTCTACCGGGACATAGGTAACGCTATATCCTTCGCGCTCAAGCTGTCTGCATAGATTCAATACTGCCGGATGCTCAACCTTTGTTGTAATGATGTGTTTCTTATCACGGTAGTACTGCAATGTTCCCAGAATTGCCATGTTATCGCTTTCGGTTGCACCACTTGTAAAAACTATCTCATAATCATATTCCGCACCAAGCATACGTGCCACCTGATTGCGAGCTTTTTCCACATCATGCTCAACATCACCGCCAAAATCATGCATGCTTGATGGATTGCCATAGCGCCGGGTAAAAAACGGCAACATAGCCTCAAGCACTTCAGGCGCGACCATGGTCGTTGCATTATTATCCAGATATATAATGGTATTATGCATCACTTTACCTCTATCACTTCGATGTCGTTTTCTACAAATTCTTTTAATGTATCTTCAACCAGATTTTTCATGGTAACATCTGAAACAACACAATGAGCACAGTGCCCGCGTAACGCTACATATACTTTTTTACCTTCAATATCAACAAGGTCAATATCACCGCCATCCCTCATCAAAACAGGGCGTATAACGTTGTGTATTGTCTCTTCAACGAGCTGCATACGCTTTATATTTGACATTGGCTTCATGGTAGTTGCTGCTGGTTGCGCTACAACGCTGGCTAATTCTTCTTTCAGAATATCCTCAATTTTTGGTATACATGAACCGCAAGCACCTCCAGCTTTGGTGTAATTGGTAACATCCTCAACCGTGGTAAGATTATTCTCCCTGATAACCCGACGTATTACATTTTCAGTAACACCAAAACACTGGCATATAACCGCTCCCTCATCCTCATGCTCATCTTCAATTGTTTCACCTTTTATTTTTTTTATGGCTTTTTCCAGCGCTTCCTGCCCCATGACCGAGCAGTGCATTTTTTGGTCCGGAAGCCCACCTAAAAAGTCAACTATATCCTTATTGGTAATCATTGATGCTTCTTCAATGGTTTTGCCTTTTATCATCTCGGTTAGTGCCGACGACGACGCTATTGCACTGCCGCAGCCAAATGTTTTAAATTTAGCATCTACAATAATATCACCATCAAGCTTCAAATACAGTGTCAGAGCATCCCCGCACACAATACTACCAACCTCAACAACAACATCGGCATCGGATATTTCACCAACATTTTTTGGGTTGGTATATAACTCTTTCACTTTGTCAGTATATTCCCACATGGTTATCTCCTGTTAGTGCGCATTCTTCAACATATCATAACAAAAAATCAGTAAGCAATCTTTGTTATTTCATATCACCAATTGATCAATCCTGAATCACTACCATTATAGTAGTATATTATATGTTTGTCAATAAAAATTTTAAAAATACTTTGTGGGCGATAGTCACTATGAAATAAATACCATAATGGCTTTGAGGTATTCTGTTTCGGGACAATATATACTGACAGGATGATCGGCAGGCTGTAAATATCTGCCAGTAATAGTAACTTCACGGTTAGCATCATGTGCTGCAGAAAACACAATTTTTTGAAACAATTTCATATCAACAAAACGAGAGCATGAACATGTTAATACAAATGACAGCGGAGGAGCTTTTTTAAAAATTTTTACATTTAATTCTTTATAACCGCGCAATCCCTGCTGTATTGACGATCTACTCTTAATCAACGCAGGAGGATCACATATGATTACATTCTGGGGAATATCGTTAGTATTGATATACTCAAAAACATCCGCTTTTACACCTACATGCCGTTTGGCAACATTATTTAATTCACAATTTTTTTGTGCAATTGAAAGAGCATATCCGGAGCTATCAACCGAGACAGCTTTTGTTGCACCTCCCATCAATGCTGCAATAGAAAATCCTCCGGAATATGCAAACAGATTGAGAACGTTTTTCCCCTTTGCAATAGATTGAATGAGCACTCTGTTATCACGCTGGTCACAGTAAAAACCAGTTTTTTGTCCTTTTATCACATCAACCAGAAATTCCATTCCATGTTCGTTTATTGCAATGAAATCAGGGGTTTGCCCATACAGCTGAGCATATATTGACGGCAGCCCTTCCATCTTTCTACCTTCATGTTCACTGCGTTCATAGATGCTGAGCGGCTGCAGCTTCTCCTGTATAATCTGCACGATAGTTTCTTTTAAGCGATCCATCCCTGATGTTAAAAACTGTACTACACAATGCCCATTATACCAGTCAGCAATGAGCCCCGGCAACATATCCCCTTCAGAATGCACCATCCTGAAGGCATTGGTACTATTAACAACCCCTGATGCAACCCTCAATGCATACGCGTTCATCAACCGCCGGGCAATCAAATCATCATCAGGTTTTCTATCGCTGAAGGTTAATAGCCGCATGGCTATCTGTGTTCTGCTGTTGTAATATCCCCAGGCAATCACAGTACCATCATATGAACACAGAGGAACCATTGCACCATCATCTGCATCAACAGTTGCTATCGCCCCTGAAAAAACCCATGGATGCCTTTGCAGTACTGATTTTTCTTTCCCTTGTTTTAAAATTACTTTTTGCATAGTCATTATGCTGCGCCACTACTTCATTTGATATTCCATAACTGCATGATACACCACAATACCATACGCAACCGCAACATTGAGCGAATGTTTGATGCCAAACATTGGTATCTCAATAGCAGTATCACACATAGCCAGTACATCATCGCTTACACCATGCACCTCATTGCCAACAACAATACACAATGGATAGGAATAAGTATAGGTTGTATACGCGACACTTGTTGTTGTGTGCTCCAGTGCTGCAATCACAAAACCCTGATTTTTTAGCATCTTTATCACTTGCTGTGGTTTGGTAGAATGCTCCCACGGCACACTTTCAGTACTGCCCAGCGCTGTTTTTTCAATCTCTTTTCGTGGAGGATATGGTGTATAGCCGCATAGATACATGTAAGCAATCCGTGCAGCATCAGCAGTCCTGAACATGGAGCCAACATTATACAGGCTCCTAATGTTTTCCAGAATAGTTACAACCGGAAAACGCTGTAATCTGAATAATTCATTTTTATCGGGACGCTTACTCTGTATATCTTCATAGGATAATTTTTTCATTACTTTTTTTCATAAAGTAACATTGTTATAAACTTTTTGTGCTGATACCCTGCCACATCCCTTTTGGTCCCTGCCCTATACGCCAGAATGCTACATTGTCAATAGACATCGATGAGTACAACTTCAGTCTTTCGTATAATGCACGCTCATCATTAAAATATACGCGCACTTTAATCTTTTCTTCATATTCAAAATATGCTCCATTTTCAGGATCATACTGCGGCTGGATATTGGATGTTTGCATAACCTGTTCTATATGAGTATAATGCATCGATTTATTAAAATTTTTATCCTGCCAGCACCGTCCATATAACGGCAAACCCATGATTAGCTTTTGCTGCGGTATAAAGCTCTTTGCAAATTCACCAACCTCTCTGCACCATGATAGCCCTGCAATAGGGCCAGGGTTGCTGCCATACCAATGCTGATCATATGCCATAATGATAATCCTATCCACCAGTGCTGCAACAGAAGGATAATCATACGCATCAGCAATACGGCTTCTCCGTGCTGGTAAAGCAATTGATACCACCTTACCTTTATCTAGATTGGCGCGTAATTCTGATAAAAAGCTAAAAAAATATTGAGCATCTGATGAAGCAACGGATTCAAAATCAATCTGCACTCCATCAAATTTTTGTGAAATCCGGCAAATATCTCTGATAAAACTTTTTCGCACCTGAAAATCAGGATGTAGTATAAAATGTGTCAGTGCATAATTATCAAGAATTGCTATAACGATATGATGGCGTATTCTATTTTCAGCTTTTATTGCTGGTGGTTCATAATCACCGGTAATTTGTCCTTTGCCATTGACTGTAGCACTGAAATAACAAAGATCGGTAATTTTTTCCTCACCGGTCAGTTTATCCTCTTCACCTTTCATAAGATATGCCCATACCTCATTAAAGGAAAGTCTTTCTGCCATTGAATATGCATTGATAGTGTTATTTGATTGTCCATCTGATGACGTATTATAGAGATTAATCCCGGATGAACACTCCAGTAAAAAAATAAGCACTATAAGCACTAATCGTATACATTTTTTCATAACAAATCCCTGAAAATAGAATAGTAGAAACTCCCCATTTGTCATTAAAATTACAATAACACTTCATTATATATGTCGGTATAGTAGGGCTTTATTCAATACTGTTTTGTTTCAATTAGTTTTCAATTGGCTCCCAATTGGCTTTCAATTGGTTTTTAACAACTTGTTGACCTTTTCAATTAACATATCTTCATTGATTGGTGCTGCCAGATAATCAGCAGCTCCTCGCTCTAATGCATCAAAGACAGCTAATGGTTCATTGCGGGATGATACAATAAAAACTGGTATTTTTGTAAATTCTTTAACAGAGTATAGTCGTTCCAGTAAATATAAGCCATCAATGTTTTTTAAAAAAATATCCATAATTATTATTGCAGGATTGATCTCTTGAACCTTTTCAAAAATTGCCAGTGGATCAGCTAATAATTCAATTTTTAAGCCAGCAGTTGTTAAAACAAAGCGTATTAATTCAGCAAAACGGCTATTATCAAATATTAATAAAATTGGATTCATACTTTCAATCCTGCTTAAGCTGTCGCAATAGCATATTTCGTATTCGTGTGCTCTCAAAAACGCGCACTACCCTGCGATTGCTGTCATATCGTAAATCCACAATGATATTATGTACCTTTTTATTTTTTATTGTATCATAAAATATCATAACCTTAGGATTCATGAAGTTTATCCGTGAAATTTCCTCAATTCGTGCTACCTCATAAACTCTTACCTTTTTGCGTGTATCCATGCTTATCTTTTCAGATTCAATCATTATAAAATCCCCTGCTTTTAAAAATGGCATACCTTTATTCAGTGATAGCCCCAGTACCTTAATAAATCTATGAATGTCATCAGTAGAATACAGGTAATTGGACAAGCTTAATATATATCGCAAAGCTTTTTCAGCACCCATGGGGATTCTAAATGGTGTTTCACTGGTTAAGGCATCATACATGTCACATATACCAATCATACGAGCTAAATCGGGCAATTCATTATACTGATTTTCACGGGTTTGGTCCTTATCGCTATCCCTGAATGGATATCCCGGACTTTGCAATTTACGATGGTGAAATAGCGCAACAAATTTTATAATATTGGAAACAACCTTTTTCCCTGTTGAATCAACAACACTGTCCAGAATCCGATACCCTTCGCGAGTATGTTCCAGCACCTTTTTAAATTCATCCTGTGATAACAGACCTGGTTTCTGAATGATAGATTGGTCAACTCGCAGTTTCCCGATATCATGAAGATATCCTGCCAACGCTGCTAATTTAACCTTATCTCCTGTTGACATCTCCTTATATACTAAAATCATTGCCAGCATGCCAACATTAACCGAATGGGTATAGGTAGTATAATCAAAGTCTTTTATATCTTTTAATAGCGATAAAACTCCGCCGGTTTTATCCTCAGTACGTAAACTGTCAACAATGGCTGCTAAATGATTATGTGATTGCAGAAACTGAGCATGGGTCATCTTCCCATTTTTACGTATATCAGTATACATCGTTGCCGTATCATCTGCTATAGCCTTTAATTTTTTCATGTCAATGATTTCACGGTCATAAACACCAATTGATTCAGTAACACGGGGAATAAAAAACTTTATGCCTTCTTCAGATTTCTTTTTTAGCAACTCATCATCAAGCGCCTGCCCGGCAGAACATACCGTATTCCCCTGCTGGTCCAATACATCAAAGGTTAAAAGCTTATCGCCGCTTAATTTTTTTAAATACGAAACGGATATCTCCTGAAAGCGAGATGTATCAATAGTAATATTGTTGTCCATAACCTGCTAAAATAATTTGAATTTGAATTCATTATGATACATTATTGTAATAGTTGCAATATTTTTTTACTTTATTTTTTATTAAATGTTCGATAGTTACTGTATATATAACCAATATGAAACGATACTGTATAGTCATAATAACAGCAATTGCATTAGTACTGACTACCATTGCATGTTATAAACAGCACATTCCATCAGATGGCGTATATACCGTCTGGGTACACTCAGATATTCAACCAGCAAAAAAATCAGAACGATGGCATTATACAAGAGCTATAGACGATATTATTAACATTAAACCGCATCCTATTTTTGCCATCATAGCAGGAGATATCGTACAGCACAAAGAAGCAGAAGAAGACTATCAATGGTTTATAGAATTACGAAAGAAAGCAAATATTAGCTATTGGTATGAAATTGCCGGAAATCACGAATGGAAAAATATGCCAGCATATAATACATATATTGGCAAACCATTACGATACACTGTACTTTTTGGAAATATCATTTTCATATTCATGTCAAATGAACGTGGCAGGCCGCCAACATATATTTCCGATGAAACTTTTTTATGGTGGAAAAATATTGTTGTTACAAATCAGGATAAAAATATCATAACAGTAACGCATGCACCGCTAAAAAACAGCAATTTAATAGGGACAGTATCAAAAAAGCATATAATCATAAACTCAGAACGATTTGAGAAAGTTTTACAACAGTACCATGTTGATATATGGATAAGTGCACACATACACTTACCTGCATGGATAGGTCAGAATAGTAAAATCATCCCTGAATTTAACAATACTCTTTTTATCAATGTTTATGGTATACGAAAAGACCCGGCAACCAATGTTGAGTCACGAATATTTTTCTTTACTCATGGATCAAAAAAAGTTTTAATACGATTGCGTGATCATGAAGCAGAAACATATAAAAGTACTTATGATATCAATCATAAACTGCACTATCCTTTTACCTGTAATAATTGCCTTCCCGAAATGATACAATAGTGTATTTTTGTGTGGACACAAGCATTGGTTAATTGCTAAAAGGCTTTATTATTGTTTCCAACTATTTTTTAATAATGAAAATATAGTTTTAGCGGTACCCATAATACTATCAATTGCAATATTGCAATT
>DCUV01000011.1:0-5709 GCA_002328585.1 Spirochaetia bacterium UBA2205
TTACTATTGTTACTATTGTTACTATCAATCATAAAAGACAATTACGATATTATGAAAACATACGCTATCACAGTTTTTTTAAAGCTTCAACTGGAATAGAGAGCATAGCTGTTGTATTATTTATAGATATAACAGTCACTGCTTTATCTGGTTCAATACTTAAATTATATAAATAACTGTCAATTTTCGCGTACCCTAAACCAAAACCCGAATCACTGGTATCAATGTTATTAATGAAAAATTCATTTTCCCTGTCTTCATTCTTATATTTTCGGTACTCGTCTCTTTTGTCATAAATTCGTTGTAAATCGTGTGATAATATAGGTGCAGTGTTTGTTATTTCAATATAAATATAATCATCCCGTAAATCTATTTTTAATAATATTTGTATATCTTTCTTTTTCATAGTATCCTGTAAATCTAAAAAAAGCTGTAATGTATTAATAGTCTTTGATTCTTCCTTACTTAATGGTCTGTTTTCTTTATATGCTCTATTCTTTATTGATAAAAAAACTCCTTCCTGATTTAAAACATCTCTTACCTTTTTAGTAATATTTTCCTTCTTTAAAACAATCCCTGCTAATGTATCAAATTGAATTTTATCTTTAAGAATATCTTTTATATATTCATGTATCTGGGACTGACTTTTATCTTTATATTGTAATTGAAATTGACGCTGTAACGCCTGAATAATCAGAAGATGTTTATAATTTGCCTTCACAGCATTTTTTATTAATTCGTCAACACAAGCTGAAATATCATCTAAATGCTCTACAATGCCAGCTTCTTTAAAAATAATTAAGCCAGCATTATATATTTGATCTCTGGCTTTTCTGGTATAATGCCTTATTATCCCTGTAATACGATGTGAATTCATAGCAATTATTTATATAGGAACTCCATAAATTTCTGCAAAGCTTCAGGTAATGTGCCATCTTCACGTTGATATTTTTTAAATTTTCTTTCATAATTGCCTACTTCCCGGTTAAATACATTACGGAATCTGCCGGCTATTTCGGTATATGCAGGCATATTTTCTAACCTATCACGCAATTCCTTTTTGAAAGGTATATGCCTGTAAAACATATCCCGTACAACATTATTTAACTTCATGATACCATCTTTTTCATATAGTACCCAATGAATGTAATCATCTGCAAATCTATCACGGTTATTACGAATACTTTTAAATCGCTCCACCACTTTTTGCTTTGCTTCTAATGATAACTTCGAGTTCTTTTTAAATGTATTGATATAATCAAAATATGCTCCAGTAAGACCACCTTCTATTGGATCTGCCCACATACCTCCCATGATGGTTCGGTTGAGCTCCCATCTGAACGTAGCAAATGTATGCGCCATAGTTGGCATCATATCACCCATAAAAAGGATAGGCACTACAATACGTCCCATAGTCCTGCGGTTTGTTCCATCAAGCTCCTGCCATAACATTGTTTTTGATCCAAAAGATGGTAATAAAATGAAATAGGGGACGATCTCTTCTTTAATAAGTTCTTTGGTGTTTCCAAGCATTACAGCAGTTTCACGATAAAATGCAGAAAAATCCACATCACGCAAAGCACTTACAATGGATTCTAACTTTTTCTTTGAAACAAAATAATGGGAAATACTCCCTCTCATATTCAACGATGTAAGTATAGGAAACGATGTCGCCGTTGAACCTGAACACACTGATGAAGCTGTCGCAATACGATGATTAATCTCATAAATTATTTTTTTTATATTATCTGTCGCATCTATATTGCTGCTACCTTTTATATGTTTTTGCTCCTCACGTAAATGAGCTTCATACGATAAACCCATTTCATTGATGCTGGGATTTTCATCTCCATTATATATCTTTGTCAAAAACTCATCCTCATATACTATTGGTGTTTGTGTCTGCTCAACCCTGCGCATTGATATTTCATGCAGTTCGGTTAATTGCTCCTGTTCAATCATTGTTTCATCAAAAAAACCAAAACGCAACATGAGTTTCACAGGTTGAGGAACTACCGACTCAGTTTGACTGCGAACAAAAACTTTGGCAAAGATATCATGGTAAAAACGTGCAATCTGTCTTCTAATTTTACGAGCATCCATCTCGGATGAAAGTGGATCCTTCATCTTTTTAAAATCAGACAACAGCTTTAACAAATTTTTTTGATTTTCTTTTTCAATGAATCCAAATTCAAATATCTGATAAACAGAATTTTTATACAATTGACTTATGTTTTGAGGAATACGTGATACTCTTTGAACTTCTTCGGCAACTTTTGGCTGATCCTGTACAATTTGAACATAATTATGCAATTTTTTAAAACTGTCAAATTTTTCAGAAAGCTTTTCTCCGGATATTTCCTGATAAAACTGGTGAATTTTGTTAGCAATTGACATAAAACCTTTCAAGAGACCATCGCTTACCCTTCCGGAAGCAACCCATAACTTAAATTTTTGCTTATCAATTAAGTATGCAATAAATCCATCTTTCCCAAATAGATAGTCCATCTCAACGTCAATTTCATTATGTATTGATTCAATCCTGTCTAAAAGCTTTACAAGATTTTCAGAGATACAGTTAAACATATATACTGGTATGGTAGGATCATTCCGAAACATCGTAATCAATAATTGATTGTCCATTGTAATAATCTTTTTTAAGAAGTTACATTGTTTACTATCAATAAGATTTTCAACAGGCAGTCCAGGAAATGTATATTTCTTCTTTAATAGATTGGAATTATCCTGAACAATAAATTTTGCATCAATTCTTGAAGGAAAGTCACCACCATTCTGTGTATACGTCCTATAAAGACCGTCAGCACGTTGCGACAGTGTATCCGGCAGGTTGTCGGCAAGTTCTCCCGCAATAAGAGAAAAGTTGTCGTTAACACGACATAGGTTTTGATATAATAAAGTATACCGTTTTACATCCGTTAATGATACTTCAAACCGTTTAATAACATGGGTCAACAATACAGCAGCAAAAGAAGGGTCGTCCATGACTATCTGTCTAAAACCACCCTCTCGTAAAGGATATTTTTTGACAACACAATCTTCAGTAGCACGAATGGTTTTTTTATATGGCTCTGTAAAAAGTAAACTTAATCCGGCTATTACCGTTTTTTCATTTATTATACCAACGCGTTTGCTCTTATCTACAATAATAGTACTATCCAGACCTTCATATTCAGATGGAGCAGATAATATTTCTACAGAACCACTTTGTAAATAATAGATAAACCGAGGTTCTTCACCCTGTGTAATTAAGATTTCACCCTTTCTAATTTTTTCAGTGTCATTACTTTGCATAGATTAATTTTGCCATTATAGAGATGGTATTATATTTCTTACTATAAACATACATTCATATTATACTTATGAACAATGCCAATAAAAGAGCAATAACAATTTTTATGTAATCCCACTTTTTTTTATACTTTCGATATATTCATCCCATTCAACTGGCAAACATGATCTTTTTTTTGTATTACATTCTTTACAACACGCAACGATATTAATTTTTTCGGAGTGCCCACCTCTTGAGAGAGGCACCACATGATCCATAGTAAGCTCAGATGGTTTAAACTTTCTGCCACAATAATAGCAAATACCTTTAGCAATTTTTTTCTTCCACCATGAGGAATGTCGCAACTCCCTTGCTTTTTGCTTCTCACGCTTAATATGCAACTCATTATCAGAAAAATTTATACCAGATACAATAGCATTGTCATCATAAAATTTCCTGTATCTATCTCCCATATATTATATAAACCGTTCCCCATCCTGTAATCGATAGCCATTTAAAAATGCAATCGCATCCATAGGCTTTTTTGTTTCAGGTTGCATTAAAATCACCTCAATCATACCCCTGCCGGTACAAACAAAAAGGCGTTTTGAAGTATGTACTAATGTACCCGGTTGCCCAATCATTTTTTCCGATGAATTGTCAGGTAAATCTGTTTTCCATATTTTTATAAGCTTCTCCCTGAACATCGTCCACGCTACAGGTTTTGGATTAAATGCCCTGACCATATTATGAATTTGTAACGAACTCATCTCCCAGTTAATATGAGCTGTTTCAGTGGTAATTTTTCCACAGTAGGTAGCAAGCGCATGGTCCTGTGGTTTCGGGGCGATAGTTCCTTTAAAAAGACAATCAATGGATTCTGCAAGCATCTCTGCACCAGGAGGTATAACTTTTTCATAAACATCTGCCGATGTATCATGCAAATCCACAGGGATGGTTTTCTGCATGACAATATCACCTGCATCAAGCTGTTCATTAATTAATTGCACAGTAATACCAATTTCATGTTCACCATTATATAATGCCCACTGAACAGGAGCAGCACCACGATATTTTGGCAGAAGCGATGGATGAAGATTGATAGTGCCTAAGGGAGGCAACAAAAAAACATCTCTGGGAATAAGTTTGCCATATGCAACAACAACAAAGATGTCACAATGAAAATCTTTTAGTGTTTGTATTAATGCATCATCCTTTAAGGTCAACGGTTGAAAACACGGAATGCCCAATACACCAGCCTTTTCCTTTACCGGGGAAGGCACAGGATATTTACTGCGCCCCTTTGGTTTATCAGGGTTGGTGACAACAAAAGCAATATCATACTGTTTGAGTAAATAATCCAGACAATACAAAGCAATATCAGGTGTACCAAAAAAACCTATATTCATCATTCCCTGTTAAGCTTTTTTATCTTTTTAAGTTGCGAATTTAATTCTTTACGCTTGTAATCTTCCAGATAGTCAATAAATAGTTTCCCATTACAATGATCAATCTCATGCTGTAAAACCCGTGCAAGCAGTCCTGATGCTTCAAACTTTACCGGCTTTTCATTAATAGCAATTCCTTCAACCTGGATAGAAACGGGACGAATAACGTCTGCCATTACCCCTGGCAACGATAAACAACCCTCCTCATAGGCATCTTTTTCTTCAGAAAATGCTGTAACCTTAGGATTTATAAGTGCCATCATAGGTCCTTTATTGGAGCGTATATCAATGACAATGACCTGTAATGGAACACCAATCTGCACAGCAGCAAGCCCTATACCCTGCTCTCTGTGCATAATGGCAAACATCTCATCAACTAAATCTTGTACCATTTGTGATATCTGGACAACCTCCTGTGCTGTTGTCCGCAATATGTTATTGCCATAATAGACTAATGAATGCTGTGTATCGGTTATCATAACTATCTCACAATGTCATAATATAGTAAATTAATGATAAAATTAATATATCACACAGAGCACATCATGTCAAGATATGAATTTTCGAAAACTTATTTTTACTGTAATTTATCACAATACTAGTTGACAACTTGATATATTTTTCATATACTTTGACATACTTTTTAGTTATGAATTATTATTTATAACTGGATGGCTATCCAGTTATGCAATTTTATTGAATCAGGAGGAACTATGGCTTTTAATGAATATGAACACTATGATGCAATCGGGCTTGCTGAGCTCATAAAAAAAAGAAAAGTTTCGGTACGTGAGGTCATTAACGAAGCAATACAGCGTATCCAAAAAATAAATCCTGTTATCAATGCTGTTATTACTCCCATGTATGAGAACATTGATGCAAGGATAAAAGAGCTGCCAAAAGGGCGTTTTTATGGGGTTCCCTTTTTCATCAAGGATTTATTAACAACCTATAAAGGTGTAAGGATGGCAA
>DCUV01000011.1:5747-48930 GCA_002328585.1 Spirochaetia bacterium UBA2205
GGTTCGGCAGCCGCTGTAGCTTC
This sequence comes from Spirochaetia bacterium UBA2205, assembly GCA_002328585.1. GTDB lineage: Bacteria > Spirochaetota > UBA4802 > UBA4802 > UB4802 > UBA4802. Next base: position 5,771 of record DCUV01000011.1, read on the forward strand.
TGGTATGGCTCCTTTTGCAGGTGGTGGCGATGGGGGAGGCTCTATACGAATACCGTCCGCATATTGCGGATTATTTGGACTTAAACCATCACGCGGGCGGGTTCCTGCCGGCCCTGAGTATGGACAAATATGGCAGGGAGCAGCAGTTGAACATGTTTTAACCCGTTCAGTGCGAGACAGCGCAGCCATGCTGGATATACTACAGGGTGCTGATATTGGCGCACCATACATCATTGAACCACCAGAGATGCCTTACGCTAAATTAATGCAAAAGTCACCGGGAAAACTTACTATTGCCATCTCTACTGAATCGCCCATTGGTACTGAGGTACATCCTGAATGCAAAAAGGCAGCAATAGAAGCGGCAAAGATGTGCGAGCGGTTAGGACATCATGTCGAATATGATACACCAGATATTGACGGCATAGCGCTTGCCAAAAGTTATCTGATGCTCTATTTTGGTGAGGTTGCTGCCGATATAGCAACCATTGGACTAACATTGGGAAGAAAACCAAAACAAACTGATGTTGAGACAACCACATGGATATTAGGCATGCTGGGAAAGGCGTATTCTGCTGGAGATTTTGTTCTTGCATTGCGAGAATGGAATAAAGCCTCACGTATTCTGGGGCAATTTTTTACCAAATATGATATATACCTTACGCCAACAACAGCTCAGCCGCCGGCGCCAATAGGTTCACTGAAACCAAAACCTGTTGAGCTTTTTGCATCCAAGATCATGAACACATTGGGTTTGGGGAAGTTGCTGAAAGCCTCAGGGATTGTTGACAAATTAGCCGTAGAAAGTTTATCACAGGTGCCGTTTACCCAGCTATCTAATCTTACCGGTGTTCCTGCAATGTCCGTTCCCCTGCACTGGGGCAGTGATGGTTTACCCTATGGTGTTCAGTTTATTGCTTCATTTGGTAAGGAAGGATTGCTATTGCAGCTTGCAGCCCAACTGGAAAAGGCAAAACCATGGTTTAATAAACATCCATCGTTGATTATATAACAAGTATATAATTATCTTATAACGTTGTTAATTCAAAGGTATACCATAAGTGATACTATTATCGTCTTAACGGTATATCAGATACTTTTATAGTAAAAATTAAATTTTCTACTTGCATGGTTAGCATAAAAAACGTTTGCAGGGTGGAGGTATCCATGAAAAAATTATATAAAGCATTGATTGAAGTACTCTATTTTATATACAGGCCGGTATTCTATGTACTGGTGGTGGTTGATACATCTATCCTTGGTATTTTGACCATTGCACTTTCTTTTTTTGATCCTACTGGCAACACCGTTCATTACATAGGCGTATTCTGGTCACGGTTAAACCTATTTCTTTCAGGAGTTGGAGTGAAGGTTCATGGAAAAGAAAACATAAAGAAGAATCAGCCGTACATCGTTATGATGAATCATCAAAGTTATTATGATGTCTGGGCTGTAATTGGCTACATCCCTTTACAACTGCGCTGGGTCATGAAGATGGAATTACGCAAGGTTCCTATCTTTGGTCTGGGCTGCGAACGTATGGGGCATATCTACATTGATCGTGGTGATTCACAACAGGCACATGAAAGCCTTAAGGTTGCAGTTGAAAAAATTCGTAATGGCGCTTCAGTAGTTTTTTTTCCTGAAGGCACTCGCAGCATTGACGGGAACATGTTGCCCTTTAAAAAGGGTGGTTTTGTTATAGCTGTTGAATCAAAGGTGCCCGTCTTGCCCATAACCGGTATTGGTTCGCGTCCTATACTGCCAAAAGGGAGTTTAGCAATACGCCCCGGCACCATCCATCTGTATATACATCCCCCCATTGAGGTTACGGCGTATACCCAGCAAAACAAGGAGGCTCTGATGCAAAGGGTCAGGGATGTTATTCAGAGCAAGTTAGCATCATAACATTGCATACATATCCGCAATGATTGTGCTTCAGTTATAAAAAATTTTTATTGTATATTTTTTTATTCTATTTTTTCTTGTTTTTCTTGGGCGATAGTTCCTGATATTGGTTTGTATGGCATACTAAAAACATGATTAACCTCTGTAGTGATGCCCAGTGGTATGATACAATTTTTTAAAGGATGGTCATCGTACGTTGAATTTAAGAAACCGACTACAAAAACCTTGCCCCCTTATTCTGGACGGAGCAATGGGGACCATGATCTTTAATGCTCTTCCCAACTATAAAGGCAATTTAGAGCTCCTTAACATTGAACATCCCGATGTGATACTTTCTATACACAGACAATATATTAATTCTGGTGCCGATATAATAGAAACCAACACATTTGGTGGCAATGCACTAAAATTGGCCGAAGCTGGATTGGAAAATCGTTGCGCAGAAATAAACAAAATTGCTGCACAGATAGCAAAAGAAGTATCTAAAGGCAAAGTGTTTATTGCCGGCTCGGTTGGGCCTACCGGCACCCTGGTGGAACCAATGGGTACTACCCCTGTTGAAGCCGTCTATAATGCATTTAAGAAGCAGATAAAAGGATTGGTAGATGGCGGAGTGGATTGTATTGCTATAGAAACAATGACCGACTTACAGGAAGCACGGCTGGCTCTGCTTGCTGCAAAAGCTGTCACAAACATTCCAATTATATGCAGCATAACATTTGAAGATAACGGCAAAACAGTTACTGGAACGGATATTGTTACAGCTTTTGCCACTCTTTCACAGATGGGTGCCGATGTGGTTGGTGCCAATTGCAGTATGGGGCCTGATGGTCTGGTGCAACTTTTTACAGGAGCTATCGCCCAGCTTAAACAACTTGGCGTACCGCTGTCAGTGTGGGCAAATGCAGGGCTGCCCACGCTTGTCAATGGGAAGGCCATCTATTCACTATCACCACAACAATTTGCAATGCTGTCAGCTCAATTTGCAAACATGGGGTTTTCCATTATTGGGGGTTGCTGCGGAACCACTCCTGCTCACATCAACGCTTTAGCAAATGCTGTTAAAAAAATAAAAATTGATATTCCACAATCAAAAACATATTATTATATCACATCGCGCTATGGATATATTGATGTTCAGCAACATCAGGGTTTAATTATCATTGGCGAAAGGTTAAATCCTACAGCGCGCAAACAGTTTGCACAGGAATTAAAAGAAAACAAATTTAGTTTTTTGCGTGAGGAATCAAAAAAACAACAGGATGAAGGAGCTCATATTCTGGACATCAATGTAGGTGTACCCAGCATCGACGAAAGCATCATGATGACCAGGGCTGTTAATATTTTATCTAAAACAGTTACCATACCATTGATGATTGATTCGGACAATCATGCTGTCATTCAAGCTGCGTTATGGCAATATCCGGGTATCCCAATTCTAAATTCTATCAGCGCAAAAGAGGAAAGCTTTAACAGTATGCTTCCTTTATTGCAACAATTTGGCGCTTTTGTCATTGCAATGTGTCTTGATGAAAGCGGCATTCACAAAGAATCAGCCATACGAATTGCCATTGGGCAAAGGCTTATTACCATGTTACAGGATAATGGTATAGAACTATCACGCATATTTATTGATCCGCTTATACTTGCCGAAAGCGCTGAGAGCGGCGCTGCAATAGAAACATTGAAAGTAATAGAATATTTTTCAAAACACGGCATTAAAACAAGCATAGGACTTAGCAATATTTCGTTTGGACTTCCACAGCGAAAGTACATAAACAATGCGTTTTTAAAGTTAGCAATTCAAAAAGGGCTTACAGCAGCAATTGTCAATCCTTCTGCTATCGACAGCAATACTGAAAAACCATTTACTGCTGAAGAAATGATAGCTCTTGATTTTCTTGAAGGCAGAGACAAAAATGCCGTGCACTATATTGCCCATTTTGGAACATCACAACAGCAATCCAAAATACAATCCCCAATAAAAGAAAAATCTATTCATATACTGGATAGAATATTTTCACTGGTTGTTGAGGGCAACATTGATGATATTGAAAATGCAATACATCAGGCACTAACCATATATGAGCCGGAAACCATAATGAGCAATGCCCTCATTGCTGCGCTGGAAAAAGTTGGGCAATTGTACAGTAGCGGTGAATATTTTTTACCGCAAATGATAGTATCAGCTGATACAATGAAAAAGGGTTTTACTGTACTGAAACCTCTGATGCAGCAACATAAAGAATCCCTGTTAGGAAAGATACTAATATGCACTGTCAGGGGAGACATCCATGACATTGGCAAAAATATTGTAGCGATGATGCTGGAAAATCATGGATTTGATATCATCGATCTGGGAAAAGATGTTCCCAATGAAGCTGTCATTGCCTCAATTATTGAACATAAACCGGATATTGTTTGTTTAAGCTCACTGCTGACCACTACCATGCCAAACATGGAACAGGTTGCAACAATGATCAAACACCAGCAATTACCCTGCAAGCTTATGGTAGGTGGGGCTGTAGTAACAAAAGAATACGCTGAAAGCATTGGCGCCTATTATGGCAAAGATGCCATTGATGCTGTAAGCATAGCAAAAAACATTATTAAAGTTAAATAAGTAGTAATTTAAAATAATGGATTTATGCTGATTTCCCTTCCATTTTTTTTTATAATTTTGTTGACATTAAGATTGTATATACAAGAATTCGCATATGTACTTATTCTGTGGATTAAATACAATCCACTTTTTTTAAATATTTTTATTTTTAAAGTATCTATACCACTATAAAGATTAAGGAGCACGTCTGTGAAAGGGACACGTTCTTTTCTGCTTTTTTTCTTACCTTTTATTATTTTTACATACATCGCATTTATTGTATTTCAGCAGGCCTGTGATTATGCAATGAATGTACAGGCAAAAAAGCTCCTTCCATTCAATCATCAAACTCACACAACTCAGTATGGTGCTGACTGTGAACTATGCCACAGCTATGATGCGAATGGAAGATTTAATGGTATCCCTACGGTAGCAGTATGTAAGCAATGTCATGATCCTAACAAGGTTAATAATGCCACATTCTTTGCAGGATTTAGCGACACTGACAAGCCATGGGAAACATTTGCGCAGCAGCCAGATTTAGTATATTTCAGTCATATGGCTGTGACAAAAAATGAGCAAAAAGTTCAGTGTATTTCTTGTCATGGCGACAAAGGAGCTTCTAAAACAACTGCTAAGATCAAGGGTAAAATGGCAATGGGTGTATGTATGGACTGTCACACAGTTACAAATGTAAGCAACTCGTGTACAGTATGTCATGATTAATCATTCTTATTTTATGAATTGAAAAACAAGTAAGGAGCTATTACATCCATGAAACTTGAACGAAAAGACTTCTTAACAATGATTGGGGGGGCGGTTGTTGGTACCGGTGTAGGTACCGTGATATCACCTGGCCCATGGATGGGGTTACAGTGGTTAGTTGAATGGACACAGGATCAGTATCGCCCACCAAAGGGTGAAGAAAAATACTTAGCAAGTATATGTGACAGGTGCCCTAATAAATGTACCATTCAGGTGCGTAAAATTGGTAACAGAGCAGTCAAGATTGAAACTTCAAACCAGGGTTGTGCTGTAGGGCAGCTTTTGTTACAGGTTCTTTATCATCCTGAACGAGTTACCACTCCATTAAAACGTACCGGTAAAAAAGGTAAAATTGATTTTGCACCGGTATCATGGGATGAAGCAATTGCTGATATTTCCAAAAAGATCAATGATGCTATCAATAATAATAAACAGGAACAGATTGTAGCCATTAATCCTGCATATCCTGATGCAACCTCAATGTTGACCGAGAGGATAGCGTTATTTTCTGGTAGCCCATACGTATTTCAGGAATCAGGTTACTGGGCACTCAGCAATGCATGTTCAGAGATAGCCTTTAAAACTGATGGCGCTATTGATTATGATTTTGAAAATGCTGATTGCGTTGTAAGTTTTGGTGCTCGTCTTTTTGAAGGATGGGGTAATCCTGGAAGAATGCATAATGTATTATCATTATGGAAGAAAAAAGGTATTAAATTTATACAAATAGACTCTATCGCAACTAGAACCGCTTCATTGGCTGACCAGTGGGTAGCAATAAAACCCGGCAGTGAACCACTATTTGCTATGGGTGTTGCTCATTACCTGATGAAATATGGTAAACGATCAGGTGCAGCCAATTTTGGAAGATTCACTGAATTGTTAATCAACAAGTATACACCTGAGAAGGTTTCAGAGCTTACCGGAGTTTCATTAGAAACAATTGAATATGTAGCAAAGGCTCTTATCAGTGCGCAAAGACCTATTGCTGTAGCTGGTAGAGGAGGAAAAGTTAATTCCTCTTCAGTTGCAGAGTTTTCAATAATACAGACCATCAACAACATGATTGGAAGCATGGGAACCAGTGTTAAACTTGCAAGTTTCACTACTCCTGTTCAACCTGTTATACCAAAAAAAGCTAAAGGATTGGATGAATATATTGCAAGCGATAGTGTCTGTGATATAGCAATAATTAATAATGCCAATCCTGTTTACTCAAGTGTATATGGTCAACGATTATCTGATAAGCTTAAAAAAGCTTCAACTGTTGTCCTTCTTACATCTCTGCTCAATGATACAGCTCTCTATGCAGATTATGTTTTTCCTACAATAACATCATTGGAGATACCTGTTGCAGGAGACGCCGCTGTAACACTTACATCAGATGCTAAACATGCAGGGGATTCACTGCTTGGAATAGCAAAAAGCATTGCAAAAATATCATCGCAATTCCCATGGAAGAATTACTTAGAAACGGTGCAAACAGTTAAACATCAAACAAAAAATATTGCTAATTTAGATATACCTGTAGATTTGATTATTACAAAATTGGAAGAAACTGAAAAAATGCTCAGTGCGTCGGGTTCATACTCAATAGCAATGATACCTTTTGAAATACCAACTGTTAGCGATGGTAGTGGATTATCACTGCCGTATGTATTAAAAGGTTTACCTGATACTATTCTGAAAGGTGATACAAGCTGGGTGTTGATGAATCCAGCAACAGCTTCTAAAGAAGGAATTTCCGAAGGCTCCAAAATCGATATAGAATCTTCCCGTGGTGAGCTTGATACAGTACGAGTCCACCTTACAAAACGAATTGCTTACGACACTATTGCAATTCCAATCGGTTTTGGTCATGAGGAATTTACTGATTATGCCAGTGAAAAAGGTGTTAACCCTAAAAAAATCATGTCAGATGCTGTCGACCCGGCCAGTGGTTATGCCGATTGGTGGTTAACACGAGTAAAATTGAGTTAAGAGGTGAATAATTATGGCCAAAATGACAAGAAGATGGGGAATGGTAATTGATTTAGATAAATGTACTGGATGCGGGGCATGTAATATTGCCTGTTCTCAGGAAAATAATCTACCCATTTTTAAAGATGATTCTGATGTACCTAAACGGGTTACCTTCCTTGATTTAGTAGAAGTAACCAACGATAAAGATCCTAAAGCACAATATCCTGATGTTAAGGTTGCGTATTTACCTAAGATGTGTCAGCAGTGTTCAGGTAATGACCCCAATCATCCGCAGCCACCATGCGTTAGCGTTTGTCCGGTTGTGGCAACTGATGTTGGCGAGGATGGTGTTGTTAGCCAGATATGGTCACGTTGCATAGGATGCAGGTACTGTCAGGTTGCATGTCCGTATGAAGCCCGCGTCTTTCACTGGTGGAAACCACGTTATGAGGGTACTTTTAAAAAGTCCTTAAATCCTGATGTTTCTGTTGCATCACGAGGAACCATGGTGAAATGTACTTTCTGTTCGCATATATGGAAACGTGAGCGTGATAGAGCTATCGCTAACGGTGTTACTGACATTAACGCTGTTACCTATACACCAGCATGTGCATCTGCATGTCCAACAAATGCAATAATCTTTGGTGATCTTAATGACCCTTCATCACCAGTATATGAGGCTGCTGTACAGAAGAATCCAAGAGCAGTTCGTCTTGTTCATTCTATAGATGAATTACGCACAAAGGATCCTTCTGAATATGAAAAACGATTGAAAATTAAAGATTATCCAAATCCAAAAGTATATTACCTCACAAGTCAGCAATGGCTACGTGATAAAATATCTGGATTTAAAAACTCCTGAAAAAGGCAAAAGGAGAGTTAACCGTGAGCAAAGTAATCAATTTTTTAAAAGATGAATGGAACAGCTATTCCAGGAATATACAGATATCATTATATGTGCTGTTTGCCCTGGTAGCGTTATTTGTCATTTTTGGTATCCAGATATTATTCTGGGGATTAGGTTATACCGATATGAATAATCGATTTGCAATGGGATTGTGGATTATCGGTGATTTAGGATTTGTAGCATTAGGTGGTGGAGCTTTTTTTACAGGCTTCCTGCTCTACATATTTCGAGTTGATAAATTACAGTCTTTAATTAACTCAACTGTGCTGATAGGTTTTATGTGCTATCTTTTTACTTTCATTTTATTGGTATTTGATATCGGTCAGCCGCTAAGAGCATGGTTTGGTTATGCCTATCCCAATTGGGGACCTCATACCATGCCTCAATCAATGTTAACCGAGGTAGTATGGTGTTTAACATTTTATTTTATTGTTCTTTGCATCGAGCTTTTCCCAATTATACTGAGCAATAAATATCTTGATAGATACCCTGCAATACACTATTTTGCTCATTATTTACATAAACTTATGTGGATTTTTGCCGCTATTGGAACATTTCTTTCTTTCTTCCATCAGGGATCCTTAGGTGGCGGGATGTGGGGAGTGCTATATGCAAAACCATACTGGTTCAGACATCACTATTTTTATCTGGCGATAGTTGCTGCAATAGCAGGTGGACCCTGCCTCATGATGTTAGTTCCTAAAATAGCAAGCTGGGTTGCAAAAAAAGAATTAGTACCCAAAGATGCCTATATGACATTAGCAAAGGTTGCAGGAGTTACATTCATTGCTTACTTTTTGTTTAGAATATATGATATATACTCATTATGGACCCATTTTGCACCACTTTTCGACAGAAGCTTTATCGATATGATGGGGGGCTATTATGGTTGGTGGGTTATTACTCTGGAACTTTTAGCTTCGCTAACTGCGATAGTTATTCTTAATGTTAAAAAATTTCGTGAAAATGACCAATATTTTATGGCAGGTTTGATAAGTGGAGTTTTTGCAATAGTGATGTTAAAGGTTGATGTATTACTCCATGGATTTTCAATACCAAACTTTTCATGGGAAGGCTTCTTTACTTATAATCCAACCTTTCAGGAATGGTCAATATTCTTAGGATCAATTGCATGCATGATACTCATCTACATGTGGTTTACCAGGTATATACCGCTCTTTCCTGAAAAACACGCCGAAGCTCATTAAAACAGTATCATGTTTAATATTAATAATAAAAAAGGGTGTTTTAGTACACCCTTTTTTATTGTTGCTCAAATGCTAAGTTGCGACAGCGTTGTTATATCTTATTTTGCAATCGAAAAGCTTTTACTGTATTTTTCATCAACATAACTATCGTCATTGGCCCCACACCTCCTGGAACAGGGGTAATTGCAGAAGCTATCTCGCTTACCTCATCAAATTTAACATCGCCTACCAGTTTTGTTTTACCTGGATTATGAAGATCATCTATTCTGTTTATCCCCACATCTATGACAACAGCACCTGGTTTAACCATATTTTTGGTTATCATATTTGCTTTACCAACAGCAACAACAAGAATATCTGCCTGACGTGTATAATATCCAATATCCGAAGTAGCAGTATGACAAATAGTAACTATGCAATTAGCTCTTTCATTTTTTTGTAACATAATATTGGCTAAAGGTTTACCAACAATATTGCTTCTACCAACAATAACAAGGTGTTTTCCTTTTAAATCCGGGACATTGCGTACAATTAACTCCTGGCAACCATACGGAGTACATGAAACAAAGGAGTCGTCACTGCCTATAACAAGTTTACCCAAATTAATGGGATGGAAACCATCAACATCCTTTATAGGATCAATAGCATTGATAATTATATTTTCATCAATATGCGATGGTAATGGCAGTTGCACCAGAATACCATTGACATTGGTATCACTATTCAGCTCATGTATCAATTTTAGCAATTCAGATTGTGTTGTGCTCTCGTCTAATGTAATCTGAAGAGAGTTTATCCCAAGTTCTTCAGATGTTTTCTTTTTCATGCGCACGTATACTTCAGATGCACCATCATTCCCAACTAAAATCACAGCCAGTGTTGGTTTTTTCCCATATTCTTGTTCCAGTTTTGCAACATCTTTTTTTATCTCTTGTTTTATTTCATTAGCTATTGCTTTCCCATCTATTATTTTTGTCATTGTGTAACCTTCCTTTCTTATCATACATCAATAATTACAAATGATTCCCAGATTAAGTTTGCTTTTTCACAACGAGTTTTATGTAATGTTGCAGCTTTAGGATCTACATTAATCCCGTAATTAATTATATAATCACCTATCAATTGCGCTGTACACATACTACCTTCCAATCCATATTTTATTGCAACATTTACTGGTTTAAATACTAAACCCTGTGTATCCTTAATAAATATTAATTCATTTAAAAATTTTACCAACAACAAGTCCAGTGATTGATGTTGTAGAGAAAAACTATAATCAATCTTACCAGCTAAATCGAGTGGATTTTCCAGACATATATGGAGAAAAGCTTCAACATTTAAAGCAAAAAGTTTTTCTAATGTAAAAGCCTTACAATAAATTGCTATATCCGCTAAGGTTGCATTGTCAACAAACTCAAAACCTTCTTTACTTCCCACCATGTTCACAACTACCCTTTGATGGAGCCTATTGGTATCATACGTGCCACAGGAATACTTAATCCTGCTGCTGTAATAGTGTCAATAACATCATCAATGTTTTTATACGCTGCACCAGCTTCTTCTGCTAAGCCACTCAATGAACGTGTTTTGATAACAATACCGCTTTTCACCATGCTATCAGCAAGCTCCCTACCCTTAAATTGCTTCTTTGCTTGCTGGCGTGACATGATTCTACCACTGCCATGGACAGTACTGTAAAATGCATCGGAAGCCTTGTCCCCGCCAATTAGTATATATGAAGCTGTTTGCATGCTTCCACCTACAAGAACAGGCTGTCCAATATCGTTATAGGTATCAGGTATCCCTTTCATACCCTTGGTAAAAGCACGGGTTGCACCTTTCCTGTGTACCAGTAACTTTTTATCTTTACCATTAATCTGGTAATGCTCTAATTTGGCTGTATTATGACAAACATCATAGATCAATGCTATGCCTAATTCTTCTGCTGATTTTTTAAAAACCTGGCATAGGGTATCACGCACAACATGATATATAAGCTGGCGATTTAAAAATGCAATATTTATTGCACAATTCATAGCCCCAAAATATGCCTGTCCTTCTTTAGAATGAAACGGTGCGCACGCCAGTTCCCTATCAGGAATATCTATATGGTACTTTTGCTTCATCACCCCAATAAACTTATCTAAATAATCTGTTGCTATTTGATGACCAAATCCTCTGCTGCCGCAATGTATCATGCAACTGATCTGATTATTCCCATAAATTCCTAATTGTTTGGCGATAGTTGTTTGTAAAACATCTTCATTGCGAATTACCTGAAATTCAAGATAATGATTTCCCGAACCCAAAGAACCAACCTGTTCCCTACCACGTTCACGTGCTCTCCCCGAAACAACATCTGGATTGGCATTTCTAATAGATCCATTTTCTTCACAAAATAATAGATCCTCTTTTACACCATAACCATTATCGATTGCCCATCTTGCTCCTTTGATCATTGCTGCATCAAATTGGTTATCAGACAATGAAACAATACCCTTGCCACCAATACCACTGGGAATGCGTGAGAATAAAATCTCCATTATCTGGTTCAGCTTAGGTGCAAACTCTTCAATGCTCACTGAGGTTATAAAAAAACGTACACCACAGTTAATATCAAAACCTATCCCACCTGGCGAAATAACACCATCATCACTATCAACCGCTGCAACACCACCTATAGGGAATCCATATCCAGAGTGTCCATCAGGCATACATAATGCATACTTTTGTATACCCGGAAGCATGGCAACATTGATAAGCTGTTCAAATACTGCATCATCCATATGATGCAAAAGCTCATACGATGCATAAATCCGTGCTGGTACACGCATTCCTTTTTTATAATCTTCTGGAATTTCATACAAACAATTGTCAATTTTGTTAACAAATTCTTTCATTTAATTGTAATTATATAACTATTGCCAACAGATTATAATAACTACTCTACCGTGGTGCTTTCTTTGTGTACTTGTTTTAATTTTTGAACTGCTACTGGCTGTTTAATCATTTCACATTTCCCTTCAAATACTACGCCATCTGCAATAATAAGTTTTGATGTACGGATATTCCCAAAAAGTTTACCTTCAGTTTGTATTTCAATCTTATCTTTAGCTTCAATATTACCATAAACAGTTCCTCTGATAATAACCGTACTGGCTTTTATATTGGCTTTAACTGTAGCCTTTTCACCAATAACCAAAAAATCACCTGAGGATATTTCACCTTCAAAATAACCATTAATTTGAAGAGATTTTTCAAAGGTAAGATCACCATAAAACTCCGTATCTTTACCAAAAACAGTCGCTATCATTCCAATTTCATATACTGGATTTTTATTAACCTGTATAACCTTCTTAGCCATTGTATATACCTTCTTCTATTAAAACAATATTTATTATATATGATTATAACAGCAATGTTGATAAATGATTTTTTTAATACAAGTCAAATTTTAAAAAAACAATCTATTTGGTAGTCATTATAAAGACACCATCCCAATCATCAGAGGGAGGTGTTTGTTTATATTGTCTTGCTCGTTCAAGATATACTTTAGAAGGACCATCATTGGGATCAACTTTAAGTGCCTTATCAAAGTAATCAATAGCCTCATCCCATTTACGTTTTTTATAAGCCCCCAAACCAGCATCATATAATTGTAAAACTTCCACTTTTTCTTTTGTTATCATATACTACTTCCTTTGCAATATTTTATCTAAGTTTAATAATAAATTATACCTATATCAATATTTTCTGTCAACCAGGAACAAAGCTAATTCTGTTAAAATATTTTTATATTGGTTGTCCGGGAATATATCAATAATTTCAATAGCTTTTTTGACATAATTTGATGCTATGCTGATACAATAATCAACCACATTATATTCTTTTGCCTTTGATGCTACATAATTCCAATTATTGTTATCAGGGGTTTTTGCATAATTTTTTAACAGCAAACGTTCTTGATTATCAACTATCTCTAAAAGGTGCAGTAAAGGCAAGGTAATCTTGCCATTAATAAAATCATTGCCAGCATCTTTGCCAGTAATATCCGCGGCATTGAGATAATCCATAGCATCATCGGTTATCTGAAAAGCATACCCTAATTGCATACCACAATCATATAATACATCAGATTGTTGTGTATTCATTTTGGCAACAGCAGCCCCTAATTTTGCGCATGCTGCCATAAAGCGTGCAGTTTTCATCTCAATTATGCGATAGTAATTATCAATTGTTATACTATCAATATCTGAATACTGAATCTGATATAGCTCGCCTTTAACCATTTCAACAGTTGCATCAACCATTATCGGAAAGAGATCTGTTCTATTGTTGCCAACAGCTATTTCCAGCGCTTTTGTATACATGTAATCACCAGCAAGCACTGCAACTTTGGGACCATATTTCCTTGAAACTGTTGGTAAGCCTCTTCGCAAATCGGCATTATCAATAATATCATCATGAACCAACGATGCAGCATGAATAATTTCAGCAGCACAAGCTATGTCAATAATATCGTCAGGTATCGTACTATTTAATCCACCAGATAAAATAATCATAGAGGCTCTTATCTTTTTACCACTCTTTTTGAACGTATGCATGCTGCTATCATCCAGCAAATCAATGCCTGTATATAATTTACTTTTTACTGCTTCATCCACAGCCATTAAATAATGTTCAATGGGCTTTAGTATGTCGTTTAAGTCTTTTCGTGGTGTCATGTATATCTCTTTTTATCAACAATTAATCAAAAGCATTTAAACATTCACGTTGTGATTCAAATATTTCAAATACCTTATCAAGCATGGTTGTTTGAAAAAGTTTAAGAAGATTTTCATTAGTTATTACTAATTTTATATCACCTTCATTCTTTATTTTTCTTTTAAATGCTACTATCACACCTAATGCTGAACTACATATATGCTTGACATCAGTCATATCCATACAAATATTATTACAGCCTTCATCAATTAATTTCTGTAATGCATTTTCAAGATCTTCTGACATCTCCTGATCAATTCTTCCATCTAAAGTAAGAATAGCCAGATTATCATCCCTTTTAATTTTCATATTTCACCTCATATTCTTTGTTAATCCTGAACTACATATACTATTTGTTTTAACCTATAGCTAATGTAATTACAACCATTATTTTAGCCATGCTAATGTTCAATTACAATTGCTATAGTGTTCAAAACTTTCTAAAATATTTATATAAAATAATAATGGTAGTAGTCACTTCAAACACTGTTAAATGTATTATTATAAATAACATTAGATTTCCCTATCTTTCAACATTGCATATGCCAGTATCGATGCATAAACACTTTTAGCACCATTCATCTTTAAAATACGAGCACATTCATTAATAGTTGCACCAGTGGTATAAACATCATCAACTATTAAAACTGATTTGTTTCTAATATTAGTGCAATTACTTAAAATATCAAATTTTAGATACGTACTGATAAACCTATCATTTTGGCTTAATTTCTTTTGTGTATTGTTTTCATTTTTAATTGTTATTAAATTGAAAACATTTTTATGCAACATCTTGCCAACATATCGTGCCATAAGTTCAGATTGATTAAATCCTCGTTCCCATAACCTTTTTTTAGAAACCGGAATATATGTTATAATATCAAAATCCCATGCTAAAGACTTAATCCCCTGTAGCAGAAAATTTGCAAACAATAAAGCAATAGATTTATTGTTTTTAAATTTCATAGCATATATCAGTTTTGATACCTCATTTCTATATTTGAAAACTAATAAAATATCATCAATATACCAGTAACGTTTACCATGAATCTTCTCTTCAACATTAAAAAGATATTGACTGTTGTAATTATAAACACTCAAATTAAGATAATCATAACAATTGTTGCATAAACCATTATTGACATTTGATATCATCTTCCCACAGTTAGAACAAAATGCAGGAAATAATACATCAAACATTAAAGTATTTAAAAGTATATTAATATAACTCTGTTTCATAATTTTTGCAGTTTTACCGTTGTAGGGCAGGATCTTCATACCCTGCCTGGGCAAATCCCTTTTTTCTTAGCATGCAACTATCGCACATACCGCATGGTTTACCTTCAGGTGATGGATTATAGCAACTTGATGTCAGAGAATAATCAACACCTAATGATGTACCTAATGCAATAATTTCTGCTTTAGTCATATTGATAAGTGGTGCTTCAATAATAATTGGATTTCCCTCAACCCCACTCTTTGTACCCACCATTACCATTTTCTGGAATGCTTCTATAAATTGAGGTCTGCAATCTGGATAACCACTATAATCTACCGCATTCACACCAATAAAGATATGAGAAGCCTCTACTGTTTCTGCATAAGCTAATGCAATTGAAAGAAATATAATATTTCGTGCCGGGACATAGGTTGATGGGATAGCACTTTCATGGGTGATTGGTATTTCCTTACCAGATGATAGCACCAGAGATGATATTTTAAATATGTCATCCGGTAAATGCACAATTTCATGAGCATTAACATTCAGATAATGGGCTATCTTTTTTGCATAAAGAATTTCAATCTCGTGACGTTGCCCATATTCAAAGGTAAGGGCATAAATATCAAATCCCCTGCTTTTTGCAAATGCAGCAACAGTGGCAGAATCTAATCCGCCACTGAGCAACACTACACATTTCTTTTTACTCATTGTGTAAATAAACTTATCTATGCTTCTTTTTTTGCTATCCGCATTGGAAAATATTCATAGGGTTTCATGCCATAAATCTTTTCAAAATCTTTCTCAAAAGGGCACATTGTACAACTAGCCCTATAAACCCCTTCTAATGTCATCATGGCTTCATCATAAAGAACGCTGTTTTTATCAATTTCTGCATTCCTTAATTTTAGAAATGCACAGGATTTACATTTCTCAGCATTTTCACGTATTTTATCGGTAATTAAACCCATTGAAACACCTCCCGTCATTAATCGTAGATATTATAATATTGTATACAATGATATGAAAATAGCAATAAAAAATCCAGCATATTTTTATATAACTTGAACAATATATAAATTATTTTAATAATATTTTTATAAATGTTTATATAATAACAGATTAAACAATCTTGCAATAAAATAAGCACCACAAAATAAAAAGAAAGGCATTGTAAAAAAGAATATTAAAATTTCTTCAAATCTTACCACAGTAGAATGTAATACTTTTTTACCAAAATAATTAAAATGATAATTTTGCGGATCTTTTATACGTATAAAAATAGCTCGTGCAATACTTATTTTAATAAATAACATAATGAGCATTATAAATCCTGTCATAAGCCACAGCAGAAGCTTAAAGTCAACCTCTTTGACATTTTGTGGATGTATTATGGCTAAAGCAGTTATTCCACCAGCTAACAATATATTGCTGATAGTTGTATTAATGAAGCCTTTTAAATATTTATTTTCTCTTCGTAAGACATATAATACAAGCGAATATATATGGAAAGAAAAAGAAATTTGCAATACTATAAAAAGGACAATTAACATTAGTCTTCCTATATAATCGAAATCAAAAATAAAATCCCATTATAGTATACATAAAGGTAAATAATTTGCAAGCATTCTTTATTTTATTTTATTTTTTATATAATAAAAAATTATCTTGTGCGTGAATCAATACTAATAAGAATACCAATACTTAACAATGACATGATCAAGTTTGAGCCACCA
This sequence comes from Spirochaetia bacterium UBA2205, assembly GCA_002328585.1. Taxonomy (GTDB): domain Bacteria; phylum Spirochaetota; class UBA4802; order UBA4802; family UB4802; genus UBA4802. Next base: position 22,842 of record DCUV01000011.1, read on the forward strand.
TATGAAAGAAATGTTAAAGGCAAACCGGTTACTGGCATTATGCCTAAAGCCATACCAATATTAATAATTACATGAAAAAATATCATGCATGTTATACCTCCGGCAAGTAGCATCCCAAATTTATCCTGAGTTTTTAAAGCAATCATAAATCCTTTATAAAGTACATATCCAAATAATAAAAGTACAATAACAGCTCCAATGAAACCCCATTCTTCAGAAATTACCGAAAAGATAAAATCAGTAGATTTTTCTGGTAAAAAGCCCAATTGCGACTGTGATCCTTTTAAAAAGCCTTTACCAATAATGCCACCCGATCCAATAGCAATTTTAGATTGTATGACATTGTATCCTGAGCCATATGGATCAAGATCAGGATTGAGAAAAACAAGGATTCGCCTTTTTTGATATTCTTTTAAAAATTTTTGAATAATTACTGATAGGAACAACCCTGCTGAAATAATAAATGAGGGTATATAGATAGCCCTATATACTTTTGAATTAAAAAAGAAATAAAGAATGAAACTTATAATAGAAACTGCTAATAAAGAACCAGATATAATATATAACAATTCATTCCCTTTTAAAAATGAAAAAAAACCTCCTGAAATATTAATACCACTCCATTCAATATAGGTAAGCATCATTGGAACAAATAATGCTATAGTTGCTACACCTAATATTGATATAAGCTGAAGTATATCTGCTCCACCTAAAAAGAGTAATGCAAAAAAAATGGGAATAAATATCATTGCAGTTCCAAAATCAGGCTGCATATAAATAAGTAGCACCGGAACTCCAACAATTGCAAAAGGTATAAACAATTCGCGCAAACGCTTAATGTCAAATTGTCGTAATTCAAGATATTTTGATAATAACAGAATAGTAGCTAATTTCATAAATTCAGATGGCTGAATAGCAAAAAAACCAAAATTAATCCACGCACGTGTATTACGTATTTTTGCACCAAAAATTGTTGTAAGGATAAGGAAAAATAAAACCACCAGATAAATATAAAGAGAGTAATCACCTAAAATCCTATAATGAACTCTTGAAATTGCAAACATACATATAATGCCTAATATAAACCATAAAAGCTGCTTTTTATATAAACCACTATTTACCTTCTCAATTGGGTCAAAACCAGTAGCATAAATCGTTATTATACCTATCAAAATCAAGGCAATGATTGAAATTAAAAGCTTTATATCATATTCCTGAAAAGAAGATCGTATGGTTTTAAACATTAAAAGTATCCTTTCTTAATCAGAGTTGTAAAAACCTGTTCAGCTATAGGCACAGCTGTAGCAGCACCAGCAATACCATATTCTACCATAACAACTATCGCCACCACCTTTTCCGGATGACTATCATAAGGACCAAACCCTACAAACCATGCATGCTGGCTAACATCTTCCTGACGTTTTGAACGTGTCTGAGCTGTCCCTGTTTTACCACACATCTGAACCTTCAGATATCCCAATCGCGCAGCAGTACCATTGACAACTGCCATGCGCATACCTTGCTTAATAGTATTAAGAGTTGTTGGTGATAATGGAATCTCCCGTAATTTTTCTGGTATAACTACCGAAACAACTGATGTATTATCAATGGAACGAATTTCTTTAATACAATGTGGTTTGAAAACAACACCCGAATTAACAATTGCTGATAAAAAATCCATCATGCCAATAGGAGTTACCAGTATAAATCCCTGCCCAATGGACAGATTAACGGTATCACCATCAAACCATGGCTGACCAAAAGTTTTTAATTTCCATTTTTTTGATGGTATAAATCCGGTGATTTCACCCGGTATATCTATACCTGAAGTTTCTGCAAGACCTAAATAACCGGCATAATTAAATATGGTTGTTGGCCCTAATTTTAATCCTAATTGATAAAAATAAACACTGCATGATCTTGCTATAGCCCATAATAAATTTACTGATCCATGTGCTTGATAACAATAAAAGTCTCTGTCAACATATCCTTTTAAGGTATACTTCCCTGGACAGTACCGGGTAATTGCGGGATCCCATTTTTCTTCCTCCAGGGCTGCAATAGAAGTTACTAATTTAAATGTTGATGCAGGAGGATATCGCGATTGAATAGCCCTGTTTAGAAAAGGTTTATTTTTATCATTATTTAATTCAGTGATTATCTTTATATTATTTTTTGAGATGATAAGATTTGGATCGTAATCCGGTTTGCTAACTATACTTATTATTTCACCGGTAGCCGGTTTCATAACAATAACCGAACCCCTGTTATCCCCTAACGCTGTATACGCAGTTTTCTGTACATCATAATCAAGAGTTAAAACAATATTATACCCTGATTTAGGATGCTGTCCTATTTCTTCGCCTTCTGTTCTATTTTTGGCATCAACGATTCTACGAACATATCCATCAACACCTCGCAAAATTGAATCATACTGCCGTTCAATACCTGCTTTTCCAATTTTTTGATAGTATTTGTATCCCACATCCTTGTATGTATTATATTCTTCTTTCGTTAAACTTCCAATATAGCCTATTACGTGCGAAAACATATTATTGAAGGGATATACTCTCACCGGTGCATCTTCCCACATTATGTTAGGAAATTTATCCTGATTTGTAGCGATAGTTACTACAATATCAAACGGAACATCTTCTTGAATGATATATCTGTTGTAGGGATTTGTTGACTTTAAATCTGTCAGGATTTCTTCATATGGCAATTGTAACAGAGCACATATATTTTTGATAGCATAATAAAATTGATTTTTTTCTTTATACTGAGCAGGGATTACAATAATATTAAAAGCAGGGCGATTTGTTGCCAAAACGATGTTCTGTTTATCAGTAGAAAAATTTCTATCATAAATTTCTCCTCTTGAAGCAGGCAATGGAATATTATTTTCCATATTCATTCTGGACTTTTCTGAAAATTCCCTGCCCTGGAAAATCTGTAAATTAATAAGTTGCAAAAAAAATATTGCAAACATGCAGATAATAATAATGCCTATAACATATAATCGCTTTCTAAATTCTTCTATGATTTTTGTTCTAACGGATGCAAATTGCATAATCTATCGGCCTTCCCTGGACAACTCCTGCTCAAAAATTTTATCAAATAAAAAAAACAATGGCGGGGATAGTAATGCATTATAAAAAGACTCGGGTAAAATTATTGATGTAACAGATGACAATGCCCCTTCATGGAAAAGATAGGCTAATATTAAAGTTATTACTCCTTTGGCAATAGATGCAATAAAGATCAATAAAAATATTGTGAATAAATTTTCTTTAAAGATTGACCTCCCAAAAAAGCCAATTATAAAGCCTAATGCCATTTTGGGAAATGCCATAAACCCTAAAGGGGAATTTGATATGGCATCATTTAGTATACCTCCAATAAATCCGGTTACCTCACCATATAAAGAACCAAAACTATAGGCAAAATACACAATGACAATAAAAACTAAATCAGGTTTAACACCTCCTATACGTAAAACATCAAATGAAGAATGCCCCTGTATTATCAAAGATGCTAATACTAATGCTCCTGTTATAATATACATTAATATCATTGTTGTATTTCTTCCTCTGTTAGTTTTAAAATTTCGAGGTCCGGTTCTTTTTTTATAACGATAACATTTTCAATAAGGTCAAAATTAATATATGGTTTCACCAGTACACGCTGGAACGCACCTGATTCAGAAGGGAATGATCGTATTGCCACTCCCACTAATAGTCCTTGCGGAAATACACCTCCCTGACCGGATGTAATGACAATATCCCCTGCTTTAATAGTTGCTGTTTTATCCACATAATCTACAATGCACATTTTACCTATTGCAGAATAACCACTCAAAAGTCCAGGGTAACGACTTTCTTGAAAAACAACTCCAATCTTTAAATCGGGTGAAATAATTGGCAATATTCTTGAGATTGAACCTCTTACTTCTATTATCTTTCCAATGATAGCTTTCTCATCACCAAAAAAAGCTACAACAGGCATATTTACCTTGATACCATCAGAGCTTCCTCTATTTATAATGATTGTTCTGAACCAATTATCTGGATCTTTTGATATTATAGTAGATAGAACAGAGTCATAGGGTAATCGCTCGTTAAGACCCAGGAGATTTCTTAACTGTTGATTTTCTCTTTTTATTTCTTCAACTTCTTCAGTAATCGATTCATAATATTGCAACCGTGCCCTTGTTTTTTCCAATTCTTCCTGTGCATTTCTTAATTGGGAAAATCCTGACCATAGTAGTGAAATATTGGTCTGAATTGCATGATATAATTTCTGAAATGGAAAAATTACCATATTTCCAGCCCCTTCAACCACATTGGTTGCTCGTGACGATTGAATAGAGAGAGAAATAAAGCAAAATAATGTAAATACTATAAAAAGTATTAACGCTTTATGTCGTGTAAAGAATTCCACTTTGTACCTAATTAATTGTATTAAATAAATACTCCTGCATGACCTGCAAGAGCATTTTGATGATAATTAAGATAATAAATTACACTATTATAATCTATTTCAAATTTGACCTATAGAGATTTTTAATCTCTTCAAGGAATTTTCCAGCACCCATCACAACACAGGTAAGTGGATTTTCAGCCCTTATAACAGGAACTCCCGTTTCTTTGCTAATGTATTTATCCAGACCTTTAAGCAGTGAGCCACCACCGGATAATACTATACCACGCTCAACTATGTCAGCAGCTAATTCGGGAGGGGTTCGTTCCAATGTATGTTTGATAGCATCCAGAATCTGATCAACTGGCTCTTTGAGCGCTTTTCTAATCTCAGTAGAATCAATTTCCAGTGTTCTTGGCAAACCTGATATTGCGTCACGCCCTTTCAATTCCATTGTTTCAATCTTCTTTTCCGGGAACGCATTACCAACCCTGAACTTAACATCCTCAGCCATGCGTTCACCAATTACAAGGTTATACTGTGTCCGCATATATTTTATGATGGCTTCATCAAATTCATCACCTGCAATCCTTACGGAATCAGCAATAACCATACCACCCAATGAAATAACTGCTATTTCAGTTGTCCCGCCTCCAATATCAACGATCATATGTCCTGCGGGCTCATGTATTGGTATATTTGCGCCAATGGCAGCCGCCAATGCTTCTTCTATGAGATATATTTCCCTGGCACCTGCCTGCTCCGCCGACTCTCGTACCGCACGCTTTTCCACCTCGGTGATACCAGAGGGAACCCCAATTACTACCCGTGGTCTAACCAATGTTGATCGTTTGTGAACTTTCTGGATAAAATATCGTATCATTTTCTCAACAGTTTCAAAATCAGCTATGACGCCATCCTTCATAGGACGTATTGCTACAATATCGCCAGGAGTTCTTCCCAGCATTCTTTTTGCTTCATGCCCAACTGCCAGCACTTTACCGGTACTTGTTTGAACAGCCACAACCGATGGTTCACTTAATACAATACCCTGCCCTTTTACATGAACCAATGTATTAGCAGTACCTAAATCAATCCCCATATCATTTGAAAATAAGCTATAAACAGAATCAAAGATCATAATATGTTTACCTTTTTAGTCAAAATATTGATTAACAGTAAAACTATTTGCATTTGAATGATACTTTGCTATTTTTTTTGTCAAGCTATTATCATGAATTTTTTTAATATCAGATAAAAAATAAATTTTTACATAACCCCTAACAACCGTTTTGCTTCAACATTCTCAGAATCAAGAAGCAACACCTCGCTCCACACTGCTTTTGCCTGGGCAATATTTCCTACGGCAGAATAAACTTTACCTAACCACAGTTTACACTGTATATCTTGATTATCTATCTGCAATGCAGCATTGAGATGTTCCAGTGATTCTGTATATATGCCTTTTTTATAAAATATCTTCCCTAATTCTATATGTACAGCTTTAATAATGGCGTTATCCATTGAATTTTTCAAAATATTCCTGTACTCAATAATAGCATTGCTCTGCTGATTAGCATATAAATATGATGCGGCTAAAAACATCCTTCCTTCACTATTATCAGAGACACCTTTCAACTTAACCAGTTCAAGCCCCTCTTCAGTATGACCGCTTTTGATAGCTATCAATGAATACAATCGAGCATTATCTATGGATAGTTTACTTATATTTGATACTTTTTGAATAATAGTGTATATCTCATTAATAGGATAAAACCTGCTTGCATAAAGTGATGAGGCAAGAATAACTCTTGTAGTATCATCTATCGATGATCTGCCACCAAAAGCCAATCCTTTATTAATCGCTTTAATAGCATTGATCAAATTTTGTTTTGCTTCATTAGAGATGGTATCCAGAGTATTTTCATCGTATAATGCATATACCGGAATATTGCTGATAGAGGATGCATATAAATAATAAACCGTTCCAGCCAGATAATAAGCATCGCTGTTTGAAGGATTACTCTCAACATACTTATTTGCAGCTATACATAAATCTTTCAATTGCCCCTGCCGCATTTCATTATCACTTTGCTTGACTGCCATATCAACTTTATACTGCAATTTATTTAATGTATATTTCCAGAAAAAGATGTATTGATGATATTCCTGAACAATATAAATAACTATTGCCACTAAAAGGATATTAATAATTAATTTTGTTGTATTTCTTTTTCGCTGTTTTGATTTGTATCGATAATACATACTTGTTAACCTTCCTGTTTGTGAGATTCAACAAACTGTTTATATTCATTTTCAATAAATAATAGTATATCAGATTCATTGTTGAGCAGTAAACAATTAACACCCTGTTTACCTTTTAACGTAAAAAGCATATAGTTATCATGTACTTTTAAATTATTTATTCTATAAAAGTCATAGCGATAGAGTTTATTATTAATAGAAATATTGATGCCCTGCTGTTTATATCGCAAGGTCCCGGCTCCTATCCTTGTTAATGAACTCCAATTTCCTGAACGCATACCGCTTTCAATATCCCCAATAGTTCCGCTACTATCCACATACATAACAACATCAAAAATACCATCTTTTTGATAGGATTGTTCATCTATAGAAATAACTTCTGATTTTGGATTGCTACTTGCAGGTGTAGTATCAATCGGTGTTTCATCTTTCAGTATAGAATCAAAGTCTATATCAATGTCAGGCATGTCATCAGAATCCATTGTTTCATGGTATTGCTCCTTGCCATTGTGCATGGAGTGTGATGACATTTCAACATCAAGATTAGGCACATATCGGTCATGAGGAATATTGGACATAATGGTATGTTCAAAAAATTCCGAATAGAGTACAACTATGATACCCACTATGACACTGATTACCGCAATGTATAAAACAACCATAATACTATCCTGTATATTTCACTGGAATTGCAACATGAATGATTGATGGAGAAAACCACTCATCATTATTGTCGAAAGATAAATTTTACAAGTCAAGGATTAATTCAAAAAAATTACCGCATTTTCCATAAACCTGCTTTCAGGTAAGGTTCCTTGTAATAGGGGAAGTCATCAGGCTCATGTTCTAAAAATTGCAGGTCCCAGTTATCGGGATGTAATGATATATACTCATCATCTGAAATTGTAATAGTATTGATAGTGGTAAGGACATACCCATCTGAAACAATGGGTGCAATCAACATTAAAAATTCATTATAATGTTTTTTTACACTAAAATTGTGTCCTTTATTTCTGGAAAATGTAGGCGGATCAAAAATCACAAAATGAAATGTATCATTATGTTTTGCAGCATATTTTAAAAATTTTTTGCAATCCATAGCAACAAAGTCCCTATTATCATAACCAATTTGATTGAGCATATAATTTTGTTTAGCCCTATCTAACACGCTTTTTGACATATCAACATTGATTGCATGGTGTAATCCATTTTTCAATGCATGGACTGCAAATAGAGCGGTATAGCTAAAAAGATTACAGAGCTTTCCACCATTTGCATAATATGTTTCTAAACGCTGTCGCACTCCGCGCATATCAAGAAAAAGCCCTGTATTCTGGCCATTAATCAGATCAACACCTGCAGCAATGTCATTTTGCTTTACTATCAAAGGTACCGGTGGCATAGCTCCTGTTATACACACGCTTTTTCGTAGCTCTGTAATTTGTTGAGGATCATGAACTTTACTTCTATCTTTTAGTAGGATACCCTTTATTGCTCTATTGCAACATGCTAATATATTTATACAATGATCGCTTATCCTATGATATTCCTGATACAGGGAACTATCGTACACCTGTAATAAAAGATAGTCATCATAGCAATCAAGTATCAGTCCATAGCAACCATCACCCCGTCCATTAACCAAACGGAACGCATTGGTGATAGTTTGCTTCAACAGGTTTTCCCGTTTATAAATTGCTGTTTCAATGTTTTTATAGATAGACATCTATCGCGGCAAACAGGCAAGGATTTCGTTTATACGTTTTTCCAGATTTATATAATCGCCATGTTCTATCAGGTAACTATCGACAAGATACGACAAACCACAGGCAACTACCTTTGGCACCGATAAATACTCTGCAATATGAGCAGGTTGAATACCACCCGTTGGAATGATTGAAAATGAAAACTTTGTAAACGGTTCAACAATAGCTTTTAAATAAGGTGCGCCGCCGCAATGCTGAGCAGGAAAAAATTTCAAAACATCAACATGCATTAGCAGTGCATGAGCTAATTCGGTAGGAGTTGTAAAACCAGGTATATAATATATATTTTTATATTTGTGCGATAGTTCTATTAATGCATCACTTACGCATGGTGAAACAATAAACATTGCTCCAGCATCAACTGCTGCCTTAAAATCGTCATGAGTTATGACACTGCCAGCACCAATCATTGCATCAGGAAATGTATTTTTTAGAGCAGCAATGCAGTCAAGTGCCTGCGCAGTTCGTAATGTAACTTCAATACAACGTATACCGTGTTGCATTAAAAGCTCAAACATCTTGAGTGTTTTGGCAACATCATAAAAAACACCAATTGGGATAATAGGAATGCTAAACTGTAATGACATAATTAATAATTTTAATTAATTTTATAAAGAAAATCGGGGATATCGCAATTCAATTTTATTTCCATCGGGATCAGTAAATACAACCAAACGTCCTTTTCGGATATTTTCAGGTCCGTGAACTATTGTGATATTTTTTTCCTGCAACTCATCAAGAGCATCATCAAAATCTTCTTCATCGATATAGAAACAGATATTATTTTTCAAATTTTCGGGCGCTTTAAAATCTTTTACTTCAACAAGCTTTAGCAAAATATCACCAACCCGTATATATGCTTCATCGGTATTGCTTACACGCTCAACAACCTCAAAGTCAAACAAATCACTGTAAAAACTGATTGCATTGTCCATGTCAGATACCGTTATACCAATATAATCAACATTTTCAATTACTATCATTGTGAATTCTCCTTATTGTTATCATAATTTTTTTACTATATTTTTCATGACATTACGTTTTTGCCTATATTATCAATTAAGTTATTTCTGCTATCACTTATAAAATTTGTTTACCTCTTGTCAATTATTTAAAACGTTGTGCATAAAAATTTATTTAACAGTTTATTCTACTGTAACACTTTTTGCCAGGTTTCTTGGCTGATCTACATTACACCCGCGTAATACTGCAATATGGTACGCTAACAACTGTAGCGGAATTACCGTTAAAAGAGGGGACGCAATTTTTATAGTAGCCGGCACATAGAAAACATGATCAGCAAACTTTTGTATCTCTTCATCACCTTCAGTTGCAATAGCAATAATTTTGCCTTTTCGTGCTTTTACCTCCTGCATATTGCTTATAACTTTTTGATATACCTCATCTTTTATAGCAATGAAGACAACTGGCATATTTTCATCGATAAGTGCAATTGGGCCATGTTTCATCTCGGCAGCAGGATATCCTTCCGCATGAATATAGGATATTTCTTTTAACTTCAATGCACCTTCAAGCGCAACAGGGAACTGTATACCTCTTCCCAGATAAAGAAAATTGCGGTGATGTTGATATAATGTTGCTATTGCTTTAATTTCATCATTTTTTCCTAATATTGATTGCACAAGTGCAGGTACCTGTATCAGCTCCTGTAAAAATTCACGACCTGCATCAGCAGTCATAAATCTACGGCGGGCTAAATAAAATGTTAAAAGAATTAAAACGGTTATCTGCGAAGTAAACGCTTTAGTAGATGCAACACCTATTTCAGGCCCTGCATGTATATACACCCCTCCATCACTTTCACGAGCTATGGTACTTCCCACAACATTGGTAATGCCCAGCACCCTGACACCACGTGCCTTAGCTTCACGCATTGCTGCCAGAGTATCAGCCGTTTCACCTGATTGACTTATAACAATAACAAGATCACCTTTTTCAAGGATTGGGCTGCAATATCTAAATTCTGAGGCATATTCAACCTCAACAGGTATACGGGCATATTCTTCTATTAAATACTCCCCAATAAGTCCCGCATGCCATGAGGTACCACACGCTATAAAGATAATACGCTTTATACTATTTAACTCATCTTCAGTAAGCCGCAATCCATCCAGGCGAGTTTTACCTTCATCCAATACTATTCGTCCCCTGAACGCATTCTGAATTGTCTCTGGTTGCTCAAATATTTCCTTCAGCATAAAATGAGGAAATCCCTGTTTTTCTATATATGCAATATCCCAATCAATTTTATCGGTTTGTTTTTCCAATTCATGTTTTCGTAGATCAAATGTTCGTACCGTATCTTTTGTAATCTCTACTATTTCACCATCTGAAACATACATTACCTTCCGTGTATGTTCAACGATTGCACTGGCATCAGAAGCTACTATCATTTCACCATCGCCAATACCAAGTATCAAAGGACTCCCGTTCCTGGCAGCTACCATTTTATCGGGTTCTTTCTTTGATATAACAACTATGCCATATGTCCCTTCAACCCTGGTTAATGTTTTCTGTACTGCATCAACAAGGGACATGGTTTGGTGATAGTATTCAATGAGATGCACTAAAACTTCGGTATCTGTTTCACTTTGAATAGTGTGACCATGTTCAATGAGTACTTTTTTTATAGCACTATAGTTTTCTATGATTCCATTGTGAACCAGTGCGATATCACCGTTACAGTCACAGTGTGGATGGGCATTGATATCATTTGGCTCACCATGTGTTGCCCATCGTGTGTGCCCAATACCAACAGTACATCCATTAAATTTTTCATAATTCAACTTTTTATTAAGATCAGCAACTTTTCCCTTTTGCTTCTGAATTATTAATTCATTCCCCAGCAGTGCAGCTATTCCTACCGAGTCATATCCTCGATATTCCAGTCTTCGCAAACCGTTGATAAGAACCTCAGCAACATTTTTATTACCAATATAGCCTACAATTCCACACATGAAAAACTCCCAAAAAAAAGAATTATACTGCACCCTTCTGAATAACGAAGTCCTTTATGTCATTCTTAGAAAGCATTAGCACCCAAAGAATCTTTCCTTTCAACAGCATGATTATCCGCCTTAGCCTCAGAGTGTCAGCATAATATACTTCATCGTTTTAAAAAAGCAAAGCATTTTTATATTAAAAAAAGTGGGGCTGCATGCCCCACTATCATCATACTTCAACTATTGCTTCAGCTGGGCACACATCAATACAGGTGCCACACTCTGTACAAATATCGTTATCTATGACATAACGATCCTTCCCTTCAGAAATTGCCTGAGATGAACATTCAGAAGCACATGTTCCACACATTGTACAATCTTCAGTAATTTTATAAGCCATGAACTCCTCCTGTAAAGTTTAAATAAAAACCATTCAACTGATTACATCATTACAAAAATTATTTTTATGTCATATATGTAGCACATCAGAATTTGTAAATCAAAAATAATCGTGTGTATCCTCTTGTTAACAACATAATATATCACTTACTAGTATTGCAATGGGGCTTTAACTTTATTTTTAATTTAATTATATAAATTATTTTTTTATGTAATATAGTTAAACAAATAGTTAAAAAAATTTTTTATTTTATACCAAATAGTCGGTTTTTAAATTGACTTTTTTTTGCTATCACCTCACTTTACCTATGGTGATGTTTATTATTATAAAGTGAGTGATTATTCACTCACTGTTGATGAGCACAATTATATGATTTTGCATTATATATTATTCAAAAGGAGGTTCCTATGAAGTTTATTTCAAAAATATGCCTTATTATGCTTATTGTGTTCACATCTTCAACAATCTTTGCTGGCCAATGGGTTTATAAACCAATGAGCATTAATGCCCAGAAAGGAGATGTTATCCTTTCAACCAGTCCGGGGTTTATCATGGATTTACTTGCAATATTGGGTTGCTACTGGAGCCACAGCGGGATGGCTGTCGATAATGGATATAACATCCGCCACAACACCATGTATGTTAGCGATATCCCTATTGAATACAACAAAATATGGTTTATTCAAACAACACCCAAAAGGATGAATCCTGATAAATTGAGCAACGGCATGCCTGGCATTTTGACTGAGAATATTGATACTACCTATAATGTAACAAAAAATTTTGCTGCTGCCGGTGGTGCTGTACTTAAGCCAACTTCTGCAAATGAAGCGCTATACCGACAATATCTTGTTAATGCTGCTGACAAAATGTTGTATGTCAAGGGATATTACCGCGTTAATGCGTATGTTAACATGTACCAGTTAGATTATGTAAATTATTACATAAAAGGGCGAGGCAATCATTGCTCAGGCACCTGCTGGTATGCTAATTACTTTGCAGGCAAACCAATGAACGTTGCTTATATTCCACCCTCATTGGTATCACAATGCGGATATAGTTTATACAATTCGGTCAAAAATATGGTCCGTGATGAAGCCGGCGGATTTGGATCTTTTATTATTGATATTGAGGGGCTTTTTGGAACTGGTGCTGACGAAAAGATAGCCAATCAGATTGTTAATACATTTGGCTGGGACAGATCAACTGACACTTCATCATACTGGAAAAGCTATATTAATAAAATATCCGCAACCGCCAATGCACCTGACCATCTGTTGCTTTATACCTATACCAATCCATCGGGAAAAAATACCGGTGTGCAAACTACCTCCTCTTCATACTATGGACAGGTTGATCCTCTGGTTATTACCTCCGGATACTATTACTGGGTGGATTAATCTGCTATAATACAACATCCCGGGTTATTTATGCCCGGGATTTTTTTATTATAACAAATTCATTTATAGTTATTGTAAGTTGTTCATATGATTAATTTCAAAGTGATAGAATGATGTGCGATAGTTTTTATGAGTAACTATCTAACAAAATTTTTTGTTGATATTTTTTGTTCAAATCCTTATCTTATTTTTAAAATTTATACCACCAGGTAAAACTTATGAAACGTATATATATAATTATTGGAATTATTGCCGCAGTCATTTTAGTATTTATTTTTTTGATACATACTAATAATGATAAATCAAATAATGATGACCCTTCCAAAAATCAATCGCTTTTAAATATTTTTCAATTCATGTCCCAACAGGAACAATCTGAAGAATTGCCGCCGGTTGATCCTGAAAAAGTTGAAACATATGAAATAGAGCAAGCAAACTTTATAAAAGATATCATACTTGAAAAAAATCCCGTCTGTGCCGGCGAAGATTTTAAAGTAACGGTCATTGCAAAAAATCCATTTGGATCAGATGCTCATCTGGTGTATCGCATAAGCAATAAATTAGGCAATCCTGCAATCATGCGATTTAACAAAGCAGGACAGCGAGAATTTTATGTAACGGTGCGTGACGAAGGTAAGCATATAGATATGCGCAAAGTTCAGATTACTGTTGTAGAGTGCGCTGATAAACCACTTGTAGTATTAAGTGCACGTTTACACAATTTAGAGCCCGAATCTGCAATATTTGAAGTAACCTCGCAAAAAGGGCTCTCAGGGAAATGCACGTATGAATGGGATTTTGGCGATGGTACTTATGCTACTACTCAGAACGGATATATCACCCATAGCTATGCTAGCCGTGATCAAAAAGGATTGCAATCAAGTTTTTTGGTGAAGGTAACAGTTGCTGATGCAAACAATATTACCGCAACAGGCAGGAATAGTATTTCATTCCCCAATGTACACTATTTGTCAAACCTCATGGGGAATCCAATAATACCTTCACTCTACAATAAATTTCCTTCAATAGATAGTTCCACCGTAACAGTTGAAGTAACCATGAAAAATATTTTTGATGAAGCAGTGTCATTTAATAACGCAGTTCTGGAATGCATGCCATGCAATACTGAGATGTCTCCGGATTATAAAAATATAAATCCTGATCAACTATTAGAATCAACGTATATTGCCCCTAGATCTACTGTTAAACAATTATTAAAAATTTCACGATATTTGCTCCCGAAATCAACATGTAATCTTACCATTACTCTTTCAGGTCAATACCCTGGTAATCGTGAAGTATATGCAAAAATTTATTTAAACATTCCCCCTCAATCAAAAGAAGATATTGATGCTTCGCGTGACAAAATCATAACAGACGATGACATGATTGAAAAATTAAACAAAGCATCAAAAATTCTTGGTAAGGATAAACCAATTACTCCGCAGGATATTCAAAAATTGGAACGCGAAGGTAAATTGTAAAATAATTTCACGACAATATTAAAAATGCAATGACTGCAATAACAACTATTCCAGCTATAATGCCAATGACAAGGCTTGTTCTTGATGACACTTCTTTTTTAGATTCATCATCAGCAACAAGCTTTGTTTTAACTTTTAGATCATGTTCTTCCAGCGCTTTGCCATATAAGCTATCTGATATTTTCACAAAAATGTTAAATCCTTTTTTGCTGTTATAAATTACCGAATATACTTCAGCCTCAATAGGTGTATTTTTATTATCCAGAATCAAGTTTAGAGCTTTTGCCACATCATATCCATACGGTGTAGAAGTATCAATAAACACATAGATATAATCACCACGTTGCAATTGTGAAACTGTTCTACCTGATGTTGGCGATAAAACTAAATCAACCGCTACCATCTTTTTATCAGTTTTTATATCACCAAACTGTTCTTCTTGCTTATTATCAAATTGTGGTGGATTAAATAGCATATGAAAGCGAATTGCATCTATAGTATGCAATTCGGCCCTTGCCTTAATCTCAGGATACTGCTGCAAAACATCATGAAAAAGTTGACCCGCTATTCCTGACGCTTCATGTTGTATTGCATTTATCAATAGATCTATATCAATACCCCACAGTTTTGATTGTATTTCATGTTGGACTGGTGTTAATTTATTTATCATTTGTGTAGCTTCAGCAACTTTTTGAAATAAATTATACAACGTATCCTTTGTATTTAATTCATTTTGAATACGATTGTTTTCATCAATCCAGCTATAACAGTAGAGCATTTTTTTTGTTATACAATTAACAAAACAAAAGCATATTCCACTAAATTGCTTTGAAGTAATATATACAACAGCAATTCCTATATCCTGCCTATTCTTTTTTATTGATTCTTCTGTTATTTTTTTATCATTGCCATAATAACCAGCTACCAATTCAACCTGCTTTGCTAATGTTAGGCTTTCTATTTTTTGTTTTACTACTATTTCATTATATTGACCATTAGTTATAGTATCAAACTCTGAATATACGTCAACAATATCTATATTTAATGCAGATTTAACAATTCGTTGAATATCGTTAATTGCGGCTATTTGATTATTATTAATATTATTAATAAGTGCTCGTATATTCATTTGATCAATTTTGTGCAATATATAACTTTTTACACTATCTGAAAACTCTTTGATGATCATGTATTGTTCACGTGCCACAGTTATTGCTTCAAAAAAATCAACAGGCGGAATATTTATTTTTGCATTTTTTAAAAAATCACCCGAAATAAAAATTGCGTCAACTTCAATAATCCAATCATTTTCTTTATCAATAACAATAAAAAGTAATCCTGATGTATTCAGTTTCATACAATGTATGTTACTTTTAATAACAATAAGCGTTTTATCTGGCATAGAATTGCTTACCTCTTTTATATTCAATATATACAACATCCAGATGAAACATAATGCAATTATTTTTTTAGTTATATGTATCTAAACTATAAAATTTTTTATTATTACAATTAATAATATCAAAAATTGATTTTTTAGATATCTCACCATAAATTATGTTTGACTTAAATTATTTTTTACTCCAACTTTTTGTTCAGGAATCTAAAATCAAAGGATTTTTTCATGAAAAAGTTAATAAAACGATTAAAAATCAGAATTAATGAAATTATAAATTTTATCATCCAGATTATAAATCAGATATATCGTGGAGATGAAGCTTTTAACTGGCTGCTCACTAAATTAGTTAACACCATAAAAATATTTATTGTTGCAACCCGTAAATTCATAAAAGATGACTGCCTTACAAAATCTTCGTCTATTGCTTATACAACTATTGTTTCACTTATACCTACGTTAGCAGTATTGCTTACCATCTATTCAATATTTTCAGGTGTGGGTGATAAAAAGGATGAACTCTTCAATCAGATTACAATTTTTCTTGTTGAACATAATATTAAAATTAACGTTGATCCTTTTTTTCAAACAATCAGTTCATTAATTGACAATGCAGCAAAAATTGGTGGTGTTGGTGCTGTCGTTTTAGCTTTTTCTGCTACTGCAGTTTTGCGCACCCTTGAAAAATCTCTTAATGATATTTTCAAAATTTCAAAACAACGATCAATGTTTTTAAAAGTAATTTACTATTGGGCTGCCCTAACATTAGGGCCTATAATGCTTGTTGCTGCAACTGCTGTAGCAACACAGATTTCCAATACACTTTCGGCTCCTCATTTTTATTCAATAGCTCATCATAACAACACACACTATATCACAGGTAGCAAAGCAACAATTCTTTTTAATTATAACGACAACCTGCAATTTTCAGAATTGCCACAAGAAAAAATTGATTTTGATAATCAACATATTTATTCATACAATACAAATGAGAAAAAATTCAATGCAGAAGAATACAGAATAGAGTTAATAGAATTCAAGCAAACGAATCTTTATGATATTGAATTTATTGGCAACAAAGGTTTTATCGTAGGTGATAACGGGATTTTACTAAAATCAAATGATTCCGGGAATTCATGGACTATTGAAAAATGGGGTGCTTTTACTTTTAATGACATCAAAATGATTGATGAAAATGCAGGATTTATTGCAGCAAATAATGGTTATATACTAAAGACAGTAGATGGCGGTAAAACATGGCAAACCATGGAATGGGAAAATATAACATCAAATTTTAATGCAATAGACTTTCATAACGACAAAGGAATTATTGTTGGCGATAGATCCTATATTATAACAACTTTTAATAAGGGGAAAATATGGCAAATGCAACAATTGCCGCAAGGTAAATATAAAAAGAATTTTCTTAATTTCAATAATGTTCAGATAGCCGATGAAAATACTGTTATTATAGTTGCTGATGATGGATTTTATTTAAAGGGTAATAAAAATTTTAATTTGTGGACACCAAATAAATTTAAAGATAACAATTTATATGCATTATATTTTTTTAATTCAAAAAGAGGATTAATGGCAGGTGAAAAATCTGATATCTATTTAACTGAAAATGGTGGCGAACAATGGATTTTTAAAAAATTAAAAGGGACAAGAATCAATGAATTATCACTTCACAATAATTTGCTGTGGGCTATAGGCAACAATAGTTTACTCATGTCATCAAAAGATAATGGAAAATCATGGCAGGGAACTGAAGGAACAGGCATCTCCATATATTTGCTTAACTTCTTTGCTCCGTTCTTTTTTATATGGATTTTATTTTTAATGTGCTACATAATTTTACCCAATACAAAAGTACCATTAAAACCTGCTGCAATAGGCGCATCATTTACCAGCGCTGTCTGGGTTATCTTCATATTACTTTTCATAATCTATATTAAAGCTTTTGCAAAGAGCACATTTGCTATCTATGGTGCTCTGGCTGCATTTCCACTATTTTTACTGGTTGTATATTCTTCCGCAGTTATAATACTCTATGGAGCAGAAATTTCATATGTCTTGATGAATCCATTAAGCTACAAATTTTTAAATAAAACTTTAAAGGATAAAAAGAGTATTCATGTATACATTGCAGTTGCTCTGTTACATCATATATACAAAAAGTTTGAATCCGGAAAGGGAGCCAGTACATTTCATGAATTATTACCTATAGCACTCAATGATGTTGATTTACTTGATATGATGCTTGAGCTATTTGAAAAGGAAAAATTTATCACCCGAACAGGCAATAATGCAATAATCCCCGCCAATGCCAGCAAAAATTTAACTATTGCAAAGATCATTGACGCAGTATACAGCATTTCATTAGAGATTCCACCAATTAAACAGGATAAGCTTAAATCATATCTTTTTGACCTGTTTAAAGACATGAAACAATCTATTGATTTAATTGTTAAGGATAAAACACTATCAGATATAATTAATGCAACAGAATCGACATGATACGATGCACGTTTACGTTTAAAGTGCACTATTTTAATATTTATTTATTGTGAAACAATTCTAAATAAAAATGGAATGACTATAACCCTGCCTTTTATTTCTTCCGGCACTTTACCAAAATTGCGCGACAACCGTATAGCATCTATACATGATTCATCAATAGCTTTATTTCCTAATGAATCAACCAGTACAATATCCAGCACATTACCACTCCTATCCATAGTAAAGTATAGCTTCACATCCTGTGTTGGTACTGCCATTATACGCATTCTGCCAGGGGCAAAACTTCCTGTCATGGGATCATATCCATAAATAACAGCATTGGCTAAAAGAGGCGGATGCCAGTTAGCCGCTACTTTATCTTTCATATTTTTAAAGTATTCGAAAGGTTTAAATTTTAATGTATTGAATGAGAAAAAACCATCACTACTAAAGAACAATGCATTCTTTGGTGTAATACTGTATTTATCCGGTATTCTTGTAAAATCGCTGTCACCTTCAAACTCAGGTATCCCGCCCATGGTTTCTTTAAAAAAAGTTATGGAGTACTCTGTATTTTCAGTTGATACCATTACTTTATCTTTAGTCTGAGCATCACTGGCAATGCCACCCTTCCCTAACCTTCGTACACCTTTTTGCATCTTAAACTCTAACGAATTATTTAACCATCTGTCACCCTTATCTTTTGTAACGTGCCCTTTGGCTTTTGATGTTTTATCTGACAATAATGTATTTTTATTTACATCCTTGATATCATCCTGATTTATATTGACTATAATATCCCGGCCTTTAAACAAGGATTCTGCAGCACTTTTTGAAAATACTCCCGAACGTATCTGCAATATCAAAAACGATATCATTATTATTATATGCATAAAAAATGATATCAGTACAATTAAATCAAATCTTACTTCGGCGCGCTCCATCTGCCAATCCCTTTCCTGAAAAGCTTTGTTTGCTCATATACTTTTTCCAATAGCATCTGGTGATAGATAGCAAAATCCTTATTTCTCCGTGACATCATTGTTTTGCATGTTTCTAATAGCCTATTCATAGAAGGCAGATCAACCAATTTGCCATCAATATACCAGCAAAACGGTGGAATAAACTTTGGTGTAAGCCCACTGCTTTGTACAATCATACAACAAGGACCCATCGTGCTTCCCGTATTGATTAAAGTACCTATGCCTGTCATGGTAAAATCACCAATAAAACATCCCACTTTGAGTAAACCAGTATCTATTTTTTCATCTCCCCTGTTTATCATCACTGTGGTATAGTTATTTTTTAAATCGCTATTGGTTGTCAGTGCACCTAAATTGACCCATTCACCTATATACGAATGTCCAATAAAACCTTCATGATATTTATTGTCATATCCACTAAAAATGCTCTCTTCAATCTCACCACCAATACGGCACCATGGCCCAATGCTGCATCCTTCTCGCACCTTAGCCTGCAATAGCGTTGTATGCTCATCAATTGCACAGGGACCTTCAATACGGCTCAACGCTTTAATACAGCACCCTTTCTTAATATACACAGGACCTTCAGTACAGTCAACAACTACATACGGTTCAATCGTTACACCATCTTCTATAATTAATTGAGAACTATCGCCAATAGTTGTTACATCATATTTTGTTGTTTGATTACCTTTAACATAAGCAAAATCATGTTTTATTATTTCTTTATTTTTGGAAACCAATTCCCATATTGAAGAGATACATAATCCACTGTATTCATGTTGATGAGGAAAATCCTGTAAAAATATTTGTACATCTTCGGTTGTAGCAAACTGTGGGATAGCTACATCAGTAAGCTTAGCCAGAACAGGTATGTCATTATGATAATAAACAGTATTATTATTTATGTGCGATAGTTCCGGAAATATAATCCTTGCATTGATAAAGACCACCGTCTCAGATTTTGCAATAGCAGCCGGGCTGTTGATAACAAGCTCATGATAATTATGAGCAGCGGTATCGTGTAGATAGTGCCTTGTATAAAAAAAGAAAGCATCCGATGAATACAAAAGGCAATAACGCTGCCATATAGTGAATAAGCCACATCGCAAATCCCATACAGGACGAGTCATAGTAAAGGGATAAAAATCATTATAGCGTGAATCTTCAAAAACTATAATTTTCATGCTAACCTTCAACTTGAAAACTTACATAAATTCATTGCTGTGACTACAATTATCACAGAGGCTATAGGTGTAAAATGACTATCGGCTTTACTTTTAAATGACAACAACTACTATTACTTTTCCATGCCTGGCACGTAAGGTGCTTTTTGACATTATATGTATACAGTATAACTCATATTGTTACAATATAGTTTAATTGATAATGACTGTCAATATAAAACAAGCCGCCTGCTACCAGTGGCTTGTTTTGTTTATACTGGTTATGTAAATCATTCTTTATTTGTTTGCTTCTTCTTCGGCAAACTCTTTTTTGCGTTCTTCAATTACTTTTTCAGCAATTTTCCCGGATATAGGATCATAGTGCGAAAAGCGCATTTCAAATGTAGCTTTGCCACTGGTCATTGCTCTCAGATCAATTGAATATCGCAACATTTCAGCTAACGGTACAGTAGCCTTAACCACCGAAATTGGTGAATTACCATCTTCATCAGTACTTCCCATACCAAGAACCCTGCCTCTGCGGCTGGTTATATCATTAAGGATATCCCCCATGTATTCTTTATCCACAAATATCTCTACTTCCATTACTGGTTCAAGTAAAATTGGTCCGGCTGATTCCAGCCCTTTTTTTAATGCCTGAATAGCAGCAATTTTAAATGACATTTCAGAAGAATCGACATCATGGTACGAACCATAATATAATTCAACTGATATATCAACAACAGGATAGCGTGCTAACACACCTCGTTCCATACCCTCACGCAATCCTTTTTCCACAGCGGGTATAAAATTTCGTGGAATGACACCGCCAACAATACTGTCTATAAATTCAAAACCTTTTCCCCGTTCTAAAGGTGCAACCCTGATAAATACCTCGCCGTACTGCCCATGCCCGCCAGTTTGTTTTTTATGTTTGTACTGTGACTCGGCTTTCTTTGTAATTGTTTCCCGGTAAGCAATACGTGGTTCAGAAGTAATTAAATCTATCTTATTTTTTTCTTTAATAGATTTTAATATAATATCAAGCTGCATCTCGCCCATTCCTGATAAAACGGTCTGGTGTGTTTCAGGGTTAAACTCATAGGTTATTGTTGGGTTCTCATCAGTTATTCTGGAAAAAATCTGACCAATCTTATCTTCGTCACCCTTTTTGGCTGCCTGTACAGCATACGAGAACACAGGATGAGGCAACTGTATGATAGGCAATATCACTGCCTGTTTTGAATCACACAATGTATCATGGGTAGCAGTTCTATCCAGTTTTACCGCCACGCCTATATCTCCCGGCAACACCTTTGACACATCAACAGTTTTATTGCCAATCATTGTGTAAATTTTATTAATACGTTCTTTATAATTTTTTGTGCTATTCAATACTTCAGTTTCAGGCAATAGCTTACCGGATATCACTTTACAATAATTAAACCGCCCTGCATACTGATCAATGTATGTTTTCCACACCACTGCAGCAAACGGAGCATCGGGATGTGAAGTAATAATTACTTTTTCTTCTTTATTGTTGGGATTGATGCCTTCAATCTTTTTATTTAATTCCCATGCTGGTACATAATTTTTTATTACATTGAGAAGATTTTTAACTCCAATAGCTTTCAGTGAAGAACCGCAAACTACCGGAAACACCTGAGCTTTTGCCACCAGAGTTTTCAATCCCTTTGCCATTTCTTCTTCGGTTAACGCTTCACCTTCAAGATACTTTTCAATAAGTGCATCATCACCTTCTGCTGCCAGCTCCATTACATTGGTTCGTGCATCATCTACTACTTTCTTTAAATCTGCCGGCACATCAGATACCTGAAATTTACCATCAGGTTTTGGCACAAAAGCTTTCATTTCAATTAAATCAACAACACCACTGTGTTTATCTGCTTCACCAAGAGGAATACATAGCGGTGCAAACTTAGCATTGAAATGCGATTTAAGATTTTCAAGTATTGTATTGAAGTTTGCACGTTCTTTGTCCATTTTATTGATAAATATAATTCGAGGGATTTTTTTTGATTCAAGGTAACGCCATACTTTTTCTGTTTCTATCTGCACACCATCAACGGCATCAACCACAACAATAGCTGCTTCGGCTATCTGTAATGCTGCACGTGCTTCACCAACAAAATCAGACATTCCGGGCGTATCAATAATATTTATCTTTGTATCATCTAACTCTACAAAACCTAATGCGCTGCGTATTGACATTTTACGAGATTTTTCTTCATCATCATAATCTGAAGTAAGTGTACCATCATCGGGTTTACCAATTTTATCAATTTGTCCACCAACAAACAACATCGCATCAAATAATGTTGATTTTCCAGTACTTCCATGACCTACTATGGCAACAGTACGTACATTCTCGGTAGCATATTCTTTTAGCATCATATCCTCCAGCTTACTATACACTAAAATAAAATGAAATATTTCTTTTCAAGGACTAAACGATAAAAGCTTTGCCGAAAAGTAAAACGGCATATGTTTTTTGTAAAGTATTTTATTTTATAAAATTGTGAAAGTGGCAATTCACTATTATTTTTTTATCTTTTTATTCTATTGTAATAGAATCGCCAACCTGCTCATATAAAAAAATCTATTTATATTCAAAAAAAGTTTTAATTTTTGATATACCAAAAACGATACATTAAAATTTTACTTGCAATAACTTATTCCATGCAACCTATAATGGAGTGTATTCACGTTGGCTTATTACGGTGATATATAGAGGTTAAAAATGGAGTGTGACTGTCATTCTGAGATAAAATTGTAGCATCATTCTGTGTCATGTTATTTTGAGACGTAACTGAAGCATCCTGCCGTTTTACAAAAGTATAGATTCTGATGACAATGATAGCAAGGGATTCTTCAGTTGCTGCGCTCACTCATAATGACACAGTATCATTCTATTTCCAAATTTGAAGGTTCCTGCACCTGTAAGATTTTTATTTGTCGCAAAAGTACTTTTTTTAAACTGCTGATCCGGTGAAACAATGTGTACTCTATAAATTGAAATAAATTGAAAGATTTTAGTTATATGAAAACAGCGCACTATCTCAACAATACTATGAAATCAGCTTTGATACATCGTAAAAAAATCAACACTATGACTGCGGTAGTTTCTGTCATGGCGGGCAAATTACAAGCTTACAAAATAATAATTATTTTTTTTATAAGCATTCATCTCATTTTCCGGTTACTATCGCCCCTGCATGCCCAGCAGGTATATAGTGCTTCTACGTTGCATAATGCTGCATCCCGCAGTCAGACAATACAGCGCATCTTCTATCAACGCTGGGACACTATGCAAAATAATTTTTGCTACTTTGATGCATATGTCGATGTCAACTGGGTTTTTGATTTTGATGTTAACACATATAATCGCGGCACCGGTGCAACTGAAGCAGTTCCCATGAAACTGGTCCGAACTTTTTCCAGTATGTTACTGGTATTACCAGTATACACTCCTCACGATGTTGCATCTAACGAATATGGGCAATTACCGCAAGCTGATATAACCAATGCAACTGAAGCTTCACCCAGTAAAAAATCCTGGGAAAAAAATTCAGTTTTACTGGGGCTTTCTGTATGTGGCTATCACTATGGGTTAACACGAACCGTTGAAATTAGTCGTGGAAGTGCAGGCAGCGAAACAGCTTCTGATTATGCCTTTTCACAATTCTTTGATGACATTGCTGCCCTGACGCTTCTCATAGTACCCTATATTACCATCCATTGCGGGATTATCTTCAATCAGCAAATTGAACCCAATGATGATGGCACACTGGATTACAACTTTGATCCATCAAAGACCACAAAACGCCTTCTTACAAGTTTAACGCTTTTTAATGCAATAACATGGGAATCAACAGCAGCCAACGATCAAATAGAAGCAACCGATATCAGCGTAAACATTACTCAATTTATTTCCATTGTAAAAACAACACCACAGTATATGCCCGCCATCATCATAGGGTATAAACAATTTAAAAAGTATAATGATGAGGACTATGATCCGGTCTGGGTAAAAAATGAAAAATTACCGGGCGATAGTTCCCGGGACAGCGCAACACTGTATTCATACTATGCCACTGTTAGGAAAAATATTGACAACTTTTATATGGCAGCAAGCATTCAGCTACAGCATGTTGACCAGACCATCATTGATAAGCGAACACTGAAAACAATAGACGTACCAGTACTACAAATGTGGTCCATGAAAGCAGGGTATGATTTTTTTCATCAACCCGGATGGGATTTCTTTGTGTGGTTGGGCCTGACACACTGTTATGATCCTGCTATTAGCTTCCACAGCAACCACGATAACAACAACGTGACAGGCTGGTTTGCCATGATGGATATTGCATCACCACTTTTTACATTCACTCTTAAAGGTAGCTATAACGACAGCTACGAACTTGAAAAACTGGTAGAGTCAGTTGATAAATATATCATTGAAGGGAGCGCTTCATTCAGGTTATAATATGCAATCCATACTATCAAAAATAATAGTAGTATTGTTTTTAGTAAGCTGCATTGGTTGCTCGTATATAGCAGATTCAATAGAAGCTGAGCTAACAAACCGCGCACATTTTTCCATCGATGCCTATTATGACAGCGGTTCAGTCATAATATCATGGGATGCTAATCCTGATTACGATTCATTTGCAGGGTATGAGATATATATGACCGGAGATGTAAATGATGAGTTTTCTGAAATGATTGTAGTTGGTGCATACTATAATATTGGCAGTTCATCATATTTTCAACAGGATGGAACACTTGATAATCCATCAACATCACATTTTATACACTCAAATCTTCCATCATTGGGTATTTATTTTTATCGTGTTGGCGTGATTGAATGGGATGAACGGGACTACAACAACGACGGTGAAGATGAAAAAAAACCTGATTTTCCTGATGAATCAGTGTATAAATCATATACACACATTGAAAAAATAAGCGGCAGTGCAATGGTTGAAATATTTTAATCATAGCCATAGATAACATCTTCAATACTTCAATACTTCAATAATAGAATTATTCCTCAATGTCATTCCGGGCTTGACCCGTAATCCAGATATGTAACTGAGATCCTGAATCAGCGTTCAAGATGACTTCCGAAAACTATTTTCATCCCCTATTGGTAGCAACATGCCAGGCATTGAGTACTCGTGCAATAGTTTTTGCTTCGTTATATGATTTTGTTTTTTATATTGTGAAAGCAATTGATCTATGCCGTGATCATTTTTTGGTTGAAAATATCACACGGTATTCTATTTTTGCAATATAATATTGTTTTTCTGATAGCATGATGT
>DCUV01000073.1 GCA_002328585.1 Spirochaetia bacterium UBA2205
TAGTAACAATAGTAACAATAGTAACTATACAGTTACTATATAGTCATTGAATAACAGAAAATAGTTGGTAACAGTCATCCTGAACCCTATCCTGAACTGGTTTCAGAAGCTAATGTTACACATGTTGATTCCGTGTCAAGCCCGGAATGACATTGAGGTGCATAATTCTATTTTCAGAGGAGTTGCCCATGGCTGGCTTGTGGACACCCATAAGGTATGAAAATATAATAGTACCGTCATTCTTAACGATAGCAAAGAATCTTCTTTATAAACAAATAGATTCTTTGGTTGCAAACGTTCCTTCAGCATGACAATGGTGCGAAAACTTCCTATCGCCTTATGAAGGAGAGAAGCAGGGGGTGAGGTTAATACTTCTATTCTCGAGGGAGCAGTATGAAAAAATTGTATTATATAATTACAATTTCTTTACTTTTTATCAGTGCATGTGCATCATCGGAAAATAAACAGGTAAATACCAATTCTGTCCAGACAATTGCTACCCAAAGTGTTGGAAATGACGAATACTCAGTTCCCGAATATCGTTATACCACGCAGGATGGCATACGGTTGAATACACTTTATAATGCAAAGCTCAATGATCTGGGGAATGAGATTAAAAAGATTGAACCGTTGGTTCCAATAAAACAAACATTTGGTTTTTACTATGATAATAAAACAAAAGAAAAAAATAAACTCTATCTTGGATTTGATTGTGAACTGATAGATGCAATTCCTGTAGGCGAGTCATATCCTATGAGAGCATGGGATGTTATTTTTAAACAGTTACATTTAATTTTAACAAAATCAACTATCGTACATCAGATTCTTGATGACCCAAATATACAGGGGCTTGTTATTAGTTTTTACTGGATATACGAAGGACGGGAAGGGATAATAGTATGGATAGAAAAAAAAGACATAAAACTATTCCTGAAAAATACTATTATATATCCTGAACTCATAGCACGTAGTACGGCAACACGTTTAGATGGGAAAATAATCAATTTGCTATTATTTCAGAAAGCACCTTAATTAATTTCTTTATTTCCATCATAGTCCCCACTGATATGCGGATATATTCAGATTGAATAGGACCATCAAACCATCGGACAAGAATCTTATGCTCTTTCAATGCTGTGAAAAGTTTTTTTGCATCTATACCGGGATGTTTTGTAAATACAAAGTTGGCTTTAGACGGCACTGTATGGAAGCCCATGCTTTCCAGAGATTCTTCAAGGTATTCTTTATTATTGCGTACCATCATTATATTATATTGGAACCCTCTTTTATCAGCAAGTGCAGCATAAGCTCCGGCCTGAGCAAGACGGTCAACATTATATGAATCTTTAAGCTTAATAAAGCCTTTGATTATATCTTTATGAGCTATCGCCAAACCAACTCGCAGTCCTGCTAATGAATATGATTTTGAAAATGAGCGTGTTATGATAATATTGTCAAATTCATTGATAAGAGGAAGAGCAGTTTCATTGTAAAAGTCAACATACGCTTCATCAACAACAAGCAAACCTTTATATGCACTGCAAAAATATTTTATTTGCTCTATGGGGATGCCTTTCCCAGTTGGATTATTGGGGTTTGCTATAATAATCAAATTATATTTTTTATTTAGGAATGTATCAAACGGCATATCAAAATTATTATCCAGAGTAATTTTGTCATATGCTATGCCGTTAGCCTCGGCCATTGTGTAGTATAACGCATACGAAGGATAGGGGAATGCTGCTAATCCATCAGGTTCAACAAATCCTCTGAATAGTAAAGTAAAAATTTCATCAGAGCCGTTGGCAACAAAGATATTGTCAGCATTTAACACATTGTTTTTAGCAAAAAGCTCACGCACTGTTTGCGCCGTTGGATTAGGATAACGGCGTAGATTACCATTGCAGGCTTTTTGCAGAGCATCCAGAACCGCCTGTGAGGGAGGAAATGGATTTTCATTGGTATTCAGTTTGATAAAATCATCCATGTTGTCGGGTTGTTCACCGGGAATATATTCGGTCATAGTGTGCAGACGTTTATTCCAGTATTTCATGAGTTACTCCTTTGTATGAGCAATGCCAATCAAATGATGAATGGTATTAATATTTCTGCTTTCCATATATTCTTCTAATTGGTGAAGAATTTGTACCGATGCATCAGGATTTATAAGGTTAGCGGTGCCAATTTGGACGGCACATGCACCAGCCATTAAAAATTCAAGGACATCTTCAATGCAAAATATGCCCCCAATGCCAATCACCGGAATGTCCACGCTTTCTGTTATCTGATACACCATCCTGATGGCTATAGGTTTTATTGCAGGACCACTTAGACCTGCAAATGTATTTGCAAAATACGGTTTTCCGGTCTTTATATCAATCTTCATTCCTACGAAAGTATTTACTGCTGATACTGCGTTTGCTCCAATGTTTTTGGCTGCTTTTGCAAATTGTGTAATATCGGTAACATTGGGTGATAGTTTTACAATAAGTGCACCATCGGTTACATTACGAACCTTTTCAAGTAGTTGTGAAAATATCTTGATATCCTGACCAAAAGCGATACCGCCTTCTTTTACATTGGGGCATGACACATTCAATTCTATAGCTGCAATCCCTTCAGTATGCGATAGTATTTTGCACAACTCAACATTTTCTTCTACTGAATGACCGGCAACATTGGGTATTACTGTGGCTTTTGATTGTAATAAAAATGGTAATTTTTGCTGTAAAAATATTTCCAGACCAACATTTTCCAATCCAATTGAGTTAAGCATGCCAGATGGCGTTTCCACAATCCTTGCTCCAGGATTTCCGGATCGAGGTTGAAGAGATAATCCCTTGGTAAATAGTGCACCCGGTAAACCTATATCAATGTATTGAGAAAGTTCTTCGCCGTAACCACCAGTGCCTGAAGCAATGGTAATTGGATTTTTCAGTGTGCAATTTCCTAATGTTATTGAAAGATTCACAAGCATGCCATGTGTTATTTATTAGAAATATAATCGTGAAATAGTATTATATCACAGATGCGTCAAGAAAATTACAATGCAACAATAAAATTTTCAAAAAATTAATTGTATGTATTCATGTTGACTATATCGCAGTTTGATATGAACAGTGTTAAAACAGTTAAAAAATAGTAGCGTTTGTATTATATCATTTTACAAGAAAAATTTTATATATAAGATGGTTGGTCATGATATACATTGCATTTGATATTGATGGTACGCTATACGATTGCTCAACGATTGTTGGCGATGCATTTGCGCAGGGGATAGATGAGTTTTTAAAAACTCACCCTGAACTTGATATTAACAATCCACCAACTCAGGAAATAATGAACCTGGTAGGTACTCCTGTTAATGAAATATTTCATACTCTGTTTCCCGGCTTACCTTACAATCTGGTGCAACAACTGAATGATATCTGTACAAATAAATTATCAACTATGGTATTACAAAAAAAAGGTATTATTTTACCAGGAGTTATCGAAACAATTCCAATGTTGTATAATAATGGTTATACACTGCTAACCGCATCAAATGGCAGAAAAAAATATGTACAGGCAATACTCGATGCTTATGAACTATCGCACTATTTTTTCAATATCATTGCGCTGGAAGATAAGGGATTGCACAATAAAACACAATTGCTGGCATATTATAAAAATAGTCTCGATGATTGTAAACAGCTCATTATGGTTGGCGATAGAACAAATGATATGGTGGCTGCACAAAATAATGGATTGCCGTTTATTGCCTGTGTTTTTGGGCACAATACCCATGAGGTTGAGCATTGCCGATGGATTGCTCATTCATTTTATGAGATACCGCAGATTGTTGAAACAATCATAGAAAATTGTTAATTTATGATGTACTCGGTGTACGATAGTAATTTTGAATGCGTCCTTTTTAAGGATATGTTTTTGGAGGGATTATGTATATAGAAACGACAACCTGTATTTCTTTAGAGCATTGTGCTTTATTAAAGCGTTATTCACAATTGCATGGCATATCAATACGAACGTTAATATCTTCATTGATTCATTATGCAATACTAACAGAAAAAAGGAAAGCTCAGCCGTTCAGAAGAGTTGAATATAGGGAAAGAAATAATGAATGGAAGCGTTTTCATCTGTATTTATTTGAAGATGAATATGAATTTTTCATAGATGTAAAAAAAGTTTGGAAGATGTCGCTTGCAAATGTCATTGCTTATTGTATTGATACAGTTCTTCCAGAATTACTAAAATTGCTAACAAAAGAAGATAATACCGATAACTATCGGTACAGAAATTATACTTTTGGATTTTTTAAGGAAGAAGGTATACAATGCTGCAAGTTTTATTGGGGATTACATCCTGAAATAATACGAAAAGCATCCCCATAACACAAAATACAATTGACTATATCGTTATATCACATCTAAAGTGGTATTATTCTTTTGAGTACTGATGAGGTTACTGTATGCACGATATCATTTCGTCGCTTAACATCTTTATGCTCCCGCCTCTTATAACCCTTATTACAAGTTTGATTGTTGCAGGTATAGCTATACTGAAAGGAAAATTAAAGAAAGAAAATATATTTTTTGCTTTATTATGTATATGGTATGCATTGCTTAGTCCTAATTTTTTATGCCATTTTATCATCAAGGATGTTAGTACCATTTTAAAAATAGAAAGAACCATACATACGCTGTATGTATTTATACCCTTTATAGGGGTCATGTTTTACCATACAGTATTGGGAATAACAAGAAAATATCTGGAAATAAGTTGTCTTGTTGTAAGTGCGCTGTTTGCTTTGTTAGTGCACACACCTTATTATATAACGGATCTTTTAACATATCCCTGGGGACATATTGCAAAAGGAGGTATCGTATTCCAAATTTTTGGAGTCTATGCCTTTTCAATTCTTGTATATGGTATAATCATAAGTTTATTAAAATTAAGGCAGGAAAAAAATGAATTAGTACGCCTGAAAATCAAATATATACTTCTTGCATTAAATTTAATAGGTATTTTTACCCTTTGCAATGTTCCCGCCATGATGGGGTATAATTTTTATCCGTTGAGCAACTTAATGTTTATCCCTCTTGTAATTTTAGCGTATGGCATTTTACGCTATCGTTTGATGGATATTCAAAGTGTGTTGCACATTACATTAATATGGTTTTGTATTTCATCGGTGATAGTTATTCCCAATATAGTTATCTATATCATATTGTATCCATATTTTATATTAATGGATAAAACCTTATTATTTATTATATTTATAATATGGTTTTCGCTTAACTACTTTTACTTCAGAAAAGTACAACCATTTATTGACCAGCTTTTTAATAGAAGGAAGTACGATTTAAAAAAGGTACAATCGCAGTTTATCAATGACATGGGGTTGTTAAAAGATCTCAATCTTTTACTCAACGAGCTGTCATACATTTTAAAACGGACTCTTCTGGTTAAAAATGTTGAAATATTTATTAAAGATGAAGAAAGTAAAAATGAGTTTTACAATCTCTCAGGTGAAAAGATTGTAATTGATAAAAAGCTTGAGGAGTTTTTATTGGGCCATCAAGGAGTCATAGAAAAAAAGATAGTTATAAGCAAAGATGAATATGATAATATACGGCAATTATTGTTGCCATTATTTGAAAAATTTTCTTCTGAGTATATCATATCGTTAGCGCATAATGAACTTGTTGGTTTTATAATATTGTCCGAACGTGTAAATCTAAAGCCACTTTCCGGTGATGAAATTGAACTACTGCAAAATATCAAAACAGCTTCATCTATAGCAATAGCTAATTCATTGATGTATCAAAATTTAAATAATTTAAAAAACAACCTTGAGACTTTAGTTGCTCAAAGAACCGAAGAACTTCAAAAGAAAAATGACCAGATGGAATTTGAACTTAAGTTAGCAAAAACAGTACAAAAAACGTTATTGCCTGCTGTTCTTCCTGCTAACAACCAGTTGTATGCAGCTGTTTATTTTAAACCATTAATGGAAGTAAGCGGGGATTTCTTTATTCTGGAACAACTTGATGAAACGCATTATCTTATTGGTGTTGTAGATGTTTCGGGCCATGGTATACCATCTGCATTGCTTACCTCAATGATAAAAACCGAGATAGAAAATTTAGCAAGAGCATATTTGTCAACATCTCAAATTTGTACACAATTAAATAAAAGAATGACAGGAATTTTACAGGAAAGCGGTTTTTACTTTACCTTATTTTTAGGCATAGTTGATTTTGTAAATATGGAGTTAACGTATACCAATTGTGGGCATACCGATATTTATGTTATCACCTATAATGACACGCTGTATCCTTTATCTACCGATTCAGTATTTATAGGTGCAGATGAGCATATGAATTATCCTGAATGTATATTTGAGCTCAATACAAAAGACCGCATCGTACTATACACTGATGGAATTATTGAGATCAGATCAAAGAGCGGAAAGTTTTATGGCAATGAACGTTTTACTAATATACTTGTGGCTTCAAGGGAATTTTCGCCCCAGGATCAGATTGATATTATAGTCAAAGATTTGCAAAACTTTATACAATCCGAACAGGGGATTATCCGTGATGATTTAACCCTGTGTATTATTGAAATTGGAGATCCTATAGCTATTGACAATTATTTAAAAAAAGCAGTTACATTCTATAAAAAGAAAAATTATGACAATGCGCTTGCCATTTTAAATTCAATTTCTACAATGTCCATACCTGCATCATATAACTATCTAAAAGCAAAGTTGTTATTTAAAAACAGGCATTATGAAGATGCTAAACAGGCTATTTTGTTAGCGTTAAAAGAAAAACCAGATCATAAAGAATTTAATTATCTTTATGGGCAGATATGTTTTGCATTAAAAGATTTTAATACAGCTCTGGATGTATTTGCTGACATATCAATGATGCAGCCATATAAAAAAAGTGATGAATTTATAGAATTGATTAGAAAAAAAATAGAATGATATTTAAGGGGCAAATTTCTTTGCCCCTTAATGGTTACGTTATATAATTAAGTTCTCACCTACAAGTTTTGTTAAGGATTCAACCTTTACGCCCATATTATATCCCTGACTTATAGTAGATAGTTGTAAATGACAGTTTTCGCAGGCGGTTACAACCATTGTAGCACCACTCTTTTCAATCTGCTCTTTTTTAGGTTTGCCACTTTTAATCCTGAATTCTTCATTATCGAGCGCAACTAAACCACCGCCGCCGCCACAGCACCAGTTATATTCGCAATTTGGATTCATTTCGCGGTAATCGTTTGCCATGATTTGTAATATCTCACGGGGTTGTTCGTAAATGCCTCCATTCCTTCCTAACTGACAGGGATCATGCCATGTTACCGGTTCTGATACAATGCCCTGTTTAATTTTGATTCTGCCTTCTTTGATATAGCGGTATATTACCTCAACGATGCTGCTTACTTTAAAGGGCAAAGGTCCCATCAAAAATTTTGGTATCCTGTATGCTGTGCCGCATTCAACAATAACTATCTCTTTAACTCCCAGTGCTTTTGCCTCATTGATGATTCTATTGGCAATAAAATTTGACTTTTCGCTATCACCTGCAAAATAGCCAAAGTTTACCGCTTCAAAATAGCTCAGCGTCCAGTCCTCTTTTGCGGCATTAAAAATTGCAGCAGGATAAATTATTGAATGTGCTCCTGATAAGCCAACAAAAAGTATATTGGCACCTTTTTTATCCATAGGAATCAATCCATCACTTGATGATGCACCAATAAGCTTTTGAACTTCTTGTTCTAAATCCTTTATTACTCCACGAAAGCCTTCTTTAAACATATCGATGCTTTTGCCTTTTTCAACCGCACTATCAGCAAGCATAACCAGTTCTTCAGGTGCATTGCCATACGCTATGAGCAATTCTTTTGCAATCCCTAATATATAAGGCATATCTATACCAAAAGGACAAAACATGGTGCAACGGCGACAGCCGGTACATGAAAATGCTGCTTCGCGCAGTTCTTCCATCAGGTTTTCATCAAATTCATGTGCATCACCCCACCATGGGAAAAATTTCCCTGCTGGCTTAAAATATTTTCTGAAAACTCTGCGAACAACCTCAGCTCTGCCTACCGGTGAATACTCTTTTTTTGGTATACCCTGGTAAACATGACAGGTGTCATAACATAGCCCACATCGTGTACATAGATCAAGATAATACAGCATGGGTCTGTTCAACTTTTTCCCAATAACCTGTTTAAGTTCCAGTACTTTTTCCCTTTCCATGGTTAGTTCCTTTTACGGTAATGTGCTAAAAAAGTAAAAACAGAATGTATCATTTTACTAAATGGAAACATCATGAGGAAGATATTAGCAAAAAGAACATGCAGAACAAGTATTGTAAAGTGCGATAGTTCAGTAATAGTATACGATAGTTGAGGTTTAAACCATATCAAACTTTGAAGCCAGTTTCTGTATACATTGGCATCAACCCTGAGCACCGCGCCCCAATCGCTGTACCGTTCTGCTAAATGAAGTATTGAACCAAAAAGTATGCAAAAAAACAAAACAAGCAGGATGACAAAATCTTCTGGTATGGAGATTTCCCGGTAGGGGGTTCCAAATCGTCTGAAGAGGAAATACAGTGTTGCAAGCATAAGAATAATACCCACTAAACCACCACCCAGGAAAATTCTATGAGGGATAATCTGGATGAATTTGAAATCAGCTATTAATTCCAGATGACCAAGAAAAAGAAAAAAGAATGCAATATGGAAAAACATTATGATAAACCAGAAACCTTTTTGTTTAGTGTATGCCATTGGTACCAGCATAGCGTCATAAATAAGCCCGGATACCTTTGAACCTTTTTTAGGAAATATAGCGCCTGTGCCTGCAGGAGCAGGCGCTTTCCATATGATGTAAAATTTATAGATAAGCCCAAAAATCAAGGTTGCAAAGGCTATGTAAACCATAGGAATAAGAATGAAATATGATAAATAGCCTAACATTGTTCACCTCACAGCATTACTGTGTTATTTTAGCTTTTTGATAAAAAATTTTGTAGTAGTACCATCTTTCACAGTATCAATGATCTCATTACCACTTGTTTTTGCCCATGCCGGAAAATCTGCAAGAGCACCGGGATCTGTTGTTTCTGCCATTAAGATTTGACCAACCTGCATCTTTTTAATCTGCTGTGATACTTTTACAACGGGTAATGGACAGGCTAACCCCTTTAAATCCATTGTTACATCAGCTTTAATGTCACTCATAATTTCCTCCTTAAATTAATTGTTACAATACTATAAAATTAACAATAAAATAACTTCTTGTCATTCTTACTTATGTATAAAGTAATAACATATATAAGACAAGAATAAATTTAAAAAAATTTTTATCAAATAAAAAGCTGAATTTTGCTATCCAGTGCTTCCTGTAAAAAGGTTGCTACACCAACTGATTGTAAACCCGGATAATCAATCATCTCATCCATTTTGAAACCCATCAAATCCATTGACATTTCACACACATAAATTTTTACTCCAAGCTCTGCGGCTAACGCTAACATACCATCTAAATTCTCGATATTCTTTTTCTTCATCAAGTATTTCATCATGCCAGTGCCCATGCCACCCATGTTCATTCTGGAGAGTTTAACCTTTGATGCACCTTTCGGCAACATAAAACTAAACATCTTTCCAAAAAGATTTTTGCCTTTTCCCTTTTTGTTCTTGTCTCGCAAGGCAGGAGTACCCCAGAATGTAAAAAACATAACAGCTTCCATGCCCATCGCTACAGAACCTGTTGCAATAATGAAGGAAGCTAATAGCTTATCAAGATCACCACTGAATACAATCATAGAAATCTTATCTTTCCTTCCATCCTGAATCTCTTTAATCTGATTCTGAATAGATTCTAATGTTTTGTTAACATCCATACATTCCCCCTGAATGATAGTTTTTTGATAATTTAAAATTTTATAATAATCTTTAATACTAATTAAACTATACTACAATTTTGTAAATAACAAAATTTTTTTTATTGAAATTAATATTTTATAAAACTATGGTAACTATGGATTGCAATATACAGCATACGTATAGTATGTACGATAGTTCCTTAAAATAAAAGCTTAAAATTAATATTTTTTTACAATATTTACTCTTATTGTTGATAGTATGTGTAAGGAGAGGCATACAGGTGATTTATGTACCGATGTTGCTCCTCAATAGTATGTATTTAGTAAAGAGCACACAGTGAATAACAAACCTGTTAATACTAATGAAGCTCATAATGACAATGATCAACTTCACTTTGCCAGTACAAATGAAGCTCTCTATGCTTTAAATATGTATATGAATAGATTTATGTGGATTTCAACCAGAGAGATAGTTTCTGGAATAAGTTCATGGTACTATAATGACATAAAAGGGGAGAAAACAATAAAATAATAAGAGGTACAAATGTCGGCCCCCTTATTATTTTATTTTAATGAAACTATTGTTGTTATTCAGCATCATTTGATTTTTTACATGTGCTTATCTTTAGAAGATCATATATCCAGCAATAGCCACTATATGCTGAATATAACAAAGCCAGTCCCAGCGCTAACAAAATAATTGTACCGATAGCGCCTGGTTTTAAAATAAAAATATTAATTAAAAAAGAAACTCCAATAAGAACTCGTATGTACCTGTCTGCTGTACCAACATTTTTTTTCATAGCTCACCTCGGTTAATCAATATTAAACTATAATGAAATATCACAAAGTAAATCTTTTAACATTAAGTAAATATGGCAAGTATTTTTTTATATATCTGTTATAAAAGATAATTGCAATATTGCAATTGATAGTA
>DCUV01000010.1 GCA_002328585.1 Spirochaetia bacterium UBA2205
TCCGACTGATACAGCTCCAGATGCACCCTTTTCCATGGATTATCAGCGTCCCGTTTTCTGTACGATATGCGTTTAAAGGCAACTTCCTTCTTTTTTTCATGTTTTGCCGCATACATAATGCAGTAAACAACAAACGTTCGTAGTGGTATATCCAGTTTTTCACAGTATTGTGAAAGCAGTGCCCTATGCTCTACTGAAATGCAGGTTGTGGTTTCAAAATCCATTGTTCCCCTCCAGAGTATATTTTTTTAAAGTATAGACATGAGTATGATAGAATTGCAAGAAATTTTTTTTATAAAATATTATCTATGATCCTACTGAATATATATTGTAACTACTCAGCTAAATTTATTCACGTAGAAAAATATTTTGCTATTAATTTTAGAGGCATGTGGTAGATTATGTTTCATGAAACGAGAAGAAGCTGAAAAGATATATGAACTAGATAAACATGCAGTTGTTGATTGTATTCTTCACTTAGTTGACAGTATAGAAAGACTTGAAAGTCAACTCAACAAGAACAGTCATAACAGCAGCAAAATACCTTCAAGCGATGGATTGAAGAAAAAGGCAAGGATACGAAGTTAAAGGAAACTATCGGGGGAAAAACCGGTGGGCAGTCTGAGACATTTGATGTGATAGGTATATTACCACCTTAGCAGCATTGGAAGGAGCATCTGCACTCCACAAAAGTATTGGAGCTATAATTTTGCCATTCCATTTGGTAACAATCTTTCGGAAAGCGATATCCGTATGGTTAAAGTACAACAGAAAATTTCAGGATTATTCAGAACGTTTAGTGGTGCTGAACAATTTTGTATTATTAGAAGTTTCATCTCAACAGTTAAAAAGCAGTGTTTGAGTGTTATTGATGCACTCGAACGCATACTTAATGGTAAGCAGGTTTATCTTAAGTTTGTTTCTTAATAGCTGAATAGTTACAGGATTATAACAATTAATGTTTATTGATGCTCCCTTATGATGAACAACAAATTGCTTCAAAGAAAACTCTATGGTTATATATAGTTCCGGTTACATGCTTTGTTATAAATTAAAATAGCTATCACAATAGCATTAAGGCTTTTGTATGATACCGTGTTTCTGCCTGTATAATATTTTCAAGACTTGTTTTAACCAGACTAATTTCGGGCTTTACTTTTTCTGATGCTTCCTTCAATGCCATTGCAAAGGCAGTCCATGCTGCAGCAGTTTGTTGCATATAGTAAGGTAATTGCATTGATTCTATATCTGGCAGATAAGCGGTAGCTTCTTTAAGAAAATCGGCATATATCAGTCGGAAACCTCCGCCACCTGTTCCACGCTTTTCAATGACCTGATATGCAAAGCGGAATGCCCACTTCCAGTCTTCAAATTGGGCCCATAGTTCA
Organism: Spirochaetia bacterium UBA2205; assembly: GCA_002328585.1. GTDB lineage: Bacteria > Spirochaetota > UBA4802 > UBA4802 > UB4802 > UBA4802. The sequence continues at coordinate 1,389 of DCUV01000010.1, forward strand.
AGCTCATTATAAAAGGTTGTAAGCCCCTGAATACCCTGTATTGATATTGATGTATCAAGTATAACACGGCTATTGTAAACAATTGCATTACGGATGGTGCCCTGCATATTTGCTGGAGCTTTCATCATAGCTGGTGCTATGCAATTGCCCTGGATGTTAAAAAAATTGTCTTTGCAGAAACGTGCCTGTGCCAGAGCGTTATATTCAACTTCAATCAATTCAGGACGTTCAGTATCGGTGATGTAAAACACCTTTTTATCATCATCATAGCCCCAGACTGTAATGACATGTCCGGGGAAATGAGTGGATGACTGATAATAGGGGAGATAGAATATATCGGTTTGTACTATTGCAGGCAAACCAGCATCAAGTTTTTTAATAAGTTCACGATGACTTTGCTGTTGCGTTTCATATGTTTCCCATCCAACAGGCATGCCAATATGCAAAAAGAACCGTTCTTCAATATCTGCTGAACGTACATGTATCATACGAGGGGGATTGTTGCTTTTTATATACCATATTCCCAAACCTGCACCAATACCAAAACAAAAAGCTTCACTCCAACCCAATCCGTGAAATGCAGCGAGGTTTCGCAATCCCGTGCTGGCGCAGTGTCTGCCGGGTGTATGAAGATTTTTAATTAACACGCGCATATATGATTCAGTCATTATAGTTTGTCATGGCTCTTACAACTATATTATTCTGTTTCAAGAATAATGTCAACTGAAATATAGCAAGTAAAAAGCTATAGTTGACATAACACCATGCATTGTGTTTAATATGAAGAATAAAATAAATAGCAGAGATAGTTATTTGATTAATTGTTTTATTCTATGAATGTTATTAATGTCTTTAAAGGTGTAAAAGGGAGAGTTATTATGCAATCAAAAAAAATGGTAATCACAGTTCCAGCAAAAGCCACTGCATATTTTAAAAAAGGGTCTGGTGATCTGGGTATTTTACTTCTTCACGGATTTACCGGTACTCCTGCTGAGATGCGTTACATTGCAGAGAAGCTTAATAATGCAGGTGCTACCGTCTATGTGCCACGGTATCCTGGTCATGGCACCAGTTTGGTTGAGATGGCAAATACCAGTGCTGATCATTGGTTTACCGCGGCACGTGAAGCATTGTTTGAATTAAAATCACAGTGCCGGGAGGTTTACATTGCAGGGCTTTCCATGGGGGGTATTTTTGCAATTTTGCTTGCAGAAGAATTTGATATTAAAAAAATTGCTCTCATGTCGGTACCCTGCACACTTAAAGAAAAAACTATTTATGTAACGCCATTGGTTGGACGTTTTAAAAAGATTATATGGATTCCCAATAAAACTAAAGGTGTGTGCGATGAACAGGCACGCAAAGAACATATTTGTTATGATGATGGCATCCCGGTCATCCAATCGTGGCAGCTTTTTAAAACCATAAAAAAAGCTATGCAAGTACTGCCTGATGTTGCTGCACAATCGCTCATTATACAATCAAAAAATGATAACGTTATCCCCAAACATTCGGCTGAGTATATCTATCAGCATCTGGGGTCAGAGCACAAACATCTGATATGGCTTACAAAGAGTGATCATGCAATAACCGTTGATTATGAAAAGGATGAAGTTGCACATCACTGTATCGATTTTTTTTTAAAGCAGTGACCTGTTAAACAGTAACTATCGCCCATGATAGCATGTCGTTAGTGTATACCTATCAACAATAATCGATGTGGGCGATAGTTCCCCTGGTGATTGGCTACATCACCCGTCAGGTTTTGCCCGATTTTTCACATTGCATTTTCTTTATTGATAGGGAATCATATCCTTACTAAATAAAAAATGACTGGCATCTCATGTGCTCCATCTTCTTTAAACATGCCCATATCCCTTACATGAGTTGCAGCAACAATGCTTGTGATTTCTTTGTGTACATCAATGCATGGGCTTTGTATTATATTTTTTTATGAGCATTAATAATCTTTTTGACAAAAAAGATAGATAGGCGCTCAATAAAAAGGGACGTCTGGTAACCCGATTGCTATTAAGTTTTTGAGTATAAAGGGTAAACTCTGTATTCATCACAAGAGACATTTCGTAACGATACTTTTGTGCCGGGTCCATGTATGAGGAGGGTAAAATGTCAGAGGACAACATTATCCTTGAAAGAAAGGGGTCGATTTCCATAATAACGCTCGACAGGCCAAAGCGCCTTCATGCTTTTAACGATGTGATGTTCAACATGCTTGAGAGCGTTGCCGCCAGGCTGCGCGAATCCTTGCCGCGATGCATCATAATCACGGGAAGCGGTGACCGCTCTTTCAGCGCTGGATTTGACGTACAACTTGACAATCACATGGTGAAAAGAATTGTCGATGAGGTCAGCGCAAAGGACATAGCGCCAGCTCGGGAAGCAATAACCCGTATAAGAAGGGCAGTCGATGCGTTTGTCGCTCTGCCGGTTCCGATTATCGCGGCATTGAACGGCGATGCTTTCGGAGGAGGGGCAGAGCTTGCCACCAGGTGTGATCTGAGGGTAATGGCGCGGCACGCCGTTATCTGTTTTTCAGAAACAAGGCTTGGGCTCATGTCCGATTGGGGAGGAGGCGCGGCGCTCGCAAGGCTTATTGGCGCTTCAAGAGCGGCAGATTTGCTTCTTACCGCACGGAAGGTGCTATCCGATGAAGCACTCTCAATGGGATTGGTTAACCGTGTCGTCGATACCGGTACTGCGCTTGATGAGGCTATCAAAATCGCCAATCTTATCGCCCAGAATGGCCCCCATGCGGTACGTCATGTGCTGGCGCTTGTCCGAAACAGCAGAAATATCTCCTACGAAAGCTCTCTGGAAGAGGAAGCTGAACGGGCAATCTCGCTTATTGCCTCCGGAGAATGCTTCCATGGCGTTTCAGCTTTCCTGGAGAAGAGGAAACCGGAATTTCCCGATGCGTGATGAGATGAGATAGGGACAGGACTATAAGTGTAATAATTCTTTGTAATCAAATCAAATTCAAAAACTTCCACGGTAGTATCTTTAAAGGAGTAACAAGCGTGATGTTCATGATGAAAATGGTCACGTCTATGATGAGAAGCATGTTGATTTTCAGTTCTTCAATGTGTTTGCGAGAAACACCGATGAAGAAAGCGCCGCTGTTCTTATGCATTTGATACATCGTGCCTCAATTGCCGGATGCATTATATATTACTTGATATATTCACTATCGTTGTATTGTGCATGTTACCTATCTATCCGCAATCGCTTTTATGTGATGGTGCGCATATACATTTTATGCACATTTTTCTGAATGATACACTTGAACAAACATCCCTGTGCCTGCTCACCTTTCTTCCAACAGATATTTTTTTAAATATCGAGCTTAATTGATAGAGCACTATTGATAGTTGCACCTGTACTAGGCAATAAATTATAATATTCATTTTTGCTTTACATAATAATACGCTTTTTATACTATCACCATAGATGTATTTTTATATTGTATGCCGCATAAGGAGGTAGCTATGGAATTACAGCAAGCTATTGTTGAACGCAGGAGCATCAGGCGTTTTACTGATTACTATGTTACCGATGAAGAAATTGTGCAGATACTGGAAGCTGCACGCATGGCACCTTCGTGGGCTAATGTACAGCCATGGGAATTTATTGTTGTTCGTGATACATCATTAATTGAAAAGATTGTTGAAACATATTCGCCAACCAATCCTGCGCGGAAATGTTCATTAGCGTCATCAGCGCTCATTGTGGCATGTGCTAAAACAAATATTTCGGGTTGTAAGGAGGGTAGGGATGTTACTTCACTGGCAAACTGGTATATGTTTGATTTAGGTATGGCAGTTCAAAATATCTGCTTAAAAGCTTATGAGCTGGGATTGGGTACGGTAGTGGTGGGTTATTTCGATCATCAACAATGTAATAAGCTGTTACAGATGCCGCCTGATACAACCATTGTTGTAACGATACCTGTTGGGAAACCAGAAGTAAGTGGTAAGCAAGGACCTCCTCGAAAAGAGTTGATGGATTGTGTTTATGTAAATACCTATGGAAATAAATTTTTTAAATAAGTGAAATGATATGGATATAAAAGACAAATGGATCTATTTTGCTGCACCGCTTTTCACAGCGGCCGAGCGACAGTTTAATGAAACACTGGCATTATACATTGAGCAGGCTGGTTTTGCGGTGTACCTTCCTCAAAAAGAATGTGCTAAAATCAGCAAATCTGAGGAGATATATAAGCAATGCTTAAAAGGGCTTGATAATGCATGGTGTGTTGTTGCAATAGTGGATGGCTGCGATACGGATTCCGGCACAAGCTTTGAGATAGGGTATGCTTGTGCAAAAGGGATACCCGTTATTGGCGTCAGAACTGATTTCAGGCAAAAGGCTGATGACGGGCACCTTAATCTGATGCTGTCGCAAAGCATTGCTATGTTGTGTTTTGTCAACAGCCTTGAGGATGCATCAATTGATACCGTTGCACGATGTGTTAAAGAAAAGATTAATGCTCTGCTCATCAAGGTGTTAAAATAAAAATGGAATGAGGGGGGTTTGCCATGAAAAGAGTATTATCGTGTATTGCATGGTTTACGGGGGGAATACTTGCTGCAATTGTTGTACTGCTTATCTATGGATTGGCGAGCACTCAGAATGCTATCATACAGGACACTCACAAACAATACTATCATGCCACAAGGCTTGTCATATATGGCGATGTTGTTATGGGATTTATAAGCGATAGTTCATCGCAAAATAAAAATTTAGAAACATTACCCCATTCATTCAAGATGATGCTTGCCGGAACTATCGCCCAGATTACGTTCCGTCCTTTTGAAAGCGTTTATGTGCCACCACACTATTTAGGTATATACCATATCAACGCTTCAGGGCACGATGGGATATTGGTGTTGCAGGTTAAGGATGGATTACTCTATGGGTCGGTGCGCTTCCCTGATTGGGCAAATGGTGTATGGGAGCCATTAAAAGGTGTTGTAATAAAAAACAATACACTCTATTTTACACGTTCAGTGACAAATGAAAAAGAAAGGTTAAAAACGGGCGCACGAGAATATTTCACACAATACTATGTGGGTACATATAAAGAAAATGGTAAAAAGATAGTGGGCTTTTATAAATCACGTGGTGCAAAATATCTTTTTGAGGCTTACAGAAAAAAGTAATATTACGAAGCAATAACCACACAGTTTCTGCCACGCTCTTTTGCCATGTAGAGCGCTTCATCTGCTTTTGTACGTATGATGTCTTTACCAATATTCGGGAATGCTGCAATTCCCATGCTGATGGAAAGCGTAAAGTTGGGCATTCCCAATTCATGGCAATTTATATGATGAACACGTACTCTGGCTTTTTCAGCAAAATTAAATGCTTCATCGATATTGTTGCCATTGACAATGATAGCAAATTCATCGCCTCCGTAGCGGCATATTGCATCAGATTCTCTGAAGGTGTTTTTAAGTATATTGACTATAGCAAGTATTGCACGGTCGCCAACCTGATGATCAAACTGTTCATTGATCTTTCTGAAATAATCCAGATCAACCATAATGAGGCAGAATGGTTTTTCCTGTGTTATCAAAAGTGCGATAGTATCTTCAAAATAACTACGGTTGTAAACACCGGTAAACTCATCAATAATTGAACGCTTACGTGCTGCCTCGCCCCATTGAATCATTTCGGTTAAAAATGATCCAGTTTTTAAAAGTCGCTGTGAGATCACCGTGAGCATATCGTACATGATCTTAATAGCAATGGGTGGATGATTGTTCATTATGGCAAAGAAGTCATCTGCGGTAAGCGAAAGCAGGGTGCAGCTGGTTTGTGCAATGCAGGTTGCTGAGCGTACATCGTTTTCAAAGATTGCCATGTCGCCAAAAAAATCTCCTTTGCTGAAACGGGCAACCTCACGCAGAGAATTATTGGACAGCTTTATAAATGCAGCAATGACACCATCAGCTACAATGAAAAGCTCATTGCCATATGTCCCTTCATGAAAGATGACATCATCCTTGCCAATATTTTTTCTGGTAAAATAGGGTGCCAGTTGAGATAACTCTTCATTGCTGAGCCTTTGAAAAATAGTTACCTGTGACAGTAAAGTATCCAGCCTGTTCACTTTGTACCTTCCATTGCTATTGAATTGCCACCGTTGTTATATGCTGACCACATTATTGCATACGTATTTTCAATAGCCTGTTGAGTAATGCTATTTTTACTTATTCCAATACTTGCCGTAATTGCATTGATAGCTCCATCTGTTATTGCATGTATATCGATGGCTTTGATGGCTTCTGCAATTGCTGCAGCGGTTTTTTTTATGTCAGCATCACCTGCTATCACAATCATAAACTCATCGCTCCTGTAGCGAATGTGTGTGGCAAATGGTAAAGCCTTGCGGATTGATTGAGCTATCGCTACAAGCGTGGCATCACCTGCTTTATGTCCGCAGGTGTCATTTATCATTTTAAATTTATCAGGTTTTACGATGGCAATAACATATTCTTTGTTTTCCCTGAATAGCTCTTCGCAGTACTGTCGGTTATAAAGGCCGGTAAGCCTGTCAGTGTAGATAGCCTTTCGCAATTCACTTACCCAGCCGTAATTTTGTGAAATAAGTTTATTGGTTTCGCGTATCCTGTATGATATGTTCGATAGTAACTTATAAATAATCTTTGCACCAATATCAGTATGATCGGTTACAAATGATACAAACGTGCCAGTTGCCGGGAACAGAAGCACACCTGCATCATCAAGGGCAATGGCTTCAACATTTCCCAGCGATATGCCGCATAGATTAAGTTCGCCGAAACTTTCATTGGGTATATACCGGGCAATTAATCTGTTTTGTGCTCCGTTTGAATAAATGCCTATGCTTCCTGAAGTAACGATGCACAATAGGTTGAATGATTCATCAAATGAAAAAAGTTTTTCCTGCCTGAACAATTCTTTATGTGCACAATATCTTTCAATAATCTGGATTTCGCTGTCGTCAAGCGATGAAAATAGCGGCACACTTTTTACTATTGCTTTTGTATCCATTATACCTTCTGTCGACTTCTTCTATATTGTAATGAACACTTTTTCACCATGTACCTTTGAATGCAATAAAAAAATAATCAGTAACTATCGCCAAAAGCATATAAAAATTATACTGCGCCATTGCAACGTTACATTTTTCAAAAGGCATATACTGGGTATAGAGTATGATTTATTTTCAGTCAGATGTAAGGTCAAAAATACATGATGCATCTATAGCTATGAGCCTGCTATTGCTGTTTATTGATGGTCTTCTTTATATATTTTTCAGCTTCCAACCAATCAGACAGCTGATCGCCCGGTAAGTTGTTCATAATACGATGGAGATAGTTATAGAATGCCTGTATTCGTATGGCTTCATGAATACGGTTACTTTCAATCGGAATCGGATTGGTTTTTGATTTTTTTTCAGTGTTTTGACGCTTTGTGGTTTTAATGGTGGTTGTATTGCTTGCTTTTTTCCCGGCCATAAGGATACCTCCTTCCCAGATTGTATAGTGAATGTATATAGTAAGGGAATAAATAGTATAAAAAAATAATATTGTCAATCAATTTTATAGAAAATAAACAAAACTGCATTGCCATAATTTCATTGACATAATCTGGTTAACCGGTGTAGTAATAACTCATCATAAGTACATGAACGAGGGGCTTCCGATAACTATTGTGCGGATATCCACAAATGATGAAAATTATAACGGTATATAACTGGATTCCGTAACAGCTCCAGAATGACAAAGGTGACACAGCAGATTACGGGTCTAACCAGTAATGACAATGAGGCGGCATGATGCTATTTTCTACTTTCAGGGTAGCTAATAACTAAATATTCTAATATTCTTACAAAGCAGATAGTGATAAAGGAAAACAATGAAAAAAATTGCTATAAATTTACACCCCCAGGATAAGGAATCACTGAAGCTTGTTGCAGCATTCATTAAAATTTCACATGCAAAAGGTTTCAATGTTGTTATACCTGATTATGCGTTGTTGCATGATGATTTTGCTGACTATATTGCAAACCATGAAGATTATATCAACGCTGATGCAGCAATAGCCATTGGTGGCGATGGTACCTTTATACGGACGGCTCGCATGTTTGCTGCTGGAAGCGTTCCTATCCTGGGAGTCAATAGAGGACGATTGGGATTTTTAACCGAATTTCTTCCTCAGGAAGCATTGGATTTCTTTAATGAATTAGCGAGCAATACCTATACTGTTTCGCAAAGAAAAATGCTGAAGGCTAATATCATCCGCAATCAGCATCAGTTTGCCGCAATAGATTTTTTAAATGATGCAGTTATCACAAAAGGTTCCTTTTCACGACCAATCAGGATACGGCTGGAGCTAAACAATGAGTTTGTTAACTGCTATGCCGGTGATGGTCTTATCATAGCTACTGCAACGGGTTCAACGGCATATTCGCTTTCGGCTGGCGGGCCGATAGTTCTTCCTGATGATGAATCCGTATTTGTTGTCAATCCCGTATGCCCGCATACTCTTGCCATACGTCCCATGGTTGTTCCTGATTCAATGGTACTATCTGCCAGGGTGGTTACCAGCATTGAAAATTTATTATTGACAATAGATGGTCAGGAAGCTATTGCTTTGCAGGATACCGATGTGATTCATTTTTCACGGTCGGTACATGTGATACAGGTGATCAACCACCCATCAAGGCGTTATTTTGATGTATTGCGTCAAAAGTTAGGATGGGGTGCTAATAATGAAGTAGAGTGAACTATGCTGGTAGAATTACGAATTAAAAATTTTATTTTGATCGATGAGCTATCAATCAGTTTTGGAAAGGGATTAAACATCTTAACCGGCGAAACGGGTGCGGGTAAATCCATCCTTATTGATGCGCTCTCAGGAGTGCTGGGCGAAAAGATGTCAACCGATATGATACGCTCAGGATACGATAGGGCAGTGCTGGAGGGTGTTTTTGACATAGGTTCACTGCCGCAGGTAAAACAATTGCTGGAACTATCGGGCATAGATAATGACGATGATACATTGATTTTACGCCGTGAGATATATGCCAATGGCAAGGGACGATGTTTTGCCAATGGTGTACAGATCCCGCTTGCAAAATTAAAAGAGATAGCTGACTATTTAGTAGATATTCATGGCCAGAACGAGCATCAAAATATTGTTCAGGTGGTAAAACACAGGGAGCTTCTGGATAATTTTGGAGGGTTGCAGTCACTGGTGCAGCAGATGCATGATTTGCACAAAACATTAACTGAAATTAAAGAAAAAATTGAATCGTTTAAGATAGATGAACGCGAAAAGGCACGACGCATTGATTATCTTTCACATGCCATAGGTGAAGTTGAACAGGCAAATCTACAGCCAAACGAAGAAGAACTGCTCAAAAATGAATCAAGCCTTTTGAGCAATGCGGAGAAGCTTTTTCATGAACTTACCACGGTTCAGGAATTGATGCAGGATGACAGGGGGGTTATACAAAATTTAAAGAAGATTGAAATGAGTTTGGGCCATATGGCAAATTATGACCCTAATTTGTCACCGCTGCTTGAATCGGTGCGTGATGCCTATTTTTCACTTGAGGATACTCATGCTACATTGCGCGATTATGCCCGTTCTATTGATTTTTCACCTGAACGCATCAACCAGGTTGAAGAACGCCTTGCGCTCATCGTAAGCTTAAAGAAAAAATATGGTGATACTATTGAGGATGTATTGGCATACGCACAAAACGCAAAGAGGGAACTTGCAACAATAACATCCACCGAGGAAGCGCTTGATAAATTGCAGCAGGAGTATGATAGCACATTAACAAAGGCTCGCGAGGTAGCGCTGTTGATTTCGGATAGGCGTCTTGAAGCTGCTAAAAAATTAGAAGGGATGGTAACATCTGAGCTGGCTGATCTGGGAATGCAGGGCACTGTCTTCAGGGTTTCCATTAAGCGCGAGATAAGTCCTGATGGACAGATAGAAGCAAACAATAAACGGTATATTTTATATCCGCATGGTCTTGACAGGGTAGAGTTTTTGCTGTCGGCAAACGAAGGCGAGGATTTGCGGCAACTGAGGAAAGCAGCCAGCGGTGGTGAGATGTCGCGCATCATGCTGGCGCTGAAAAAATGTATCCTTGATGCTGATATTGTTGACTCGCTGGTGTTTGATGAGGTTGATGCAGGTATTGGAGGCAAAACAGCGGAGGTTGTTGGGAAAAAGTTGAAAACATTAGCTAAACAGCGGCAGGTGCTTGTTATAACGCATCTCCCTCAGATAGCAGCAATGTCCGATAACCACTATATGGTGCAGAAGAAGAAGATCAATGCACGAACAACAACACTGGTAGAAAAGCTTTCTGACGATAAAAAAGTTCATGAGGTTGCCCGCATGTTAGCTGGTGAGGTAGTTACAGAACTATCGGTTAAACATGCAAAAGAATTAATTGAACTGGCATCACAGCAGTGATATGAAAAGCGATAGTTCTATCAACCTTTCTGATTTTATGACATGTCTGCTGGGTGATATCATACAATCAACGCCTACGTACCAGCATATTGACATGAATCGTATTCTTGTTTGCAGCGCTTACAATAGAAACAGCAGGGGCGGCGCAATATTTGCCAAGGTTGTCCCCCTGCGATTTGAAGATGGTATGCCGTTAAAAAAATTTAAGAATCACTGGTATGCTTTTCCAAAGATTATGAATAATGACCATGAAATTTTGTATTTACTGTATTTTTATATCCCGCGCTATTTTGATTTGCCTGTGTATGAAAAGCTCAATGTTGCTTTTCATGAATTATATCATATCAATCCTGAATTCAATGGCGATGTGCGTCGTATGGGTGGGTATAAATTTTCGCATGGATATTCAAAGGAACATTTCAACAACCATTTTAAGGATGAGGTCGATGTATATTACGACAGGATAAAAAACACCTCGCTTGCTACCATGTTAAGTATGAATTTTAGCGATATTACAAAGTACTTTGAAACGGTGTATGCACGTACCATGAAAGTGCCCAAACCGCAAAAAATACAGGAAGACAATTAAGCTAAAAGCGATAGTCACCGCGAATGGTTCCATGATAGTCGGATATATCCACCGTGCTGATTGATCCATAAAAACGGATGTCGTAAGGATTTATTTTCAGTGCCTGTATAAATGCTTCAAGCCTTGTGTTATCATCAGTATCCAGTAGAACCTCAACAGTCCCATCAGGCAGATTGCTGGCACTTCCATGGAGCCCCAAACGTTTAGCTGTTTCGCTGCAGTAATAACGACAGAATACTCCCTGAACAACACCGTGAAGTATTAACCGCTTTGCCATAGTACCATTCTCCTGAAATAGGATTATAAGCCATTGTTATATTAATAGCACGATGCACTCTTTGTCATTCTGAAAGGTGTAACCGTGAATAATCTCTTCTTTTAACAACAAGTACAACAAGCTTCTTTATTTCGACTTCGGCTCAGCACAGGAAGTCTGTATGATTGAAAAACTTAGGTAGCACTTCATGGAAAAATTGTAAAACCGGATTTTTTAGCCTATCCGGAATTGCACCTTTTTCTTTCCTTTTCCCGGAAGATATAATAACTGTCTCTCCTTTTATCATGGAATAGAGCACTTCGGAAAACTTTGATTTTCATTCACCAACCTGTGCTATCTTCATGACTTGCTCTATACTATTTTTGCCAGGTTGTCAAGGATAAAATAATGGGCATAGTAATGTTACAGTAACTATCGCCATAAAAAGTATTTCCGTTAGAGCAATATGCACATCACAAAAATGAAATATCAGAAATTTTCATAAACATTGGAGGTTGATTACACGATATGATGAAGCTCCCCTTTAGTTTTTCATCCTGCTGGGGATAGTTGATGTTGTAATGTAAACCGCGGCTTTCTTTGCGCAACAATGCGCTTTCCACAACAAGCTTTGCTGTTGTAACCAGATTGCGAAGTTCTATTAACCGTGAGGTTACGGTACTTCGTTTGTAATAGTCCTGAATCTCATCTTCTAACAAGGCAATACGCCGCTCAGCACGCTCCAATCTAAGATTTGAACGCATTATCCCTACATAATCCCACATGATCCGCTTAACATCTTCCACATTATGTTGAATTAATATCCATTCTTCCAGATCAAAAGTTCCTTTTTTATCCCACTGAGGAAATTCAGGTATGGTGGCTTTAAGCTCTGGATTAAAAGTTTCCTGTATATGACAATATGCACGATGCGAAAAAACTATCCCCTCCAAAAGCGAATTGCTGGCAAGCCTGTTAGCTCCGTGAATACCGGTACAGGCCGATTCGCCTGAAACATAACAGTTTTCAATAGATGTCTTCCCGTTTAAATCTGACACAATACCACCGCACAGGTAATGAGCAGCCGGAACCACGGGTATAGGTTCTTTCGTCATATCGATGCCAGCTTCCATGCAATAGCGGTAGATTGTTGGAAATCGTGAAATAAGAAAATCCTTATCCTTAAATGAGATATCAAGGAATACGCAATGGTCGCCAAGCCGTTTTAATTCCATGTCAATGGTTCTTGCCACTATATCGCGGGGCGCCAGTTCTTTCAGAGGGTGCACCGTATCCATGAAACGTTCACCACGGCTGTTCACAAGGATGCCACCCTCACCGCGAACAGCTTCGCTGATTAAAAAAGAACGTTCTTTATTGCCGGGTTGATAAAAAGCTGTGGGATGAAATTGAATAAACTCCATATCGGCAATTAAAGCCCCAGCTCGGTATGCCATCGCTATGCCGTCACCAGTTGCTATGTCAGGATTTGTGGTGTGAAGGTAAATCTGACCAATCCCACCAGTAGCAAGCAATGTATATGCTGCATTAAAAATATGAACAACGCCGCTGGTATTATCAAGGATATAAGCACCATAGCATGTTATATCACTAACACTATTATTAGTATGCCTGCCTGCTAATTTTAATTGATGTTGTGTAAGCAAATCAACAGCGGTATGATTTTCAAATATTGTAATGTTCTTTATCTTTGCAATTGCATCTAAAAGAGCGCGTTCCACTTCCTGTCCGGTGAGATCCTTTGCGTGGACTATTCTGTTATGTGAATGTCCACCCTCCCTTCCTAAATCAAGTGTTACACTACCATTTTGATTTGTTTGTGTGCTGAAATGTGCGCCCCAATCCATAAGCTCTTGAACCCGTTTTGGTCCACTTTCGGCTAATATACGCACCGCTTGTTCATTGCATAAGCCGGCACCCGAAATTAATGTATCCTGTATATGTAATTCAATTGAGTCGTGAGGATCAAATACCGATGCAATTCCGCCCTGTGCATAGTTGGTGTTGGAGTCAAAATCCTTTTTTTTGGTAACAATATGTACTGTTCCCAACTGTGATGCCTTAATCGCAAAGGATAAACCAGCAATGCCACTTCCGATGATAAGAAAATCTGATGTATAAACTTCAATTGCCATGATACTATCAATTATTAAGCTTTAACACATTTGAAAAGTTCTGAGCGATATTGTCAATACAATTTGATAAAGAAATTTTTCGTAATGCGGCAATATAGTTATAGGTATGCTGCACAAGCCCGGGATGATTGGGTTTTCCTCTGAAGGGAACAGGTGTTAAAAAGGGCGCATCAGTTTCAAGAAGCATCGTATCCATAGGGATATATGAAGCTGCCTGTTGTAGATTGGTGGCACTTTTATAGGTGACATTGCCAGCAAATGATATAAAAAATCCAAGGTCAATAAATTTCCTTGCGTCAATATGATTGCCGGAAAAACAATGAATAATTCCGCGCATTGGTGCATACTCTTTTACTATTGAGTATGTATCATCCATGGCATCCCGCGAATGAATAATAACCGGGAGATTATGCTCCTTTGCAAGCTGTATCTGGAACTGGAATGACTCAATTTGCATTGATTTAGGCTGGCGCATTCTATAATAATCTAAACCTGTTTCACCAATGCCAAAAATTTTATGGGGTATGGTTTTTTTACTATGGGCGATAGTTACTGATAATTGATGCAATGCTTCAGAATCAGCTAACGATGATGGATGTATTCCCATTGCAATGTAGATATTTTTATCGGCATGCCTGTTAATAAAATCCAGTCCCCACTGTATCCCTGTTGTGTCTATGACAATATGAACAGCAGTTGTTACATTATTATCTTCCATTAAGGAAATAATTGTTTCAGCCGAAGTTTTATGATCTTCAGCACAAAGATCAAAGTGTGCATGAGAGTCAATGAACATATATAACCTCGTAAAATAAAATTGAGATACATTGTAATGTAATTGATTTCAGGTGCAATATAATTTTTAATAAAAGTATACTATGCGTGTGCACTATTTAATGCCATCGGTAAAATATAATTGACATTAAAAGCATAGGTGCTTTGTATTAAAAGTATCAATATTTGAATTATACAGTATTAATTTGTTGGGGCGGCCAATGCCAGTATTATAACCACCCATACGGGATGAAAATAATACAAACCTCACCCTTAATCTCACTTTGCCTTTTGAAGGAGAGGGACGGGGGTAAGGTTAATAATTTTATTTTTAGGAGCGTTTCATAATGGATTATATGCTTTTGTCAAAAGCGCAAATTTACGGGAAATGTGTTTTTATACTATTTTTCTTATTTGTACTTTTTACATCATTTATACAATGTTCCAGTTTTATGTCAAAAGATGCTCAAACAGATTTAAAAAAGTATGAAGGTGAATATATCATCTTAACTGATGCTTCCCGTGATGAATATACAATACCAAAAGGGGAAAGGGTAAGGATAAAAATTATTGCAACAGAGGATTATATAAAAATCTATGCCATGTCGGCTAAATCTGATTTTGTTAAAGGCGAGTGGATACTTATCTTGTATCTTTTCCCTGATGATTTTGAAAAAGAAAAATTTAATCAAAAAGTTTTTGAAGATAAACTTTACCAGGTACTAAAGCCCGTAAAATGATGTTGCGGGATATATTACGTTGTTTTTTGCTCCTGTTACATTAAAATTAAAGAATCAATAGTTTATAACTACTGACAGGTTTTTTCTTTTTTAGTGTTATAAAATAACATTGGTTGGATTAAAAATTGTAACAGTGGATGAGGCACATCAATGAATATCAGTTTTATAACTGCCATGATTATAATTGGTGCAATCACCGGGATTGTAACCGGTGTAACCGGTGCTTCGGGAGTCATGATATTTGTACCGCTGGTGAGTATGGTGCTTAAATTTTCAATCCATGAAGCGATAGGAACAAGTTTAATGGTAAATGTCATATCATCATTAGCAATAACATACATTTATTATAAACATGGTAATATAAATTTAAAATCAGGAATATGGATAGCCATAGGTTCAATCATAGGAGCTCAGGTTGGTACTGGCTTTTCGGTAAAAATTCCTGAAATAAGCCTTGGTGCAGCGTTTGGAATTTTTATGGCAGGTATGGGTATTGCAATGTGGAAAAAAGGGATAAATCGCGAATCGGTGGCAAGCACAACAAAGAAAATACTAAACCTTGAAACTCAAACCCAAAAAATCATGGCTGTTTTGATACTGGGCTTTTTTGTGGGTATCATGACTGGCATTTTTGGCGCTGGTGGTGGAGTTATGATACTGCTCATCCTGATTTTTGTTCTCAATTTCCCTATCCATATGGCAATTGGTACTTCATCACTGCTCATGACAATAACTGCCTGTTCAGGTGCATTTGGATACGCCCTCCATGGTAATATAAGAATTCTTCCTGGATTAATAACAGGTATTAGTGCTGCAGGCAGTGGTGTAGCAGGTGCTCTTTTTGCTAATAGGGCAAACGAGCAGATACTGGCTATGGTGATTGGAATACTATACATTATGCTTGGTATAGTAATGACCATTTTATCATTATGGTAATTGTACTGTGGAAGGCTACCATTATTTGGGCGATAGTATGTGTCTATCTCATTCCTCATCAAAGTTTAAAAAATTCTATATTTTTTAATAGCTTAGCAGCATTCTCCTCTAGTTTTTCAGATATATCCTGGATGTTTACAGATTCATCGGAAGTGTGTGATGCAACTTCATTGATTGCATTAATTGCTTTCGTTAGCTCATCTATTGTAATTTGCTGTTCATTTGATGTTGTGTAGATTTCATTTGAAAGTTGTACAAGCTTTTGTATTTTCTCCTGAATGTTTGCATTTTGATCATTAAGATTTTTTGTAAATTCCTGTGTAGTTGTCAATACCTTCCCGGTGTTTAGAATGTTATCACGTACTGTTTCAAACAAATTGGCTGTATGGCTGATAAATTGTATCTCATTTTTTACCTTACCGGTATATTGATCAATGGTTGATTGTATGCTTTTTACAAGTGCAGCAGTCTGATCAGCTAATTTATTAACTTCATCTGCAACAACAGCAAATCCTCTGCCATGTTCACCTGCGCGGGCTGCTTCAATTGCTGCATTGAGTGCTAACAGATTAATTTGATCGGCTACTTCATTAATGGCAGAAATCGTTGACTCTACAGTCTGCAAATAATTTGAGATATCGGTTATTGCCGCAACAGCATGTTGCATAGTTTCCCTTCCTTTTTCTATGCCAGTTATAGCTTCGTTAAATGTATTTGCCAGTGCATTAATCTGTTGTGATACATTATTGCCTGCCTGGTTGATTGAATCAATATTTTCTTTTACAGCAGTTGCCTGTTCTACCTGCGATTTTATCGTGTTAACAATCATTTCAAATGAGGAAGACATCTCTTCATAAGCAGAACTTGTTTCTTCAATGATTGCAGTGAGATCCCGCGAAGCTTCTGAAAATTTAATTGCTGAACTTTTCATATCCTCGCTGGTGGTTTTTAATGCAAGAGAACTATCGAATATAAGCCCAACCATGGCTTTTAAATTTTCTTTCATATCATATACTGCTATATTGATATCAGCTAATTCGTCAGCAATAGCAATTTTTTTAGTATATGCTGTTAAATTGCCTTCTCCAACGGAGTTTAGAAATTCCTTAATAATTGACGTTTTCATTGTTAGTGTTTTTGAAAGAAGTTTTGCAAGCAGTATTGAAAACACAAGTCCAATGCTTCCGAAGATGATGATTTGCCACCAGATTCCTGACAGGCTGAATGCTGGCTGATTGGTAATGGAAGCGATAAATGCTATCATTATAAAAAATGGGGTGAAGACTATAATAGTTATTGATAGTATTAATTTTATGGTAATGTTCATCCTGTATTTAAATATAAAGTTTGGTGGAATTTTTGGGAAGATGCCTTTATTGTAAATATTTTGTGTAAAAATTTCGGTCAAAAGAAAATACAAAACAGTGCCAGAAGGAGCAGCAATAAGAATGCTACTCCATATAATAAAAACTTCATTTGGCTTAAAAAGATTTAATACAGTAATGGGGACGGTAAACAGTGACAAACCAAATACCCAGCGGAAGAATGCACCAATGCTGTGAATATAGGGCAGTGCTAACAAACGTTTAAATGCCGCATTATACATTTCATCAGGAATATCTTCATTTTTTACTATACAATTAAAATATCGTTGTATTGGTCTGGTAACAATAATATTATTTAATTGAGTTGTGATAAATGATATTAGGAAAGCAAAAGCAGCACAGATAGCAATATAATATAACTGTTTGTGTGATATTCTCAGGGTGGTCACTAAAAAAAGTAATAATACTGGTACTATTATAAAATAGCTAATACCTTCTGTACGCAAAATAAATTGAGACGTAAAATTCTTAATAGTGGAATCTATATTATTGCATTCAACCTTCATACACAATCCCTCTATACTATATACTATGTCTCAGCGCTATTAGCTACAGCGCTGAGACATAGTTTTATCATCCTTTTTTTATTTTCTTTTTGTCAAGCGGCGTTCCTTCCCATGCAGCCTCCAGGACCATCATGTAATCGTTATAATCTAAATCTTCAGGATTGTAAAATTGAGCAGGATCACTCATGGCTGTTTTTGCAATATCAACCAGTTTTTCTTTAGGGACCATCTGCTTACCTGTTTTATCAACTACTTCTTTAAAAAAGCGAGGGTGTTTTCCATCGGTTGCATCATGTAAATCCTGGATAAGTTTGCGAATATACGCAACTGTTTTTTGTGGGCGTTCTTTCTTTTTTGTTGCATTATACACTTCATCACCTGCCAGCGGATAAAGAAGCTCGCCAATATATTGTGAAGCTTTATGCATGTTGTATTCTAACCCATAGGGCAAAAGAATATTCATACATACACCGTGGGGAACACCACATACACCGCCTACGGCATGTCCAATGTTATGAATCATACCAACCATGGAATTTGCAAATGCCATCCCTGCCAGATTTGAAGCAAGAGCCAATGCTAACCGTCCATCAGTATCAGAAGGTTTTTTTACTACATTGACAAGGTTTTGAGCAATAATCTGGATTGCTGCTAATGCTGTCGTATCGCTTAAAGGATTCTTGGCCAAACAAAAATATGCTTCAATAGCATGGGTGAGCGCATCCATGCCAGTAAATGCGGTGATAGTTGGCGGTAATGTTTTTGTCATCCTTGAATCTATGATGGCAATGTCAGGCAGTAAAAATACTGAACCAAATATCATCTTAATATTTTTTTCATGATTGGCAATGACAGCGACGGATGTTACTTCCGAGCCTGTTCCTGCTGTGGTGGGTACCGCTACCAAAGGTTTAAGTTTACGCGTTACATTGCCATATCCTGCAAACTGCATCAAATCCGATGCATTTTCTGAAACTATTATATTAACGCCCTTTGCTGTATCAAGAACCGAACCGCCGCCAACCGCAATAATGGAATCACATTTTTTTGACGTATACATTTTAGCCAGTTCATTTACCATCTTAATGTCTGAATCGGGAGGAACAGTATCATAGATGGCGGCAGCTTTTAATTTTGATTTTTGCATTGCAGTCTGCACAATCTTTATAAGTCCTGCCTGCTCCACACCTTTATCGGTAATGATCATTGGCCTTTGAGCATTGATGACTTTCAAACTTTGCGGGATTTGCTCTAAAGCTTTATGCCCAACTATCGTTTTAACTGTATTACAAAATTCATAATATGCTGGTAATTGCATAATTGCACCTCGTTTCATTAAAATGTAAATGCACGGACATAGATTGTAATTCTCCCAAAGTGTTTTCTGGAAGGAGCCATCTGCGACCACTTTGGATATCGCTTTACTGCTAATTTTGCTATAATTTTAGGGAGGAGATAAACTTCCACAATATTTAATATTCTTACGAACGCGCATGCATCAGGAAGGTCACCATCAACGACCAGCCTGTTACGAGCTGTAGCTATCGCAGTTGATTCTCGAAAAGTAAAAAGGAGCATTGCTGCTTCAATGTTTTTTATTGTCATTGTTAATGTTGGTTTATATCCTTTGTCCTTCCAGCCTAAATATTTAACCTTGCCATTGTTAGTTTTACCAACATACATAGACGGTCCATTTGGCCATATCCACATCTTCAGGCAAAAGTTATTGTTTAATTTAGCAAATTCATCTTTAACATCGCTATCAACCTTTGATGCTGCCTGAATAGCTCTGCCAACTATCCATAGCATAATGGCAATATATATCCGTTTTATTAATTTTTTCTTTGGTTTAACTTGTGGATAATATAGTATATTCATGGTTACGCTCCTTTAAAATTTATTTTGATTCCCATGCTTTTGCTAAGAGTTCTGCATACTCTTTTTCTTTATAGTCCCTGTTTTTAGCTGCAGCTTCTTTTGCATATTCTTTAAGCTTATCGTGTGATATTGTGAGCTTTTTCAGCGTTGATGGGATATATCTGGATGTTGTGGCAATGCATTTAATAAGATAGTCATAGGCTACCTTTTGTCGTTCATTTTCTTTAGTTTTAGCATACGTATCAATGCCTGCCAGAGCAAGTAATAATTCCGGGCGAATTCCTTGTTTTGTAGCAAGTTTTGCATTTAAACTGGTTCTTAGCAATATGCCCATTATTGTGCCCGGTTTATAATTGGTATCCTGCACTATTATGGATGCTAATGAATGAATGATGCCTTCAGGTGCATTAGAAAATGCAGTGTCAGCACATGCGGCTGCATTTACGATTGCGACACTTCCATCGTTATGACATGGCTTTTTTATAGTTTTTGGAAGGTATTGATATATCAACTGTAATGCTGTGTGAGCATACGCATCATTGATTGGATTCGGAGTATCAATGCTGCAAGCTTCAATGGCATGTGAAAGTGAAGTCAATGCACAATTAGCTATCTCTTCAGAGGTTGCATTGTTAGTTATGCGTGGATCAATAACAATAACATCGGGATAAAGATAGTCAGACTTTTTTGTAAATCGTTCAAAAGTTGCCATGGCTGCCATCTCACCACCTTCACAATCTGCAGTTGGTACACAGATAAATGGCTTTAGTGGTGCAGATAGAGTCGTGGCTGCACATTCTAAAATTTCGGTTTTGAGTGACACTACCATATTCACTGATTTTGCGATGTTGACAATACTACCTGCTCCAACAGCTACTATCGAATCACAACCACGTTCCCTATACAATTTCGATAGTACATTGATAATAG
Source organism: Spirochaetia bacterium UBA2205 (assembly GCA_002328585.1). GTDB lineage: Bacteria > Spirochaetota > UBA4802 > UBA4802 > UB4802 > UBA4802. The sequence goes on from DCUV01000010.1 coordinate 22,045, forward strand.
TACTGCTAGGACGGGCAGGTGCATTGTCAAATAATGCACCAATTACAATATTGCTATCGTACAATGCTTTAACAATAGTTTTGGTCAATTTCTTACGGGACCATTTTTCTGATGTGATGATAAGAGGCTTACATGCATTGAGTGATTCTAACTCAAATGGGATAACTTCTAATGCTTTAAGCCCGGAACAAATTTTTGGATGACTTAAAAACGTAAAATTGTAAGGAATCATTTTGTTACCTCGCTATCTTTTTCAATTTTTAGTCACTTTATTGTATTATCATTAGATATACCATTTATGGCATACGAGCTATTGTTAAACTTTTCACATTGATCGTAAATCTGTATTGCCATATTTTTTGCTCATTTTTGCGCACCTCCAGCATTCAATATTTGCAGAAACTCTGTTGCAAACAGTTGAGACTTAAACTCTTCACACGTACGTAGAGCACAAGATTTTATTTGAAATTGTTATCTCCCCGAATGAATAGGTAGATATATCTGCTTCAATAATCTTGTTGCTTGTTCTTGTAATTTCCTGCAAATTGCATCTCCTATAGAGACATTTTTTAATTTTTTTTCATTTTGATTGGCATGAGTACAAAAATATTAATATGTGCTATTACAATATAATTATATTTAAGTAATATTAAAATATTTAATTAAAATATGTCAATCAAGATATTATACAAAAATCAAAAAAGAAGTCGTGAGTTATAAATTGAAACTTTTTTTAAAAATATACATTAGATAGGCTTATCGATAGTAATTTTTAAAAAATAAATTACTTGCAATTATATCATACTCATGTCTACACTTTAAAAAAATATACTCTGGAGGGAAACAATGGATTTTGAAACCACAACCTGCATTTCAGTAGAGCATAGGGCACTCCTTTCACAATACTGTGAAAAACTGGATATACCACTGCGGACGTTTATTGTTTACTGCATTATGTATGCTGCAAAACATGAAAAAAAGAAGGAAGTTGCCTTTAAACGTATATCGTACAGAAAAAGGGACGCTGATAATCCATGGAAAAGGGTGCATCTGGAGCTGTATCAGTCGGAATATGAGTTTTTTCTTGATGTGAAGAAGCTGTGGAAGATGTCGCTTGCCAATATTATTGCGTATTGTGTCGATAATGTGCTTTTTGAATTTTTTGAATATTTCAGCAAGCAGATAGAAAAGATAAAGACCGATAACTATCTTAGTTATTATGAGAACAGGTCGTATTCATTCAACTTTTACCGGGTAAAAGGCATCCATTGCCTCAAATTCTACTGGGGACCGCCACCGGAGATGCTACGAAAAACCCTATAACGCTCTCTATAATAAACAATTGACCACTTTTTATATCTTATAATCACCGCTATATCCTGCCGGTATATGGTAATATTTAAACGGTTGCTGTAAAATTTTACAGGTTCTGCTTTCGGGCTTGTCAAAAAAGTCTTTTACCACTTCCATGAAGTTTAATGATATGCCAAAGTAAAGGCTTCGGTAGGGGTCATCATCTGTTTTATCCCAGCGAACATAGTTGCGGGTAAAATAGCCAAAATCAAATTGTATATAGCGCAAAAAGTTGGGCAATTTTAAACCCAGATTTTGTAAGCCAGCCAATCTGAAATTCAGGATAAATTTTGCACCGCTGTAATCACTTGTCATGTGCAAAGGATTTGCTCCCCAGCGGTCGGTGTAGCCTTCAGTAGGCCAATACTGCCAGCTAAATCCAATAAGCGAGTCCATTGTTGGCGAGTATTCTAACAGTATACCCAATCCAATACCGGCCATGTCGGCAACAACATCTTCATAGGAAAAGCCATATTTGCCGGTGAATGCATCACCAACTTCTATAAAAACACCTAAAAAGGTTGCTGTTGATATAGAATAAAACCACTTGGTGCTTTTGCCATTTTCTGACCAATCATAATAGGCATGAAAAACCCTGAATGATAAATAATGGGAATAGGCATGTCCTACTTTGTCAGCACCACCAGAATCGGTATTCTTACCAAAAAAACCTTCATCGGCAAGCTGGGGATTTTTCTGTTCACCCCAATCCCATGTTTCCATACCATATACTGTTGTAATTACCGGGACTGCAATAAACATGGCTAATGTAGGTGACGTTGGACCGTTGCCTCTAATAAAAGGATTCCACGAACTGCTTGAATTGTTAACAGTTGCATCAGATGTATTGGCAACAGGTGTATTGCTATCTTGTATATCGTTAACAGGAATATCGCTGGAAGGCGATGAAGATACCCCATTTTCCTGAGCAAATGCAAAACTGGTAAAAAGAAGAATAAGTGTAATAACTACTAATTGTGTCATATGCTTATCCATGATAAGTGTCCCTTGTGCAATAATATGGTAATTGATATTCAAAAAATAATTGTGAGGTACAATGTAAATTGACTTTATAAAAGTCAAGATAATATCAACGATATTTTTTAAAAAAATAACTATACAAATAAATATATCAATATTTATCGATAAATATTAATGTCGCCATCATAGCTGTTAGTTAAAAGTATTATTGGCGATAGTTACTGTATAAGTATATGTCAGGCTGTAAATAGTGTGTTACAAAAAAATACTTGCTAAAATAGTACTTCATTTATCGTAATAAATCATATTAATATAAGAGTGTTAACCATGACTGATTATTCAAAAGCAAACGATGCTGTTATAGAGAAGGTTGTGGGATATAGCTTTGATACTATCCCTGCCAGAGGGCATGAGCCTGTTGTCAGGTGGGAATATCCGGAGTTCCAGAGTCTTTGCCCTGTTTCGGGCAGGCATGATCAGGGCACACTGATTATTACCTACAAACCTGTAAAATTATTACTGGAAAGCAAATCAGTGCGTGACTATCTTGGTGCATGGCGTAACAAATCAATATGGCAGGAATATGTTACCGATGTTATTGCTCAGGATTTATTTGCTGCAGCAAAGCCGCGATGGATTGAAGTAACCATACAGTGGGCTCCACGCGGGGGCATCTTTGCCACCACAACTTCTGTAAAAGGAAACATGAAGAAGCTATGATGAGCGAATATATTGCTGGTGTTGATATAGGCGGAACAAAGATTATTGCAACTATTGCTGACGTAACCGGAATAAAATCACGGGTGTATCAGCAAACACGGTTACATGGTGACAATTTTACCATACCAAAACAGGTATATGCCTTAATACAGCTTGCGGCTGAGAATGCACAGATACAATATGATGAGATTAAATCTGTAGGCGTTAGTACATGCAGCCCCTTTTTAAGAAATGGAATATATAAGGAAATTGTTGCCCCCAATTTATGTGGTGGTTTAACAAATAGTGGACGTTTACCTAATGACTGGCAGTCAATTGCACTTGAAGAATTTTTATGTAACCTATATTCTCATGTTATTGTGGAAAATGACTGTGTAGCATCAGTGGTTGCCGAAAAGCTTTTTGGTGCTGGTAAATTTATTGATAATCTTGTCTATGTGACGTGGAGCACCGGTATAGGTGCCGGCATATATGCTGATGGAAAGCTTATACGCGGTAAAAATGGTAATGCGCCGCATTTTGGGCACATCTTTATTGCTGAAGATGGTCCCCAATGCGGATGTGGAAATTACGGGGATTTAGAGGCGTTATCTTCGGGCAGTGCTATTGCCCGTGATTATAATGTTAGCTCAGCTAAGATTGTCTTTGACGATTACCGCCACGGCAATGAAAAAGCTATAGCAATAATTAAACGAGCTGCCCGCAATTTTGCACGAGGTCTGGCATCGCTTAATGCAATGGTTGATACAGAATATATCAGTCTTGGTGGCAGTGTAATGAATGATAGTGATATTTTACTGCCCATGATCCATGAAGAGTTTTATAAATCATTTCAGGTGCTATCTCACAATGTGATTATAGAAAAAAGCGCGCTCTTTCAGTATATTGCTGACATCGCTGCATTAGCCCTTGTCATGCCAGCATCATGGATTGAGCAATGGCGAACCTATAGCCCATGGTTGGAGTCACCTAAAATGATAAAGCTTGATTAATACTGAACCTGTACTTTTTGTTTTTACAATGGCAGTAAAAAATAAAAGCGTTTAATGCTTGTGTATGCTACAGCAGTTTGTCCATCGAATCATGAATATTGAGGAATGATGTCATTTCGGTTACGGTAAATGTACGCTTTACCTTTTCTTTAACGCCAACTGTCGCAAATAAAATTTTATTCTTTTTACAATATAATCTAATTGATACAAGAACGCCTAATCCTGTAGAATCAATAAAATCTAGTTTTGACAAATCAATAATAATCCGTTCTTTTTTTTCTTTTTCAATTATATTAATTATTTTTCTATCAACATCAAGCGCTTGAGGTGATGTCAATTCTCCTTCTATAGAAACAATAAGAACGTTACCCTTTATTTCATGTTTGATATCCATGAACAAATAACCTCCTGTACACAATGTTTATATACAATTATATATAACAGCAACGCATATTAAAATCAAGGATTATTTTTTATTCGCCATTAATTCATTAAGCAATTCATGCAATGTATTGTTGTTATACGATGCAATTGCCCGTGCAATCAGATGTTCATCATTAGCTATTGTTTTCAACACAGTACTTCGTTCACTGCTGGTAAGATGGGGAAAGTCTTCTTTCAATAGTTTGCGTATGGCAGTTAATGCATCAAGTGCTTTTTCAATATCCTGAGGGATGACTCCTTCTATAATCCTTCGTACCTTTGCAGCCATTGCAGGAGATGCACCACCAGTTGACACGGCTACAAGCAGTTTGCCACGAGTAAAAAAAGATGGCACGTAAAATGTTGAGTTATCGGGATCATCTACAGCATTGATGGGTATATTTAATTCAGATGCTTCATAAAAAACTTGCTGGTTTATTTCGGTGTTATTGGTGGCAGAAAAAACAAGTGCTGCACCTTTACAGTCACCTTTCTGGTATAAGCGCTGTACGATGGTAACACTGTGATCATTGGTCAATGCAAATAAATCTTCACCTATATGGGGAGCTATCACAGTAACTATCGCCCCCGCAGTAATAAGGTCTTTCACCTTGCGGCAGGCAACCTCACCGCCGCCAATAACCACAACACGTTTACCTTTTATCCTGTACATTATTGGATACACCATATGCTTGCTATTTTGCTAATTCCTCCGGCATTGTATAGTACTGCCCAGCTTCCTTTAATGCAATAATAGTATCATGTGTTAATCCTATCTCTTCATCAGTAAGATAGCACTGCGGGTCGGGAGCCCATGGATCGCCAAATACCCGATAGGCGCGCACACGCATGGAACCGTTGCACATTGGTTTAAACTTGCACAGTCGGCATCTGCCTTTAATATAATCAGCTTTATGCTTTAAGCCCTTCATCAATGGATCGCTTTCATCCATCCATATATCGGCAAAGCTTCGCGTTAAAATATTGCCAAATGAATAATCCTGCCAGAACTGATCGGGATGGACATTCCCTTCAAAATCAATATTGGCAATGCCAACACCGGTTGAATATGCTCCGCCGCCATTCCATGTTAAAAGTTGCGCTATGCTGGCAGCTTTTTGCCCATCCTTTTGTAATAGCTTTAAATATAGATAAACGCCGTCAACATGGTTGTCCACCGTAAGGATGTTTATGTCCAGTCCTCGTCTGAAAAAATCATCAGTGCGCTCAATGATGGTATCCATTGCCTGTCGTGATTCAGAGTATGAAAGGTCATCAGCAAACAGTGAACCGCCTCGCCCCGAATAGACAAGATGGTAAAAGCAGGCGCGGTTAATCCCTTCTTTTTCAATGAAGTCAAATATGTTGTGCAGGTCGGCAAAGTTGCGTTTGGTTAATGTTAATCGCAAACCAACGCGCTGTCCTGCTGCAATACAGTTTTCAAAGCCTTTCATGGCTTTTTTAAATGCGCCGTTCATCCCTCTGAATGTATCGTTTACATCTTCCATTCCGTCCAGGCTTATGCCAACATAGACAATACCTGCGTCTTTAATGGCACGCGCTTTATCTTTGTCAATTAATGTACCGTTGGTGGATAGTACCGGGCGGATGTTTTTATCTGCTGCTCTGGTTATAAGCCTGAATACATCCCTGCGCATGAGCGGTTCACCGCCTGAAAACAAAAGCGAGGGAATGCCAAATTTAGCTAAATCATCAATAAGCGTTAATCCCTCATCAGTAGACAGCTCACCATACTTTTTATTGTGTGAATCCGTATAACAGTGGACACAGTTTAGATTGCATGTTCTGGTAACATTCCACACTACAATTGGTTTGCGCTGATCTGCCATTGCCACGCGCTTGTGAGGAAGGTTGCCATGCGCGTCAACCGATGCCTCAGTGCCATAACGCAGTCCGTCACCTGTTGATGAACCGCCACAATACAATTTGCCAATATCTATCATGGTTACCTCACATTATTACAATCCTCTGCAGGCATTGTTTAACATTGCATCAACGTATTATCCAGCGCCATTTCATCATACTATTTGTAGTCGCTGTTATTCAAAATAGCGTACCCGTTCTTTTTTAAATTCTTGTAATGAGCGATAGCTCATGTAATCAGTTTTTGCAATTGAATAGAGCTTTTTGATGATCATATCCAGTGCATCCTCACTTTTTGCATGAACCATTGCAAAAACAGGATAATCCCATGGGTTGGGATAAGCTTCACGCACATACAGATGCGATATGGCATTTTCATTTGCAAATTGTTCCAGCATGGAGGTGCGTTTTTCACCATCGGCTTTCCATACGGTCATTGCATTGGCAACAAATCCCATCGCATGGTGTTTAACCACTGCACGGTATGATCGCATCAGCCCCTTTTCTAAAAGGCGGTTTGCTGTTGCAATAAAAGAGTCAACATCTATGGGGGTATTGCTTTGGGCAATAAGTTGGTCAAATGGCTCTTCACTGCATGGGAGGTCACGCTGTAGTATCTTCACTGTATTTTTCACGGTATCATCTATTGGTATGGTTTCATTGTGTTTACCGGTTACAGTATACTGTGTATTATTGTCGTGGATACTATCGTCCTCAAAAAAACGTGCAGACAGCTTAACCGTCAACACTGCCCGGAAGATATTAAATGTTACAGCGTTAACCTGTTCTGCCAGATGTTGTACTGTTTCAATAAAATCAGTTTCTTCTGGCAGCGCAAGGGTAAACCATATATTATATTCACCACCCCTCAGGTAGTTGTGGCTAACTCCGGGCAGCGCATTGATAACAGTAACACCGTGGGCAATAGAAGGTTCAGGGATTGCAAATGCCACCAGGTTTGAGGTATATCCTAATTTTTTGGCATCAAATATACCAGCAATACTGCGGATCAGCCCGTTCTGTTTCAATTTTTGAACTGTGTTGATAACCTCATATTCAGTAGTGCCCATGGTATCTGCCAATGCTCTATAGGGTCGCTTTGTTATTGGCACTGCAATCTGTATTTGGGAAATAAGTTTTTTTTCATCCAGCATGGGTTGCCCTTTTTGGTTGGTATATGCAGAAAGGTTCTTCATCCATATAGTTGCCGGTGGCATAGTAGGCGCGTGCACGGCATCCTGCACAAAATGCTTTGTATTCGCACACACCACATTTTCCTTCAAGATTTGATAAATCTCTGAGCTTTAAAAAAAGTTCTGATGATTCCCATAGTTCATTAAAAGGAGTGTGTAAGCAATTGCCTGCTACAAGTGGAAGATAGCCGCATGGCTGCACATCACCCCGGTGTGAAATAAAACATACGCCACTGCCAGCAAGGCATCCACGGGTTACAGCAGCAAGCCCGTCGGTTTCGAAGGTTAGTTTTCTATTTTCTTTTTTAGCTTCCTGGCGTATAATCCTGTAATAGTGAGGTGCACAGGTTGCTTTGAACTCTATGTCGGCTTCTTTTGTTGTATGGTAAAACCAGCGCAAAACTTCTTCATACTGCTCTTTAGATATCATGTCAGTTTGTGCAATCTCAACTCCGCAACCAACCGGTACAAGCATAAATATATGAAGGGCAACCGCATGCATGGTTTTTGCCAGTTGTAAGATTTTTTCAATGGAGGTAACATTGCGTTTGGTAATTGTAGTATTAAACTGGAATGGTACACCTGCTTCATGCAACAATTGTGCTCCCTGTAAAGCTTTATCAAAAGAACCGGGAATACCTCTGAATGAGTCATGTGTTAGTGCATCATGGCCATCAATGGAAATACTAACACGATCAAATCCGCTTTTCTTTATAGTTGAAGCTATTTCTCTGTCAACCAATGTAGCATTGGTGGCTAATGCAATGGGCAATCCCTTGCCATGCGCATAGCCTGCTATATCAAATAGGTCTTTGCGGTACAGAGGCTCACCACCGGTCAACACCATAATAGGTTTATAATATGCTGCAATGGTATCTAAAATATTTTTACAATCTTGAAGCGATAGTTCATGTTCAAATTCTTTATCGTAGCTTTCGGCTCTGCAGTGAACACAACGCAGGTTGCACCGCTTGGTTAATTCCCAGAAGATAAGACGAGGTTTGTTCATCGTTTAAACATCTCCTGTAGCAGCCTTGTTTTTTCCTTTGATTCTTTTTTGTGATAGTTATCTGATAAATCTTTTAAATAAGAAATAGGTATGTGCAATGTCTTGGACATAATTTGATTGGTCAGCTCTTCAACAATAGCGAAATCATCATCTGAAAGATGTTTTAATTTTCGCCTGCGATATTTCTGCAGCTCTTCATTTCTGATGGTTGAAAATGTTTCCTGAATTGACACAATCAACGGAACTATCTCCAGACTCTGGTACCAGTGCAAAAAATCCTCTGCATCAGCATCAATAAGTTCCATGGCAAGTTTTGTTTCATGTATTCTATTCTTTAAATTTTCATCAGCTATGGATTTCAGGTTATCAATATTGTACAAAAAGACATCATGAATGGTGCTCACCGCCGGTTCAATATTGCGAGGGACGGCAATATCAATTAAAAATAATGGCTGGCTACGTTTTTTTATATGCTCTGTAATCATATCTTTTGTCAATAGATATTCATGTGATCCTGTTGAGGTTATTATTATATCAACTTTTGGTATCACATCAATAATTTCTGATAACGGGATAATGGTAGCCTCACGATTTATTTCGGTGGCTATACGCTGGGCATTGTGAAGCGATCTGTTGGCTAAAATAATAGTTCCAATCTTAAACTTGGTTAAATATTTTAATATAAGCTCACTCATCTCACCAGCGCCAACTAAAAGCACAGAGCTTGCTTCAAGGTCATCAAATATTTTTCGTGCCAGCTCTACGGCAATAAATGCAATTGATAGGGGATTACGGGCAATCTCAGTTTGTGTGCGAATACGTTTTGCTGTTCGGAAAGCCTGGTGGAACAGCTTATTTAAGATAGGACCTGTTGTTTTATGAACAGCAGCCCAGCGATACCAATTTTTAACCTGTCCAACTATCTCGTTTTCGCCAATGACCATTGAGTCCAGCGAAGAAGCAACACATAATAAGTGTCGGATAACGTCCTTATGAAATTTTTTGTAAAGCACTGGTTCAAACTGCTCACGTTTTAAACCAGCAAATTGCTCTAAAAGTTGTACAACTGATTGCATTGCCTCGTCAATCTGTGAAGAAACAAAATATAACTCCATGCGATTGCATGTGGCAATATATACCATCTCATCAATATTATTTTTTTTAGCATTGGCAACAAATGATTCAAGTACAGCAGTATCAAATGCAAAGCACTCCCTTGTCTCAACCGATGCGGTTTTATGGCTCATGCCAACCATACCAATTTGTTGTGTATATTCTGCCATGCTGCTTACCTGAAACTGTGGAATCCTGTAGTTATGACAACATTGGTAGCAATAAATAAAACAATAACAATCACAAATGCAATTATTGTTATTATGCTCACATAAAAGTTACTGGTAATCTTAGATTGTGCTATAACCCATACAGTACATAATATGAACCACACTGCATACATCAAAATTTCTTTTGGGCTTCCTAATGAAATATTATTGTATACTTCAAAAAGCATAATAATCCCTATTACTATCCCCACGCTGAAAAAGGCCAGTGAATGCGATAATGAAAAATTGGTAAGCCTGTTAAGTACACCAAGGCTTGGAAAACGATAAATAAATTTCATGGATGATTTTTTCTGTAATTGCCATGATACTACTAAATACAAAACAGCAGAAGCAAATGCTATAAAGAATAAAACTTCGCCAAGCAATGATAAAACAATATGGATAAACATAAGATTATGATTTGGTTCAACAGCCATAAACCTGTTTGAGCCGTAAAACAATAGCGAGATGCCATAAATAACAGTAATGAGTGGCGTAATGATTGCACTTATTGCTCTGAAGTCGTCTTTCCACCGTGAAATGCTCATAAAAAGAAGCAATAAAGATAAAAAAACAACAATAAGATAAAAAAAGGTAAAAATATTAATTTTATAAGCATGGACAATAGTTTTATATAAAAAACAACCCTGGGAAAATAAAAGAATTATAGCAACGATAATGGCAACTTTTGTTACTCGTATGTATGACAGGGCATCCCTGTGTATTGAAAGGATACTATAAACAGAAGCAATGATAAATGTAAAAAATGTCACATAAACCAGGAGTGTCATACAACCTCACTATGTTACTTTCAATATATATCGTTTTTATTACAATTCATAAATATTGTCATTGTATGATAGTGTCAAGCAATAATGGGCATTCCTGGATGCTATGCAATAGTGATCATCTATACAAACTATCTGTCATATGGGGATGCCATTACAGCATCGCATGGTATGTAAAGTGCTTTGTCCTGTTACAGGGTAGTATAATTTTATTTCATTTTTTTACTAAATTGTCAAAAATATGTTTGACTCGTTTATCTATTTTATTTACTATTATTGGTGAGGCTACTCATTGAGTAGTTACCTTCCAACATAATCCGCTAATGATATTGACGATTCCTCAAAAGAGGGGTCGTCATTTTTTTATATTTATTCTTTCATTTACTATACATTTACTATACTCTATTCTATTCACAAAATGTTTTATGCAAACTGACCAGATGTGGCAATGGATTTTATTCAAATTAAATATTGACAAAATTATCCTCAGGAAGTCTAATCTTATTAATGTTAATGGGTGATATCTATGCCAATGAAAGACATCATAATATTTACACCTGATGAGGAAGAGCTTGTTGAACATATTGTGCAGGCAATAGAAAGTAAATATCAAACTGAATATATTCTCATTGAAAAACATAAAGAGGCATTGCGCAGTTTAGCAACTTCAATTTCGTTATATCCTTCGCTGCTTGATTCGCAACGTCTTCAAAATCAAAAACGCACCATGCAAAGTTTGCTTGATACCCTGTGTTCACGTTCCATCCCTGATATGATTTTACATATACCTACCAAAGCTATACTGGGGAGGGCGTTCACCATAGCCAAGATCAATTTTTTTATCATGCTATGGTACATTGCGCGTGATAAGGATGAATATACAGCATTTGTAGAAGCGCTATTATCATGTATAGCTTCCAATGTATTTATGCTCACAGCCGAGGAGGTGTACACTTCTATAATTGAAGATGATGCACTTGATAAAATCATACGACACAATGCAGTGTATCTTTTAGCGCGTACCTGGGAGCACAGGCTTGATTATGGAGTTGCCGAATTTGCGCCCATTTTGTTAAATTTATGGAAAGCACGTGAACGCCTTATCCCAAATTTTGGTACAATGATGGGCTTTTCTGAATTATGTATGCTTTCAGAACACACTTCGTCATTATGGCTTGATTTTTTACAGCGTGATGCTATTATGGAAGATGAGGTATATGCACTTGAAGAATTTATATTTGATCTTACTTATGAAGAGATAGTTTTTGTGCGAGATTATCTTGAAAAGAATAGTAAAACTACTGTAATGCGAGAAGAATTGCCATCAATCCTGGGGAAAACACATATACCTGAATATAGTGGGCAGGACCCCCGCGAGCTGTACCGTTCATTCAGAGATCGCAAGATTAATTCCAGGTTCAGAGCACGATCAAAATTAAATGGTCCTAAAAAAACGCTTGAAGAATATCTCATGTGCTTTTTATTATCTTCAAAAACAGTGGTTGAATATTAAGGAATAGCAAGGAGTATTATACAGGGAAAGTTATGTTTGATATTTATGGTTCATATGAATATAACCCATCCATATTTGATAATATGCAGATGGAGATAAATGATATTGATGATGATATATCAAGTGATATTGAAAATCTGCTGGCAAACCGTTTTGATTCATTATACCTTAAAGATATCTATAAAAAAAATAATATCTGTATAGATATTATTTACCCCCGCGTTCAGTATGGTCATCACAGGGTGTTGTTAAAATCACCGGATTATATACGGTTTCTTTTGTCATTATATCCATTTTCCAGTGATCTTGAAAACCTGCAAAAGATTGTTTTGCGCCCACGGCATATTATATTGGGCAATGTTGAGCTCATGGCTTTGTATCTGCAACAAAAAAAAATACTGGTAGTATACCTGCATCATCCTCATTTCTATTCACTAAAGACATCACGGTTTGCCCAGTTTTCCGAATTAACACCCATGATACATATGCTGCAGGGTAAAATAATGAAAACAAACATGCATGAAAATGATCCCTATCTTATACCACCATTGTGGTATATGGTATCAATTATTGAATCATCATCTGAAAATAAAGTTGATAAATTTTTGTTGCGGTGCGATAGTTCTTCGAAATTGCGGGCAGTACTGGATGAGATATCCTTTTTCTACGGGCGTCATGGATATTAAATACCATGATAGATTATCATGTACATACCTATCTGTGCGATCACGCATCAGGTACGCCCGGTGATTATATTGAAAAAGCGCTGAAAGCCAGGCTCTTTGAAATTGGTTTTTCTGATCATGCACCGTTGCCTGAACATTTGCGGAATGATATTACCATGGAACCTGAAGAAACCGAGATATACTGCTCAATGCTTGAAGGTATAAAGGATAAATATCCCATAGCAGTGAAAATAGGTTTTGAGGTTGACTATCCGCTTCACCCAACATTTGATACTCAGTATTTTCATGATAATCGCATTGACTATATGATTGGTTCATGTCATTTTATTGATGGCTGGGCTTTTGATCATCCCCTGTTTGTAGATGAATACAATAAACGGGATATCAATCAGGTTTATCGTGATTACTATAATATTGTTTTTGATATGGTCAATTCAGGGCTTTTTGATATAATTGGCCATTTTGATCTTGTAAAAAAGTTTGGATATAGGGCAACTGTTGATCTAACCGATCATATTCTTCCCATTGTAAAACTTGCAGGAAAACAGGCAACAGCCATTGAAATAAATACGTCAGGGTTACGCAAACCGGTAAAGGAAATTTATCCGTCGTATGACATTATTAAGCTTATGTTTGAAAACAATGTTCCCATTACACTGGGTTCAGATGCTCATGCACCTGAGGAGGTTGCCTATAATTTTTATGATGCCCTGCTTTTGATAAAGCGGGCGGGGTACAAAAAAATTGCAGGATACAGTAAACGAAAGCAATATTCGATAATACTATGATAACATTAAAGAAGGACACAAATAATATCTACAGGGTTTATGGACTGTGCAATTTACAGGCAGGTATTATTACAAAAGCTGTCAATACTATAGATTATTCAGATACTGACAATAACGTTCGCTTTAAAGAGAAATTACTTATCTATAAAGCTACAGGAATATTGCCCGAACATATCGTTATGCTTGATCAGGTTCATGGCAACACTATCATTGATATGAACTATCGCCCACAAAAGAATGACCCCTTTGTTACACAAGCTGATGGTTTTGTTACCATGGTACATGGATTGTGCCTTGTTATACGGTCAGCTGATTGCGTTCCGGTTATACTGTATGATTCAGCAAAAGGTATTCTTGCAGCGTTGCATTCCGGCTGGCGCGGATGTATGCAAAATATTACTGCTGAAGGGATAAAAAAATTATATCAAAAAGGTTCTTCACCTGATTCAGTCCATGTTATGATACTGCCGTCAATAAGCCGTGATGCGTATGAGGTTGGGGATGATGTTGCTTCCCAATTTAACGGGTATATACTTAACAAAAATGGCAGGTGCTATTTAGATATGTGGAATCATATTGCTGACACCGCAATGAAAAACAAAATTCCGTGCAACAATATATTTGTAACGGGGATATGCACGTTCCAAAACAATACAGAATTTTTTTCATACAGGAAAGGAGATAAAGGAAGAAATTTAAATTTTGTATATTTATCATAGCAACAGTTAATTTTTAGCCTGTAAAAATAAATATAAACCTGCATTGTGATAAATACAATGCCAATTTATTCAGAGATTGAGATATGGGATGTTGCTTTTACAAGAGCACTTATATATGTTTAATTTTTTGAAAAAAACTGAATAAAAGATTGCATTTTTTTAAAAAAATAAAATATTATATTAATAAGTAGTCAGGAGGGAAGTATGGAAAAGGTTCAATTATCAAAACTTCTTGATACGCATAATCATAATAAAACATTGGATGAAATAAAGTCATTGTACGGAAACTATTACAGTGAATTTGAAACAATTGAAAATCTTTTTTTTAATGTTAAAGATTTATTTGATGGCAATTTTCCTGGTTACCAGAAATGTAATACCCAATATCATGATTTTCAGCATACCGTTGATGCAACATTAGCAGCAATGCGGCTGTTAGATGGATATAATATTAAATGTAAGATAGTACCTGAAGATATTGGATATTGCCTTGTTATTGCTGCTCTTTTACACGATACCGGGTATATTCAGGAAGATTGGGATAACGAAGGAACAGGGGCAAAATATACTGCGGTACATGTAGGGCGTAGTGTTGAATTTTTACGGAAACATTATAAAAAATTTCAAATAGCTGAAAAGTATATTCCAATAATTTCATTGTGTATACAGTCAACAGGGCTGTCCACAAATTTTAAGGAGCTTGCATTTATATCAAAGGAACACAGGATCGCCGGAGCGATGATGGGAACTGCCGATCTTTTAGGGCAGATGTCAGACAGAGAATATTTGGAAAAGCTGCTATTTTTATACTATGAATTTAAAGAGGCAGGTATTCCTGGTTATTCCACCGAATATGATATCATATGGAAAACTATTGATTTTTATGTTATGACAGTAAAGCGCATGAAGAGAGATTATCTCAATGTGCAGCGTTATTGTATATATCATTTTGAAAAGCGATATGCTATTCCCAGTAATCTTTATATGGTCGCAATAAACCGCAATATTAGATATATCAAAAAGATAATTGCTGATGAAAGCACAAACTTTAGACATAAATTGAAACGTGGTGACCAGTATCAGCTTCAGATGCTTTCACAACAATCGCTACATCATTAATATTTTAATGTGCTTATGCAATGCAAATGGCAGGATACGTATGTTTTATTGTCAATGTCTCCGGATAAAAAGATAAAAGAATCCGTAGAAATTGCGATGATATATAAGCCATAGTAATGGCTTATTTGATATACCACCTGCTATCAGAGTATAATGGAAAGAAAAATGTTTGACATAATCTGTTCATCTGGATTATTTTTTAACACTATAGTGATAAAGCAAAAAGGAATAGATATGAAAAAAGCAATAAGCACAATTGTTATGCTGAAACTTGTCTTGCTGGCGGCAGATGTTTGGGCTTATAGTGTGGTTACCATACAGAAGTGGGAAATTAATCAAAATGATGTTATAAAACAGTATCTGTCAAAAGCAAACTATAAACAATATGCTCTTAATCAGATTACTGGATACAACAATAAACTTTTAAATTATATACTTGCCATTGATACAGATTATAAAAATAAGATCACGATTTTTAGAACAGGCAAGGGTATTACCAGAGATTTTATGTTCATAGGAACAAAATTGTATGTTGTAACTGACTATATGCAACTATCCAATGCTGAATCTTCTTCTGAAGTAATCTCAGCGCTGGGAAAAATATATGGAACACCACAGAAACAAACAGAGGCAAACACAACCACCTATACCTATACAAAAGATCAAACAAAAATTATTGCGATTTTAGAAGCTAAAGGGCAAAAATATTCAATGACCATATATTATTATTATAAAAATTTATTTAAAAGCCTGCTGCAGTAAGTAGTAATTGTGGGTTTTCATGTAACAATGTCTATATGTCTATATGTCTATGGCGATATTTTTTATGAAAATTTTTATTAAATTCTTGACACAATGTGGTACAATCTGCATATATCCTTTTCATTGAATCTTCAATATAATTGATAATCTTAAATTATACTTTTTACATATGAGGGTGTTACGTTGGCTAATATAAAATCAGCTGAAAAACAGAATAGACAAAACGCAAAAAGAAGGCAAAAAAATTCTAAGATTAAATCATCTGTCAGAACTGCTGAAAAGAAAGTGCACAAAAGCCTTGAAAACAATTCAAATGAAACTGCACAGGTGTTGTTTAAAGAATTTGTTAAAAAAATTGATGCAGCAGCAGGTAAGGATATACTTCACTGGAAAACCGCAGCGCGTAAAAAGTCCAGATTGGCAAAAAAGGTGCATGTTGTATCATAATTATGCAGAGGGTAATTTTTGACCAAGCACGAAATAATTACCAGATTGCATATTAAGCATGAAATCCCCCGTGACGTAGTACAACAAATTGTTGATGGTTTTGTGGAAGAAATAGTGCAATCGGTTCAAAACGGCGAGAAGGTTACTATTAAGGGGTTTGGCGTTTTTACAAGGATAAGAAAGGCTGAGCGTAAGGTGTTTTCACCAATTGCTCAGCGGGAAGTAATAGTACCGTCAAAATATGTTATTGACTTTAAGTCCAGTAAAAACACTGCTATTGAATAGGGGCGCTTAGCTCAGCTGGGAGAGCATCTGCCTTACAAGCAGAGGGTCAGAGGTTCAAATCCTCTAGCGCCCACAGTAATTGGGGTATACAAGTGTATACCCCAATTTATAGTGCTATGAAAAAGTTACAAGAATATCTATCGCCAATTGAGAAGGTCCTTTTAAGCTTTGTTATCTTAATATTTTCCGGCGCTTTTCTTTTATGCCTTCCTGTTTGCACAACTCACGGTATCACATTTATCGATGCGTTATTTACTTCAACATCAGCAGTTTGCGTTACTGGTTTAGTGGTTTTAGATACTGCTAAGGATTTTACCTTTATTGGACAGGTAGTCATCTTGTTGCTTATCCAGTTAGGTGGTTTGGGCATAATGACATTTTCAGTTGCCTTGCTTTCCTTAATAGGGAGCAGCATATCCATTAAATGGCGTTTTACCTTGCAAAACATGTATAGTGATGTATCAAAACTTCCTGTTCGCCATGTTTTGATGAGGATTGTCATGTATACATTTAGCATTGAGGCATGTATAGCTTTTATTCTATTTACTCAATTTATTCAGCAGTTTCCATTTCATGTTGCTATCTGGCATTCTATATTTCATTCTGTTTCTGCTTTTTGCAATGCTGGTTTTTCCACGTTTTCCAATAACCTTATGGATTACAATGGTAATACTGTTGTCATTGTTAGCATAGGATTGAATATTATTTTAGGTGGACTGGGATTTTTAACATTGACCGAGTTATTTTCCAACAAAACATTCAAGCTAAAGAAACTCTGGAAAGCTCTGACTATTCATTCAAGGCTGGTATTGATAGTGACAGCTATTTTGATATTTAGTGGTATGTTGCTGTTTCTTGTAATAGAATACAATGGCATACTGAAAACAATGCCGTTAAAAGAAAAATTGTTAGCATCGTTTTTTCAATCGGTAACGGCCCGAACAGCGGGTTTCAATTCAGTAGATATTGGTGCTTTGCAGGAAGGCACTTGCTTGATGTTAATAGTATTGATGTTTATTGGTGGCTCGCCTGGTTCTATAGCTGGTGGTGTGAAAACAAGTACTGTGGCTGTATTATACATATATCTTATATCCCGTTTAAAAGGGCTTAGGCAGATAGTTATAGGGGAAAGAGCTTTATCGTATGATAATGTTGAAAGGGCTACAACGCTTGTCATTGTATCCGGAATTTTTATTTTTTGTACCACATTTGTTCTTGTCTTAATACCTACATTGCCAGTATCTGAATCTCTTGCATCTTTATTTGAGGTTACTTCGGCATTTGGTACAGTTGGGCTGTCGATGGATTTCACTCCCAAAACTTTACCTATTGAACGGATTATTTTGTGTATTGTTATGTATGCAGGACGGTTGGGACCATTGACATTGATTTCGGCATTGACATCACATAGAAAAACGGTTAATATTCGATATGCAGAAGATCATGTAATGATAGGGTAGCTACATATGAAAAAATATTTTGTAATAGGACTTGGGAATTTTGGGTTTAATATTGCCCATTCATTAGAAGAAAATGGATGCGAAGTATTGGGGATGGATGTTAATAAAGATCTGGTCCAACGAGCCAAAGATTCTGTTAGCCATGCTATTATTGGTGATGCTTCAGACAGGGAAGTTTTGGAATCACTGGCAATAAGTGATTTTGATGGTGCGATTATAAGTATAGGACAGGATATGGCAGCAAGTATATTGATTGCCTTATATCTTAAAGAGATTGGCATCAAAAAAATTATCGTAAGAGCCATCTCGGAAGACCATGGTAAAATATTATCACTTATTGGTGTTGATACGGTGGTATTTCCTGAGCGAGATATGGCAATCAGGCTTGCTAACAAATTGGCACTAAAAAATGCAATGGATTATCTTCCTATTACTGATGAATATGGAATTCTGGAAGTTATACCTCCAAAAACCTTTATAAACAAATCGTTGAAGGATTTGAAATTAAGTACCCGATATGGATGCCAGGTAATAGGCTTAAAATATTTTCCAAATGGAAATTATAATGATATAAGCGAAAAAAATGTTCAGATTAAAATTGCGCCAACAGCAGATGATGTTATACTGGAAAATTCGGTTATGATAGTTATTGGTAAAGTAGAAGATATTGAACATTTACAGAATGCTGATTGATTAAATTTCAATTTCCATTCCTTCGCGTGCGATATTTATTGTTAAATTGCCTCTTCGATCAGGATTAATCCCCATGTAGAGTTTTGCATTTGATAGAACAGTATCAAGCTTTTGATCATTATAATCAGGTTCATGGTGGAATAGAATTAATCGCTTGATGTTAAACATGCTGGCAATATCTATTGCAATAGAAGCAGATGAATGGCCCCAATCTATTTTATTTATTGATTCTTCAAATGTATACTGCGTGTCAAATACACATACATCCGCATTTTCAAAGAAATTTTTATATGTATCTATCTTATCAATTTCATCAATATTGAACTCGCAATCACTTGTAAAAACAAATGATTTACCATTTTCTTCAAACCTGAACCCAAATGAACCACCTGGATGCCGCATACTTTTATTTTTTATTTTGACATCGTTAATGTATATTTCACTTTCCTTATCAATTATAAAAAATTCTTTCTGAGCAAGCATATATTCTAAATTAATTGGGAAATGGGTATACACCTGCTGGTATTCAATTCGCTCTTTAATATCATTATATGGTGAATAAATATTGAATCGGTTGCCTTTAATGTAAAAAGGGGCAAAAAATGGAAAACCCTGTATATGATCCCAATGGGTATGAGTAAGTAATATTGTTGCAAAACCTGTACCGTTACCAAATTCAGTCTTTAATAATTCATGTCCTAATTGTTTTATTCCTGTACCGCAATCAACAATAATTAAATCATCAGTAGAGGTGCGAACTTCCAGTGATGTTGTATTCCCTCCATATGTGCCAACTATTGACATCGGCAATGTATCTATGAATGTATCGATAGATTCTTCATTAGAGATATCTTTGGGTGAAGCTAATTGCAATGTCTGTTTTATTTTGTCTCTGATTACATCTGAATTTAATGGAGTTGGGATTGAACCTCGCACGCCCCAGAATTTCACTTTCATTAATTTTATTCTCCTCGCTACAATATGGATATATAAAATATATCCATATAAAGAAATCAACTAATAATTTTTAAGGCTCTGACCCTCATTTTTTACGTAATTTCTATCGGGATTAAAGGAAAAGCAGCGGAGGCACGGATGCCGTAACACCATATGGCTCGTGCGAGGACATAGACAGGATGTCGTCCGCAGCACGATGGCAAAGACATAATAAATACAGAACATAAGGCACACCGCCGTTTGAGGTGGCTCCACAGGGTTGGTAGGGGGGTATTTAGCGCATAAATATCCCCTTACGAAGTGATAAAACTGTTGTCGCTCAACAAAAGAAAGTATGGATAGTTATTAAGGCTCTGACCCCATTTTTTCCTCATTTTCTCAATTGTAATCCAATTTTCAATGTGATATGTATGTACTCACGCAGACACAGAACATAGGCTCTGACCCCATTATATTTTTTTACAAAAAATACAAAAAATGCACCATTTCTTTTAATTTTTTCTTTCTCCGGCGTTATGTATAGTAGGGATTTCAATTATCATAAAAACACGGAGGAATACCAATGGCACGGAAATTGCGTATACAACTGCCCGAGCATACCTATCACATCATGAGCCGCTGTATCGAGTGGCGGGATATGATGCAGGAGG
>DCUV01000051.1 GCA_002328585.1 Spirochaetia bacterium UBA2205
TACTGTTTGATGAGATAAAACAGTTAGGACATATCAAAAAGATAAAAATAGATTAAAATAAACGTTGATACTATTAATCCATAGTTTGAAAATAACTATTATTATTGTTGATAATTGAGTTATCGATAGTTATATTATTATATTGTAGAAGAGATTTAATCGATTGAGGTAAACTGCATGGCATATCAGTGATAAAGATTATTTTTTATTATTGCATGCGCTATAGCAATATCTTCAGTTGTTGTGATTTTAATGTTGTGATAATAATTACCGGTGATAGCTTTGACAGGATACCCAGCCATCAAAACCAATGAAATATCATCAGTAGCATCGGTAATAGAATCTGCAAGTGCTTTTTTATGAGCATCCATGATTATTGAATAGTAAAAGCATTGCGGTGTTTGTGCTGCACAGATTGTATTCCGAGGCAAAACTTCCACCACGCTATCCTCTTTTATAATGGCAATAGTTTCCTTGACCGGTGTGTAGATGCCGCAGGCACCGTAGTGCACTGTAGTATTGATGCAGTTCTTGAGCATGGTTTGTGTAATAAAAGGGCGTGCAGCATCATGAATGAGCACAATATCATTATCACTGCATTGAAGGGAACAGAGCGCATTGTAGCAGGATTGCTGTCTGGTTTTACCGCCGTTTGTTATTGTAACAGTAGTTTGAATATTGTATTCGTGTAAAAGTGTTTGAAGTGTTTTATGATAGTCAGGATGAATGGCTATAATAATAGCATCAAACAGTGAAGATGTATAAAAGGCTTCTATTGCCCATATAATAATTGGTTTATCATCAAGTTCCAAAAATTGTTTTGGGACAGCACTATCCATCCGCTGTCCCAGTCCCCCGGCTAATATAATTGCATAATATTTCATTGTTGTTCCCGGATGCGTTTTGCCAGTGATGCAACCCGCTTTCCAAGCGCTACAGCATTCTTTTTTGTCTTCTCGTCAGGTGAACCAGTGCATGACACTCCGTAATGACCGGTTGCTTCCATGGGATCGCCAACTATTATCATACCATAGATCAGCATTGCCTGCAGTATTGAAAGCAGGGTTGTCTCTTTCCCTCCAGACGGATCACTGGATGTAGCAAATGCCGCTCCAACCTTATTTTCCATTTTTCTTCGGATAATGACATATTCATCAAAAAGATGCTTTAACTCGGCAGCCATTGTTCCAAAATAAACAGGTGAACCGGCTATAATACCGTGGGAATTTAAAAAATCATCTTTGGTAACCTCGCTGGTTGAGCGCACTATAGCCTGTGCATCGTCAACCTGTTTAACACCTTCGGCAATGGCTTTTGCAAGTTCATGAGTGTTCCCTGAACGTGAGTAATATAATATCAACACCTGCACCATGTTACACCTCGCATAATAGTATAATGAGATACAATTTTATGGAAATAAATTTACTATATGATTTATAATAATTACAAATTTAATTTTGTCAACAGTTACCTGTGTTTTTTGCGATAGTACTGTAAAATTTAGCTTGTCTTCTACTATTATAAATGGTTATATAGCATTTCAGTGTCATTGCAAACACTACAACACCTGCAACGTACGTATAGTTTACAGTGTGTATGTGCACATACGATTAATGTTCAATGAAAAAAATAACTATGAGCTATCAAACAATGATATCACAAAGGGCAAATGAATTTACATCCTTTATAGTAATGGATGTGATGGCAAAGGCAGAAGAATTAGAGCGCAAGGGCGAACATGTTATCCATCTGGAGGTGGGTGAGCCTGATTTTCAAACACCGGAGGTGATTGAAAAGGCTGCAATTGAAGCATTGAAAAAACAAAAAACAAAATATACCCATGCGCTGGGTTTGCTGGAATTGCGTGAGGCAATCAGTGAATACTATTATAATGAGTATAATGTTTCTGTTTCGCCTGACCGGATACTGGTTACTACCGGAACGTCACCTGCATTACTTTTTGTAATGTTAGCCATGCTTAATCATGGTGAAGATATTATAGTATCAAATCCGCGTTATCCCTGTTATCAAAATTTTATTAAAGCAGCTGGAGGCAGGGTAAATGAAATAGTAACTTACCCTGAAGAAGGATTTCAATACAGGTCTGAAGATATCAACAAGGCTATAACAACAAAAACAAAAGCTATCATGATAAATTCGCCATGCAATCCAACAGGGATTGTTATGGATGAACATGCATTGAAAAATATTGCACAATTTCAAAATCAGTTTATCATATCTGATGAGATTTATCACGGACTTGTCTATAACAATAAAGCACATTCAATATTAGAGTTTACCAATAAAGCATTTGTTATTAATGGATTTTCCAAGCTGTATGCCATGACAGGATGGCGTTTAGGTTACTGTATATTCCCTCAAGAATTTACCATGGTTATGCAGCGCATACATCAAAACTTTATGATATCGGCAAACAACTTCATTCAATGGGCAGGAATAGCTGCATTGAAGTATGCTAAAAATGATGTTAAAGCCATGCAAACTATTTATAATGAGCGAAGGCAGTACATGATACAACATCTAAAAAGGCTGGGCTTTGCAGTCCATGTTGAACCAACGGGCGCGTTTTATGTTTTTGCTGATGCTCGTAAATTTTGCAGTGATTCGTATAGTGAGGCATTTAACATAATTGAAACAGTGAAAGTTGGCGTTACTCCCGGCATTGATTTTGGTAGTGCAGGCGAGGGCTTTTTACGTTTTTCGTATGCAACATCTATCGAAAATATTGAAGAAGGCTTAAAAAGGATAGAACAATATTTAAAAAACAGGTAATGCTGATGATTGATGCTGACAGTTTATTTTTTTAATTGCTCAATATATTTACAGTAACTATCGCATAGAAAATTTTTAGATTATGATATAAGTATATGGTGTCACTATTGAAGCAGTGCTATCAATTCATCTATGCTGGTTTTGCCTTCCATAACATTGCGGGCAAGTTTAATGATGTTCATATCGCCAATAACAATGCTGGCAACCGGAGTTTTTTCTTTATACAAAAATTTTACATATCGTGATGTATCTCTTTGTGAAAGCACTGTGCAGTCTTTGCGGGTAAAATCACCTGCCGAATAGAGATCAATACCAGTAATCTTTAATACTACCGATAGCAGTGTGCCATTATATTCATTGTTAGCGCCAGCCATATTGAGCCCTGCTAATTTGCCCTGTTCGCGTGATGCAGTCCATATCCCATAGCATATCCCGTTATGCTCGCTGGGATCACCAGCAGCAAAAATATCCGGATTTGATGTTTGCAGATAGTTATTGATGATAATTCCACGGTTTACAGTAAGCCCTGCATTTTTTGCTAAATCAGTTCTTGCCTTAATACCCATTGAGAATATGACAGTGCTTGCATCAATAATCCTGCCCGATGTACAGTGCAGTGTTAGCCCATGTTCATTTTTATTGATTGTATTGATTGTATTGATTGAAGCAACCGATTCTGATAAGATAAATTGCAGACCTTTTTGTTCCAGTAACTGTTTAATAATAACAGCACCTTCATTATCTAATTGTTTGGGAAGCAATCTATCATAAAACTCAATGACTGTGACATTGCAGTTGCGTTTGCACAGGCTATGTGCTGTTTCCAATCCTAAAAGTCCGCCGCCAACTACAACAACATCTTTATTAGCGGTATTGTCAATATGTGACAGTATAGCATCAGCATCTTCAATCTCACGGAGGGTAAACACACCGTTAAGGTTGTTTCCGGTAATATCAGGTATAGCAGGATAAGCGCCGGTTGCAATACACAGCTTATCATAGTGCATATCAGCGCCGTTGTGCAATTGAATAGTTTTTTTGTTTTTATCGATGGCTAAAACGTTAGTGGTAAATAGCAACTCTATGTGTTTTTCATCATATACCGAAGGCTTATAAATGTAAAGATTTTCAAGGTTAATGGTACCGGACAGATATTCAATGAGGCGTGGACGATAGTACATATAATGAGCTGCCTGTGTAACAACAGTTATTTCTGATGAACTGTCCTGTGAACGTATTGCAAATGCAGCTTCAGTACCTGCAACGCCATTGCCAATAATACAGTAGTGCATGGTTTACCCCTTTCGTAACTATAGGTGACATTGTAAATAATATTCAAATATGGTTTTCAAATGATTCTATTCCTGCCAGATAATGAACATCAAACAATACATCATGCTATCAGAAAAACAATA
>DCUV01000005.1 GCA_002328585.1 Spirochaetia bacterium UBA2205
CACCTGATAAAGTAGCAACAGATTTCTATGGCACCAAAATTACATATTATGGGCTACGGAAGATGTCTATAAAAGGGGGTCAGAGCCTTTATGAATTATCACCGCTGGGAATGCTCCGTTTCTGAAGCAATAGCCATTCAGGAAAACCTTGCCACAACGGTAATAACAGCAGGGAAGCCTGATACCATTACCACTGTTGCTGGTATTGATATTGCTCTGACCCCACAAAACATTGGTTTTTGCATCATCGCAGTTTTTGAATACCCATCGCTTGTGCTCATTGATGAGGTTTTTAGCTCTGACCCCATAACCTTTCCCTATGTGCCGGGCTTGCTGTCGTTCAGGGAAGGACCGCTGGTGCTGAAAGCATTTGAAAAGCTTACGGAAAAACCTGATATTCTTATTTTTGACGGGCAGGGGATTGCACATCCCCGGCGCTTTGGCATTGCAAGCCATATTGGTGTAGTACTTGATGTGCCTGCAATTGGCTGTGCAAAATCACGGCTCTATGGGAATTATAAGGATCCGGGGATTACTAAGGGTGACAGGGCATACCTGTATGATAAAAACAACAAAAAAATTGGTGTGGTATTACGAACACGTACTAACGTAAAACCAATTTTTGTATCACCGGGACATAGAGTAGGGATTGATGAAGCAGCAGATATTATAATACAGTGTACGGGGAAGTACCGTATACCTGTCCCCACACGCTATGCTCATTGCAGGGTAGGGGAATATAAGCGAAGCAGTTTATAGTTTATTTTTTTTTGTAAAATATTTTACCAGCTCGCCGAATATGATCCAGTATATCCGGATCGTTGAGATAATGGTATAGAGATAAATCTACCGTATAGGGGAGAAGAAGATCATCAATATCAGTCATGATTTTACCTAAAGTGGTAAGGTTTAAATCACTACTGCCAATTAATGTTAAATCGATGTCAGATCCATTTTTTTAATTTCCTTTTGCTCTGGAACCATAAATAATTGCTTATTCAATTTCTGAATATTTAGAAAATACAGTATATAATTTGCTTATTGTATCAATACTAAGTTCAAATTTATCAGGCATTATTTTTGTCCAATAATTTTTTTAAAAAGTCATGAAGTTTTCTAAATTTTGGATAGTAATAATACATTATTGATGAAGAAATCTTATTTGCTATTTCCTCATCGTAAGCATGGCTGGTAAGAATACGACTTTTAATCATATCCATCCATATCTCTTCATCATCAATAATACCTCGCTTGTAAGCCATACGAAATGCATCGCGACTACCTGTTAAACCTGTTTCGCCCTGCGATTCAAAATAATCCTTTATTACATTCCATGCCAATTCATAAGTATATTCAAATGCTTTAATTAATCCCTGTTCTTCTAACTCATTTAATTGACCTTTATCAATAAATTTTGTCAATTGATCAAGAGCCTTTGAAAAATTGCTCAATCGTTGTTTCCAGCGAATATCCTGTTGATCCATTGTATAGTACCTGTATAATTGTAGTAAGAGTATAAAATACTATTTTACCGTTTTGTCAATGAAATTTGATAAACATCCATTAAACACTGTAAACAATAAAATTTTTTTTATTGACTATATACCATATATTTCATAAGTATTAAAAAAATTATTTGTATTCAGGCTTTCTCCAATAGTTAGTTTTCAGGTTTTAAAAATAATAGCTTCATATAGTGTGTTTTTATAAGTGATATATATTGATAAATATAATATATAGGATAATATATAGGAAGATATAGTTATTTAAAGTGTACATTACATGGAACAAACAACAATAATTATTGCCGGTTTGGGCAGTGCGGGTTTTTCTGCACTTACAACGGTAAAGCGGATTAATCCAAAAGCACGAGTTGTGGTCATTGATCCAAAAGAAAAGGATATTGTGCATCCATGCGGGTTGCCCTATGCACTGGAGGGAATCGTTAGCCATGAACATCTGAGTCAGGATATCTATCTCAACCGCATGAATGTTGAAAAAATAACGGGAACGGTTCAATTGGTTGATGCTGCAAATCATAAACTTGTTGTTACATCAGGCAGCAATGAACAATTGGTAAACTTTGACAGAGCAATTATTTGCACTGGTTACAAGCCTTTGGTGCCGCCAATTGTCAATATCAAAAAATATTATAACAATGGTGTGTATACGCTCTCTTCCGTTCATGATTTACTTGCTATCAAAAGTGCTTTGCA
Organism: Spirochaetia bacterium UBA2205; assembly: GCA_002328585.1. Classification (GTDB taxonomy): domain Bacteria; phylum Spirochaetota; class UBA4802; order UBA4802; family UB4802; genus UBA4802. The sequence continues at coordinate 2,217 of DCUV01000005.1, forward strand.
CGGTAAACAAAGGGCGCTGGTTGTTGGGGCAGGGGCTATTGGTCTTGAAATGGCATATGCTCTACAGGTCAACGGATTGCAGGTAACTGTTATTGAAGCAAAGGATGTGTTGCCCAATGCGCTGGACAGTGATATGGCAGCAATAGTGGCGGACTACTGCACACAAAACAATATTGCTCTTGCATTACATGATGCTGTCAATGCCATTGAAAAAAATAATAATTTCATTGCCATTACCAATGATGCACAATACAATGCAGATATCATTATTGTTGCCTGTGGTTTTGCACCCAACTGTGATTGGGCTATTGCCTCTTCACTGAAAACATCAAAAGGTGGGGTGATAGTTACTGATAATCTACAGGTTTGCCCTGATGTATATGCTGCAGGTGATTGTATTGAATGCTGGTCGGTTATTGATAAAAAGCCTTTGCCGGTAAAACTTGCGACATCGGCATACAAGCAGGGTGTTGTTGCTGCCGAAAATGGTATGGGCGGAAATTTAGTTTATGCCGGCACTGCCGGTACGTTTGTTACTGTGATAGGCAATCTGGAGATTGCTGCAACCGGTTTTTCAACAGATGTAGCAAAAGAACGGGGTTTTTCCGTGATAGCAGGGAAGATAAGTGCTGCAGTAAAACCTGAATATTTCCCGTCCAATGAACGATTGACTATGAAGGTGCTCTGTGATATATCTGGAAGGATGATTGGTGCGCAGGCAATAGGTAATGGAGCAGCTTCAAGGATTAATATAGTCAGTTTAGCCATCAACAGGGGATTAACCATTGACGATGTATTGCAGTCCGAGATGGCATACTGTCCGGCAGTAAGTGAAGTTAACGATATTTTATTGAAAGCATGTGAATTTGCAAAACGGAGAATGAAATGACCGCACAAAGAACATTTTTATATGATGATCACATAAAATTAGGTGCAAGGATGGTTGAGTTTGCAGGCTGGGAACTGCCTGTCATGTATACTTCAATTATTGATGAGCACATGGCTGTGCGTCAATCCGCAGGCATTTTTGATGTGTCACATATGGGCGAGATTGTTGTAAAAGGGCGTGGTGCTAAAGCTGCATTACAAAGGCTTATACCAACCGATATGGGCAGGCTTGAAAAAGGCAAATCAATGTATACCTGCTTTTTAAATGAGCAGGGTGGCATTATTGATGATCTTTTTATCTTCATGTTATCCGACAATGAATATTATCTTGTTGTTAATGCAGGCACAACAGAAAAGGATGTAGAATGGTTAACCCTGAATTGTAAAACTAATGTTGCAATTCAGGATGTTTCAGAGGTTACATCAAAGATTGATATTCAGGGTCCGCAATCATACAATATTTTAAAAAAGATAATTAAGGATGACAGGCTGGAAGGTTTACAGCGGTTTTACTTTTTTACGGGAACATACAAAGGCGAACCTGTTCTGGTGTCACAGACAGGGTATACCGGTGAGTTTGGCTATGAGCTTTTTTGTATCAACAATATAATTTCACGGTTGTGGAATGATATCCTTGATGCTGGAAAAGAATATGGCTTAAAACCAGCAGGGCTTGGTGCACGGGATACATTGCGGTTGGAGTCATGCTACTCATTATATGGACATGAACTGAGTGAAACGATTTCACCAATTGAAGGCGGCATTGGTTTTGTTGTTAACGCAACATCAGATTACATAGCAAAGGATATTATTGAAGACCAGAAAAAAAATGGTGCTCCGCGTGAAATACTATGTCTTGAAATGATGGATAAAGCTATCCCCCGCAGCGATTACCCGGTAGTATATAATAAACAGGATATAGGCGCTATAACCAGCGGTGGATTTTCACCCTTATTGAAAAAGGGAATTGCAATGGCGCTGGTTAAGCGTGGTTTGGTTACCATACATGATGAGGTGTCAGTAGGTATCAGGGGTAAACAAAGCCCTGCAAAGGTTGTTGCACGACCATTTTATAAATATAATGGAAAAAGGCTTTAATATCTGTTTACAATAAGATGCTGAGATAAACCGTGTATGAAAATATAAATGAAAATATAAATTTATTGTAGGAGCACTATAATGAGCAATATACCTGAAAACCTTAAATACACAAAAACACATGAGTGGATTGACGTGCAGGATACGTATGCCGGTGTATGTGGTATTACTGATCACGCGCAGGAGATGCTCACGGATATTGTATTTGTAGAGTTGCCTGAGGTTGGGATAGAAGTCAAAGCTGGTGAGCAGGTGGCTGTTGTTGAATCAGTAAAAGCGGTGAGTGATGTGTATGCACCGGTAAGCGGAAGAATAACCGAAGTAAACAAACTGTTAGAGGATAAGCCGGAACTTTTAAACAGTGATCCCTATGGCGAAGGCTGGATTTATAAAATAGATATAAAGGATAAGTATGAACTGGATGAACTGATGGACGCTGCTGCCTATGCAGAGCACGTAGCCCAGGGTGAATAGCCATGAGTTTTTTACCCAACAGTGACGATGATATCCTTGCAATGTGTAGTGAAATTGGTGTTTCAAGCATAGAAGATCTTTTTTGTGACATTCCTGCTTCAATAAAAAATCCCACTATACAACTTCCTCAAGCGTTATCCGAGCAGGAAGCGCTTACGCATATACTTCATATAGGCAATGCTAATGAACAACTATGTTCTCTTGTTGGTGCTGGTATCTATAATCATTATGTACCCGCTGTTGTTGATCATCTGGTTTCACGCTCTGAGTTTTATACTGCCTATACACCCTATCAGCCCGAGATAAGTCAGGGAACGTTAGCTGCAATCTTTGAATTTCAAACATTTATATGCAGGCTCACCGGTATGGATATTGCCAATGCAAGCATGTATGATGGCGCAACAGCGTTAGCCGAAGCAGTGCTCATGGCTATACGTTCAACCGGCAAAAACAGGGTGCTGTGCTCGGCAACGGTTCATCCCCATTACCGTGATGTTCTTTCTGCCTACCTGTGGGCATCGGATGCGCAATTGGCGATAGTTCCCTATAAACAGGGCTTAACTGATTATGAACAACTATCGCACATGATAGATGACAATGTTGCCTGCGTTATTGTGCAGAGCCCTAATTATTTTGGAGCAGTTGAGGATGTTGCAAGTATTGCAGATAGTGCACATAACCATGGTGCATTATGTATAGCAACATTTACCGAAGCGTTGAGTTTGGCATTATTAAAAAGCCCGGGCAGTCTTGGAGCAGATATTACCTGCGGCGAGGGGCAATCGTTTGGAAATTATCCTGCATGTGGAGGCCCGCTTTTAGGAATTTTGGCCTGCCGCAGCAAATTTATGCGCACCATTCCGGGCAGGCTGGTTGGAAAAACAGTGGATGAAGAAGGCAGGGATGCTTTTGTTATGACATTGCAAACCCGTGAGCAGCATATCAGACGTCAGCGTGCAACATCAAATATATGCACCAATGAAGGGCTATGCGCTCTGCGTGCTACTATATATTTAAGCCTTGTTGGAAATAAATTGATTGAGCTTGCCAGGATTAATCATGCTTTAGCCAGTTACTGCTGCAGCAGGCTCGTTGCATTAGGATATGAGCGTGTGTTTACTGTGCCATTTTTCAATGAATTTGTTATACGGGTTGACAACGCAAAAGAAATAAGAAACAGATTGCTTGATAACGGATATGCATTGGGAATATCCATTGATACGTATTACCCCGAGCTTAACGATTGCCTTTTGCTTGGTGTTACCGAAAGTGTATCAAACAATGATATTGACAATCTGGTTGAACTGTTGCAAACAATTTAATGAGGGTAACGATGCAGACAATATTTTTATTTCATAAAAAAGGTAAAAATAAATATAGTATTCCAGCCTGTGATTCCATACAGGGTGATGAAATTCCCCGGTCAATGCTACGCGATGATTTAACATTGGTTGATGTAAGCGAGGTTGATGTGGTGCGTCATTATCGGAAACTTTCATCTTTAAACTTTGGTGTGGATAATGGTATGTATCCGCTGGGAAGCTGTACCATGAAGTACAATCCCAAGATAAATGATGTTGTAGCCATGCTGCCGCAGTTTGCGATGCAGCATCCGGCTACCATTGAGGAAACAGGGCAGGGCGCATTACATATGATGTATCAGCTACAACAGATGCTGTGCCAGATTACCGGCATGCACAATTTTTCATTATCGCCTGCTGCCGGTGCCCATGGCGAGCTTACCAGCGTCATGATTATAAAAAAATATTTTGAAACAAAAGGTGAAAAGCGCAATATACTCTTAATTCCCGATTCGGCGCATGGCACCAATCCCGCTTCAGTTGCCATGTGCGGCTTTGAGGTAAAAGAAATTCCGTCGGACAGTGACGGGGATGTTGACCTTACTAAATTGGAAGATGCGCTCAATGAACATGTTGCCGCAATGATGCTGACAAGCCCCAATACTCTTGGGCTATTTGACAGAAATATACTAAAAATTGCAGATATGCTGCACAGCAAGGGAGCGCTGTTTTACTGTGATGGCGCTAACCTCAACGCTGTGGTGGGTAAGGTGCGCCCTGTTGATATGGGTTTTGATATCATGCATGTTAACCTTCATAAAACGTTTTCCACACCACACGGCGGTGGCGGTCCTGGAGCAGGTCCCATAGGTGTTGTGGAAAAGTTAGCTCCTTTTTTACCCGTTCCTATTATTGAAAAAGCCGATAGGTATTATTTGCAGTATAACAGGCCGTTATCTATTGGCAGGATTCATAGCTTTTTTGGAAATTTTATGGTAATGCTGCGTGCCTATACCTATATAATGATGCTTGGTTCAGATGGTTTACGAAATGTTGCAGAACATGCTGTATGCAATGCAAATTATTTACGAACAAAATTATGCAATCATTTTCAGGTACCGTACAACCGTATCTGCATGCATGAATTTGTCATCAATGATGAAGGATTGCCCAATGGGATAACCACCAATGAGGTAGCAAAGCGTTTGCTTGATTATGGCTTTCATGCACCAACCGTTTATTTCCCGCTCATTGTTCATGGAGCAATGATGATAGAGCCTACAGAAACCGAGCACAGGGATACGCTTGATGCATTTGCTGATGCCATGCTTACCATAAAAAAAGAAGCAGCCCAAAATCCTGCACTACTAAAAAAAGCACCTGTTACCACACCGGTGCGAAAGGTTGACGCAGTTTTAGCAGCACGCAAACCGGTATTAAAATGGGACGACTGACTCGATCAATACCTGATTGGATAAAATGTACCATACCGTCAGGTCCGCAGTATAAAAAAGTAAAACAACACGTTAACGCTTGTGGTCTTCATACGGTGTGCATTGAGGCTCGCTGCCCCAATGTGGGTGAATGTTTTACAAAAGGACATGCTACCTTTCTCATTATGGGCAATGTTTGTACGCGCAATTGCAAATACTGTGCTGTTGCAAAAGGAGTACCTTTGCCGGTTGATGACGACGAGCCGCAAAAGATTGCGCGGGCTATTAACAACCTCAAGCTTTCCTATGTTGTTGTGACATCTGTTACGCGCGATGACCTTAGTGACGGCGGTGCCGTATATTTTGCGAAAACGGTTGATGCGGTGCGCACGCTGAATGACTCAACCATGGTAGAGGTGTTAATACCCGATTTTAAACATTCACAGCAACTATCGCTTAAAACAATAATGGCTGCAAAACCGGATGTTATAAACCATAATATTGAGGTGGCTCAAAGTTGTTATACAACGTTACGACCAAGTGGCAATTACAGGGCTTCATTAAAGCTATTGGCGATAGTTACTGAATATGGATTTACAGCAAAATCAGGGCTTATGATTGGATTTGGCGAAACGCTTGATGACATTGTGCAAACCCTGCGAGATGTGCGCTCAACGGGTTGTGAAATCATGACGATTGGGCAGTACTGTTCATCTCATAAAGGGGCATATCCGGTACAAAAATATTATACGCCGGATGAGTTTTCACGGATTGAAGCAATAGCGTACACGATTGGTTTTTCAAAAGTTATGGCAGCCCCGCTGGTACGAAGCTCATATAGAGCGGGTGAAATGTTTTCCAGAGCTACTATCGCTCATAATACCATGGAGGCATAAACACAAAATGGAAAATAAATGGCGACTTATCATTCATCCCGAGTGTGAACCATCGTGGAATATGGCTGTTGATAGTGCACTGCTGCAACACCTAAAAGAGGGGGAGGTTACGCTCAGGCTTTACCGCTGGAATAAACCTGCGGTTAGTATAGGATATTTTCAGGATATGGATAACGAGGTAAATGTTGCACTGTGCAGAAATGATAATGTACCCATTATTCGCCGGGTAACGGGTGGCGGTGCCGTATTCCATCATGAAGAGATTACCTATTGTCTTATCCATCCTATTGAAGGCGTATTTTCCGGAATAAGCATACCCGATTCGTATAAAATCATTTCACAGCCTTTTGTAATGGCATTATCATCACTGGGTATTGACGCTTTGTATCGTCCGATAAATGATATTATTGTGGGCAACAAAAAAATATCGGGGAGTGCGCAAACAAGGAAAGCTACTGTGCTGCAACAACACGGTACCATGCTTGTTGCCACCAATACCGACACGATGTTTCAGTATTTGACGGTTAATCCTGGAGCAATGCAAACCAGCGATAAACCGGTCATTACCATTGCAGAACTCATTGACTATGAGTCAAAAGAAGCATTGTACCAAAAGGTTATTGATGCAATAGTTACTGCGTTCAGCGATGTTTTTAATGTTTCATTACACAAAAGCGATATGACAGAAGAGGAAGAGGAAACGGCAAAAGTATTGCAGCAACAATATTTTTTACACGATGATTGGAACAAAAATAAAATGCCACAGCAGTAAAGGTTATATATCAATACCAATGTACTGTTTAATGAAAAAACCAATTGCAAAAGAAATACATGCAACACCTATGCTGATAAAAGCCATTTCAAAAAACCGCTTTTTAAAGTTAAGGTCTTTTGCTATGGCAATATAGTAATTAAATAAGAAGATTATTAAAAGTGCAATAACAACAGTGATGATAAGTGCAACTAAATAATGCGTTACTATAAAATATGGTAAAATCAGTAGAACAACAGTGATGATATAGGCAATGCCGGTATAAATAGAAGATTTTAGTGCATCTTTTGCTTCTTCAGCCTTATTGGAAAGATATTCTGAAGCTGCCATTGACAGCGTAGCTGCAATACCGGTGATAAGCCCTGCAAGAGCAATAAGACGGGTATTAGCCAGTGCAAATGAAAGCCCGGCTAATGTACCGGTAAGCTCTACCAGTGCATCATTTAAGCCCAATACTATTGATCCTACATATTGAAGACGCTCTTCCTCAAGCAATATGTACAGTTCTTTTTCATGTGCATGTTCATCTTTGATGATCTTCTTTATTTCAGGGATGGCGGATTCCAGTGATTTGTATACAACCTGTGCCTGTTCTTCGCCACGTTCCATAAGTTTGATGCCAAAGGTAAGTCCAAATAAGCGAGAAATAATATAATATTTTGCAATCTTAAAGCGATCCGGTTTTACTTCAGAGTGCGTATAGCCTTTCCAGAAATCATAATGTTTTTTTTCATCATCCGCTATCTTTTTTAAGATACGAGCATTATGGTGATTTTTAATATGTGATGACAGAATGTTATAGATATGGTATTCGGTTATTTCACTTTTCTGAAATTTTATTATAGTGAGTATGGTTTCATGTGATAGGTGATTATCCATTATGGTTACCTTATGATTCAATAATATCATACACAATATTGAACGATATAAGACACTGGAGCATGGCTTTTAATTGCATGCCTTTTGTAAACGTAAGCAAAAAATTATTTGAAACTTCTGAAAACTGCCAGTTATTGCCATCTACAAGAATTTTACCAGAGTATTCTAATGAATCAGCGTCATATAAAATTACTTCTTTTATATTCATTGCCATAGTCATAACTCCTGATATTTGAATATAATGATGCTTTGAACAGTTAAAGTATAAATGTAAAATTTATCAAGTTTTTTATTTTACTTCGCGTTGTTTTCTTTCAATTATTTCTTTTAACGCTGAGCGGGCTTCATCACTTATATACGGATTTTCTTTGATGATAGCATCCCGTACACATTCAATAGATTTTTCAGTGCCTATTTTTCGTAATCCCTGAAGGGCTATCATTTTACATTCGTCATCATCTATCAGCAGGGCTTGCTGCAAAAGTTCTTCAGCTTCAGGGGATGGATAGTATGATGCCAGTTGCAGTAATCGTTTTTTAACTGTAAGAGATGCTTCAGTAAAATTTTGCAATAATTGCAATGCTGCTTTGCTGTCAAGGACACCGGCTAATGCATCAATGGCATTGGATTTAACAATAGGATAGTTGCTATCCATAATACAATCAGTTAATGGTTTAATGATAAGCTTATTGGTAAAAGCGCTCAATGCACGGGCACATGCTTCTACAAAATATATGTTGCTGTCTTTTAGTCCAGTGATGCATGGCTCAATTGCCCTTCTATCTTCGATGACACCTAAAGCACGAGCGGCAAAGATGCGTAAACTATTATTGCTGGATTGTAGCATGGCAATAAGTTGAGGAACCGATGCGCTTTTATGCCGTATAAAAAGGGGCATCATCTCATTGGTTGGGGAAATACTACCCTGTTCCAACTTTTCAAATAGAGGTTCTATGGTTAATTCGCCAATGTTAATGAGGGCTTCAACGGTGTGGGTTATGATATGCCTGCTGTTATGATTGAGAAACGGTAAAAGGCACTCTATGGATTGTGGATCACGCAGTTGTCCTATTAGTTGAATCAAGTATGATAGTTTTTGAATATCCTGTGTGGTTTCCAGCAATTGCAGCAAGGCATCAATTTTGTCAGGTGATATTCTGGAAAGGATATTAATGATGCGCTCGTTATCGGATGATGATTCCATAAGTTTTTGGAACAAAGGTTCAAATGCTGATTCGCCTATGTGCTCTAATATCCACTGTGCTGTTTCCTTTACCAGTATACTTTCATCATCAAGGCATGCAATAATTTGCTTTACAGTATTTTCGTCATCAACCCCAATCTTCACCAGCGACCATGCTGCTGTTTCACGCACTTTTTCGTTTTCGTCTTTTAGAAGCAATAGCAGTGCTTGTGATGCGTTTGTATTTTTACATATACCCAGGCAAAAGCTTGCTGATTCGCGTATTAAAGGATTTTTGTTTGATAGTTCCTGTATAAGGATTGGACCGGCTACATTGTTCATCTGACATAGCGCCCATACAGCACTGTCGCGTATCTGTTCATCGGGATGATCAAGCAATGAAATTAAGGGAACTATCGCTTCACTCCCGCATTCAATTATATCTTCAAATGCTTTATTGCGGGTACTATCATCACCTGCATGGATGTTCTCGATAATCTGTTCCAGAGTGTTTGAAGGTTGAGTCATTATTGTACTGTTATAGAGTATGATTGATTAAAAAAATACTTAGCATTATTATGTTTGTAATATATACTAAAAATACTACAATTTCAAAATAATTAGTTGCAATATTTGTTATGAGTATGGTTTATTACATCTAGTAATTCCAGCATGCTATGAATATCTAAATTAGCATACTGTATGATGATATTTCTATAATTGCATTTCGATTGTATTTTTAGGGAAGGATAATGGCAACCAAAAAAAAAGGGAAGGCTTCTGCAACAAAAAAGGCATCAGGTTCTAAGAAGGTTAAACGCGGCTCATCGTCTAATGCTCCCTATATCCTTGTCATTATGGCTTTAGCTGCAGGGCTTATATTTTTACTTTCTTTGCAATCGGATTCATTGAAAAATTTTTTTGGTAAAAAAAATAACCTTACAAGCATAGCAAAAGTTGAAGTGCCGCCTGATGACAGGAAGCCGGGGAAAAAAGACAACAATGCAACAATGAATAAAGCCAGCGATACCATAAAAGAAAAGCCTCATACACAACAACTATCGCCAAAAGAAAAGGAAAAAGCAGTTACCGTATCAGCAAAAGTTTATTTTTTGTATTACAATGAAAAGACTGACCATATAGAGCTAATGCCTGTTGTGCGCACGGTAAGTGCGCTTACTCCGGTGAAGAATGCGCTTGAAGAACTGGCAAAAGGTCCCACCGCAAATGAAGAGAAAAAGGGGCTGGTAAGTGCCGTTCCATCAACACTCAAGGTTATTGATGTTTCAATAATTAACAATATTGCTTTTATTAATTTCAACAGTGCATTGGAAGAGGGTGCAGCAGGAAATATTTTGATGAATCGTCTTGATCAGATTGTGTACACAGCAACGCAGTTTGATAATGTTGAAGGAATTCATATATTGGTTAATGGACAGCGTAAACGTTTTCTGGGCAGTGATGGCATATCGGTTACCGGTCCATTACGAAGACATTAAATACAATAATGCTATGTTAAATACTATGTTAGAAGTAGAAATAAAATCAAAATGTGACAACCTTGATGAAGTAAAAAAAAAGATAGTTGATTGTGGTGGAACATTGTTATCTTTTGGCATTGAAGATGACAGCTATTTTATTCATCCATCTCGTGATTTTGCAAAAACCGATGAGGCGTTGAGAATACGGAAGGTAAATGATGCATATTATTTTACCTATAAGGGACCCAGGCTGGGAGGAAAAAGCAAAACACGTTATGAAAAAGAGATGAAAATAACTAATGCCGATGCATTGCAGGAGATACTGCTGCGGCTTGGATTTCAATTATACGGGCGAGTGCAAAAAAAGAGGGAAGTTTATTTACTGAGCGAGGTTACCGTTTGCTGTGATGATGTAAGCAATCTTGGTACCTTTGTTGAACTGGAGATGATAAGCAATAACAGAGATGAAGCTGAAAAAAGGCTGTTTGCCATGGCAAAACAGTTAGGACTGTCACAGTTTATAACACAATCGTATCTGGAAATGGTAAAAAAATAAAAAAAGGAATGAGTAAAAGGAGTATTTTGGAACAAAAAAATGCAGTGTTACGTATGCTAAAAAGGAATTGATACAAAAGTAATAATTGAAATAACAACGCTAAGTAAAAAATAATTGAACGATATTTTAAAACTAAGGAATATTTAGAAGAACAAATATTGCACTACTACAATAAGCGGAAATAGTTTGTAAAATTATTTTTTATTGGATGATAGTAAAAGTTTTAAGCATATGTCATATTACATCAATTCAAAGTTTGAGGTATATGTGAAAAGAATAATAACAATGTTACTGGTTTTGGTAGCATTACCAGTCATTGCAAGTGAAAACAGTAAAAACAGCATACTATCCTTTGAACAATCAATACCATGGTCAGATGTATACGATACTTTCAAGATACGTCAAAAGTCATGGCATAATGATGTTTTAAATGCTGAAACGCCTGATGAATTGGGCAGATTACTTGTTGAATTACAGAATTTTATTATAGCTGATAGGTTGGGAGATGACTGGAAAATTGTAAAAGATAACTGGATACTGAAAACAGCACATTCAAAAACCTATGATGATATTATAGCCAGTCTTGAGGTTTTGAAAACTAATTATTTTAAAACAGTAAATAAAAGACACGATAGTACAGTAAAAAAAGAATTGATTACTTTTGAACAATATGTGCCATGGGATGATGTCAAGGAAGGATTTAAGGATAGACAACAGGCATGGCGTTTTGAGGTAATAAATGCAAGCACACCTCCACAGTTAAGCAAATTGCTTTTAGAATTTCATAATTGGATATATCCTGAAAATTTTTCTGATGGTTGGGTGGTAATACAGCATGCATGGATAAAAAAAGCAAAATCTGCTGAAACATGGCAGGATGTAAGGGTGCTTCTGAAAGAATTGCAAAGGCATTATACAAAGAAACCTTGGAATAGAAGATAAAAATTACATATACAGGAGCTATCGCCAAACAATAGCTCCTGTATATACATTGCGGTTGCTATTTCTATTTTAATGTAAATGATTCAAAATCAGGATATCCTTCAATACCATGTTCAGAAATATCCAATCCAATAAGTTCTTCATCACGCGATACCCTGATTCCCATTGTTGCGTTAATAATAACCCAGATTACCCAGCTTGTAATAAAGACAAAACTGCCAACAGCAACAACACCAACCAGTTGATTGGCAAATGAGCTTATACCACCACCATAAAATAGTCCAGGTGGAGGCTGATTATTCCCACCGGCATAAGGTGCTGCTGCAAAAAGACCAACAGCAAGTGTTCCCCACACGCCATTGACAAGATGTACTGAACAAGCTCCAACCGGATCATCAATACCCCATCGATCAAAAGCTGGAACAAATAATACAACAAGTATACCGGCAATGCCTCCAATAATAATAGATGCTCCTGGTGTTACCCATGCACATGAGGCAGTTACTGCAACAAGCCCGGCAAGCGCACCATTGAGTATCATTGATAAATCAGGCTTTCCCATTGCAATCCATGCTGTAATAGTTGCTGTCATAGTTCCTGCAGCAGCGGCTAAATTAGTGGTAACGGCAATACGGCCAATATCAAAAGCATTAGCAGCCATGGTTGACCCCGGGTTAAATCCAAACCAGCCAAACCACAGCACAAATACTCCTAATGTTGCCAGCGGCAAACTATGCCCTGGAATTGAATTAGCACTTCCATCAGGGTTATACTTCCCAATCCGGGGTCCTAAAACAAAGGCGCCGGTTAATGCTGCCCATCCGCCAATTGAATGAACCACTGTAGAACCTGCAAAATCCCAGAAGCCACGTTGCGCTAACCATCCACCTCCCCATATCCAGTGTCCGGCAATAGGATAAATGATGCTTGTTAAAATAAATGAGAAAATAATGAATGCTATGAACTTTATTCTTCCACCTACAGCTCCAGAAACAATGGTTGCTGCGGTTGCACAGAATACAAGCTCAAAGAAAAACTTTGCATACAACGGAACTCCCGTCCAGTTGAGAGCAGAATACACTCCATGGTAACTATTGCCGATAGCTGGACTGTTATCAGGCCCGCTCATCATGAACATCCCCTTGTATCCCATAAAGCCATTACCATCTCCAAACATAAGCCCCCATCCAATGAACCAGAATGCTATGGAAGAAATGGCAAATACTATAAAGTTTTTTGCAGAAATATTTACTGAATTTTTTGCCTGTTGCAATCCAGCTTCTACCATGGCAAAACCTAAATTCATAAAGAAAACCAGAAATGCAGCAAAGAGTACCCAGAGCGTATCCAGTGCAACATTATTTAAAGCAAGAGAGTCAGAAGCTGTTTGAACTGTCGCTAACTCGGTATCCTGCGCAAATGAAAAACCTGCGCACATCATGACAATAATAAAAACAGTCAGTATTTTCAGAACCTTCATATTGTCCTCCTTTCAATGTTAGCCTATAGCTCTTGAACCGCGTTCACCGGTTCGTATGCGAATACATTCCTCAATGGGAACGACAAAAATTTTACCATCACCGATATTGCCTGTTTTGGCACCGCGGGTTATTGCTTTAATTGTTGGTTCAACATAGTCATCGTTTACAGCAATCTGGAGCTCAATTTTTTTTAGTAACCGTATCTCATGCTTTACACCGCGATATGTCTCGGGATATCCCATTTGCCTGCCTGAACCAATTGAGTTGATTACCGTCATGAGGTTTATACTTGCTTCGTTAAGTTCTTTTTTAACATCTACAAGTTTCTCGGGACGGATGATTGCAATAATCAATTTCATATGACCTCCTTATATTGTAAAATGAGTGATCGTGTACCATATGGTTCCATGCTTAACCTTGTGTTAAAAACCAGCATGCAGGGTTCTTTTATCAAGTAACCTCGCAAAGTTTTTCAGGTCAATGTTTGATTGTTTTCTACGCTATAAAGTCTTTGTATTTAACATTGAGTTAATGTATTTGTAACGTAATTGAAACAATTAGGAAATTGGAATATTTTTGTTTTTTACTTGACAATTATGTCACATTGTGTACATAAGTGGTAAAAAGTGGGGATTGATGTTCTGGAGTAGAAAGAAGGGGGAAAGTATAGAAATTTATGTTTATGGGTGAATATAGCCCAGCGCTTGATGAAAAATGCCGTATTGCAATACCCATGAAGTTACGAAAAGCGTTTGGCGAGGAAAACATCATTCAAAAGCTTATTATCACGCATGGTTTTGATAAGTGTGTTATGGCGTTCAGGGAAGAGGACTGGAAGGAATTTGTGGAAACAAAGCTTGTTCCCCTTTCACAGGCCGATCCCATGAACAGAATGCGTATTCGTTTTTTGTTAGGTGGTGCAACCGAATGTGAGCTTGACAAACAGGGAAGGATATTAATACCAAACTATCTGCTGGAATATGCACAGATAAATAGGGAAGTTGTTATTCTGGGATTGTATAATCGTATTGAGATATGGAGTGCTGAAGTTTACAAAAACTATAAACCTGATGGCAATGCACTTAATCAGTTCGCTCATGATCTGGGATTTTGATAAACTAATGATGATTAATGTGACATAATATGGAATACCAGTACTATCATACACCTGTTATGCAGAAAGAAGTGTTGAGCTTTCTTGCTCAAATACAGGATATAGAATCGGCAACTATTGTTGATTGTACGGTTGGCGAGGGTGGGCATTCAGAATTGATACTAAAGCAATGGGGTGGCGTTACACTATACGGATTTGAAAGGGATAAAGACATTTTTGTGATAGCTCATAAACGATTGCAACCCTATGAAAAGGTTATATTGATAAATGATAATTTCAGGAATCTCAGGATTCACTTTAACAATATGCAAAATTCCATATCAGCTTTTTTATATGATTTTGGTGTCTCATCATACCATTTTGATGGCACTGACCGTGGCTTTGCTTTTAAGAGTAATCAAAAGCTTGATATGCGTCTTGATAGCAAATCTCATGTATCAGCATATGATGCTGTCAATAGTTTTACTGAAAAAGAATTGACAGAAATATTTACCAAGTATGGTGAAGAACGCTGGGCACGACGTATAGCTAAAAGGATTATCTATAAGCGCAGTGAGCAACCAATTGAAACAACCGGACAACTTGCGGATATTGTTGTGCAGGCTATTCCAAAACAATACAGGGTAAAAAACATTCATCCGGCTACACGCGTTTTTCAGGCTTTGCGAATATATGTAAACGATGAGTTATCGGCTATTGGCGAGTCATTAAAAGACGCCATAACATTTTTAAAACCCGGGGGCATGATTATTGCACTATCATTCCATTCATTGGAAGACAGGATTGTAAAAGATAGATTTAGACGATGGGCAAAAGGTTGTAGTTGTAATAACGATGGTTTGCAATGTCAATGCAATAGTGATCCACTTGTTACTGTGTTGACAAAAAAACCGTTGCAACCGGAAGAATCTGAATTAGAAATAAATCAGCGTTCACGAAGCGCAAAATTACGAGTGTGCAGGAAGCTTTAATTATCATGAACACATCCGAACAAAAAAGTATATTGCAATATAGCACCATTGTTATAGGTGTCATATGTTTTATTGTGACATTTATTTATCA
Source organism: Spirochaetia bacterium UBA2205 (assembly GCA_002328585.1). Taxonomy (GTDB): domain Bacteria; phylum Spirochaetota; class UBA4802; order UBA4802; family UB4802; genus UBA4802. The sequence goes on from DCUV01000005.1 coordinate 17,777, forward strand.
GAATATTGAATATATGCGCCTAAAGATGCAGTATGATGCAACAGTTAATGAATATAAAACTGTTGCTGAGGAGTATGATCGTCAAAAGTATATATTGCAAAAAGCTGTGTCAATGAAAAATCTTGATGCCTTTGCACAGTTACATGGATTGGTACCAGTTAGTAAGGAAAGCGTAGTGATAGTTGAAAGTAATGTTAACAACACCATGCGGGAATAAAGATAATGGAGATAAAGATATACAATTCATTTGATTTATATACGTTACTTGATTCGATTGATGTGAGCATCATTAAAGGTGATGAAGATATTCGTATCAGTTCAGTTGAATATGATTCGCGCAGGGTTGAAAAAGAATCAATATTTGTTGCGATAGAAGGGTTTGAAACTGACGGACATAAGTTTATTAAAGACGCTCTGGAAAACAAAGCATCATGCATAGTGCTTAATGAAAACAGACTGGATGAATTTTCCTTTTTACTTGATCGTAATGATCTGGCAGTAGTTACCGCAAAGGATACCCGTAAGGCTCTTTCGCAGATATCTGCGCGTTTTTATGGGGAGCCTTCTCTGCAGGCAGTGGTAATAGGTGTAACCGGTACCAATGGTAAAACAACTACAACATACATGCTGGAGTCTATTTTATCTAAGGCAGGATTTCATTGCGGTGTGATAGGTACTATTAACTATCGCTGGAAGGATAAAAAAATCAATGCATTACACACCACGCCCGAATCAAAAGACCTTCACGAGATGATGTCAATAATGGTGCTGGATGGAGTGGATTGTATTATTATGGAGGTTTCATCCCATGCGCTTTCATTGTTGCGCGTTGACGATATTCATTTTGATTGTGCTCTATTTACCAATTTAACCCGTGACCATCTTGATTATCACATAACATTTAACGATTACTTCATGGCAAAGGTGCGATTATTTGAAATTTTAAATAAAAGTTGCAAACAAAAAAAAGCAGCGTTTATAAATAGCGATGACAATTACGGGAAACAGATCCTGAACTGGCGGCAGCGATTTAATTATCCTCTCTTTTCGTATGGAATTCAGAACAACGCTGACTATCATTGTATTGAGTCGTCCATTCAGACATCCATTAGGGGTACACGGTTTGCCACCGATGTGCCTTTTGCAAAACAATTTGAGATGCGTCTTGCCGGGAAATTTAACGTTTACAATGCTCTTGCTGCTATTGGTGTTGCACATTTTTTAAACATACCTGCGGGCAGGATAGTAACCGGTATTGGTTTGGTTGCAAGTGTTCCAGGCAGATTTGATACATTGTTATCACCGGAAGGTTTTGCAGTGATAGTGGATTATGCACATACCAACGATGCGCTGGAAAAATTATTACTGGGCGTTCGCTCATTAAATCCACAGCGTGTTATTACTGTTTTTGGCTGTGGTGGCAACAGGGATAAAACAAAGCGGCCTATTATGGGCAAGGTAAGCGAGGAGTATTCGGACTGGATTATAGTGACCAGTGATAATCCAAGAAAAGAAAATCCTGAGGATATTATCAACAATATAACTGCTGGCATGAAATCAAAAAAATATCAGATTATCGTTAACCGTGAGGAGGCAATTAAGCAGGCAATAGCTATGGCTGAAAGTGGCGATGCTATCGTTATTGCAGGCAAGGGGCATGAGGATTATCAGATTATTGGAACAAAAAAAATACACTTTGATGATAAAGAGGTGGCGCTAAAATATATCAATGAAAGGAATACAAAGTGATAGTGCAGTTTGAAACATCTTCAGGAACTATCGCCAGAGCTATAGGTGCAAAGCATTATGGTGCTGATATGGCTGTTAAGTATATCACAACGGATTCACGACTTTTAGACGATAAAAGTTTGTTTGTTCCGATAGCTGGTCAGAAATTTGACGGGCACGATTTTATTGAAGAGGTGTGTAAAACCGGGAAATGCTCTTCGGTTTTGACACACAAACACAATGGTGTTGCGATTGCTGATAGGTATGGTGTTAGCGCCATTGTTTGTGATGATACTCTGCACGCATATATGGATATTGCTCGATGGCACCGAAAAAATTTTGATATTCCAGCTATTGGTATTACGGGAACCAATGGGAAGACAACAACAAAAGAGATGATTGCTAACGTTTTAGAATCGCAGGGCAGGGTACTGAAAACAGAAAAAAATTATAACAACGAGATTGGTGTGCCGTATACACTGTTGCATCTAAACAAAGAGCATGTATTTGCAGTGATAGAGATGGGAATGAATCATATAGGTGAGATACACCGATTATCACTGGCTGCTGCGCCAGATGTTGCAGTAATCACCAACATTGGAGAAGGTCATCTTGAATTTGTAGGATCAACCCTGAATGTTGCACATGCAAAAGCAGAGATTCTGGATGGAATGAATAAGGGTACATGTATCATCAATAATGAAACAAAGCATAAGGATATTGTCATTAATAAAGCTAACGACAAAAAGATTAACGTTATAACATTTGGACTTACCGGTGATATACGCCCTGCAACCTTTGCTGTTTATGCCGATAAAACCGTGATACAGTATGATGGTATTGATTTTAGTGTTTATGCGTATGGATTCCATAATGTTTATGCCATACTGGCAGCCATTGCAGTTGCAAAGGTATTGGGGATACCGCTGAAACATGTAAAAGAATCCCTGGAACGTTTTAAGCCAGTGTCGATGCGAAGTGCTCTACGCAATGGCCGCTGTACAATTATTGATGACAGCTATAATGCAAATCCGCTTTCTATGGAATATGCGTTTGCCAGTGCATCAATGGTATTTCCCGATAAACGTAAGATTGCTGTTCTTTCAGATATGAAAGAGCTGGGCAACGTTTCAAAAGATCTGCACTATGAAATTGGCGCTAAATTAGCACACAGCGGATTTGCGTACCTTTTTATATGGGGCAACGATGCAAGGTTTTACGGTGATGGTGCCATTGCAGCAGGTTTTGAACGTTCGCAGGTTTGTATATATGACGATAAAGAAGAGCTAATAAACGCTTTGAAACAGTTTATTCAATCTGATGATGTGGTCCTTGTTAAAGGATCCCGTTCAATGAAGATGGAAGAAGTAGTACAAGCATTAGAATAATGAGGTATCTATGTTTTACCATTTTATTTTACCATTACATGAATATCTTTCATTTTTGCGGTTGTTTCAGTATATTACCTTCCGTTCGGCATATGCGGCATTAACATCGCTTGCCATTGTGTTGCTGTTTGGTGGAGTGGTTATACGCTGGCTAACCTACCTGCGCTTTAAAGAGGAGATCAGAACATTAGGTCCCCAGTCACATCAAAAAAAAGCAGGTACACCCACCATGGGTGGTGTGCTTATTTTAGGTTCAGTTCTTATCTCAGTGTTATTATGGGGAAATTTTAATAATCTGTATGTAGTACTTCTGGTAATTGTTACGGTTTTGGCGGGAGCACTGGGCTTTGCTGATGACTATATTAAATCTATTTTGAAGAAAAAGGATGGTATCCCTGCACGGCTCAAATTTTTTATGCAATGTGTTATTGCCTGTGTGGTTGTTGGTGTCATCTATCTTTTTCCGTCAAACAGTAAAGAGGCAACCACGCTGTATGTTCCATTCATTAATAAAGCAATTATTGATTTATCATGGTGGTGGATTATCTTTGCTATTCTGGTCATTGTAGGCAGCTCCAATGCGGTAAACCTGACCGATGGGCTGGATGGCCTTGCCATAGGTACTGTTACCATAGTTGTTGGTGTTTTAGCCGTAATGTCGTATGTAACAGGGCATCAGCCTATTGCACAGTATTTGCGCATACCGTATATTCCACAGGCAGCAGAGCTTACTGTTTTTTTATCTGCGCTGGGTGGTGCCGGACTGGGTTTTTTGTGGTTTAATTCCAATCCCGCATCAGTATTTATGGGGGACACAGGATCGCTGGCACTTGGTGGTATAATAGGTACTGTTGCCATTATGATTAAAAAGGAGATATTTCTTTTTATTGTGGGCGGCATTTTTGTTATTGAGGCTCTATCGGTCATCATTCAGGTTGGTTCGTACAAACTAAGGAAAAAACGCGTATTCAAAATGGCGCCTATTCATCATCACTTTGAGTTATCGGGTGTTCCAGAGCAGAAGGTGGTTGTTCGTATGTGGATAGTTGGCATTATTTTAGCAATACTGGGTTTGAGTTCATTAAAGATATTATAACTATAGGATAGTTATTGTAATGAAGACACAGCACATATTGGTTGTTGGTTTGGGTTATAGAACAGGGCTTGCATCAGCCAATTTTCTTGTTGATAAAGGATTTGAAGTTGCCGTGTGTGATATCAAATCTTGTGAGGAACTATCGCCCATAATACAAAAACTTGATACACGAGTAAAGGTGATTGCTGGCAATCAGCACCCATCATTGCTTGCAAATGGATTTGATGAGATAGTATTGAGCCCCGGAGTTCCACAGTCCATTCCCCTGATTCAGGAGGCATATAGAAGAGCTATTCCTGTAATATCCGAGATAGAATTAGCATACCGCTATTGTAAAGCTGCCATAGTAGGGGTTACCGGTACCGATGGGAAGTCAACGGTAACCATGTTGATTGCTCATTGTCTTAATCGGCTGGGCTTTGACGCTCATCCGGGAGGTAATATTGGCATACCGTTTATTTCGCTTGTCAATTCATTGCGTGAAGATTCAGTGGCAGTGATTGAGCTGTCGTCATTTCAGCTTGAGACAGTTAAAACATTTAAACCTGATGTAGCTATTATAACCAATCTTACCCCCGATCATTTAGATAGATATGATTCATTATATGATTACTTTAACGCCAAGATGAATATTGCCAATAATCAGTGCAAGGATGATTATTTTATTTTTAACAAGGATGATGAATTTATAGTTAACAACATGCCTGCACTGCAATCGCAACAACATTCATTTTCCTTATTGGGGAAAGCAGATTGTTTTTACAGCAATGGTGCAATTGTTATGGATAGCAATGGTAAAACAAAGCTTGTTGCTCATGCCAGTAACATGAAGATATCAGGGCTTCATAATGTGCAGAATGCTATGGCGGCTATTCTGGCATCAACCTTTATAGGAGAAAAGTTTGGTAATAATATTGATATAAAAGTACTGGAAGAAGCGTTATACAGCTTTGAAGGATTGCCGCACAGGGTACAAAACCTTGGTGAATATAGGGGAAGGATTTTTATTAATGATTCAAAGGCAACAACCACCGGTGCGGTAATAATGGCATTAAAAAGTTTGCGGGATAATGTAATACTTATTCTTGGTGGCAGGGCAAAAGGCGATGATTATTCACGGTTGAAAACAATCATAAAAGGTAAGGTAAAAGTTTTAGTGCTCATTGGCGAAACAAAAGATGAATTTGCCTCAATCTTCAGCGATATACCGCATGTTAAAGCATTTTCAATGGAAGATGCCGTAATTAAGGCTATGAAGCTCAGTGCGAAAGGTGATACAATACTTCTTTCTCCAGCCTGCGCCTCGTTTGATATGTATAAAAATTATGAAGAAAGAGGGAATCACTTTATTGAAATTTATTCTAAATTGGTGCAGGGAGAACTTGCATGGATGTAAAGGCGGTGATAGACACTCGCAGAAAAGGCGAGCCTGAAATAGCACTGTTCATTGTGTCGTTTATTCTTATTGGTATAGGGATTGCAATGAGCTACAGCGCCAGTGCAATTTTTGCTGAACGGGTGTTTGGTGATTCGTTGTATTTTTTAAAACGGCAGCTTTTATGGTGTTGTCTGGGATTTTTTATAATGATGATAGTACAGCATATTGATTACAGATATTACCAGCATTACACCCGTATAATGCTATTGTTTACCATGGTTACGCTTATTCTGGTATTAATACCCGGCATAGGAATTACCGTTAAGGGTTCCTCTCGCTGGCTGGGATATAGTCCTTTGCAATTTCAGCCATCGGAATTAGTGAAATTATTTGTTGTTATATATTTTGCAAAGGTATTTTCATACGACAATCATCGGGAAATTAATGTTTTGCAGCTTTTGTTGCCATTGCTGGTAGTGGGTATTTTCTTTTTGCTTATTATGTTGCAGCCTGATTTTGGAACAGCTATTAATCTGGCTATCATTTCGGTAGTATTACTTTTTGTTTCCGGTTTTCCATTGATGTATATGATAGGTCTGGCACTATTGAGCGTGCCAATGTTTTATCTGTTAATATATCAGGTTGAGTATAGACGTCAGCGCATTTTAGCTTTTTTTGATCCATGGTCGGATAGGTTTGGTAAGGGATATCATATTATCCAATCATTTATTGCATTTAAATTAGGAGGTATGTTAGGTGCGGGATTGGGTTCAGGAACTCAGAAAATTAAGCGATTACCGGAACCACATACCGACTTTATATATGCAGTCATTGCCGAAGAAGCAGGTTTATTGGGAACATTCAGCATTCTTATTCTTTATTTACTTTTTTTCTATTTTGGTGTAAAAATTGCACTGAAAGCACCGGATGAATATGGAAGACTATTGGCAATGGGGTTAACACTTCTTATAACGGTTCAGGCATTTCTCAATATTAGTGTTGTCATTGGGCTGCTTCCAACAACTGGCATACCGCTTCCGTTTATAAGTTATGGCGGTTCTTCGTTATTGGTTAATATGATGGCAACAGGAATATTGTTGAACATTTCAAAATATCGCGAGGTTGTTCCAAGGGATATTAAATTTGATAAAGAGGTGCTGGTATGAAAACACCAGTATTGATAAGTGGTGGCGGGACAGGCGGGCATATAATGCCGGGGATAGCATTGTATGAAGAGTTGAAAAGCAAAGGATATGAGGTATTCCTTCTGGTTGGTACTGGTGATGTGAAATTTTCATCCCTGAATGGTTTGGAAAATATCCAGGTGTATAATGCGCCAACAATGTGGAAAAATATTGTTAATTTTCCAGTGTTTACAATACGTTTTATTTCGGCAATGCTATGGACAATGAAGTTTATAGCAAAAAATAATATAGCAGCAGTTATTGGTATGGGAGGATATGTTTCAGCGCCATCGCTTGTTGCAGCAATGATAAAGAAGATACCTATATATCTATGTGAACAAAATGTAGTGCCCGGTATGGTAACCAATTTTTTTGCAAAGCGTGCAAGAGCAATATTTACTACATTTGAAGCGACGACAACATATTTTGATGTGGAATCAACTGGTAAAATTGTACATGCTGGCAACCCCATACGGAAACAGGTGCTAACACCTGTAGAAAAAGATATAGCCTTAAAACGTTTTAATATGATACACTGTAAAAAGGTAATATTGGTGATAGGGGGCAGTCAGGGTGCATTGAAGCTTAATGAACTTACATATGATATGCTTGTTAGCTATCCGGATAGATTTGCAGATGTAGGTATTATATGGAGTACCGGTACATATTCATACCAGCAGTTTAAAGAAAAGCTGCATACCATAAAGCATGCATCAATTTACCTTGCACCATATATTACTGATGTTGAAAATTCATATGCTGCATGTGATATTGCTATTAGCCGTGCCGGAGCAGGTGTCATGATGGAGCTTGCAGCATGGGGTATTCCTTCAATTTTGATTCCCTATCCTTTTGCAGCAAAGGATCACCAGAAAAAAAATGCACAGGAGTTTGTGAAAGCAGGTGCTGCAGAAATGATCAATAACAGTGACGCAACCGCACAAGTAGTTGCCACGCTATTGTTTGATTTACTTGATAATGAAACGTTATTACGGAAAATGGGTGCTAAAGCAAAGTCCATTGCAACGCATAATGCGGCAGAAATTATTATTAATTATATTATTAAAGATTCTGATTTGAAAAAATAGGAGCGAGTAGTAGTGTTTAGAAAATCCAAAAAAATGCATTTTATTGGCATTGGTGGCATCGGGATGTCAGGTATTGCCGAGATTTTAATCAATTTGGGTTATGATGTGTCAGGTTCAGATTTGAGGGAATCAGAGCAAACCAAACGGTTGCGCCAATTGGGTGCAACCATTTACATTGGCCATTATCCATCAAACATAAAGGATTACCATGTGGTTGTAACATCAAGCGCTATTAGTAAAAATAATCCTGAAATAATAGAGGCAAAGAAAAGAAAAATACCGGTAATACACAGGTCAGAAATGCTTGCTGAATTGGTGAGATTAAAACATGGAATAGGTGTTGCAGGTACACATGGGAAAACAACCACCTCATCCATGTTAGCCTATATTTTATATCATGGAGGATTAAATCCTACTGCCGTTGTTGGTGGTAAGGTTCTCAATTTTGGCAGCAATGCAAGAATAGGTGAAGGGCAATATTTTGTTTTTGAGGCGGATGAATCGGACGGGTCATTTCTAAAGCTTTTACCTACTATTGGGATTGTAACCAATATCGATGCAGATCATCTGGATCATTATAAATATTTTGAGGGCATTAAAGAAGCATTCATTACGTACATGAATAATATCCCGTTTTATGGATATTCAGTAGTTTGCATGGATGATCCGGTTGTGGCTGAGGTATTGCCCAGGATTGAGCGTCCCTATGTTACCTATGGATTTAATCCCGGAGCTAATTTTAAAGCTACCAATATTAAGTTGTTGAATGGATCAACAATGTATTCCTGTTATTATAATGATAAATTATTAGGGGAGATAGTTCTTAATTTATTGGGGAAGCATAATATTATTAATTCACTGGCTGTTGTGGCTGTTGCTCTTGAATTGGGATTGACGTTTGGTGTTATAGCTGAAGCTATAGCTCAGTTTCAAGGTGTTGGAAGACGTCTGGAAAAGATTGGTGAAACAAATGGGATTGTAGTTGTTGATGATTATGGCCATCACCCAACGGAGATACGGGCTACCCTGGATGCGTTAAAACAATTGGGAAAAAGGGTAATAGTGGTATTTCAGCCACATCGGTATACACGAACTCAATATTTATGTGATGAATTTGGTCAGGCTTTTACAATGGCCGATGAGCTTTTTTTAACTGAAATCTATCCTGCTGGTGAAGAGCCCATTGAAGGAGTAAGCAGCAATTTAATACAACAATCTGTTAAAAAGCATGAAGGCAGGGATGTTGTTGTGATACCTCATCTTGATCAGGTGCCGGACTACATAAGTTCAATAGTCAGGAAAGGTGATGTCATCGTAACATTAGGTGCAGGCGATATCTATAAGGTTGGGCATGCCATACTTTCAATGTTAGATAAAAAGGGTGTGGTACAGTGAAAAGTAACTTATACACTGCCAGTATGATTGTGAGCCTTTTACTATTTCCCTTATATGGTTATGCAGCGGTAGAAGCAATCTCCACTGTTAAGCTTTATGGATTAAAATATGTAACAAAGTATGAAATACTGAATAATGCAGTAATGAGCAAGGATGGCAGGTTGTTCGTTGATATGAAGAAGCTGAATAATTCATTACAAAACAATCCTATGATAGAGTCGTATACTGTGGATACAAACAATAACATTTTAACTGTTAAAGTAAAAGAAAAGGATATCCTTGCTATTGTGCTTATTGAAAAAGGCAATGATACTATACCAATAGAGGTCGATAGTCATCTAAAAATAATTTCAACCTATAGAGTTCATGCATACGACAGGCCGATAATAAAAATAACACAGGATGAGGTTTATCATAATAAACTATCGCCAAGAATTATAAAAATTCTTATGATTATGAATAAACTTAAGAATGTTCAGGGACAGACCATAGGTAGGATATCCGTTATTGATTGTATTAATCCATTTGTCTCGTATGTTGCAATTCATGGTTTACAAACACGGTATATATGGGATGAAACATATGAAGGGATTTCACTAATGTATTCGGTTCCTGGATTGCTTGATAGTAAATCTCATTGTCCCGGCAATGGCGTGGTTTCACAAAAAAGGATAGTGGTGTGGTAAAACTATGAAAGAAGATACCATTATGGAAAACATGGTAGTAGGGCTGGATATAGGCACAACAAAAACATGTGCAGTCATTGGTTTTTTTAATGAGAACAAACAGATTGAGGTTGTAGGTGTTGGAGTGGCGCCTTCAAGGGGGTTAAAAAGCGGGGTGATAGTTAATATTGATAATACTGTTGCATCAATTATTAAGGCAATAGATGATGCAGAGCTGATGGGCGGCTGTGAGGTTAATTCAGTATTTGTTGGGGTAACCGGGCAACATATAAAAGGAGAAAACTCAAGAGGTGTGGTTGCAGTTGCTAACCGTAACAGAACCATAACACCTGTTGAGATGAAACGGGTTATTGAGGCAGCACAGGCAATTGTTATCCCCATGGACAGGGAAATTATCCATGTGTTGTCCAAAGAGTTTTCTGTTGATGACCAAACTGGTATTAAAGATCCCATAGGTATGAGCGGTGTACGGTTAGAGGCAGAAGTCCATATTATAACAGGTTCTACAACAAGCATTCAGAATTTAGTTAAGTCAGTTAATAAAGCAGGTTTTGTGTGCAATGATATAGTGTTTTCACCGTTAGCTTCAGCCGAGTCTACATTGAGTAGAGATGAAAAAGATTTAGGAGTAGCTCTGGTAGATATTGGGGGTGGCACAACCGATATAATGGTTTTTATAGAAGGTGGGGTGGCATATTCAGCAGTATTGGGGATTGGAGGCATCCATGTAACCAACGATATATCAATAGGTTTACGTACTCCCATTGATTCTGCCGAGGTTATTAAGAAGAAATATGGATGTGCGGTTGTTGATCTGGTTGATGCATCTGAAACAATTGAGGTCCCTTCAGTTGGTGGGAGAGCTCCACGCCGATTGTTCAGACATGAACTGGCACAGATTATTGAACCAAGAGTAATAGAGATAATGGAAATGGTTGATAACGAATTGGCCAAAAGCGGCAAAAAGGAAATATTGGCTGCAGGTGTTGTCCTGACTGGCGGCGGCAGTATGATTGAAGGAACTGTTGATGCAGCCGAAAGAGTATTGAATATGCCTGTCAGGGTTGGCTTACCGGAGAACATCGTTGGTCTTAAAGATGTTGTATCAACCCCGATGTATGCAAATGGAGTTGGATTGTTGCGATATGGCGCTAAAATGGGGCAATTACGGCAAACCAGAAAAACTCATGGAGGATTAAAAAGTCTTAAGGATAAATTGCGTCAAATTTTTAATGATTATCTTTAATATGAGCATTACAGTAATTTTTTTATAAATTTTTTTAAAGAATAATGCGACATAATATAAAAGGAGGCAATAATGTTTAAATTTGATGAAGAACCACAGATGAATACTATTATTAAAGTAGTTGGAGTTGGAGGAGCCGGCAACAATGCAGTCAACAGAATGATAGCAACAGGTTTAGAAGGAGTTGATTATATTGTTGTTAATACTGACTCGCAACAGCTTAAAGCATCATTAGCTCAGACAAAAATTCAGATTGGAACAAAGTTGACAAGAGGTTTGGGAGCAGGTGCTGACCCATCAATAGGGAGGGAAGCAGCATTGGAAGACAGGGATAAGCTGGAAAAAGCTTTGAAGGGGGCAGACATGGTGTTCATCACTGCCGGGATGGGTGGTGGAACAGGAACAGGTGCTGCACCTATAGTTGCAGAGGTTGCTAAAGAAAGTGGAGCGCTTGTTGTTGGGGTTGTTACCAAACCATTCAGGGCTGAAGGCAGGAGAAGAATGCAGCATGCTGAGGAAGGCATCAGAGATCTTAAGGAAAAAGTTGATACCATCATTGTTATCCCTAACGACCTGTTATTGAAGATAATTGATCGTAGTACACCAATGGACCATGCGTTTAAATTAGCAGATGATATTTTACGTCAGGGTGTACAGGGTATTGCTGATATAATCATGGTAACCGGACTGGTCAATGTAGATTTTGCTGATGTGCGTACTGTAATGAAAGAAACAGGTGATGCAATAATGGGTGTTGGTATTGGAGTAGGAGAAAATAGGGCAATAGAAGCAACACAGATGGCAATTAACAGTCCATTGCTTGAAGAATCGGGTATTGAAGGTGCAAAAGCAGTATTGCTCAACATTGCTGGTGGCAGTGATATGTCATTACATGAGGTAAACGAAATAACAGAAATTATTAACAAACAGGTTGATCCTGATGCAAACATAATTTTTGGAGCAACTATCGATCCTGCTTTAGATGATAAGATTCGGGTAACAGTGATAGCAACTGGTTTTGACCGTAAACTTAATATGCTGAACAGACCTAATGAGCTGGATAGAGCAACGGGGACGCCATTGACAGTGATAGAAGGGAAAAATCATAAGGAACGGATTGAAAAAAAGGTTCCTGCTCAGATGAAGTCATTTACACTGGATTATGAAAAACGAAGGGTTAAAGATTACTCGCATGAGGATCTTGATATACCGGCGTTTTTACGAAGAAATGCGGAATAAAACTAAGAAACTATCGCATATCTTCGATAATTTTTAATGAGCTTGATGTTTGTATTGAGGATGATGACTCAAAAAGCAATATGATCTCGGTGCGTTTATTTTTCTGAATAACAAAATAAAATTCAGATGCTAATTTTCGCACAAGATCAATGCCACGTCCCGTCTCAGAAATTTTATCGGTGATATCTTCGCCTGTTTTAGCTGCATGCAAAATAAGCTGTTCCTGTTCAATGGCTTTATGGATGCTTTCCAGTATTTTTTCTTTTGATAGTGTTCCCTGATAATCCGTAACGGCGATACCATATGTGGAGGCATTATGGCAAAATGAAATATCAACGTATTGCCCTTCCTTCAGCTCAATGGGAACTCGCATTTCTTTTTCATGGGTATATCCATGTGAATGGTAAACAGCATTTATAATCATTTCATTTAGTATTAAACTTAGAACTACTTTATTTTTAATGGTAAATCCCCATGATTCAATGGTTGCAAGTATAGTATCAACTCCAGATTGAATTTGTTTTGAAGCGTTAATGCGGATGGAATTAGTTTCAATTATATCATGAATATAATTTGATAATCCAAATATATTATTCCGTGATATAATCTTATCGGCCAGTTGCACAAATTCATTTTTATTCACCGGAATTTTTAAAACATTTCCTATTCCCTGTCTGAATATTTCATCAAAAAAAATATCTATATTGCTTTCGGTTATCATTATAGCAGGTATATAGGTATAATGATTTTGGAGATAGTTATAAAGATCAAAAGCATTATCGCCGGGCAATGCAACCTGTGAAATAACCAGATCGATGTCGTGCATGTTTAATATTGAAATAGCATCAAATGCACAATCGGCAAAAAGAACCGTATAGTATGACGAGAAATAATCTTTTAGTATGTTTTTGTAATCAGTATGATCTACTATTAATATTGTGTTCATGATGATAGCATTCCCCAAATGTTACATTGAATAGTATGTAACAAACCATGCATAATATTTCAATGATTATTTTAACGTATGATCATCTCTAAAAATGTTTTTTAACTATAAACAATATGATGCAACATCATTATAATACTTGTACCCATGAAGAACTTTCAAAAATCTAATTATGATGGTTTCCCATATGATTCACAAAGTTTTTAATATGATATTCTATTTAAATTAAGAAGTGTAATTTTTTTTAAAAAGGGCTAAAAAAAGCATATTATCATTGTATTGAAGCAAAACCTGAGAATATCATGTAAAGCACTTTATGACGAAGCTGCAATAGGCTAAAAAATGACTGTAACCATGGATAATTTTGAAAAAATGAATTTATGGTGAATAATTTTAATAAAATCATTGACAAGCTTTCTAAATATAAGCTATAATTGTTGCAAAGTGTTATTCATTGGATTATTTGGTCAAAATTTGTGAGGTGAAAGATGAAAAAAATAATGATGTTAACATTATGTATTGTTTTCTCACTGGCAATAATTTCAGATAGCAGTATTGCGCAGGATACCGTAAAAAAAGGTACAAAAGAATATATTGCTGATCTTTCAAGCAATGATGAAGCAATAGTAGTAGCTGCAGAGGAGTGGATTGCTGATAACAAGGAAAAATCTGCATTATCAAGGTTGCAGGAATTGTTGCGAAGTGATAATCGAGTAAAGGTGCGTTTATATGCTGCAATTGCCTTGGGCGAGATTGCCGATGAGTCTGCTGCAGATAGTTTAAATAATGCTTTGCTTAACGATCCAAGTGCTGATGTGCGATATAGTGCATTGTTGGGGATTGCGCGTATAGGTTCAAAAAATTCGTATGATGCCATACAGAAAGCCCGTGAAAGCGAGCAGGATCCTTTTATCAAAGATTTAATTCAAAAAATGGAAGATAAATTAAAAGGTAAATGATATCGTAGCGTCTAAAAATCTATTTAGACGATAATGCGTACATAAGTTTGTTGGTATACAGTAAGCAATAGATGAACAGCCCACGGGTTAAACCGTGGGCTGATTATTACATGAAATATTACATGAAGATGTAATTTTTAATTAATTTTCAAAGGAATGTTACCGTGGAACAACAGGTAAAATATGTAGTTTTTGATATAGAATCTATACCTAATGCGCCTTTAATAAAACAGGTAAAGTATCCGCATTTATCTATTGGCGAGCATGATGCGGTTATAAAATTCCAGGAGGAAATTCTCAACGTTTCGGATGGTTCAACATGGTTTATCCCTGTGACATTTCAACTGCCTGTTATAGTTTCAATGCTTGAGGTTGATGAAAAATTTTTCCCCATACGGATGCATACACTGGATGAACCTCAATTCAGGACTGAAGTTATTGTCCATCAGTTCTGGGAGGCAATAGAAGGTATATATAATGATGCTTCATATGTTACTTTTAACGGTAGAGGTTTTGATTTTCCTTTGATGGAGTTGATGGCTTTCAGGTTTGGCGTTACGGCAAAGCGTCATTTTAAGGATAAATTTGCTTCAAGGTTCAGATTTGGTACAAAACATATTGATATTCATGATTGGCTATCAAACTTCGGTGCGATCAGGATGCAGGGAGGATTAAATTTACTTGCAAAAGTTATTGATAAGCCTGGCAAGGTAGAAATGACCGGGGATGATGTGTATGATCTCTTCAAAGAAGGGAAGTTACAATCAATTCATGAATATTGTATATCTGATGTTCTGGATACCTATTTTGTATTTTTACGAACACGAGTTATGATTGGAGAATTAAGTCGTGAGCGGGAAGGTGTTATTATTCAGCATACACGCGATTTTCTGGAGAAAAATAAATCTGCTGTCAAAGGATTTGAGCAATATTTAACAAACTGGAAGTGAATTTATCTGATATCTACAGAAATGAAAGTTATATCGTCCAGTATTTTTTTTTGAGAGTCAGCATGCTTTAAAAGGCTTTCTATAAGTTTATGTGATATTTCTTCAGCTTTTAATTGCCGGTAAATAAATATAAAGTTTTTTATTTTTTCAAGGTCGTAAAGTGTGATAGTACTACGTTTTATTTGAGTTAATCCATCGGTATACAAAAAGAATTTATCACCACATGTGAGCTTTATTTCCTGTACATGAAAATTGTAGCAAGGAATTATGCCTAACTTATTATCATTTATATTTAGTTCATTAATAGTTTTATTACTGTCATCATAATATAAGAAATAAGGGTGACCTGCCGAAGCATATCGCAAAGTCATTATATCACAATCAATATAACAATAAAGTGCAGATACTGGCTGATTTCCTGTTTTTCCTAAAAGTAGATTATTGATATTTTGTAATACTATATCAGGTTTATTGGCATTTTCATTTTGAAGACTACATGCAATGTAAATGGTTGATGCAATCATTGATGTCGGGATGCCGTGACCGGTGATATCAGCAATGAATATTCCTGCATGTGTATTATCAATATTAAAAAAATAATAAAAATCACCGCCAATACTATCTATGGGAATGTATGTAACATCAATACTGGCTTTTAATAACTGGGGGGTGGTATTTGGTAAAATATTTTTCTGGATGTTCCTTGCTACATTTATTTCATTAGTAAGTGTTATCAATCTTTTCTGATGGTTTGTGTATTCTTCAAAAGCAACTATAGATTGAGATGTAATAAATGCCAGTATACCAAGATGACTTAAGTTTACTGTATTGATAATGTAATGTGAAAAAAGTATATCGTTGATTAAACAGACAAAACTAACAATGAGTCCAAAGTAAAACAAACGCTTCGAATTTAAATTTTTACTGGTTTCTTTTAAAAGTATTATAAGGAGATATATAGATAATAAAGCCAGAACTATCTGGATATACAGTAGAGAATATGAAACAAAATATAAAGGTACTGTGCAAACAAAAATGGTGAACATACCAAAATATATATCACTGAAATGAATGATACCCGAAGGTATTTTGTTTGGATAAACACTATCAACAAAATGGCAGAATAATATTGGTGTTAAAGTAATAGTTAAATACGATAGACGAAAATTAATCCCCCACGGGGGATTTGCAAAAATCATGAAAAGCATCTCATCTATTAAAAATATACGAAAGGCAACAATCATTGTAAATAAACCCAGATATATGTTTTGATTGGATTTATTAATGAAATAGAGTCCCAGATGGTAAATTGCAATCATAAACAAAGATGCTGCAACAAATAGTTCTGCAAATATGGATCGTTCATGAATGTTTTTTATTATTGTAGGGGTGCCATATAAAATAGGATGAATAAGCCCGGCATTTCTTTGCTGGTAATTAGCTACCTGTATAAATATATCTGTCTTCAATGATTTTACTAAAAATTGGATTATTACAGGCTTTTGACATGGGATCATACTATTTTTATATTTTGCAACAACACCATTTTGCGCAACTAAGTCGCCATTGATATACGTTGTATGTGCGGTATGTGTAAAAGGCATTTTGATATACATAATTGAGCCTATAGTTTTTATTGAGTGCAAAATAGTAATATGATAGGTGCCAAAGCCAAAAACAGGATAACTACGGTATTGTTTTTGAATGTTCCATGGAGCAGGGACTGTAATATATTGGTTTGGCAGGTTTAATTCGTATAACTGTTGTTGATTTGTTATGAGATAGTTCCAGTAAAATTTCCATGTACCAGTTAATTGTATTGGATAATTTATAGCAGGCTCATAATCCCTTAGATCAATCAACCCATTTTGTACCATTGGTTGATAAGAGGAAGAGCTACTACAGTATGGAAATAAAAGACAAAAAAGTAGTAATGTAAAAAACTTTACTATATCATTCATTATCGTTTGATTAAAATAAAGATTTAAATGATTCCATTAAATACAAAATCTGAAGTATGCCAAATTGTTTTGCAATGGCAGGAATGTACATGGTAAAAAACCTGCCATTGCTATGAGCAGTAATTGTTTAACTATTTTCTAACTTTCAAAAACCGCACCTCTATCTGCGGATGAAACCATAAGGCTGTAACGGTACATATAGCCACTGGTAATCTTTGATTTTGGAGCTTTCCATTTTGCAAGGCGAGCTTTTATTTCCTTATCATCCAATTTAAGAGTTAATTTTTTTGCTGGAATATCAATTTCAATAATGTCACCATCTTTGACAATTGCAATGGGGCCTCCGGATGCTGCCTCTGGTGATATATGACCTATAGACGATCCTCGTGTTGCACCGGAAAACCTGCCATCAGTTATAAGAGCAACTTCTTTATCCATACCCATACCAGCTATAACGGATGTGGGAGTGAGCATTTCACGCATTCCGGGACCACCACGCGGTCCTTCATAGCGTATAACGATTACATCTCCTTTTTGTATCTGCCCGCCCATAATTGCTTTAACTGCTTCTTCTTCTGAATCAAAAACCCTTGCAGGTCCACTGTGTTTATACATGGATGGATCAACAGCAGCCTGTTTAACAATACAACCATCGGGGGCTAAATTTCCGGTAAGCACTGCCAATCCTCCATCCTTATGCACTGGTTTAGTTACATTTCGTATTACCGATGTATCAAATATGGCTTTGTCCTTAACATTTTGTGCTATTGACTTACCGGTTACTGTCATTGCATTGCCATGGATTAGCCCATGCTTTAATAGTTCATTTATTAAAGCAGGCATCCCACCAGCATAGTGCAGGTCAACCATGTGATGAGGACCCGCTGGAGCAATGCTGCAAAGATGAGGTATGCGTTCGGATATCTGCTGTATATCTTTAAGCCGTATGGGGATTCCAGCATAGTGCGATATTGCAGGGATATGAAGTGCTGTGTTAGAAGATCCACCTATTGCCATATCAACAGAAAGCGCATTCTCAATTGCTTTTTTTGTTACTATTTTTTTTGGTGTTAATTGTTTTTTGACAAGTTCAACTATTTTTTTACCGCTTTCCTTTGCTAAACGGATACGATCGGCCATTACTGCTGGAATAGTACCATTGTAAGGAAGTGCAAGTCCCAATGCTTCGGTAAGACAGTTCATGGAATTTGCTGTATAAAGCCCTGCACATGAACCAGCGCCTGAGCAGGCTGAGCATTCTATTTCATAAAGATCTTCTCTGGAAATAAGCCCTTTTGCAGCTTTACCTACAGCTTCAAAGACCTCGTCAAGTCCAATAGCTTTCCCCTTATAATTGCCCGGAAGCATTGGACCGCCAGAAACTATGATTGATGGTATATCAACCTTCACAGCAGCAATTATCATGCCAGGAACTATCTTGTCACAATTAGGTACCATGACAAGACCATCAAATGCATGCGCTTTTGCCATAATTTCAATTGAATCAGCTATAAGCTCGCGTGACCCTAATGAATATTTCATGCCTATATGGTTCATCGCAATACCATCGCATACGCCAATTGTTGGAAATTCAATTGGCGTACCACCAGCAGCAATAACACCTTTTTTAACCGCTTCAACGATATTTTTAAGATGAATATGACCGGGAATTATTTCATTAAATGAGTTAACAACGCCAATTAATGGTTTTGATAACTCGTCATCAGTTAATCCTAACGCTTTAAAAAGTGAACGATGAGGTGCTTTTTCAATACCTTTCTTAACACGGTCGCTTATCATAATACAAAATTCCTCCTTTATATATAGACAATAATTAATGTATACATAATAGTATATATATATATTGTAAATTAAAATTTACTAAAAAAAAGACATCATTTAAAAATTACTTTATAGGCGGATTGCGCGCCAGGTGGAATGAAATCTATAGGTTCAAAAGTAATATTGGAAATATTGTTTGCATTTTCTTTTACTGAATCGGTTGCCAAAACTTCCCATGCTTCTGCAGTATCCTCACCTAATTTACTTGCAGCATTAACCTCTGCACCGTATACATCTTCATCGCCAATACGAAGCATAGTGCCAAATCCTAAACCTACGCATAACACAATGTGGTCTTCTTCATGCTTATTGGTATTATAATCGTATAAAACCTGATGCATTGTTTTGCAGCATTCCAAACCTTTAACAACATTTCTGAAAATAACAAGCATGCTATCGCCTTCAGTCTTTAATAAAATTCCGTCATATTCTTCAATGATTGGTACAAGGAGGCGTTGTGATTCATAGATGGTCTGTAAAAAATGAATGATGCCGTATGTTGCCACCTTTCGGGAAAAACCGGCTAAATCAGTAAACATAACACACCACACTTCACCAAATAAATCCCATATCCTTTTATCAATTAATTCTTTATTGGCATCCGGCTTCAAACGTTTTTGAATTAATTTTTCAAGACGATCTTCAGATGCTCCAACAGAAATTACTCTTCGTAATGCCATGAGTCCTTCCTCCAAAAATAGTATTATTACTTATCGTCCTTGCGGGCTTGACCCGGAATCCAATTAATTATTGTGAGATCCTGAAATAATCCTGAATCAGAGTTCAGGATGACGTTTGACATAATGTCATTCTGAGGGACGCATTCCCGAAGAATCTATTCTTTCATAAAACAATAATATTCTTCACTCCATTCAGAATGACATGTCACCACATTGTCCATGACATAGCCTGGGATCACGCCAATAAAAAAGGAATGAAAATAGTGAAATATAAAAAATGTATAATGTCAAGAACTATACTAAGGGAGCGGTAATTATTATAAAAACCTCTTGACAAAAAGCTATTACACCCTGTACAACTATACATCCCATTAGATGTATATCATATAATCATACTATGTTTAACCCACTGAAAATATTTAAAAATAAAAAAGTTGGTCTGGCACTTGGCAGTGGTGGTGCTAAAGGGATAGCGCATGTTGCTGTTATTGATTATTGCGAAAAGAATGCAATCCCCATTAATATGATTGCCGGTTCCAGCATTGGTGCGGTTATTGCTGCACTGTATGCACATGGCAGTCTTAACGAGTTTGTGTCATTTTTAAAGATGGTTAAAAGCAATGATATATTTTCATATTTTGATCCTGTATTTCCAAAAACAGGATTAATACAGGGCAGGCGGATGGTTGAACTTTTAGCAAAATTTATACCAAAAAGTGTTTCAATTGAAGATTTAAAGATTCCTGTAGCGATAGTTGCTACTGATTTTTACAGTGGCAATCCTGTTGTTTTTAAAAAAGGGAATGTCCTTGATGCAATCAGGGCAAGCATATCCATCCCCGGGATTTTTGTTCCGGTTAGATATATGGACACAGTACTGCTGGATGGCGGTGTTGCCAATCCTTTGCCAATTGATGTGGTAAAACAGATGGGTGCCGGTATCACGATAGCGGTTAATCTACATCCAACCACTAAAGTAAAAAAGGCTAAGATTGCGGCAATGAACAGTTTACAGGAACTATCGCCCAAAGAAGAAAATTCTTCAAATGATATTATTGAACATGTTGATAAGGAGCCAGTCGATACTTTATCGCAGATTACACAGCGAGCAGGCGGTTGGATAAATAAAGCAAAACAGTGGCTGGGAATGAACAGAGATGGCAATGCAGCAAAAGACAATATGCCAAATATTTTTGAGATAGTTTCCGGTACCATTGACATCATGGAGTTTATGAATACAACGCTTATGATAACCTATAATAAGCCTGATGTTTTGATTGAGCCCGATCTTTTGCAGGTGTCAACGCTTGATTTTACAAAAGTGGATATGCTTTTGCAGGAAGGGTATGCAGCATGTGAACGGGTGCAAAAGGATATTAAACATAAAGTTTTGCGATGGGTATAGACAATGGCATTAACAAAAGCCCAACAGTTAGAAGATTTGCGTGTTCATGGTATTGGCAACTGCAAGCGGTGTAAGCTGCATGCGACGCGTAGCACCATAGTATTTGGCGAAGGTAATGCTGAAGCACGTGTCATGTTTATTGGCGAAGGTCCCGGCAAAGACGAAGATGCGCAGGGCAGGCCCTTTGTTGGCAAAGCAGGACAGCTTTTAACAGCGGTGATTGAAAAAGGAATGAAGCTTAAACGCAGCGATGTGTATATAGCCAATGTTGTTAAGTGCAGACCAACGGTTAACATGGAGTTAAAGCGCGACCGTCCTCCTGACGATGAAGAAACTTCTGCCTGTGGCGGATTTTTAAAACAGCAGATTGACATCATACAACCAGCGGTAATTGTAACGCTGGGCAATCCATCTACAAAATTTTTGCTCAATCCAAAAGAAGGCATAACAAAAATTAGGGGCGTGTGGCATCTTTATAACGGATTCCCGGTTATGCCGACATTTCATCCATCGTATATTTTGCGCAACGGTGGTGATGCCAGTCCACTGAAGCGTCTGTTGTGGGAGGACATAAAGAATGTCCTTGCTTATTTACATGGTGAAGTTTCTTTTGCTGATATTGTAAAAAAAATAAAAACATTACCCGAGTTAAATTTACGTGATACAACTGCGGACAAACGTGATGATGAGGTGCAGGGAAATTTGTTTTAAAAATTTTTGGGCGATAGTTACTGACAATGGATTAACAGTAACTATCGAACATAGAGTATGTAAGTAGCTGGTTGCTTTAAGCACTGTTGCTTTTAATAAAAATTTTCTTGTTATGGAGTAAGCATCAATGTATTATTTGTTGTAAGGAAAAAGCTGTAGCTTTTGATTAAATGATATACAATATATAACAACTTATTTAAAAACTTTTTGTGGGGGTATTTATGTCAACAATCGAGGTTAAAGAAGTTAAAGACAGTAAAATGATGAAACAGTTTATTATGTTTCCCTGGACTTCAAAGATTTATGAAAATGATCCGGCGTGGGTGCCTCCCATCATCGGTGATATGAAAAAACTTTTTAATCCCAAAAAAGGTTATTTTTATGATATTGGCGAGGTTGCCTATTTTTTAGCGTATAAAGATGGTGTGCCTGCTGGAAGGATTACAGCTCATGTTAACCGGATGTACGAGGAAAAATATAATAAAGAAACAGGCTTTTTTGGTTTTTATGAAGCTATTGACGATCTGGCTGTTGCACGTTCATTGTTTGCCACTGCTGAAGATTGGTTAAAGAAAAAAGGCAAAACACGCGTAGAAGGTCCCCAGAGCTTTTCTATTTATGATTCGGTTGGATTTGAGGTGCTTGGCGAGGATATTATGCCGGTGGTTGGTTTACTCCACTTTGCACCCTATTATAAGAATCATGCCACTGCTTGCGGTTACACCAAGTGTATTGACTGGCATTGCTTTTTAGTAAAAAAGATAGATGATTTCAAACCGTATTTAAAAGATGTCCGCGAAAACATCATGAAAACTCAGGATGTTAAATATGTATATTATACTCCAAAGGAATTAAAGAAGCGCGCAAAAGAAATCCATGAAATTTTTAACCGAGCATGGGACGGCAACTGGGGGCATCTGCCTTTAACTGACAAGCAATTTAAAATGCTTGTTGATGAGCTTAAACTTGTTGCAGTACCAGAGCTTATTGTATTTGCTGAAAAAGATGGCAGGACCGTTGGTTTTATTGTTTCGCTACCTGACATGAATCCTGCATTAAAAATATTGAATGGCAGGCTTTATCCCTGGCGATTGATAAAGGCATTGCGGTCTATAAAAAAGGTTAAAAGAATACGAACTATCATCATGGGAGTTTTGCCTGAATATCGAGGACAGAAGATTGATGATGTGTTCTATTTGTTTACAATAGAAAATGGAATACGGTTGGGTTATGTTGAGTCTGATTGCTCGCTTATTGTTGAAACAAATCAAAAGATGATAGGAGCGCTGAAACCGCTAAAAGGGCAAATATATAAAACCTATCGTATATACGAAAAGCACATATGATTAAAAAGACAAAGCGCTTGCAACAGTTTGAGAAAGAGTTTGTTCAGAAGAACTCCTTAAGCCACCTTCAGGCATTAAAATTGCTTGATGGTATGTGGGAGATGGGAATGGCTTTAGGAGTTCTTCCGCCAGACGATCCATGGGAAGGGATTGAGGTTGATATTAGAGTTGCAAGGATAGTAAATTGTTTAAAGAAGAAATAAGTTTTGGTATGTATGCTACCTTGAAATCATGGAAAGGCATATAGTATTTTTATGCAAGGACTAATGAAAAAGACCTATAAGATTTCAAAAAAAGAAATATTGAGAGCCGTGGAATAAAAAAAAATTATATTAAGATATTATAATTAGATTTGATGATTAGCAGAGTGGTAGATTATATAAAAAATAAAAAAAGGGGAAGAAGTTTTGGAATGGACATGCATAGAATAAAAAGGATAATTTTTATGAATAAACAAAAATTGCTTAAGCCAGTCAATGTAATGATGGCTATAGACTTTGTATGTCTATCTGGAACTGCCATGTTTGATGATGCTATTCCAAAAGATATTTATGGAATTATTCATCCAATATTTGGATATATATTTGTGCTATGTGTGGTATTCCACGTTTTTTTAAATTGGGTATGGGTTAAGAGCAATTTTATTATAACAAAAAAGTAGAATTATTTATTTTGTCGTATTATTAAGTTGCTATCTTACGCCTTAATTTAAAAAGCTGGCATCAAAAGCCCACACAACTGCAATGCTGAATCATGTCCTTGACTGGTTTTAATAATTATTTTCAGGATATCGTATAATTATTTTGATTCATGAATAAAGCCTGTAATGACATTGAGAAATAATACTATTTCATGATGAGTGAAGCACTTCTTCAGCAACTAAAAATTTAAATTGACCTGTAGCGAACAAGTGGGATTAATGATTAACCGCATTGTTTTTTCTTGTAGCGTGAATTGTCAAATTTTGTAAAGCTGAATAATGATTAATTTTTGGGGGCTATATCATTATGAATTATCTATTACTGGCTATCCTTGGCACAATGGTAATATTAATCATTCTGGTTTTATTTTTACTGCTGCGAAATCAACCATCTGATGTTGCTTCGCAGATTAATGCAGCCATTGCCAACCAATTGTTAACATTTCAATCTGCAATCCATAATGAACTAAACTCTACCAGGCAGGAACTGTCACAATCCAAAGATACTATCGCACAGCATACCTTAAAAACTATTGAAACAATAAACAAGATTGGGCAGACAATCCATACCATTACACAGCAGCAGGAAGAGGCACAGAAGTTAGGACAGTCATTGAAGGATTTGTTGCAGTCGCCGAAGTTGCGGGGTAATTATGGCGAAGCAATTTTAGAGGAGATGCTAGATAGGGTGCTGCCAAAAGGAATCTGGGAAATGCAATATGCCATTGAGGGACGTGAAAAGGTTGATGCAGTGGTGAAGATGAAAGACATGATAATCCCCATTGATGCAAAATTTTCCCGTGATAATTATCAAAAATATTTGCAGGCTCAGTCGGCAGAAGAAAAACGAAATTACTGGGACAAATATGTCAACGATGTAAAAACACAGATTAAAAGTATCAGCGCTAAATATGTAAAGCCCGAGAAGGGGACTTCTGAGTTTGCATTAATGTTTATACCATCTGAGGCTATCTATTATGAAACTATCGCCGAGAAAAATTATTTAGGGGTTCCAAGTGACATCTATGAGTTTGCGCAGGATCAAAAAGTTATACCGGTAAGCCCCAATACATTTTATGCATTTTTGCAGCTTATAGTGGTTGGTTCACGAAATCTGGAAATTATAAAAAGTGTAAAAAAGATTCAAGGCGGGCTTGCTGAGCTTGAAAAATCATTTGAGATGTTTTATAATAAATACGAAGATATTGGTAAAAATATTGAAAAGGCTCAGGAAGCATATCGTATTGGCGATAGTCACATAAAACGGTACAAAAATAGATTGGATAGCACCCTGAGTCTGGAGGAGTTTGCAGTAAACGACACTGCTCTGCCAGATAAAAAATAATTGACATTGAAAAGTAAACCGGCTATTATGACATTACATTGCATGATGGCCGGTATACTGTTTTTTATTTGTTTTGTAAAAGAGCCAATCCCACTGCAGAGCAATATTTTTGCTATTCCCGTATCTTCGATAGGAAAATAAAAAAAATGAAAACAGGGACATTATATGTCCCACCACGTATGTATATTAAAACATATATGTAAGTATCTTTTTTATAATAATGCAATTTTGTTTCTATAAATTTTTTGGGAAATGAGTCGTATACTATTATTACTGCACACAGTACAGGAGGGTGTAGCTATGGATAGCTTGCAGGCACTGATAAACAGCAACCTGACAGCTACGCGATAAAAATTCATCTGTCATGCTATGCGAAGTGAAGAATCTCGTTGTTGAAAGAAAAGATTCTTCAGTCGCTGGTGCTCCATCAGAGTGACAGCGTGCGAAGTTTCATCCAGAAACGTAAAAAATCATCCAGAAGTGTAAAAAGTCATCCGGAATTCATTTCAGGATCTATACTCTGTAAAACAAGATGCTGAAACAAATTCAGCATGACACAGTGATACAAGAGATTACGCGTCAAGCCCGGAATGACGGTAGTAATAAAGCAAACTTCGGGTCAGCCCGGAACGACAATAGAGAAATAATGTAATTGTAACAGGGAGGTACTATAATGTGGATTTATATGAATGATTGCTTTTTATCAATAATAGAAAATGATGAGCAGAACTTAATGGTTTGTGCACTAAGGAAGGAGGATATTACAAGAGTTTTCCCTGAAGCAGATGTCATTGAAACGTCGGAAAAAGAGTATGGGTACAGCGCAATAGTAACACGCAGGGATGTTGCCATGACTATTGCCAAAAAGATAATGCGTATAGATTATTATAACTTTAAGGACAGTGTTAAGGAAAATGACAGGAAATATATCTATTCGGATATATGGAGTAACTCCTTGCAGTTGAGGAGATAATAAGCTATTATAAAACGTTATGATAGTCAATAGCAAAACGCATTTACTGCAAAAATATTTCGTGGATGTATTTATTATTGACATGGGATTTACCAATTGCATATTTTATGGAAGAATTGTGTACATTTCATAGTAACTATCGTACATAATAATTATATAGGTGATTAAGCATATATGAATTTATATACAAGCAACAACCTCAATTTTCTTGCCGAAAGGTTAGGAAATGTGCTTTTTGAAAAAAAGAAGGACCCGCTTGTACAGGAAACAATCATTGTTCAAAGTATTGGTATGCAGCGATGGATTTCGCTGAAACTTGCTCAACAATTCGGTGTACTCTTAAACTGTAATTTTCCGTTCCCGCAAAAATTTGCTGAGGATGTTTTTAAAGTAGTGATTCCTGAGTATCAACTGTCGTCATTGTATGAGCCTCAATCACTTGTGTGGACAATCATGCGATTGTTGCAGCACTGTATCAATGAAAAACCATTCCAGCATATCAAGCAATATGTAACCGTATCGGATGCAATAAGTTATATACGCTTGTTTCAGCTTTCACAAAAGTTAGCGTATATGTATGATGAATACATTGTATATTATTGTAATGATATAGTGCAGTGGGAAAATGAAAACAATGATGAATGGCAGATAATGTTGTGGAAATATATTTACCGCTCAATTTCAATTGACCCGCATGATTGTCATAAAGCACACCTTTTAAACTATTTTTTAGAGGCTCTGAAAAATGGAAGCACAAAAAAAGCTCTTAAGGCTATATTGCCGGAGCGTATATTTTTATTTGGCATAACAGCATTGCCCGAATATTATATCATGCTTTTTAAAGCTTTGAGTTCATTTATTGATGTACACATCTTTCAGCTCAATCCATCAAAGGAATACTGGTTTGATATACGTTCCGAGCAATCCATTAACCGTATTAAGAAAAAGCTACAGGAAAAAAAACAAATGGTTGATGATTTCCATTTTGAAACAGGCAATCCGCTTTTAGCTTCGTTTGGCACACTGGGCAGGGAATATATTGGTTTGCTTTTAGATTATGATGCAGCGGAAAACATCAACGATGAAACGCAGTATCAGATTGGGAACAATGACACATTGCTTGGTCATATACAATCAGATATATGTTGCCTTATAAATCGTGGTAAGGATTTCAATGCTGAGAAGATACCAATAAAAACTAGCGATGATTCTATTGCCATTCATTCCTGCCATTCTCCACTCCGTGAGGTTGAAGTATTACGCGATTATATATACCACATATTGAATAACGAGGATATTGTGCCCAATGATATTGTTGTGATGGCACCTGATATAGAAAGGTACTCACCATTTATTGCAGCAGTGTTTGATGAAATTATGATAAAAAAAGAAGGATTACCGTTATTACCATACACTATTGCCGACCAGTCATTTAAAACAGCAAGCCGATACATCTCAGCATTTATTGATTTGCTTGATGCATTAACGGGAAGGATGGAAGCGGATATTGTCATAGAACTTCTGGACTATGACGAGATAGCAACGGTGTTTGCTATCAGCAAACAGGATGTTGCCATATATCAGGATTGGGTTTCGCGTGCAAATGTACGGTGGGGAAAAGATACAAAGCATAGGGAGCAGTTTACACAAAAAGAAAGCAATGCCTTCACGTGGCAGTATGCAATAGAACGCTTCTTGATGGGATATGCAGTCCCGGAAAATACAGGAATTATTGATGATATTTTGCCGTTTGATTGTGTTGAGGGAATGGCAGCTCAACGATTGGGTAATTTTATAATGTTTTTAAAAACACTATTTTCTTTTCACACAATTGCCGGTCAAAAACATAGTATAAGCGCATGGGCAAATATAGTAGAGCAGTTAATTTCCTCACTTCTTGTCAATAGCGATGCCGTTAGCAACGATATTGTTTTTGTTCAATCGTTGATACAGCAGCTTGTAGCAACTTCTGCAAAATTACAGATAACCGATGAAATTGATTTTATTGTTATAAAGGATTGGATCAATACCTATTTAGCCGAGCAGCGCGTCAGCACTAATTTTTTACGTAAAGGTATTACCTTTTGTCAGTTTCTCCCCATGCGAAGCATCCCCTTTCAGGTGGTTTGTCTTTTAGGTATGAATGATGGCCAGTTTCCACGCATTGATGAACGATTAAGTTTTGATATCCTGAAAAACAAAGAGAAGCAGCCGCGCTGTGTTCGTTCAAAGCGCAATGATGATCGCTATCTTTTTCTTGAGAGCATGCTGTCTGCACAGAAGAAATTGTTCATAAGCTATGAAGGTCAAAGTCCTGTTGATTTAAGCCTGAAACAACCTTCGATAGTTGTAGCTGAACTTATGGATTATATTGAGCAGGGTTTTACACGTAGCGATACCGGTCAATCAATCAGTGATTTCATCGTAACAAACCATCACCTGCACAGGTTTAATAGTAACTATTTTAACAATGACAGCAAAAAGTATTCATATTCAAAACTATCGTACCATGAAAGTAAGGCTTGTTATGGTAGCAAGCATAAGTATCAACTATTTGCACAAACTCCAGTGGTTGCGGAACAAATGACTCGTCATATTACCGTGGAAGATTTTATATCTTTTTTTAAAAATCCAGCACGCTACTTCATAAAAAATGTATTGGGAATATCGCTGGCAGAAAATGTCAATGATATTGCAAGCGATGAACCTTTTTCAATCAATGGATTGGAACGCTATCAGTTGACCAATGAGCTGTGTCAAAGACTTATTAATGGTGGCGATAGTTATGGTTATAAGGTTTTGTTGCAGAAACAGGGTAAACTTCCTGATGGTGATTTAGGCGACATCATTTTTGAAGATGCGCAGTCACAGGTTATGGATTTTGTTGAAAAGGTAAAGCGTAAGCTCACCTGCGATGCAGAACAACATGAGTTGCACTATACAAGCACCAGTAATAACCTTGTGATTACCGGATTCCCTTATCTATACGCAGGCCAGCAGATATATTACCGATATGCCACAATAAAACCAGATGACAGATTGTATGCATTGTTATGGCATTTATTTGTATGCGCAACACAAAGCGATGAATGTAATGATGCAGTTACCACAATACTTATTGGTAGGGATAAAGATAAATATAAAGAGTTAACCTATCAACACATAGCAAAAGAAAAATCAATCAATTATCTTGAGCAGCTTGTTAGTATATTTATGCAAGGGCAATCAACCATACTGCCTTTTTTCCCAAAAACATCGTATGAGTATTACAATTCAACCACAGATGGTAAAAACTCTAAAAGCAGAAATGCAATCTATAAGGCACATGATGCCTTTTATGGGGATAATGGCTATGAAAGCATTGACTATGTTGACCCTTACATTAAGAGGGCATTCTATAAGGTTGATATCTTTGATGATGAAAAGCTGCATAAAGAGTTTGATTATCTATCACAAACAATTTTTGGGATAGTAAAAGATTATGAATCTGAAGAAAAGGAATCGCAATGAACACAATAGCTATTCCAGAAAAGTTTACTGATTATGCACTTGATGGCATTAACTGCATTGAAGCAAGTGCAGGTACCGGTAAAACATATACCATAACTCATCTTTTTATACGCCTTATCGTTGAAAAGGACCTCCCACTGGATGCTATTCTTGTTGTAACCTTTACCAATGCTGCTACCAACGAATTGCGTGCAAGGATACGCAGTCTTTTAAAGACAGCATATGAGATAGTTGATAGTAATTTTGATGATGCCATAATAAATGGATATAAAAAAAATGCTGAATTAATCAGCTATCTAAAAAAATTATGTGAAGATTCTAATTCAGAGGACTATCGCCTGCAAATAGCATTACGATTACAATTAGCATTGCATGATATTGACAATGCACATGTTTACACCATTCACAGCTTTTGCAGACAGGCGTTGAGCGAGTTTGCATTTGAAAGCGGTTCCCTCTTTGGCAGCGAGGTGGTTACGGATGCTTCACCATACAATCGTCGAATAATTGAAGAATATTTCTATAAAGAAATTGCACCGCTGGGCAAGGAATTCATGTATTATTTTATAAGCCAGGTCCCAAAAGAAGGTGATTTTGTTCAATGGTGCATGAAGATTATCAACAAGCTGCCTGATGATCCGGGTATTGCTATCCTGCCAAACTTGCCATTTGATAAGAAAAAGATAAAACAAAAAATTGATGCATTATGTCAAAAAATTACGGCGATTCAACAAACTTTATTAAACGAGAAAGATATAATTCAAAAAAATTTTTCTGACGCTCTTTCTAACGATGTTTTGAATCTTAGATCATATAATGAAGAAAAATTTATTAATGTATTGGAATTGCTATCTCATTTAACCTTTTATTCATTTATTGATAAAAATGCCGGGTATTTATTAGATATTTTTTCCATGTCATCAATCAACGATAAACTAAAGGGACCATATAAAAAAGGGGATAAAACATATACTTTTCACACCATATTTGAACAAATACAACAATGCCGTGATATCTTTACTGACATTAAGCTTCAGGTTATTGCTGCATATCGTCATTTTCTTTTACACTATGATACATACTATGACAGATACCGGGATGAATGGAATATTCTGTCGTTCAAGGATATATTAAAGGATATGCACACCGCGCTAATGCATGGTACTGAAAGCCCGCTTGCAACAATGGTACGCTCTCATTATAAAGCAGCCCTTATTGATGAATTTCAGGATACCGATCCTCTGCAATATGCAATATTTAACACCATCTTCAACAAAGATGGATATACGCTGTATATCATTGGTGATCCAAAGCAGGCAATATACAGCTTCAGGGGTGCTGATGTCTTTGCCTATTGCAAAGCGCGTGAGTCTGCACAAACAAAATATACATTACGCTATAGCTTCCGTTCCACTCAAATGCTTACGAAGGCTATCAATACAATTTTTGGCACCATGAAAAATCCCTTTGTGCTGGACGAGATTGAATATAGCGATGTAAAATCATCCGTACTGCCAACTGTATTTGATAATGAGCCTTCATTGCATATATGGTTTGTTGATACTGAAGATGGTGAAAAACATGTGGGTATACAAAGAGCAAAAAGGATCATTGCACAGCGTATTGCAAAGGAGATAAGCAGTCTTGTACAGGAAAATCTAATACAGTATAACGATATTGCTGTACTGGTGAGAAAAAATAAAGAAGCAAGGCTGGTGCAGGAGATATTACAACAATATGGGATACATAGTGTATTGTACAGCACAGAATCAATATTTGAATCTGATGAAGCTATGGAACTTTTGCAGGTGATGGAGGCAATAGTAAATCCTTCATCGGCACAAAAGATATTTCGGGCACTGATAACAAGCCTGTATGGATATACAGCATCGGATATAGATGATTTAAAAGATGATACCATGCTTGATATTATAAAAATGCGTTTTATAGATTATTATAAGGCATGGAAGAGCAGAGGATTTATTCAGTGCTTTCAGCTCATGATGCACGGTACAACAATCAGCAAACGTTTTGATGCAGATACCGATACTGTTTCATCACGATTGTTGCATTATCCTGATGGCGAGCGCGTTATAACCAATCTTTATCACTGTGCCGAAATTTTGTCTCAGGTTGAAACCACAAAAAAGCTGGATGCACTTTCGCTGGTGGAATGGTTTAAAAAATCTATACTCATAAAGTCCGATGTCGAAGATAAGATGTTGAGGCTGGAATCCGATGCCAATGCAGTAAAGATAGTGACCGTGCATTTTAGCAAAGGATTGGAATATCCTGTGGTATTTTGCCCATATCTTTTTAATGTTGGCATGCTGGATGATATTGTTGTTTTTCATGAAGGCGATAGTAACCGTACAACAAATGTTTGCTTTAAATTGAATGCTGGTGACGATAAAGGTGATGTTAAAAATACTCTGTATGGAATAGATTATACACAATATATAAATAAGGCATTGAAAGAGCAGCTTGCCGAAGATATGCGAGTGGCATACGTTGCAATGACACGGGCAAAGTACCGCTGTTATGTGGGGTGGGGTAATATTAACTCTACTAAGATATCTGCGTTAAATTATCTTTTCCACTATAGATTTGCAAATGATATCACTATTGATAATTTTCTTAATAAAAATTTTAACAATAATGCTACTTCAGAAGAGTTAAAAGATGAATTAGAAAAACTTGTTAACCTTTCTGATGGTTCCATTGCGCTTGAGGTTTTTAACACTGTAACTCTGGATAAAGCCATGGTAACGCGGGTTATGGATAATAAAGTGGTTGAGCCAGAGCGCATACAAAAAGAAATTTCACCAGGCTGGCAGTTGACCAGCTATACCGCACTATCGTACACAAAAGAAGATGAAAAAGGTGATGAGGTATATACTTCAGTGCCACACGATGAAAAGCATGAACCAACAATCTTTACTTTCCCGGCAGGCAGTGTAACGGGGCTTTGTATTCACAGTATCTTTGAAGAGGTTGACTTTGCATCCGGCGAAGATGCAATGCGCGCCATAGTTGCTGAAAAATTGCAACACTATCGGTTTGATGTAAGCTGGACGGATACAATTGTAACTATGGTACGCAATGTTCTTTCCATTGAGCTCAATACTGCTGTTCCTTTAAACAGGATAACACGGGAAAATAGACAACACGAGATTGAATTTTATTATCCTGTTGAAAGGCTTAATCGTGATGAATGTGTGCAATTATTTACAATGAATAACCTCTTTGATATACACTATGGCAGTGCATTGCAGCGCCTTTCCTTTGATCATATTCAAGGATTTATGCATGGATATATTGATATGGTGTTCAGGTATAATAATGCATATTATATTGTTGACTGGAAAACAAATCAGCTTGGCTATACAATGGACGACTATCATTGTAGCAAATTAAAAAGTGCAATGATAGATCATTTTTATTTTTTACAGTATCACATCTATGCTGTTGCTCTTCACAGACATCTATCAATGCTGTTGGGAAAAAGTTATAATTACAACAAACATTTTGGTGGGGTATTCTACATTTTTGTGCGTGGCGTAGATACTGGTAAAGGTGGTGACTATGGCATCTTTTATGATAAGCCAGATTGTCAATTTATTGAACAGCTAAATAATTATTTACATGCGGTGAAAGTATGATGCAGCAACAATTATACACCAATTCAATTCATTACTATTTTGCTGATTTCATCTGCAATAAATATAATTGTAACGATGAAGTAGTCAAGGCACTATTATTTTGTGTAAGCTATATGACCTCATATGGTCATAGCTGCCTTTCACTGGTAACTATCGCCCATAAAAAACTGGATGAGATAGTTTTTGAAGATTATACATCCATCCCCGAGCTGACATTTCCTGATGAAGAATCATTGCATACTGTACTCATGGAGTGTCATGCAGTAAAAGCTGACGATGACGATGCTATAAAGCCAATTGTATATGATAATGGCAATTGCTATTTATATAGATACTTCAATTATGAAGAAATTATCGCACAGTGGTTTTTGAATAGTATAGGCAAAAGTCATGAAATAGATATGCAACAGGTAAACACCGTACTTGAAACATTTGAACAAAAGGGGATGCGTTTTGCTGCTTTACAAAAGATTGCGCAGCTTGCGGCATTGCACCATACATTCTGTGTTATTTCTGGCGGTCCCGGTACAGGCAAAACAACAACCGTAGCAGGCATTGTATACCAGCTTCTTACGGCAAATAATGTATTGTCCATTGCATTGTGTGCGCCAACGGGGAAAGCTGCATCGCGCCTTAAAGAATCAATGAAACAATTCAAAGATAGGTATTGTGATGATGGTATAAAAGATATATTTCCTGTTGAAGCATCCACAATTCATAGGTTGCTTGGCTATAGAAAAGGCGCATTAGAATTTTACTATAATGAAGATAATCGTCTCCCCTATGATGTTGTGATTGTTGATGAATCATCCATGGTGGATATTGCTCTCCTGGCAAAGCTTATCAAAGCATTAAAAGAAGATGCACGTTTCGTTGTGGTAGGTGATAAGGACCAGCTTTCATCGGTTGAGGCGGGTGCGTTTTTTGGCGATTTATGCTGGGGTGTTACCCAATCTGGCTATACATCACAGTGGAATCAAATAGTAGCAGTTATACAGGGTGATGATGTCCAGCAGTTGCCATCGCATCCTGTACGGGATGCAATTGTTGTGCTTTCTAAAGCTTATAGATTTGGTGCGGATAGCGGGATAGCAGTATTGGCGCAGGCTGTTCGCGATGCTGATATGAAAAAGGTTAACACTGTTTTAAAAAATAGCTATAGGGATGTTGAGTTTATACAATACGGTTCAATTGATGAAATGCATACCATTATCAAAGAATATGCAAAGCAGCATTATGAATCTGTTGCCATAGAACACAATGTCAGTGATGCTTTTAGTAAAATATCTCGTCAATGTATAGTAACACCGTTTAATCAGGGTCCGTGGGGTGTATCAACGCTTAACTCAATAATTGAAAAGCAAGTAAACCCCGTTACTTCAGAGTGGTATCATGGCAAGATTATTATGGTTACAGCCAATGATTATAATCTACAGCTTTATAATGGAGATATGGGAATATTTGTTAACAGTGACGATGGCGAAAGCGGGGTATGTTTCCCATTAGAAGATAGTTACAGGAAGATTAATCCTTTGCTGTTATCAGACTATACGCCTGCTTATACAATAACAATACACAAAAGCCAGGGTTCCGAATTTAATACTGTGATAGTATTGCTGCCCAATGACATTAATAGCAGGTGGTCAATGCTTTTAACACGGGAGCTTTTATATACTGCTATTACACGAGCAAAAGAAAAGCTTATACTATATGGTACACATGATGTTATTGCATACATGGTCAATAATCCTACAAAACGAACTTCAGGTATACAGGGAAGATTGTGGCAATAAATGAGGCTATAACAAAGTCATTAAAAAACTCCTGAAATTATAGATTACTATCCGATTATGCTTTTTTAGTATTGACTGGTTCAACTCATGGTACAACAATGGTGCGATAGTTATGAACGTAGCAGGTTATATGTTTAGAATAACTTTGATGCTGAATATACAGCAAATGTGTTTGCATAATCAAGGAAGGTTGCTATGAAGGTGTTAATCTATGGCGGTGGCGCTGTTGGGTTGGGTTTGGCGCGAGCGCTTATCGATAGCGGTTGCGAAACAACAATTATAGATATTGAACCAACGGTCACTGCGTTAAAAACGCATGGTATCATCCAGAGTGGAGTACTGGGTGATTTCGCAATCAATCCTGAAAGGTTTACTGTATACGATAGTATCCTGAAAGCAGATGATAACTATGATTATATATGTGTTTGTATTAAATCATATTTATCTGAAGCTGCTGCACAGGATATTGCTTCCAATTATACTCATAAACAAACGCCAATTGTTTTGTTTCAGAATGGATGGGGAAATGCAGAAAAATTTATAAGCTATTTCGATAAAGAGAGAATCTTCAATGCACGTGTCATGACCGGATTTATGAAGCAAGAGCTATATCATGTGGTTATAACTGTTCATGCTGATGCCATTCGTATGGGGAGTCTTTATGATGGGGATGGTAATAGATTACAAGCGTTATCAAAGGCACTTACCACAGGTGGAATGGCAGCAGAAGTTGTTAACGGTGTGTTGAAGGATATATGGGCTAAGATGCTCTACAACTGTGCGCTTAATCCCCTGGGTGCACTTTTTAATGTAGAGTATGGTGAGCTTGGCAAGTCCGAATACACAAAAGCAATAATGGATGACATCATAACCGAAATCTTTGAAACAATGCAAAGGGCAGGATACACCACACATTTCAGCAATGCAGCGGAATATAGTGAGGTGTTCTATGCAAAGCTTTTGCCATCAACAGCAAAGCATCGTTCATCCATGCTTCAGGATATTCAGGCAAAGCGAAGAACCGAGATTGATGCCCTCAACGGCGCAGTTGTTGCATTAGCACAACACTATGGATATGAGGCTAAAGTAAATGGAATTATCACGGGTTTGATAAAGTTTATTGAGAATACCTATGCCGGCGCTAACGGTTAGCTTTGTATAATTATTAATTATGTCAAGTTTTTATAAAAAAATAAAAAAGTGCTGGATTTTAGCAAAGTTGTATTAGCATGTATGTCATTTATTTACAATTTTAAAGTAAAGAATGATGATATATGACATCCATAATTACTTCAGCACTTTCGCTTATGCTTATTTTTACTCAGGTTCCCCAAAGAAGTGTAGCAGGGAAAGACTATATTATCTGCGGCAATAACACCCAGCAAAAAATATATTATACCACCAGCAGCAACTATAGCAAAAATCATAAAGGTGAGAAAGCAATTGACGATGATACGGCAACATCGTGGATGTCACTGCAGGGTGGCGATCAGTGGATAGAAATAGACTTTGTAGTTAAACGCGTGATAACTGATATAAAGGTTGTTGCAGGTTATAGAGATAACTATCAAACCATTAAATATTTCATTTTGCAGTTTATGTATGATGGTAAATGGTTTGATTTTGCACGGATTGATTTTTCCAGGAAGGAAAAAAGGGGATTGTTTGGCACCCATAGTGTCTATAATCCTGTGGCGGTGGCTAACTTAGGTGGTATAGACGCCAGCACATTCAGAATATATATCCCACAGGATGCGATAGTTAATGGATATGCTGCCATTGCCGAGATTGAGGTGTATGCAGGTAGTGGAAAACTACAGTATTTTGATAAAAGGTTATATAATCTATGTTTTCCTATTAAGAATGGGCTATTCCCCGAAAACGATGCCGGCTATCCCAATTCGCCTCGAGGATACCGCGGCGGCATACATTACGGACTTGATATATTGTATTATTATAATGAAGATAACTATCAACCAATTTTGCTGGATGAAACAACGCCGGTTTTAGCATGTGCTGACGGGGTGGTTATACGAGCAGATTGTGATTATAAACCACCGGCAGAAGATGAATGGAAAAAGCTTTCGC
Source organism: Spirochaetia bacterium UBA2205 (assembly GCA_002328585.1). Classification (GTDB taxonomy): domain Bacteria; phylum Spirochaetota; class UBA4802; order UBA4802; family UB4802; genus UBA4802. The sequence goes on from DCUV01000005.1 coordinate 55,076, forward strand.
TGTATTATCAAGGCAATCCCGCAACATTTGTACAACGATCATTTGGTGGCAGACAAATCTGGATAGATCATCAAAATGGGGTATTATCTACCTATAATCATCTTTCAAAGATTGATAATAAAGTAAATGTTGGCGGCAGGGTAAAAAAAGGTCAACGCATTGGATGGGTGGGAAATTCAGGACTGTTAGGCGAGGCTCAGGGCAAAAAGTGGGGGCAGCACCTTCACTTTGAGCTGTGGGTGGATGGCATTTATTTAGGATACAATATGAACATAAATGAAATAAAGCGATACTTGCGCTGGATATTTGCAATTCGTGATATGGAGGAAGAACAATGACTGATATAAAAAAGCGTGCATACCAGTTTATCATTATTTTTGGCATAATAAGCCTTCTGGGCGATATTATTTATGAAGGTGCTCGCAGTGTTAATGCACAGTATTTAAAAGAGCTGGGTGCCAATGCGCTGTGGGTTGGCATTGTTGCAGGGTTAGGCGAATTTGTAGGCTATGCAATACGGCTTGTTTCAGGATACTTAAGCGATAAAACAAGAGCATACTGGGTATTTACCTTTATAGGGTATGGGCTGCTTATCACAGTTCCTCTGCTGGCACTAACCGGTGTATGGCAGGTTGCAGCTCTTTTGATGATAGGTGAACGTTTAGGCAAGGCGCTACGAAGTCCCGCAAAGGATACAATTTTGTCGCAGGTAACAACTCAGGTTGGCAGGGGGTTGGGATTTGGCTTGCATGAAGCAATGGATCAGATTGGCGCTATAGCCGGTCCGCTGATGTTTACTTTTATCTTTGCCTATGTGGTTGATTACAACCTTGGATACACCATCATGTGGATACCATTTATTTTGCTTATGGGAGTTTTGATCATTGCAAAAATGTTGGTGCCACATCCTGAACAGTTTGAAAGCACATCGCACAATAATTCGTCGGATGCTCTGACCCCAACATTCTGGCTATATAATGCGTTTTCAGCATTTGCAATCATAGGGTTTGCCAGTTTCCCCATTATTGCCTTTCACTTAAAAAGTCACAATATTGTCAGCGATATGACTATACCTTTGTTATATGCGGTAGCAATGGGGGTTGATGCTGTCTTTGCCATAATTATTGGCAAATTATATGATAAAAAGGGACTATTGGTACTATTAGTTATACCAATAGCTTCGGCGATAGTTCCGGTAATGGCTTTTAGCTTTCATTGGGTTACAGTAACAATTGGAATTATATTGTGGGGACTTGTGATGGCAGTTCATGAGACGATCATGCGTGCAGCGATTGCTGATTTGACATCACTGAAAAAACGCGGGACCGGCTATGGAATATTCAATACCACCTATGGGCTCTGTATGTTTATCGGTGCAGTATCAATGGGCTGGTTGTATGAGATTGATTTGCGCTACATTATGGTTTTTTCATTATTAAATGAATTAATTGCACTGGTGCTTTTTGTGTATATTGTCAAATTCATACGATCAAAGAAACAATAATGTATTGACATTAATATAATTATGTACTACATTACTATATAAAAGCGGTATATAATGTATGTTTGTTTATTGTCATTATATATTTTGCTAATTTTATAATGAAGGAATGTTGGTATGGCATTAGAGCAAAAGGACATAGAGTTTATAGAAAATTATTTAAGGGAAAATGTATCTCGTATATTAACTGAGCAGAGTTTAGCAAAACCGCCCGTGGTATATGAGATAGAACTTCGCGAGCGTATGGTGCGCGTGGAAGAAGAGTTAAAACATCAACGCGAGTTAATGCAAAAAGGTTTTGAATTGATGGAAAAAAGCTTCCAGATGATGGAAAGACGATTTGAAATGATTGACAAGCGATTTGAGCAGGTGGACAAGCGATTTGAGCAGGTGGACAAGCGATTTGATCAGGTGGACAAGCGATTTGAGCAGGTGGACAAGCGATTTGAGCAGGTGGACAAGCGATTGGAATTGTTAGAGAACAGATTTGATCAGCTATCAAGACGGTTTTTTCAATTTATGATATGGACATTTGGCATGATTATATCGGCTACAGGAATTATCATTGCATTTATGAAGATGTAGTTCTTGAGGTAATACATTGCAATAACTGTATATATACTATAAATAGAACAAAGATATGAAATTAAAACTTATTTCGTGGAACGTCAATGGGATTAGAGCTGTTTATAAAAAAGGGTTTTACGATTGGTTCATCAACAACAATGCGGATATTGTATGCTTGCAGGAAACAAAGGCAACAGAAGAGCAATTTTCCGGAGAGCTTTCAGAAATTCCTCATTATCAAAAATATTTCGCTACTGCCGAAAAAAAAGGGTATAGTGGTGTAGCTTTATTTACCAGGATACAGCCCGGGAAGGTTGAAACAGGATTTGGCATTCAACGTTTTGATAATGAAGGACGTATACTCATAGCATATTATGATGCGTTTGTATTGTATAATATATACTTCCCTAATGGAAAATCATCCAAAGAACGTTTGCAATATAAACTGGATTTTTATGATGCATTTTTAGAACATGCTGAAAAGGTACGTAACCATGGTCATAGTATTATCATGTGTGGTGATGTTAACACAGCACATACTGAACTTGATTTAGCCCGTCCCAAAGAAAATGAAACCGTTTCAGGATTTTTGCCACAGGAACGTGCATGGATCGATAAGTTTATATCCAGTGGTTATGTTGATGCATTTCGTTTATTTGTAAAAGAAGGTGGGCACTACTCATGGTGGGATTACAAAACAAAGGCTCGCGAGCGTAATATAGGATGGAGGATTGACTATTTCTTTATCAGTGAAGATTTAAAAACAAAGGTAAAAGATGCGTTTATACAAAACAATGTTGAAGGTTCAGATCATTGTCCTGTTGGTATTGTAATCGACCTGTAATCGATAGAGCAACTTTTTTTTGTCATCTCCATTGTCATAGCCTACCATGCCCTTTGCTTGATGCTACCATAACTGCGATTCCATGTTTTAAGCGATAATTCCATTATGCACATTCTTTATTTTATACAGAATTAATATGCTGTGGATATAAATAAAAAATGTTTTAGTCAATTTATTGTTACTGTAAATTTTGAAGATGCTTAATAAAAATATATAAAACAATGATGGGCGATAGTTACTGATGAATGGTTGTACTTTCTAAAAAAATTTTATTGAAATCAATTGAATGTTAGTATATATTAAAATACTATACAACCTGGTTTGTGTTATGGAAGCTACATTATGTATTATCTCATTTCATTATCACAGTAGAGGATTATTATATGCCAGTATATGAATTCAAATGTAAGCACTGCAATGCTGTTTTCAGCGAATTGCGAAAGATAGGTGATACAAAAGCTCCTGAATGTCCAAACTGCCACTCAGATGATACTGAAAAAATATTTTCGGT
>DCUV01000016.1 GCA_002328585.1 Spirochaetia bacterium UBA2205
TATATTCCTTACCCCGTTATATTTGCCTAATAGATTTAACCCTTTTAATGCATTATAATCTCTCCCCTCTGTACCATTCGTTATCCCTGCTATATCTAACACCAATCCCACAAATCCTGCACAATCTAACTTTGGCTGCCCATTATTCCCTGTATATGCCGCCAATGGATCTTGTGGATTTTCCCAATTCCAGTTACCCATGAAGTACGTCGACTTGTTGGAATTTTCCATTCCAGAATCATAATAATTAAAATTTCCCGGCATTTCACCATACTTAATCGTTGTTGTTTCAGCTAATACCTGTGCTACAGTTGCTATTACATTCCCAACCACTTCCTCATCATATATCCCTATCTCATTGTATGCTCGGTATATATCCACACCATTATTGTATAAATAGTCTTTCACTGCCAAAAATTGTTTACTTAAATCATCACTATAAATAGTTGAAAGTATCTTAGCCTCATTTATAAAGATATTTCGCACCATATCTACTGCATCATACTGTTTATCCCCACCACTAAGCCTCATCGCATCTTCATATCCTAATGCTTTACTGGTGTCTAATTTCTTTACCTCATAGTACTGCTGTACCACATTCCCATTGTCATCATATATGGTTACCTTATAACTACCGTCGTCCTGTAATTCACGCATGTCCCGTATCTTATCAGGATTTAATCCTTTGTTGCCATTTGCTTTCGTTTCTACTACTTCTCCTCCATACGTTTGCTTGTACATCTCCGCCCGGGCAGTTACTTCATCTATATATTCATACCTGCCATCGGCATACTTTCTGGCATAGCCTGCATCGGTCATAATTACTTCGTAATCGTTAGTATTGTGCGTAAGGGCTTCATTGCTCTGTGTTTTGGTGTTACGTACTGTAGCGTTAAATAACTCACTTACCCCATCCCATGCACTGGATAGCATACTCCCTGCTTTTGTTAATCCCAGCCACGCCAGCCCCAGTATGCCTTCTTTCTTCTGACTACTCTTCCAGTCTTCGGCATCTCGGCGTCCTTTTTGCGCTGCCCAGTCGCTTAACCAGTCCGCTGCCCTGTACTGTGTCTTCTCCCAGTTTTGCTGTAATAACGCTTCCTGCATACCATCACCTTTCATCATGTCCGCTCCTGCCAGTATGGCATTCTCCAGTGTGCCCTGCATAAACCTATTTACTTTTTCCCTTTGTAAGGGAGCATTTATGCGCTAAATGCCCCCTTACCAACCCCTAAAGCGCACCTCACACGGCGGTGTGCCTTATCCCACTTATATGTATTTATCCTTGCCTTCGTGCTGCGGAAGACATCCTGTCTATGTCCTCGCACGAGCCGTATGGCGCTCCAGCATCCTGCCTCCGCTGTTTTGCCTTAAAAAAAAAGAAAAATACTGTATGCACCCGTTGTTTCCATATTTTACGTGTAGTACTTGATACAAAATGTTGCACTGTGCCTGCCCTCTCTTGCACCCGCATCCCAATGCGCCACACATCCCTGTGCGACTGCCATTGTGGTTTCTTTTTGCTTTTATAATGAAACTATTTTCAAAGAACTGTTTTCTTTAAATTTTATGATTGAAGCTTTAGGCTAATTCCACCTCCATTCTAAAGGAATATAAAAATTCTCAGCTTTATGGAGTTAAAATTAATAGTAATATTCTTTAAGGTTTTGGAATGATTTCAAAAACACTGATTTCCCATCTCTTTTTTATTCCATTATAAATAAATGATAAATCTATTAAATATCCATCCTCACCATCCACTTTCGTATTAGCATTAATAGTTTTTGAAAATGCCATACAGCTTACACTTTCTTCAAATACATAATCACTTGAGAACCAATTGGGATTTTTTAAAACTAAAATTAAATCTTCTATCGTTACTTCCCTTACCCCACCCCATGTTTTACAATTCAATGGGTCACTATCCACAAAGAATTCTTTTAATTCTTGTAAATTCTTTGCTTTTTCAGCTTTTGATAATAGCTCTTTACGAAATACATAAAACTCTTTCAAAGCTTTTTTTTGATCTTCTACACTCAACAAGCATTCTTCTTTTTCAGTCTTTAATTGCTCTTTCTTATTCATATTATTATCCTTCTCTATTTTACATCCTATTAAGAATAATATTGTTATTATAATACTTATTATTTGTATTTTTACCCTCATAATCTTTTGCTCCTTTTTGCAATTATTTTTCATTTTGCTTTTTATATATACCAATATGTATGTGATTACTGTGACCTGTTAAATCTTTTATATATAAATATTTATTATTAATATTACTGTATCTTTTCCGTATATTTTCTATTACAACCATATCATTATAATAAAATATCATTTTTAGATTTTTTTTCGTTAAATACTCATTAGCATTTTCTATAAATGACTCAATTAACTTTATTGTGTTTTCTCTATCGTATATATTTTTGTATTTATCATAATCACCACTATAAATCTTATCATCCTTTGCAACCCATTTAACATCCACTACATATCCTCTGTCATATTCCCTGTCATGATGCCCAAACTCTGATTTCTCTCCTGGTTTGGGACTAAAATCATTTACATATACAGTTTCCCCTGTCTTTTCATGAAAATCGTTTATTGCTTCAGATACTATTTCTGCAAATTCTTTTGTAACATATTTATGATCCTGCTGCCCTTCTCTACAATTATCATTAAACCCTTTTCCATCTTTCTCAAATTTAACCCAGTCCTTGCCGTCAGTATTATCGTCAATATCTACATAGTATCCATTTCCCCAACCTATAGCAAATAACGTCTTCTCAACTAATACTTTTATAGATGTCCATACCCCTCCTTCCTTAACCAGTAGCTTTCTTGCTTTTTCATCCTTGTGCTGTGCCAACTGTTTTTCCTCTATCGCCTGCCTGCGTTTTGCTATTGCTGCCTCTAATTTTGTTGTGTCATAGCCTGCTTGCTTTAGTGCCCACACCTTTGCTTCTGTTACCTCCTTGCTGTCGTTGTAAAAACTCTTAAGAACTTCTTGTGCTTGCTGTGTACCAAATTCTTGCAATGCGGACTGTATGGCTTCCTTTACACCCATTTCATGAAATGCTGCTAACGCTGCATCAACTGCTATCTCCTTCCCTGTCCTGAATCCTTCGCCCTGTACCCAGTTTTTCCCTTTTTCAAATAACTCACTTACCCCATCCCATGCACTGGATAGCATACTCCCTGCTTTTGTTAACCCCAACCATACTGTACTGGGCATTGCGCTATTCACAAGGGGAAAGGGGGCTTCATGCGCCAGCCCCCGTTCCCCTTGCACCCCCTTTCCCCCTGCTTGCGACAGCTCATAGTATAAACCATTGCCTGCGTGCTTGTGGATTGCTTCAGTGGTACACTCCAGTGCACGCGCCTCAGTATGCAAGACGTACATAGGCTGATTTTGGGTTTTCTTTGGCTTTATAATTTAGCTGTTTTCAAGGAACAAATGACCCTTTAAGAAACAGTTATAGTAGTTTTCTTGTTTTCCATTGAAACTTTAGTTTAACCACCATCTTTCTTATCATGATATTAAGATTTTCCTTGATATGTACATTAGCCGTTTGATTCTTAATTAAATCATATAATTATAAAAATATTTTTCCTAACGAACCTTTGTTAATTCGACTTAATCATTCTATTCCGAAAAACCATATTATCCTGAAACCTTATTTTATTATCTTGGCTGTGAATAATATTTTCTTTGCTAAAGTATCATAATATTTTATTATACTTTCTCTTTTTTCATCTCTATCAACAGGAGTATCAATTGTAATATCAAAATATAGATCATCACTTATCTTTATAACCATTGAATAACCATAAGTAAGTTCAGATACTGAAATATATTTATAATATCCTGATTTATAATTTTGCATTTTTAAATAATATATTTGCGTATTACCTCCCAATCGTTTTTCCAGTTCAATAAATTCCATTATATGTTCTTCAAATGTTCCTTTAATTTTCATTAAATTTATTAAAATACCATCTTTCTCATCATATAATTTATATTCATTTTCTCCTTTATAAATTTTGTATACCTCTATCTTTTTTGGGCAAAATATTTCGACACCACTTAATTTATTAAAACTGCTCCAGTTATCTGGTAAAACATTAACATCTTGTTCTTCAATCCATCCAATTAAAGGTTTCCCTAATACTTCAATTTTTATTAAATTAGTTTGTCGCTCTAATATTCTAACCGGTATAAATAAACTTAATTCGGCAACTATTTTGTCTTTTTCATTACTTTCATATATTTTTGCATTTTCACTTATTATAAAATTTTCAGTCAACTCCTTGTAATCTATATTTATTGGTGTATCATTATTTTTTATTTCCTTGTTATAATTTTCTTTTATTAATTCTTTATTAATTTCTCCTTGTCGTTTGCAATATATATTCGTTAACAATGATAACATTATTATCAATATTACTGTTTTTTTTAATCTCATTTTTTACCCCCAATTTTGCATATAATTTTTTTACCATTTTGCTTTTAATGGATCTATCCTATTGGTTCCGCGTATTCTATTTTTTAACCAATAATATTCCCATTTGTCACCAATAACCCCCTTTACTATCTCAAAATGGATGTGAGGTCCTGTTGAATATCCGCTGTTACCTGAATATGCTATTACCATTCCTTTACTGACTTCTTGATCCTTTCCAACTAGTAAATTTTGAGTATGTGCTACTAAATAATATAGATTAGATTTTGTTTTTACTATAATTGAATTTCCATATCTACTCCCATCTCCATCTTTAAACTTATGAACCACTACTCCATCTTCAACTGCCAACACTGGTGTACCTTCTGGTACTGCTATATCTATTCCTTCATGGAATTCTTTTTTGCCATTTATTGTTCTTTCACTATAATTGGAAGTTATTAAATAATCTTCTCCTTTCTTTAAAGGTAACCGTGCTCCGTTTTCTAATGTGACACCTACATATCTTTTACCAAACAAATCACTTATATAATTTGTTACCTTTGTATATACTGATTGTACTATAGCCATTATTCCTGTTTGCTGCATTTGTTGCTGCGTAACTGTTGTCTCATCATTTGCCACTACCTTGAATCCATTCTTATTTGCTCGTATATCACTTACCTTCTTATATGCTTCTACAAATTCCTGCAACACTGCCCCACTTGCATTCCCTCCTGCCTGTGCCACTAATTCATCTACTGCTATTTTCCCTGTATTTAACTCTTCCTGTAATTGCTTATACCCTTTCCCTGTTGCTCCTTTTATCAAATTAAATGCTTCCTCTGCACTTATACCCAGCGCTTTTCCTAATGCCCAGTTAATATCGCCCAATACTTTTGAACTATTGTCGGGCATCTGTACTGTGACCGCTTCCCCTCGCTCACCTAACAAATGGGCTGCTCTATTCTCTATCCCAACCTCTCCATTCTCATGTACTGCAAATGCTATGAGCGTATTCTTTATATACTGCTCACCCATTGTTGGGTATTTCGCTTTTATCGCTTCTACCATATGCCAGTATTGCTGTGAAGCTTTAACGTCTGCTACCTGCTCATTGGTTCTAAACCCATTGCCCAGTATTACATTTTTCCCTCTTTCAAATAACTCACTGACCCCATCCCATGCACTGGATAGCATACTCCCTGCTCTGGATAA
>DCUV01000030.1 GCA_002328585.1 Spirochaetia bacterium UBA2205
AGGTATCTCGTATCCCCTTGCTCCTGCAATACTTTGCTATCCCATCGGGATACGTTAACCCCTCTAATACCATCCTTGCTTTCTCTTCAGGACTGTACGTTTGCTTGACCTTCATCGTGATTTCCTCCTCGTTTTCTTTTAGTATTAAGGAAATCACTCTCTATTTTTTTCCCCAAAAAATTCTCATTTCCCATTGAAACTTTATGTGCACATGTCTTTAACTCCCTTGAAAAGGCTAACGCTGATTTGCTAATCTTAGATAAAATGAAAGATGACTTTCTTGCTACCACAAGCCATGAGCTTAAAACACCCCTTCACGGTATAATAGGATTGTCTCAGACTTTGATAGATGGTTCTCCGGATTTGGTAACTCCTGCTCAAAAGGAGAATCTTGAGCTTATTTGCAGCGAAGCAAAGCACCTTAATGACATGGTAAGTGAAATACTGGATTTTAGCAAGATTAGTGCCGGGAAAGCAGATCTCTTTTTAGAATACACAAAAGCAGAGGAAGTAGGCTCAACTGTGGTGTCGCTTTTTTCTTCAGAGGCAGAGAAGAAAGGAATAACGCTGAAATTGGAGTGTGGTTATGTTCCAATAATTATAGCCGACAGGAAACGCCTGAGGCAGGTACTTATCAATTTGGTGGGTAACGCTATAAAGTTTTCTGATGGCGGGACAGTAACCATAACAATACAGCCCAAGGATGACAGAGGAGTGCGTATTTTGGTTTGCGACGAAGGGAGAGGAATAGATACAAAGGACCTTGACCGAATATGGGACCCCTTTGTGCAGGCAGAGGACTCTGACACTCGCATTGCTGGTGGTACAGGACTTGGCCTTGCAATTTCAAAAAACCTGGTAGAACTCCATGGAGGAAGCATACGGGTTGAAAGTGAATCAGGGAAAGGGAGCAGATTTATAGTTGACCTTCCCGAAAGCCCGGGAGCGCGGGGGATAAGTAGAAGGCGGGTAGAAAAGGCACACGACATTACTGCTGTAAAACAGGATGTTCGTTTTGTATCTCACGAAAAGGAAACCAATACTCTTGCACAACTGCAATCCTTCACTACCGCTCGCATCCTTGCCGTTGACGATGATGAGGTTAATCTGCGGGTAATGAAGGGCTACTGCGATGTAGCTGGCTATGAGTTTATTACCGCTACCAATGGACATGAAGCCCTGGAAATTCTGGCAACGCAGGATATTGATATTGTGCTGTTAGACCTCATGCTTCCGGGGATAAGTGGTTATGAGGTGTGTAAAAAAATTAGGGAAGATACAAAAACCAGAAGAATCCCCGTCATTATGGTAACAGCAAAAGATACCACAACAGACCTGGTGCGTGGTTTTATAACTGGCGCCAATGACTATATCACAAAACCCTTTAACCGGGAGGAACTTCTTGTCAGGATAGAAAATCAGCTTGCTATAAAGCAAATGCTGGAGGCAGAGCGCTCCATAATAAGAGAACTGCGTACTGAAAGTGAAGGACATGAAAACCTTTACCGGCGAAGCGTTGACATGAAGCAGATGACCTCACAAATGCTTGCATGGGAGCGCCTTATACGGGATGACATGGAGATTGCTCGAGCTTTTCAGGACCGGCTCATGTCGCATCACCGTAATGTGCCTGGAGTAGAAACGTACGTGTACTACAGACCGCTTATGAATCTTGGAGGAGATATCTACGATATTATTGAGGTGAGGCCTGGTGTTCTCAGGGTTTTCCTTGCCGATGCTACCGGGCATGGCATTGCAGCCTCCCTCAACACAGTAAAGATCCTTTCAGAATATTCGTCTATAAAGGAAGTGATGCAAACACCGGAGGAAGTTTTAAACTTTCTCAATCATCGTTTTATAGAATTGTATCGGGATTACAAAATTATTTTCACATGCATTATTGCTGATATTGATATCGCACATGGTAAGCTTTCTCTTGTCTCAGCGGGGCACCCTCAATCCTACCTGCTATCAGGGAATGAAGTGACACCGCTAAAACCGCGGGGTCCTATAATTTGCTTATCTTCAATTTTTGAATACCGTCAGGTAGTTATGCCTGTTAATAACCGTGATCTACTCATTTTTTATACTGATGGACTCCTTGAATTAATAGACTCACAGTATCGTGGTGCTGCAGATTCAGGCTTCGATGCATTGAAGGTGCTGGAAGAGCGAATTGCTTCAATAAACAAAGCTAATTCGCTTGAAGAAATCTGTAAATCCTTTGTTGCTGGTGCTGAGTCGTTGAGTACTACAAGGAATCGTGGAAGTGATGATATAACCATTGTTGCTCTCCGGAAGCTGTGAAAGATAATTATTTACATTTTTTATTTGACAAAAAACTATAGTATATTGAATCAATGAACTACTATAAAAAAGCCGCGATGGCGGAAATGGTAGACGCGCCAGGTTCAGGGTCTGGTAGGTGTACGCCTGTGAGGGTTCAAATCCCTCTCGCGGCAATTGTCTAATAAAATGATTTTTTCATTATTTTTATATTTTTTCTATTGTATCCAGAAATACATTAATTGGTTGTGCACCAACAAACTCGTATACATCATTGATAACAACTTTTGGTACTGATGAAACATTATGCTTTATTGCTAATTGTGGAAATGTTGAAGTCTCTACCATGTCAGCTATGATATTTTGATTTTCAATTGCCAGCCTGTGAGCGGATGCAACTGCACCCGGACAGTATGGTCAGGTGAGTGTGACAAATACCTGAATATGTATGGGTTTTGCTATCTTTTTAATCCTGTCGATAATTGGTTGAGGCAGTGGTTCTTTGGCTCCAGAGACTTCAAGACAGGCGCCTATAAACGAGTTTATTTCGTATCCGGCAGGGATGCCAAAAAATCGTACTCCTTTTAGTGTATTTTTGCTATCCGATACAACAATTGCAGGTATTTTATCAATGTTAAATGCTTTTGCTATATCACTATCTTTTACCAGATCGTATGTATGGAGTGAAATTTTGTCTGATAGTGATGCAATCTCTTCAACAAACTGGTGTGTAGTTTGACAGGTAGGACATTCAATTTCCTGGGAAAAAAAATGCAACGTTATAGGATTTGTTAATTTTGATAGTAACTGCACCAACTGCGTTTTTACCTTTTCATCAAAAAGTGGCATGGTAAAACCTCCCTTAAAAATAAATTTATTAATCTTAGAATATAATTTTGAAGAAAACTGTTGAACCAATTATCAGGTATTACCTGGTTATTTAAAAAACGCCCTGTATGGGCCATCACCAAACAATAATTATTTCTTCAGTAAAACATATTCGCATGCTGATAAAGCTGCTTTCGCACCTTCACCTGCTGCTATAATAATCTGCTTATAGGGTACGGATGTAACATCGCCTGCGGCAAAAATTCCGGGTCGTGATGTCCGGCAGTTGCAGTCTATAATGATTTCACCATTATGGTTTAAGGCAACAACATCTTTTACCAGTTCGGTATTGGGGACTAACCCAATCTCTATGAAGATTCCCTGTACATTAAGCGTCCTTTCTTTTTGAGAGCGACTATCAAACAACGTTACAGCTTCTACAGAATTGGTACCATGGATTGCTTTTAACTGGTGTTGGTATACTATAGTAACATTGTTAAATTTTGACAGTTCATCCTGTAAAACCTTGTCAGCCGTTAAATGTGGTAACAGTTGAACAACCGTAACCGACGTTGCCAATTTTGCTAAATCAATTGCGGCTTCCACGGCTGAATTACCACCGCCAACAACCATAACATCTTTATCCTTGAACAGCGGTGCGTCGCAAATGGCACAGTAGGCAACGCCTTTACCCGTTAGCTCGCTTTCACCCGGTACATTAAGTCGTCGCCATCGCTTCCCGGTAGTTATAATAACAGCTTTTGCCATATAGGTATTCCCGTCTTCGCATGTTACTTTCTTTATAGTGCCGTCCTGTAATTGTATGGCTTTATATCCCTGCAAAAAACCAATTTCAAACTGTTCTACCTGTTCTTTAAAACGTTGCACCAGAGATATGCCTTCGATATGGTTATAGCCCATATAATTTTCAACAACAGAAGTTTCTGCAACCTGCCCGCCAACATCAAGGGTTATAAGGCCTGTTTTAACACCTTTACGCATGCAATAAACTGCAGCAGTAAGTGCTGCAGGGCCTCCGCCTATGATTATAACATCATAGATAACGGAACTGTCCAGAGGTATGGTACGTTGTTCTATTGTTTCTAATCCGGGAAGATTGAATGTTATTTCCATCGTTACCTCATGCTCCACGGTATTAACTAGTTAAAAATGAACTGCTCTCTACCATTATTTTTTATAAAACGAAAAAACATCCATCATTACTAAAAAATATAAAAATCTTTTCTATAGGTCAAGGATTAATTGGTTTATAAACAATAAATAAAGAGTGACTATCGCCAAAATTTTTAAAATATAGTTTTTTGTAAATGAAAAATTTAACATAGTTGTAACATTTACAGGGGCATTTCCATTGAATTGTTCAAGGTGTGAGCTATTTTTGGTAATCACCACAATAGGTATGAAGAGGTATATATGTGTGGAATAGTAGGCATAATAAATACTGATAGAATAAAAATTGATGGAAGTTATATCCGTGAGGCAATTCGTATACAGAATGAGCGGGGCAATGGTCTTGGTGGTGGTTTTGCTGCCTATGGTATATACCCCGGACATAAGGATAATTATGCGGTGCATATTATGTATCAGGGTGGAAAACATAGCGAAATAATTAAAACAGTTGAAGCCTTTCTGGAGCTAAGGACAAAAGTTCACCATTCGGATGAGATCCCAATTTTTCCTACAAGTACTATCCCGTCAGGTCCGTACTTTAAACGTTATTTTGTAAATCCCTTAAAGGAGCAGATACCCGTTGGACAGAGCGAAGATGATGCCATGGTGGATATTGTTATGGCAATCAACACAATGGGTGATGCCTATGTTATCTCTTCGGGCAAAGATATGGGAGTGTTCAAAGGAGTTGGGTTTCCTGAAGACATCGCTGATTTTTTCCGTATTCAGGATTACAAAGGGTATATGTGGATAGCACACAACAGGTTTCCAACAAACACACCTGGCTGGTGGGGAGGTGCACATCCCTTTACCATACTTGATAAAGCGGTTGTTCATAATGGTGAGATTACCAGTTATGGTACCAACAAACGCTGGCTTGAGATGTTTGGGTACTTTTGTATGCTGCAAACAGACACTGAAGTACTGAGTTATATCTTTGATAAGTTGACGCGCAAGGATGGGCTTTCCGTAGAAGATGCCTGTTTTGTAATGGCTCCGTCGCTGTGGGAAGATATTGAATATGAAAAGGCAGAGAAAAAGAAACTGCTCCGACAACTGTATGGTCAGGTTATTGTTAATGGTCCTTTTGGTATTGTCCTTACTCATTCGGGGGGGGCGATAGTTCTTAATGATAGAAATAAGCTCAGGCCGGTTGTATGCGCCAGGGTTGGCTCTACCTACTATGCATCTTCGGAAGAGTGCAGTATCAGGCTACTATCGCCTAAAGTTGATGCGCTATGGTCACCAAGGGGTGGCGAGGCGGTTATCGTGGACTTAGCGAAAGAGGAGGTGCAGTGATGAGTATGAAGAATAACTGGAAAACCATCCCACCTTTTCATCCTGAAATTGATTATGCACGATGCGATTACAAAAATGGTTGCACCATCTGTGCGCATGAATGTTCCTGGGGGGAAATTTCGTTAAAACCTGAAAAACTGGATAATGGCACCATGGTATATAAACCAGGTGCCAACCTTACATCATGCGGTTCGTGTCAACGCTGTGTTAAGATGTGTCCTTATAGCGCAATCCATATTGTGAATAGCCCTATGTATACGAGTCATGGATACTGGACTCCGGATTATGTTGGCAATATTGTAAAGCAGGCTTCTTCAGAAGGTGGTGTGCTGATGGTTGGTAATGGTGCAACCGGTCCGCAGCGTCGTTATTTTGATCATATCATGTTTGATGCCTGTCAGGTTACCAATCCATCAATTGATCCATTGCGCGAACCTATGGAGATACGAACATACCTTGGCAGGCGGCCGTCAAAGTGGGATGGGGAACAATATCCACTTTTAAAGCTGGAGGTTCCCATTATGTTTGGCGCTATGAGCTTTGGAGCCCTGAATTTGCGTGTTCATGAAGCTGAAGCAAAAGCAACAAGCGAGGTTGGCACCTACTGGAATACCGGTGAAGGAGGATTCCATATCTCATTGCGTGAAAGCTATGGCGCCAATACCATTGTACAGGTTGCCTCGGGCCGTTTTGGCGTCAGCGAGGATTATTTAAAATCGGCTGCTGCTGTTGAGATTAAGATTGGACAGGGTGCAAAACCGGGCATTGGCGGACACCTGCCGGGTGAAAAGGTTTCACGGGAAATATCAGAAACCCGTATGGTTCCTGAAGGCAGTGATGCCCTGTCACCTGCGCCGCATCATGATATATATTCTATTGAAGATTTGCGACAGCTTATTTACGCTATAAAAGAAACTATTGAATATAAGGTTCCCATTTCGGTTAAGATTGCTGCGGTACATAATGTTGCTGCAATTGCAAGTGGCATTGCACGTGCTGGTGCTGATATCATTGCTATTGATGGCTTCAGGGGTGGTACTGGAGCAACACCGTTGCAGATACGGCAGAATTCCGGTATCCCAATTGAACTGGCAATAGCCGCTGCTGATGAACGCCTGCGACAGGAAGGGATACGAAACCAGGTAAGCCTTGTTGCTTCAGGTGGCATCCAGTGTTCTTCCGATGTTTTGAAGGCAATATGTTTGGGTGCAGATGCAGTGTATGTTGCTACTCCTGTGCTTATTGCTTTAGGTTGTGGAATGTGCCAGCGTTGCTTTACCGGGAAATGTGCATATGGCATAACAACAAATAAACCAGGTCTTGCTGAACGAATTGATGTGGATGAAGCAGCATGGGCTTTAAAAAATCTTCTCCATGCATGGGCTGAGGAGATTGAAGAGCTTATGGGCTCAATGGGTATAAATGCAATTGAGGCTATGCGTGGTAACAGGGATAGACTGCGTGGTGTTGGTTTAAATGAGGAAGAGCTGCGCATTCTTGGTATAAAACATGCTGGAGCGTAATAGAGCAGGAGGGAAATATGGTTTTGACATCAACTATTAATGCACAAGGTGTATACTACACAATGGTAAACCGGCAGATACGTGAGCTGGCAATGAAGGGTGAGAAGGCTATTACTGTAGAAAATGTGTTAGGGCAGCGATATATTGGCGGCGGCTTACATCACAATGTTGTTATAACCATACATGGCACTCCGGGACAGGATCTTGGTGCTTTTATGAATGGCCCGCGAATTGTGGTACATGGTAATGCGCAGGATGGTGTTGGGAATACAATGAATAATGGAGCGATAGTTATCCATGGAAAAGCAGGAGAGATTCCAGGACATTCCATGCGCGGCGGCATTATTATAATCCGGGATGACGCTGAATACAGAGCTGGCATTCATATGAAAGAGTACGAGGATCAGATCCCATTAATTGTCATAGGAGGGACTGTAAAAGATTATTGTGGTGAATATATGGCAGGCGGCAGGATGGTTGTATTGAACAGGCTGAATGATAGCTATCCAGCAGGGAATGATGTTGGTACTGGCATCCATGGCGGAGTCATCTATATACGAGGAAATGTTGACAGCCGCAGGCTGGGAGTTGGTGCAGTGTTTAATACATTGGATGCGGACGATAAAAATTTTTTACAGCAGGCGATATTACTTTTTAAGCAGGAATTCCCCTATATAGAACTATCAAACATAAGCATTGATGATTTTTTAAAAATAACCAAAAAAGGACATCGTCCATTTGCAAACCTGTATTCACCGGCAATGAACATCAAAACAAAAAAACCAATTCATCTTAACCTGACCCCGCCATGCACCTATGCATGTCCAACCGGAATACCAACGCCGGTATTTTTAAATCTTATAAAGGATGGTAAGGTAAAAGATGCACAGATGCTTATGGATGAGTATACGCCATTCAGGATGTCAGTATGCGGTACGGTTTGCCCTGCGCCCTGCATGGAAGCCTGCAGTAGGAACATGATTGATGGACCAATGGATATTCCCTATCTGGCACGGGAGTATTACCCTGATTTTAATCCAACGGTATATGGAAAACCAAACAATAAAAAAGTTGCTGTTATTGGCGCAGGCCCTGCTGGGCTTTCTGCAGCATGGCAACTGGCGCGAAGAGGGTATACAGTAACAGTATTTGAAAAGACCAGTGATATTGGTGGCAAGGTGAGATTGGCAATCCCAAAAGACAGGTTGCCGGATGAGATATTGGGAAGGGATCTGGAACGTATCAAAAGTTTGCCAATAGAATTTAAGGTCAATACTCGTGTGGATGCAGAGCTCTTTTCCAGAATATACCACGATAATGATCTGGTGCTCATTGCAACAGGTAGTTACATTTCACGTAAACTTTCTATTAGGGGTGGTGAGCGCATTGTTTCCGGACTGGAATTTTTAATGGGCATAAATGAAGGCAACCCCATGGATTTAACTAATAACGATGTTGTCATTATTGGTGCCGGGAATGTTGGGATGGATATAGCCTGTGAGTCATGGCGTCACGGTGCAAAAACAGTTACTGCTGTTGATATTCAAAAGCCGTTATCATTTGGTAAAGAACGCGAGATGGCAGAAAGGCTTGGTACTGCCATACTCTGGCCCAGAAGCATAGATTATATTGATGATGCCATGATCTATTTTACCAATGGCGAATCGATGCACGCCGATGTTATTTTTATAAGCATTGGTGAAAAGCCGGATATTTCATTTTTACCTGAAACAGTAATGGTAAATGAGCGGGGATATATTGTAACAGCAGATAAATCATTTCAAACCTCTGATAGCAAGGTTTATGCTTGTGGCGATATTGTAACGACAGGTTTAATAACGGATGCTATTGGGATGGGCAGGTTGGCTGCAATGGAAATACATGCCTATTGTGAGGGCAAAGATTTTATCTATCCAGGAAAAACACCGGTGCCACGACGAAGAATTAACACTGCTTACTTTGGAGGTGAAACCAGAGAAGTAGACCGCTGTATAAGTTGTGGTACATGTATATTTTGTGATAAATGTGTACAGATATGCCCACAGGGAGCAATAACACGAAATGGCGAAATTTTTACCATTGATTCAGAATTGTGCACAGCATGTTATACCTGTGTTAACGTTTGCCCGCGGGGGGCATTGCAGCCTGGTGATTTTGATGATATTGCTAATGATGTATTGTTTAAGAAATAATTACAATAATCTCACTTCAAAATCTTCTTTAATGTCTTTTCTAAATAATCAATGTGCTCTACTACTGCTTCTCTGGCTACATCAGGTTTATTGGAATTGATTGCATTAAGAATTTTGAGGTGCTGACTATATATATCATCAGATGTGTTTTTTACCTTTGATAGTTTTTCGCGGCTATAAGGAAGTACACCACGCAAAATGGTTGAAATAGCATTTAAAACATGGGCAAAGATAGTGTTGTTGGTGGCTTCATAAAGGTGATTATAAAATTGTGCATAAAATTTTCCACCTTCACGTTTTTGAATCAAATTTTCAACACCCATAAGTTCAATCTGGGTTTTGAATGAATTAAGCTTACGCCTTTGCTCTTCGTTGGCGCGCAATGCGGCTAAAGCGGCTGCCTCGGCATCTATAATGCGTCTTACCTCTAAAAGTTCCCATATTTTTTTATGGTCAATCTGGATCAATCCTTCAATAGGAGTTCTAATTGCATCGTTGATGACTGATTTTACATATTTCCCTTTTCTGCCCTGTGATTCGATATAGCCTTTTGCTTCAAGTAATTTCATTGCCTCGCGCAAGGATATACGGCTAATACCAAATCTTCTGGTCATCTCTAATTCTGAAGGCAGCCTGTCACCTGGCTTTAACACGCCGGATGAAATAAGTTCAATAATCTGTGAAACTACCAGACTTGGGATGTCAGGGGCTTTTTCAATTTTGTTGATCATGAGCTGAACGCCTTTGTTACGTGGTGCCATTGATGTGGTCTCCTTTATGGGGTAGTGTAGTGTTTTTCATAGTGCCATGAAATGATATATAAGAATGATCGTTACTCCAAAGTATTATTGTATTACATATTATAATATTAATTATATTGTGTCAACACAATTAATATAGCAAAGTTGCATGACTATCTATACAAAATAAAATAATTTTAATTAAAGCAAAAAATATGCATTATTATATCATGACCATACAAAATATCTAAAAATTTTGTTGATTTGTTTATTGTCATACAATAGGCAACATCGTATTTGATAAAATATGGGTTGAATAGTATGAATGTGTTGCAATAGTTTTTTTTGGCGATAGTAACTTTTTATTGACTGATGCTTGTTAATTGCATTTATTGTTATAATTATATTCCGGGTTGTTACCATTGCCTGCAATAATCTATTTTTGGGAAAAACGTACATGAAGATTATCATAAGCGGACCAAAAGGTTGCGGAAAATCAACCGTGGGGAAACGAATAGCTGAGGAGATAGGTGTCTCGTTTTACGAAACCGATGAAATGATTGAATCCATGTTTGCTGATAAGCATGGAACACGTAAAACATGCAGGATGATAGTGCGGGAGTTTGGTGAGGAGCATTTCAGAGAATGGGAAACGGCAGCCATTGAAAAGATTGCCCTGCTGGACTGGTGTGTGGTTGCTACCGGTGGGGGTACCATGCTGTTGCCCATCAACAGGGCATTATTGCGCAGGGATAGCATTATTGTTTTACTAAAGGCATCTATTGATGTATTGTGGGAGCGTATGCAGATAACCGGGCTCCCGCCATTTTTACAGGGGGATGATGCGTACCACAACTATTGTCAGCGGGTTATGAAGGTTTATGAAGCAACAGAGCATATCAGTGATGTTGTAAATGAAGTTACCCACGATAATGAAGCAACAGTTCATAATGATATTCTACAGCAGATTTCATTTGTTATGGGGCAATGGATGTTTGCTCCCAATACCTTTGGGCAGGTATTGCGAATAACCACGTTTGGCGAAAGCCATGGGGTTGCAGTGGGTGTGGTTATTGATGGCTTAAAACCGGACATCCCTATTGATGAAAACGATATTCAAAAACAGCTTGATAAACGAAAGCCCGGGCAGAGCACCATAAGCACTCAGCGCAAAGAAGCTGACCACGTTGCAATTGTATCAGGGATATTTGAAGGGAAAACAACGGGCACTCCTGTATGTATGATAGTATATAATAAAGATAAGGATTCCATGGCGTATGAATCAATCAAAGATATATTCAGGCCAGGGCATGCTGATTTTACATTCTGGAAAAAATATGGCATACGGGATTACAGGGGTGGAGGACGCTCTTCAGGACGTGAAACGGTGGGGAGGGTTGCTGCCGGAGCTATCGCCCTGAAACAATTAAAGGCAAACGGTGTACAGGTGCTGGCGTATGCAGAAGAAATAGCGGGGATACAGGGAACAGTTGAGGATTATTCATTTGTGGAAAAAAATCCGGTACGGGCAGCAGACCCGCAGAAAGCCCCATTGATGGAAGAGGCTATAAAAAAAGCAGCAGCAGAACATGATTCCGTTGGCGGCATTGTAAAATGTGTTATAAAGGGATTGCCTGCAGGATTGGGGGACCCTGTATTCTTTAAGCTTGATGGACGGCTTGCTTGGGCTATCATGTCTATTGGTGCTGTAAAAGGTGTTGAGTTTGGTAGCGGGTTTGAGGCAGCACGCAAACGGGGTAGCCAGAATAATGATGCTATGAAAGATGGAAAATTTTTAACCAATAATGCCGGTGGCATTCTGGGCGGCATTGCTACAGGGCAGGATATTGTAATGCGGATTGCGGTAAAGCCAACCCCTTCCATTGCCATGCCTCAGCAAACCATGAATATCTATAGCCATAATGTAGATATTACTATTAAAGGAAGGCATGACCCCTGTATTGTGCCACGCATTATTCCGGTTGTTGAAGCAATGGTTGCGCTGGTATGCTATGATGCATGGTTGGTGCAGGAGAAGATAGGGCGGCATGACAGTATTGTATAGTTTAGATGAACGTGAGGAAACATTTCATAATCCCGTTGTAACCATCGGTAACTTTGATGGCGTTCATTGCGGTCATAAAGCAATCTTTGAAACCATGCTGCAGGTTGCACACTCCATCAATGGCGATGCTATAGTATTTACATTTAGTGAGCACCCGCGTAAAATCCTTACACCGCAAACACCGCCTAAGATATTAACAACATCAACAGAAAAGATACGAGCAATTGAAGAGACGGGAGTAAAAAATATTGTCATGATACCATTTACCCATGAACTTGCAAATCTTACAGCGGAAGAATTTTTATACAGGATTATTTTTTATCATATTGGGAAAGCCAATATTGTTGTTGGGTATGACCATGCTTTTGGCCGGGGAAGAGAAGGCAACTATGAATATCTGCAGGCGATAGCTCATAAAGAAGGGATTATGGTAAAACGAGTGGAGCCGGTATGTATTCAGTCAAAGCCTGTTTCATCGTCGTGGATACGTGCTGAGATTGAAGATGGGAATGTAGCTATGGCAAATGAATTGCTGGGAAGAGCATATTCCCTCAGCGGTACGGTGGTGCAGGGACAGATGCGTGGCAGGCTGCTGGGTTATCCCACTGCTAACATAGCACCTGATGATATGGATAAGATTATTCCTAAAGACGGCGTATATGCGGTGAGGGTAGTTATCAACAACACCATGTACGATGGAATGCTCAATATAGGAACCAATCCAACATTTGCCAATACCGAGCGCACCATTGAGGTTAATATCTTTGATTTTAACAGTGACATTTACGGGATACATGTAGAGGTGTATTTTTATGAACGCATTCGTGATGATAAGCGGTTTGAATCTGTTACTGCATTAAAAGAACAATTATATAACGATATGATTACAGCGCAGACAATGTTAAAAACAAGGGCATAGGTCATAGTGTTTCCCAAAGATATTACAGCGTATGTAAAAAATAGTGTATATATGCATATTAATTTTTTTCAATGGAAGCTTTTTATTATTGGCGATAGTTACTCTATAAAATTACTATTCTTTGATACCATGCTACACTGTGATGATTATAGTACAATTCTTAATACTGTAAAAAAAGGAAGCACTCCGCCGTTAGAGGATGCAAAGTTATTTTTTGATGCATACATGAGCAAGAGCATTATAGCACTGCCTCCCTGTGATTTATCACTGTATACCCGGAAGGAACAAATGGTTCTGCGCACACTATCACAGATACCACCTGGACAAACCAGAAGCTACGGCGAGCTGGCACTTTGCTGCGGCATGAAAAATGCCTCGCGATTTATTGGGAATGTCATGGCAAAAAATATGTTTCCTATTATATACCCCTGCCACAGGATTATTAAAAAAAATGGTACTATTGGAAATTATACTGGCGGTGTTGCAATAAAGCAGTTTTTATTACGCCATGAACGTGACATGGATACCTGTTGATTTTCTCCCCTCATAATCAATTCCTGATAATGATTATTGTATACATACCAGCAACTTTTTTTTATTAAGGGTCAGAGCATATTATCTTTTTACCTCTTCTCCCTCAGCATGAATCCTAAAACTTATCATGTTCAGGCACAGAGTACGCTGAGAAAAAGAAGATAAAAATGGAAAAAGGGTCAGAGCCTATAGTAGTTATACAGTACAAAAGCAGTCTATACGGTATAAAATAATATTGAAGAAAACTTATTTATGCAATACAATTCGTGTAAGCAATTGATGTATGAACCATAAAGGAAGATGGTGGTTATATGGCACAATTAGCAGATGTATATATGGCTTTGTCAAAATCTATTGATTATACGGATAAAGAAATTGGATGCCACAACAAACATGTAGCCTATATTGCGGGTTGTATAGCTCAATGTATGGGACTATCCTCAGACGAGATAAAAAATACCGTTATTGCCGGCTCTTTACATGATATTGGTGTATTAAAAGAGGCAGAATTTAAAGAGCTTGCAGATTTTCAGTATGGCAATGGCGTTGATCAACATTGTGAAATGGGCTACCGTCTTATTAACACATGCCAATTGTCACAACATTTAGCGCAGGCTATACGCTATCATCATGTTGATTACATACAGTGGAAGGAGAATAATGCTGGGGGAAATATCCCCATGGCTTCCCATATTATTCATGTAGCAGATAGAGTAGATGTGCTCATTAACAGGCGCAAAGATTTCCTTTTACAAAAAGATGATATATTGGCAACATTAAAAAAATACTCTGGTAGAAGATTTGATCCTGAAATAGTGAAATGCTTTGAGGAGGTATCTGCAAAAGAATCATTCTGGTTTGATCTTCAATTTGACAGTATAGATGAAAAAATAAAATCATTGATAGCTTATAATCCGATGCTATCATTGCATGACATACATGAAATATCTACATTATTTACAAAGATTATAGATTTCAGAAGCCGGTTTACAGCAGCCCATTCAACCTCTGTAGCTAATGTTGCCAGAGAGTTAGGTTCCCTGCTTAATCTTTCCAAACGCGAGTGCTTGATGCTTGATATTGCGGGGCATCTGCATGATATAGGGAAGTTAGCAATACCGTTAACTATTCTGGAAAAGCAAGGGCCATTAACAAAAGAAGAATGGACGATAATGAAACAGCATGTTTATTTTACTTATATTATTTTAACAGTAATAGATTCAGCTGATTTTAGAATAATAAATGAATGGGCATCCTATCATCATGAAAGGCAGGATGGGAGAGGCTACCCCTTTAAAATAACAAAAGATAAATTAACTATTGGTTCGCGCATTATGGCGGTTGCTGACATGTTTACTGCCTTAGCTGAAGAAAGGCCATATCGAAGCGCTATGGATGATAATGAGATAATGTCTGCAATGAATAAAGCTAAAAAAGATTTACTGGACCCACTGATTGTTGAAGCAATGCTGGATAATTATTTACATTTTAAAGAATTAAGAGCCGAAGCATTTCGTAATTCATTAAAAGAATTTAAAGAACAGTTTGATTTTTAATAGTAATTTACAAACAATATTTTGATTGAATAATGTATTGAGTTGCTATATATTTGATAATCAAAAGTAAAAAAATAGATTCCGGGTTAAGCCCGTAATGACATTGGCGCGAAAACTCCCCTCGCCTTACGAAAGAGAGGGGTAGGGGGGTGAGGTTAATAATGCTAGTTTCTGAGGAGGAGATGCTGTATATGAAAAAAATACATGAAATTGTCAGTAAACTATCAATCAAAGCTCGTGTTACAGTTGGGGTGATTGTTGTGCTTATTGTAAGCTTGGTATTTACCAACATATTCTGGCGCATAAGTTTTATAGATGAAATTGAACGCCAGTTTATTGACAAGGCACGATCAATATGCACAATGGGTGAGGCGATGCGTGAGTATATGGCAGATAACTGGGAGCGGCAGCTTTACGATACAGACTATTTAAAAAGGGATATCAAAGGAAAATTTGTATACTCGGTACCGGTTTTTTCATCACTTATAACCATGCAAAAAAAAGCAGAAGAGCTTGGCTATACTTTCAGGGTGCCAAAGGAGTATCCACGAAATAAGGCAAATACACCAACACCGTTAGAGCAGAAGGTGCTTGATGAAATAAAAACAAAAAACTTACCCGAATATTTTTTATTAGACTATAAAAATAATGTGCTGCGGTATTTTAGGCCGGTAAGGCTTACAAAGGATTGTTTGATATGCCATGGCGACCCTGCACAATCAAAAGCATTATGGGGGCGCGACGATGGTAAAGACCCAACGGGCGGCACCATGGAAGGGTGGAAAGCAGGAGAGGTACACGGAGCGTTTGAGATTATCTATTCGCTCAAGGAATATGTTGCTGCACGATTTCAGATTCTTATTATAAGCATTGTTGTCAATTTAATCATTTTAGGTTTGGCGATAGTTATTATACGAAGGGTTGTAAGGAGAGGATTGCACCCGCTGGATGAAATGGTGAAATCGCTGGAAGAGATGAACAGGGGTGAAGGCGATTTAACACATAAAATAGCTATTGAGAGCGATGATGAGGTTGGAAAGCTTGCAGTGCTGTTTAATCAATTTATTGATAATCTGCGTTTACTTATCCTGGCTGTGAAAGATGCAGCAGATCATGTGGCTTCATCATCAACAGAGATGACTCAGTCAAGTCAGCAGCTTGCCAATGTAGCACAGGATCAGGCAGCTTCAATTGAAGAGACATCCTCTGCCATGGAAGAGATTAAGGCAACTATCGACTCGGTTTCAGAAAATGCCAAACATCAGGCAAAGAAAGCAGATGCAACCCGAAACTCTATGGAATATTTAGCTGATGCTATCAATCGTATTAATCACAATGCACAGGAAGCATATACAATGGCGGACGAAACCCATGGCTATGCAAAGGATGGCGAATCAATTTTAGAGAGTACCGTAAGCGGCATGAAAGAAATAAACGAAAGCTCAAGACGTATTACCGAAATTGTAACAATAATTTCAGATATTTCGGACCAGATTAATTTACTTTCGCTTAACGCCTCAATAGAAGCTGCGCGCGCGGGTGAGCATGGGAAAGGCTTTGCCGTTGTTGCAGAAGAGATATCAAAATTAGCTGATCAAACTGCCGAAAGTTCAAAAGAGATTAATAAGCTCATCCATGAGACAAATAATAAGGTAAACGCGGGTTCAGGGCTTGTGGAAAGGACGGCAGAATCACTGCGAAAGATTATTGAAAATGTGAAAACAACGGCAGTGCTTATGGAAAATATTGCACAGTCATCACAGGAGCTTAACCGCATGAGCAATGATGTTAAGGGTGATGTAGAGGAAGTTAACAAGATGTCTGAAGAAATATCAATGATGATGGAAGAGCAGAGTGCCTCAACCAATGAGATTATCAAAGCTATCAACCAGATCAATGAGGTTACACAGCTTGTATCCAGTGGTTCTGAGGAACTGGCTGCAGCATCCGAAGAGCTGTCATCGCAGGCAGAAAGTTTAAATCAGGTTGTGAAAAAATTTAATACATAGGGAAGATTAGTGGTTACGGAGGAATAATAAAATGATATCACCTATATACTAAAAGATAGTATCATTAAGAATGAAGAAAATTATTCAAAAGTTTATATATTAACCAATGTAATAGTATCACAATATAAGGGTAAATATTATGTATTATGGGTTGATAAATTTTTTTTGATATAAATCAAATAGCAAGGGGGTCGTTACTAATATAAATAATAGTGATCCACAAAGACCTGCAGTTAAAGTTATAGCAAATCCCTGCCAAAGATGGCTCCCACTTGTAGAAACAATTAATGGTAGCAATCCTGTAACGGTGGTAATAGTAGTTGCTAACATTGGTCTTAGTCTTTTTTTTGATAAATTAAAATAATCATATACGGTAAGATACCTTTTTTTGTGTCTTTTAGCGATTTCGCCTAGATAAGCATCAATGAGAAGAATAGAATTATTGACCACAGTACCAGTTAGAACTATAAATCCCATAGCAGCAGTAATATTAAATGTAACATTTGTAATAAACAAAATCCATATTGCAAATATCCATGAAATGGGAACAGAGACTATCACTATCAATGGTATCATTAATGATTCAAAGATAGCAGACAATACCATGTAAACTAATATTACAGCTATAACGATATATACAGTTATATATAATTGCGATTGTTTCTGTTGTTTAAAAGTTTTTCCATATTCAATAAAATATCCATCTGGAATTTTCATATCATTTATAATACCATTTAATATTTTTTCCATTTTATTGAATGGTATTTTTGGGATGATACTTATTGTTTCTGCCCGCATTTTATCATAATGCCATAATGTATGTATGCATTTAGATGTATCAATAGTGGCAAATTCCTGAAGAACAATGGTGCTATTTTGATGGGGTATTCTAATATTAGCAATATCATTTGCTATATCAATTGGATTGGTGCCTTTTAGACGTATGTCAACTTCACCATTATCAATATATTTTGTTATGACAGGTCCAAATAATGTATTCCGGATATAA
Source organism: Spirochaetia bacterium UBA2205 (assembly GCA_002328585.1). Classification (GTDB taxonomy): domain Bacteria; phylum Spirochaetota; class UBA4802; order UBA4802; family UB4802; genus UBA4802. The sequence continues at coordinate 18,152 of DCUV01000030.1, forward strand.
TCACCGATCTGATTTATATAAATACCATTGTGAGCACATTTTATTTTATCAAAATTAATAATAACCTCGGGGCGATCATCTTTAAAATGATAAATAATATTATTGATGATAGCTGTAGTATATAGCTTTTCGGATAATTCATATATTAATTTTCTTATTGTCTCGATATCTTGCCCTTGAATTATTATTTCAACTTCATTTTGAAGTTGTCCGGTATTTTCTGTAAATATTAATGATGTATCAAATGGTTCAATAATCTTGTTTTTAATCAAATTTAAATGAGAAGGTTTATCAATGCTAATAATAAAATCAGCATGTCCGGGCTCAATACGAGTGGAAATATTAGTAACGTAAGGATTAATTTTAAGTTGGTGTTCGATGTCTGATGCATAATTTGATGAAGCATCTAACGAGCTTCCTGATGGCATTTCTAATCGAGCAAAGAGTTTATTTTCATCTGTAAAGTTTATTGGTTCAAAATAAAGTTTTTGAATTGGAATAAGAATGCTGAAGGCCATCAATGTAAGTATTGATAATGCCTTTTTTTTATTATTTAATGAATATTCAAACATTTTAAAATAAGGAAAAGACTTAATATGAAGTGCTATTTTTTCGCAATATAAAAGTGCTGAGTTAAAAATTGTTTTTTTACCAAAATCTTTAATAAATTTATATGTGAGAAGTGGTTTAAAATGCCAGGATTCAAAGATATTAATACACCATGGAACAAATATAATTGCAGCGATGAATGAAGCTATGATAGCTGAAATTATTGTTGCACTCAATTGTGAATAAAGAGATGTGCTTTTTGTTTTTAATAAAATGACAGGGGAAAAGACAACAATGGTGGTAAGGCTTGACGCAAAAATAGCTTTCATGATTTTATTGGTTGATGCTGCAATGATGGCTATTGTAAGCTTTTTGTTTTCCATTGTTACATTTTCAAATATACGTTCAATTACAATAATACTATTATCAACAACCATACCCGTTGCTATTGCAAGGCCTGATAATGTAATAACATTTAAAGTTGCATTGGAAAAAAATAGATAGACAACAATTGCCATGAATGAAAATGGGATGGCAATAATAACAGGCATGGTAAATATCATTTTCTTTAAAAATGCAAACAATACAATAATTGTAATTATTATTCCCCAAAAACAGCTAATATAAAGATTGTTCAGTGCTTTTGTAATTTCATCAGCGCTGGTATAAATAGTTTTTAAATTGACATTTGGCAGATTATTTTTTGATAATATGTTACAAATCTCATGTGAAACATCAATTGGATTAGCAATACTTGTTTTGTAGATATACAGGGACACCTGTTCTTGGAAATTATACCTTGAGATGGAATCATATTTACCTGCATAGTCAACAACCATTCCTATGTCTTTTATGCGAATTACCGAACCAGTTGATGAGGAAATGACTGGTTGTAAACTTATATCATTTAAAGAGAGGAATCTACTCTGCAAGTGTAGTGAATAGTCATATGATGGTTCATGCAAAATACCCAATGAAGCTATAATATTATTTGATTGGAGTTTAGTTGTTATATCGAGCATTGAAAAATTATAAGCGCTACAATATTTATTATCTATAATAATATGAATTTCGCGCTTGTTGCCACCACCAGTTTCTATTTGTGAGACGCCAACTACGCGTTCCAATTGTTTTTTTAAAGTATGTTCAGCAATATCTCTAAGTTCATTCACGGTATAAGTATCACTATCAAGGCCTATTATCATTATGGGAGAGTAATCATTACTTTGAAGATAAACTTCTGGTTCGTTCACATCTCTTGGAAATAAAGATCGTACCGGCTCTATCTTTTCTCGTACTTCGTATGCTTTAAATTGTATGTCTATTTCTCTTCCAAATGTTATATAAATTCGAGATTCATTATCTTCACTTGCAGATACAATTTGTTCAATACCTCCAATTGTGCTTAAGACATCTTCAATAGGTTTTGTTATAATTTCTTCAATTTTATAAGGAGACTGACCGGGATATCGTACAATAATAGTAATACCTTTTGTATCTGTTTCAGGCAAAAGGTCTGCCGGTAATTTTACAAAAGAGTATATACCTAATGATAGTATTAATATAAGAATCATAAATGTTGTAATCTTTTTAGTAATAAAAAAAAGGATTACATTCATTTTTTACCACTCATTTTAACCAGAATAATCGAAGGAAATAATAGCATAATGAAAAGTGAACCAACTACCATACCACCTATGATAGCAATAGCAAGGGGAGCTTGTATATCCGAACCTTCTTGCAGACCAAGTGATAGAGGTAAAAGACCACAAATAGTAGTAAGTGATGTCATGATAATGGGAAGCAATCGGTCTTGACATGCTTTTACTATTGCATTTTTTATTGTTTTATGTGTTTTTTTATATTGAATTATTGAATCAAGTAATAAGATAGCATTATTAACAATTGTTCCTATCAGAATAACAGTACCCATTAATGACATAATATTAATAGATTTCCCTGTTAATAATAGAAATATAAAAGAACCGCATAGTGATAACGGAACGGATAACATGATAAGAGCCGGAAATATAAATGATTCAAATTGGGATGCAATAATCATGAATATTAGAATAATTGATAGAATGAGGATTGTTATGAGTGATTGTATAGATTCTTCTGTTTCTATCATTTCACGGGATAGAGAAAAGGATGTAGCAGTGGTGTTATATTTCCCCCATTGGGTTCTTAATTTTTTAATTATTTCATTGTTTGATATACCCGCTTTTGTTAAGATATGGACTGTTATACAATGTTGTTGGTCTTTGCGTATTATAGATGAATAACCTGTCGATTGTGATAGTAAAGCAATTTCTTTAAGTAGTATTGATGTCTTTGAGCTATCTGATTTAATTGGAATTAATCCTATGTCGTCAATACTATCTTTGAATGTTCTATCAAAACTTGTTATAATATTAATTTCATTATCATACTCAAAATATTTTCCTGAAATAGTTCCATATATTGCTGTATGCAAATATGATGCGATGTCCTGTAAAGTTAACCCAAATGAAGTAAGTTTATCTCTGTCGGCTTGAATTGATAATTCTGGTTTTCCCTTTTTTATTTCTTTTTTACATAAAACTATCTCTGGTATTTTTTTGCAGTCCTGCATGAATATATCAACGGATTTTTCAATGTCATTTATGGCATCTCCCAAGCAATCAATTGTGATGTCAGCGCTTCCAATTTTTAAAGATTGGATGAGATCAACATTCCCTGCACTATATTCAACAATAATATTTTTGGGTAATTGCAATATTTGTTTAATACTTTCGATGCAATCATCAGCATCATATTCTTTATTTAATATAATTGTAATTTCGCCAATATTTGTATTTTTTTCTTTACCAAAATATTCCGTATAATCTTCTGGGTTATATCCGACAGTGATGAGTCTTTTCTTTACTTCTGGTTTTTTTTCCAGCAAAGAATCTATATAGAAGAGAATGTTTGTTGTCTCTTGAATAGGAGTGCCTAATGGCGCCTCAACTCGTATTATAAATTGATTTTGTTTTGTATGTGGCATAAATGATTTGTCCAATGAAATTATTGATATACTCCCACATAAGATGATTATTGTTATAATTCCATAATTTTTTTTGTTATTTTCCAATAACGATTCTAATTTGTTATGATACTGTGATTCTATATAATTTATGAATGTATTAGTATGTTTATATATCATTGACAATTTTTTTGTTAACCCAATAGACGAAAAATGGTAATTTATTGGGATATGGACATTCCCAGAAATAATATATAATGCTGGTATAAGCATTAATGATACAAACAGAGAAGCAAGTAGTGCAACAGTCACTGTAATTGCTAAATGTGCAAATAAGGCGCCTCCTATACCTTTAATGAGGATAAGTGGCAGAAATATTACTATGCTTGTTAATGTTGAAGAAATTAATGATGGTGACAACTGTGCAATAGCATTTTTAATAGAATCATAATTTTTTTTATTTGAATTTTTTAAAGAAAGTGTTTCAATAATTACTATGCTACAATCAACAAGCATACCAACACAAATTGTCATACCACCTAACGACATCATGTTAATATTAATATCAAAAAGATTCATAAAAAGTAGAGTAATTAATAGTGATACTGGTATAGCAATTATAATAATTATTGAAAGCCTTATACTTTTGATAAATATAACTAGTACGATAAATGCAATTATAGAGCCCATTATTGCTGATGATACTACATTTGAGATTGCACTTTTGATATACTCGGAATTATCGTTTAGGACCTCAAAAGTTATCCTTGATTTATATTTGTTATTGAGTTCATTGACAAGCTGGTTGGCTTTAGTACATACATCTACAGTATTTCTTCCTGATTCTTTAATAATAGCGATATTAATACATGGCATTTTATTTAGAAATGATTGACTTGTAATTTCTTTGAAGCCATCTACAACATGTGCAACCTGCTTCAAAAAAATAAATCTCCCCTCTTCAGTTTTTTTAATCAAAACATTTTCGATATCTGTAAGGTTTTTGAATTCACCAATGGTACGTATAAGTAATTCTTTATCTCCAGATATCATGGTACCTGCTGGATAATTATAATGCGATAATTGAATACCATTAACAATATCATATAAGCTGATATTATAAGCACGTAAATCATCACGATTAATGAGAACTTCAATCTGGCGTATTTTGCCACCTGTAACCTTGGCATTACCTACACCTTCTATTCTCTCTAAGAGAGGAACAACATTTTTTTCTATTTCATAGCGTAAAGATTTAAGGTCATGAATAGAAGATGTTGCAGTGATATTCATTATTGGTATTGCATTGGGATCAAAGCGCGCAACAATAGGTTTATATACATCCTGAGGCAAAATCCCTTTTACCAGATCAACTTTTTCTCTGACTTTGAGCAGCGCAAAATCTAAATTACTTCCCCATTTTAATGTAGCTACAACTAAACTTGCTCCTTCAATAGATTCTGAACGGATTCGTTGTATTCCAGAAACACTATTTACAGCTTCTTCAATGGGTTTGGTTATTAGTTGTTCTATCTCTGCTGGAGCTGCACCAGGATACAATGTTATTACTGATATTTCAGGATACTGAATTGGTGGAAGTAATTCCATAGTCAGATTTATCATGGAAATAATCCCAAAAAGACATAGCGCGCTAAATATCATGATAACTGTAATAGGTCTTTGTACAGTAAACGAAGAAAACATAATTATTATCTCTAATGATTTTAATGGTTAAGATATATTAGAAATGGATTGACCATATAATTATTACAAATGTCTTTTATGCCGTCCTGTCCATGTGTAACAGAAAGTTTATAGTAACACTGGGGTTCAAGGTCAAATAGGTAAATGTCAATATAATTCTTGTGTCCGTTAGGAATTATAATTTTCCATATCTGGGGAGCTTGAATCTGGTTATGAGATAAAATTGTGTTAAATGTTATGGATTGCATACCTGAATTCAGATCAATACCTCCTATGGTATCAAGTGTGTTAGCGGAGTTATTAAAAGGTATCCGCAAAATCCATACAGATTCCAAATTAGAATTAATTAATTTCAACTTTGTATAATTTGAATCATCAAAAATAATATCATCGTTCTCTAATGTTCTATAGATTTCTGAAGGACCGCTTCCATCTTCTTCCCATGCCATTTGATAAATGTGTTTATTAAGATTACTGTATGGTTCTACTTCTAAGGGAAGAGACATGGAGCCGTTTATTGTAAAAGAATAACTATAATCCTGGTCCATGATATTCCCTGCTATGTCCTTTGCCTGAGTTGAAATATTTATGGTATATGTTTGTTGTAAGGTAAAAGGGGTTGCAGGGTTAATCTGAATTTCCCTGTCATTTAGCCATGTAAAAGTAAAATCAATAAAAGGAGATATACTAATGCTTTTTTGAGTGTCAATTCGTTGCATGGATTTTGAAAATACTAAATGAACTTTTGAATTCTTATCAGCGCCTTCATTGTTTGTAAATGGGATTAATCGTAATAATGAATTATTATATTCTGAAAAAACACCAATTGAATAATCTGGAGGATTTGTACTTTCTGGATTAAGTGATGGGTTGTTAAAATCTGTGCCTGCTTTAAATAGTGATTTATATTCTTTTAATAGTCGGTTGCCTGCTATATCTGTTATATCAGTTGATAAGATAACAGAATATAGTACACCATGTATATAAGGATCGTAAGGAGTAAAAACAAGAGTTGTATTATTATTTTCTAATGTAATATTCCCGACTATATAGGGAGAAGTAGAAAATCCCTTTTTTACTGAATCTAATTGTACCGGCTCAGAAAATGAAACTAATATAGGAGTGAAAAGGTCTTCAACAAAAGTACCATCTGATGGCAATATTTGGATAATTTCGGGCTTTATCAGGTCACTTCCTATGGAAAAGGTTGATGTTACATTATTGGTAAGATTATTGCCACTTTTATCTTCTGCACTTGAGCGGATGGTTATTGTGTAGACAGTGGCATTGTGCAAATCTTCTATAAGATCAAAATAAATACTATTGCCATTCCATCTAAAATGCCCTTTTGGTTGATGTTCCCCTGTAATTGTAAAAGCTTCTTCAGTCTTTGCTTTATCCATTGTTTCCGAAAATTTTATTTCAATTGCGGGATGTTGATCTATAACTACTGATCTATTGTGTGGTATGATATCAATTACTTCAGGTGGGTCGACATCAATATAATAATTGCATGCGATGAAGATTGACAGTAATAATACAATATCTGCTTTTTTGAATAACTTCATGATGTAAAACCTCTTGCTATGTATAGTTCAAAATATAACCTAAAATAATTTTAAATATTCTATTCATCAATCCATTGGATTAAAATAGAATAAATACCATACATCATCCTGTAAATTAACACCATTTATGGATTGTATGCCATTACTGCCACCTTTAATGAGTAGTTTATATACATTTCCGCCTTCTATTGCATTAATTGTTAATCGCAAATCTTGGCTGCCGCCTATCCATTGATATTGTCCAATGATCCCATAATCTTCAGGTTGTTCACCATATAAAAATTCTATCTTGATATTGTCTGGTACGGTATGTCGCAATATATCAGTAGAAAATTGTATTGCAAAGGTATATGTATTATTTTGAGTAGTAACCTCGTTTCCCATGGTGTTGTATTCATTTGGGATAAGAATTTTTTCTCCTTCTGATGTATCAATGCATTTCATTTGAATTATTGAAGGCGGTTGTGAATTAATACCATTGGTAACAAAATATATGCATAAATCCTCAAGGAGAGAGTTATTTGAAATATCCTTAAGATTTGAATTAATAATTAATTCATATTGTGTATTTATTAAAAGGGGTTGGGTAAAATGAATTGTACAGGTTTGATTAGAATTTTCCCAGAAAGAATTCCATGGGATAGATGGTGAAAAGCTTAATGCTTTTAAAATGGTTGAAGTATCAATAGGTTCGTTGAATGATATAGTTAGTGTATCATTGATATTTGCGCCTTCATATACCTGAAAGTTTCCACTGGATGCCATATTGTTTGGTATTGATGTCATATATAAGCCTGTTATTGTTGGGCGTATATATTCAATTCCGGTTCTAAATCTTGATGTAAAAGCATTAACCATTGCATTGTTATGTATATCAGCACATTCAGGTGATAATTCTAATTGATACCATGTGTTAAAAAGAAGAGGAGAATGTGGTATTATTGTTAAGGTTGTATTTAAACTGTCCCATGCATAAATGTAATCAATAGATGGAGATATGCGAATATTTTTTTGTACGGAGACTGTGTTCATAGATTCTGAAAATAATATTACTAAAGAATTGTTTAAAGGAATGTTTTCAGAACAATCAGCTGGTTGTATAGAACGGACCTCTGGTGGTATAACATCCTGGCCAATAATAAAATATGAAATATGTTGTTTTGTTAATGTATTATTATGTTTGTCTTGAGCTGATTTATCAATTACAAGCCTATAGTAACCGTTTTTAAAAGAGATTTCAGGTGAAAAGATTAAGGTTTTATCATTATTTTCCCATGAGAAGTTACCTTCGGTTAAACTATCTCCATATTCACCATATAGTAATGAAAATGACTTTTGAGTAACATCCTTATCCATGGATTTGGAAAAATGGATGATAACAGGACAAGGTTGTGCTACAACTGTTCCGTTTGATGGGGAGTATGAAGTTATTTCTGGTGGGGTGATATCATAAGAACATGATAGTGAAATAAGAAGGCATATAGTAATAAATAATACTGTCGTTTGATTTTTCATAATGTAGCTCTTTACATACATTTTAAAATTTGTGCTATCATAACTTATTTTGTTGAGCTTGACGTACTATTTTAATTTTAGCTTTATCATATAACAGTTTTATTGAAGATGAAGCAATAATATCTCCTTCTTGCAATCCATCGTTAATAAGCGCATATTCTTCGTTGATCCGCTCTTGTATAGTTACTTTCTTTTGCAATGCCAGATTGTTTTTAATGATAAAGACATTTGTAGTGTCACTTTCCTTGATTGATGAAACAGGAATTATAATCGCGTCTTTTATGGTTTGAGTAAAGATACTTGCACGAGCAAACATACCGGGGCGTAATTGACTATCATTATTATTACATAAAATTTTAACTTCGGCTGTTCGCGATGATTGGTCAAGAATTGGGCTAATAATGGTAACCTTACCATTAAATTTTTTGTTTCCCAATGCATCGACAGTAAGTTCTACTGACTGATTAGTTGTAATATGCAGTAAATCTTTTTCGTTAATTTGTGCAATACAATATACTTGCATAGTATTAATAATAACGAAGAGATTTGTTTCATCAGTTACTTTTTCACCAATATCTATTGACCGTAGCGCAACTGTACCATTTATAGGGGAAACTATTGTTGCTTCTTTAATATTTGTTTTAATAATTTCTATTTGCGTTGAAACTTGCTGAACATGACTTTTTGCAGCATCGCATTCAGATTTTTCCATAGCGGTATTGATTTGAATTAAAATGTTATTTTTGTCTTTTTCATTTTTTGGAATTGTTATGCCAGCTTTTTTAATATCACTATCTCTATAACCTACAATGAGAGTTTCGTAGTCTTTTTTTGCTTGCAAAAATTGGGTTTTAATTGTGTGATGGTTCGTCTTAAGTGAATTAAGTTCTGTCTCAGTAATTCCACCAACTTTAAAGAGTTGTTCTTTTTTCTTGAGGACATCTTCTGTATTTTTTAAGGTAACATACTTATCCAGAAGTTCTAATTTAGATTTAGCGATAGCTTTTAGGCGCTGTTCTACTGTACGTTCTGCTTGCATTAATTTTTCTTCTGCAAGCCTGCAATTAGCTTTTGCTTTTTCAAGCTCTGCTGTTGCCTCTTTAAGCTGTAATTCTAATGGATATGTTTCGATGCGAGCAAGTGCCTGCCCATTTTTTACTTTATTTCCCTGCTCAACATATATTTTTTCAACTCTACCAAATACTTTTGATGAAATAATAGCTTTATCTTTGTATTGGATACTACCAATTGTATTAATTTTTTTAACAATATCTTGAGGCTTAATCGTTAATGTTTCAACTTCAATGGCAGGTGTAGTGACAGTAATATTTTCTTTGGTTACCATGGATATGATTGAATAAATTGTTGAGATAATAATTATTGATAGTACAATTAATAATATTTTTCTTCTATTGTTAATTAAAAACTGTGGAATATTCATATAATTCATCCTATAAGGTAAAAATAATTAACGTAATCAATAAAATTATTCATTGATATCCAATTGAAATAAAGATTCGATAGGCAAACCAATGGCATTTTCAAGTGCAGCCATTGCTAAATAAACATCTGTTAAAGTTTCCTGCAAACGCAGACGCGCTTGCGAAAGCTCAACCAGGGTTTTCATGACATCATATCTGGTAATATCACCTAATCGTACCTGTTCATTTTCTATAAGAGCCTGTTTCTCAAGTAAATTTGTATTTTGTTGTGCGATTTCTATTTTTTTTCGTGATTCAATAAGATTGTCATAAGCTTTGGAAACATCACTTTCAATTATACGTTTAAGTTGATCAAAAGTTTTTTTTGCTTCAGTATAAGCTGCCTCAGCATCCACTATATTACGGATATAATCCGGCTCGTTATATATCTGAACAGAGGCATTTGTATCTAATGTTGTAGTATTCTCATTATCTTTTTTCCCGTAGGTTTGCCCTGTGGTAACGGTATTTCCTAGGAGCGCACTAGTTATAGAAATACCAATGTTCCATGTTTTTTTATTAGGTGGATAATCATTTCCCATATAACCATAACTGGTAAAAAGTTGAATTTTTGGTAAATAATAATATTCCGCAAGAGCATACTCTTTTTCTGTTTTAATTACTGTATAATGACTTTTCTTTAATTCATTCCGATTTTGTAATGATAGCCATATTAATCGTTCTTTTGATGGTAATGATATATTTGCTATTTCTGTATAGGAAGGTTCATTGACTACTATAATTGATGATTCTACAGCAAGAGTTGTAGCAAAATCTTTTAATGTATTGGAATAATCATTTTGGGCAGTGATTATATTGTATTGGGCTTCGGCTATCTTCCCGTCAATCTGAATTTGCTCAAGATCTGTAGCCATACCCAATTTTTGTTGTGCTATAATAATTTTTTTTTGTAGATGAAGACTATCAAGAAGGAGATTATAAATTTCTATTGCCTTTTTCTTTTTTTGTAAATCATAGTATGCTTTTTTTGTGGATAATATAATATTATTTTTTTCTATAGCATATTCTTCAATAGATAAAAACGACTCTAACTTTGCAATAGAATAGGCTATCAATGCCCGTTTGTTAGTAAAAATATCATAGTTTGCTGTACATAATAATGATTGATTACGTATATCCTCTTCGTGGATAGCAACTTCATCATTTTTGGTATATTGTATAGTTACGTATGGTAGTAAGTCTCGCCAGCGTTCGTGAATGATAAGTTTTGAAGATTCTACTCTTGATTTTAAAGTTGCTAATTTAATGCTATTGTTGAGTGCATAATGTATTGCTACTTTAATTGAAAATGGCTCCTGAGTATAAAGAATACAATAACTAAAAATAATGAAAACAGGAATTAATTTTATTACTTTCATTTTACGAACCATTATATCATTTTTTAAATATTGAATATCTATAAGCCCTTATGAAACATATAAAAAAATACTTTCATTTTTTTTGAACCATATCATCAATTTTCAAAGCTATAGCTTGTGCAATGGCAAGCTGATCATCACTTCGCCTAATATCATATGTTTGTGATATAATCTGAATTGTAGCAACCTGAGTTGATGCTTCATTTATTGATATGTACAGGGATAAATTTTGAATTGGATTGAGTATATCACCAGTAGTGGTAATAAATAAATCTACAGTAGCAAAATAACGGTATTCGGATTCTGAATTTGGAGCGTTAAAATACGATGCGGCTTTGAAATTATGTTGCTGCAAACAAAAAACAATATTGGAGGCTAATGCATCTTTTATGTCAATAAAACCCTCATGGTGTATACGGACATTTTTAATGTATATTGCATCATTATTCAATGAGCCCATACAAACCGTTTGGATATCTAAACCTTTACAGGAAGTGAATGATAATATTAAAATTGCTATGTAATGACATAATTTCATGTTATTCTCCAATAGTATTGTTTTCAAAATCTTCTATTGCATGTATCATTTTTTGATGCTTCATAGCCCTTTCAGGTAAATCTATATCATTATATATTGAGGTTAACTGTTTATGAATAAGCATAAAATAAAAATAATTTGGGAAAGCTTTATGAAATGTAATGATAGCATCTTCATAATTTTTATCAGTATAATAGATAGTTCCTAACAGGTAAAGCGCTATGGGGTCGTTTGGCGAATGTGATAATGCCCTGTTACAATTTTCTATAGCTTTTTTTTTATTGTTGTGTTCTATACACCACCGGGCATATAAAGTATAGCCTTGCGAGCTATGGGTGTATTTTATATATTTTTTAATAGTAGATTCAAACTGTTGATTGTTAGTAAAATAATAAATTTTTGATAAAAGAAAAAAAGCTTCAGGTATCTTTGATTCATTTATAGATTGAATACATAAACGTTCAGCGCCGACTAAATCTTTATTTATATATTGTATTACCGCTTGATTATATAATTCGAGGGCTTTGTCATCATTATTACAAGCAAGTATTAACGATAATATAGTAAAAATGGTTATACGATTCATTTTTCAGCCTTTAGCGGTGTAAATAATGTTTGAACGGCATATGCAATCAGTTCTTTTTTATGTAAGCTTTCATCGCTATTTGATGAGTAGTATTTAGTAAAATTATCGGTAACCAATAGTTCCATATTTTGCTTTATCCAATCATTAACTTTTTTGGAATAAACATAATCGGTAACCGCTTTGTAGAAAAGGATAGGCTGGTTAATTAACTTTTTATAATTCAATAGATCAAATGAGGTAATAGTTACATTGCCACGCCATACTATGGTATTATTATGACTGATATATGCGCTAATTTCTGCAACAAAGTAACTGTACATATACTGGAAAGGTTTTGGTATGTTATTATTTTCAAGTATTGTTACTTCGGATTCTTTCCTGATGGTAAGCACATCGATGGTACATACCGTTTGGCCCTCTTTTGGATTATTATCTTCCTCAAAAAGTTCATCAGGTGTTGCGTTTTGTAAAATATTAAATCCTTTTCTTAGTAATATCTTCTGTATTTCTTGATTCCAGATTGTAAATAATTCATTGTTAATAGTTTCTGTGGTTTCTGATAGGTGATAGTTGAGAGTTACAGTATTCATGTCTTTGATAATTTCAGAATTCTTCATTGTTACAATATCAATAGTATGTAATTTATTATATCCAGGTATCTCTCGATTACCCTGAATTATAATAGATTGAGGTTTTTCTTTTATTTGAGGTTTTGAACAGGTAATAAGCAAGATAGCTATGACAATAATGATGAGCAATAGTGTTAAAGCATTAAATTTAGGATAATATAATGAATTCATTATCAACCTCGTTTCATAATGATGCTCATTTGTATATATGCCTCTATCTATAGGATGTGGTGAACTGATGCATGGCTAATATTCAACGTTAATTTATAATTATTAAAAACCATTAATACCAAAAGAAAAAATTTTTAGTACATTATACTACTTTTTTTGTATGGATATATCTAGATAAAAAATACAATTATCCAGATTAAATAACTACACACCTTACTTTATAGTAACTTAAATATAAACAAATAGCACCGCTCGCTTTTGCAGAATTAATATTTACGACTCTGTATAATGCATTCATATATATAATGTATATATGTTAACTATTGAATTTATCTTATGCATTAAGTCAACAAAAAATACGTATAAAAAGCAAAAAATAATAAAAAAATAGCAATTTATATTTTTATGATTGACAAAAAATGCATAGTATGGATGGTTTTAAAAAGCGCGGAATTCTTTTTAAAAATAGTAATGCTGGCATGCGCCATACATAAGTATATGTGGAATGTAATGCGAATACAGAAGTTTATCGGCATATGCAGTATCGTTGTAAGCGCTTTTACGGTAAGTGTGAGAGTGGAGGCAGGGGTATGTCATGATGCAGGGAACGTATTGTTGCCTGGTGTCATTGATGTGTATGGTGGTAAATGGAATACCCATGCATACGAGGAGAAAGGGGCGTATGCAGAAGGTAGCGTATCTGTATTCCTGAAACAGTATGCCGAGTTGGAAGGATATACTCCGGGTGCAGTAAAAGGCACAGGGGGATATGGTAAACCTGGTACGCATATATATAGCAATGATAAGGCGGATGGTAGCACAGGGATAGAGTATGTAAAGGCTATCGTGATACGGGCAACACAGCAAGCGGAAACGATGCTTGTACGGCAGAGAATAATGGATATGATGGATGAGGAGGCAATGCTCCCCATCCACAGGTATACCGTAAACAAAGACGGATGTACATGGAAACACGAGGGGGGTTCATATACTATTGGTGCAATCATGACGCTGGTAGCGTGGAAAGCAGTAAAAGATGGGAAGGGGAAGGTAAATGATGGCGCGTTGCAACTGGGAATGGCGCTGGTTACAGCGATAGTATATTTATATGAGCGTTTTTACTATAGAGAGCGTGAAGCCTATCCCTCGTGGTGGAGGCATTTTCCCTACCCTCTTATCAAACAGAGAAAACTTAATGTTTCAGAACAGGTGCGCAGTATCCATTCGGGAATGAGTGTTAGAAAGAATGGGTATGGCGATGTACACCATTTCTTCTTGAGTTTTGCATATATACTACAAACATTCTGTGACAGTTTAAAAATACGGATATCCAATCTCAATTTTACAATCTGTTCCATTCCGGAACACCCATTTACAGTAACTATCGCACAGGAGGCAGTATGAAACGGATACTTGCAGGTATTGGTATTGTTATCATAATGAGTGGGGCTGCTTTTGCAGGGACACTTACAGCATTTGAGCATAGCCAGCAGAAAGGGCAGTTGGAGCGCTCGTTACAATCGGCAGTGAATGAGAAGACGAAGGCGGCATTTAGTGCAAAAGCGCAGCAAGCAGCGGAGGCAGCGTACACACTGTGGGAGAAGGAGATACTGGCAGCGTATGCAGGTAGCATCGATGCACCTGAAAGTGAGTGGGAAACACAGCTATCACAACTGAAAGCGGAGGCTAACGAAACCATACAGGCAATGCTCGATGAAGCGGAGGGGCGTTTTGATGCACGGTGTGCACAGATTGTGATGCCGCAGTATGCGAAAGAGGAGCTTATTGCGAAGGTAGAGCAGATGGTAGCAGGTGAACCGCTTGAGGATATGGTAGCGACCTATCGTGCGTGGGATGAAGGGGTAGGGCAGTATGTACAGGATATTTTGGCAGGGATTGGGTTATCGCTTGCAGCACAGCGAGAGGAATTCATAGCAGGGATACAGGATGAGGTACAGGCATACAGGGAAGGATTTATTGATGCTATTGGTGAGGGTATTAGCCAGGTAGAGAAGGCAGCCCGTCGAGATATAGAGCTCTACTTCATAGGGGCACAAAATAAATACATGTGGGAGTATTTTAGCGATACCGACAGTTTACGACGAGAAAGCGAGCTTGCCAGTGCTGAGGCAATAACCAGCACTGTACTGCAGGAAACCGAGAAGAAAGCAGATGCTATTTTTGCAGCGCTGGAGGATAAGCTTTCATACAGTGTAGGCGGTATAGGGGTAGCGCCGGATGGTGAGGATATAGAGACGCTGGTGCAGGCAGGTATGTATGCATGGAAGTCGGCTGAGGACAGGCTCATTGCAGCACGGCTTGGGTGGGAGAAGAGCTCACTAGAAAGCTATGATGCAATGGATGCAGTATGGGCAGATGCGTATGCAACACTGAAGGCAAAGCGCGATGAGTGGATTACTGCTCTACAGACACAGATACGGGAGGGTATAGTCAATTGGAACGATAGTTTTGTTGAGGCAGATCAGCAGTATGTAGAGGCACTGGCGCTTTTAGATGAGACGATACAGGCACAAAAAGAGCAATTTGATGATTACAGCGCATCGGTGCGGGAGCTTGTGACAACGGGCTCACAGTCATTGAAGGTAGCCTATGAGAATATAGGATGGCTAAAGGAGTATTTTAAAACCCTGACAGGTATAGAATATAACAATAAAGCCGAGCAGCGTTTATTTATAGAGGGATATTTACAGGCCGATAGAACCGATACAAAAACATTGAAGCAGGCGGTTTATGATCAATTGGTGCAATGGCATGCTATTACGGGAAAGTATAGAGAATTAGTGGCTCGTATGGCAGTGCAATACCACACACAGGATATGTGGGGAGATCCGGTAACCACTTTTACTGCTGGAATGTTTACGAATGGTTATATAGGCGAAGAAGAGGCATTTTATGAAAGCATGTCGACATTTAGTTTGTTGTATACAGCGTATACGGAAGAAAAGATAGAAAATATTGATACTGTGAATGCGTTTACATTGGATACTCATCTACAGGAGTACATAGTAGGGATACAGATTGTGCATATTCTTAAGAATATAGGGGGGGATGGATTTGTATCGTTTGACGAAGTAATGGAAAAACTTACGAGTTTGGCGCAGTATTCAGATGCTGCAAACTTGATAGCAGAGAAGCAGGCATTTTGTTATTCATTATATGATGCATATATACGGGGTGAGATTCCATTAAGTGAAGATGTGCCAGCTTGCAGTAATGTTGGAACAGCGGGGTGGTTGGTAAGCCGGCTTGATGCATTTTGGCGCTATATACAAACAAACGATGGTGGGTTTGAAGATGTATTTGGATATAAGAAGGTTATAAGCCGGAACAGCGGGCTACTTGATGATGGGCAGTATGATGATGAGGGGAATCCATTGTATGAGTACTATGTATACAGTGACACTGAGGGAGCGGTTATTATTGATGGTATATATCAGTTAACAGGAGATCCTTACCTGATGACTGCAGCGGAATTTGATTTAGAGAAGGAGAAGATTACGCTTGCATACTGGGAAGAGCGGTTACAGCGGGCACAAAAGCTGTATGAGTATGCCTATGATGAGGCAGGAAGGCCAGATGCGCAGACACAAAAAGAAAATCTTTTAAAAGCAACGGAAGCATATACAAAGGCAAAAAAAGATTACCGCGATGCCATGGCGCTGCTTTCAGGGGAATTAAAAGAAGCACTTATCGGTGCACAAAGCAACGTGGATAGCACACAAAAGAATTTAGAACTGGTACGCATTGCCTATGAAGCAGCACAGAAAGCGTATCAGGAGGCTATGGAGCGTTGTTTATACTATACCAATCCTGATGCGAAGGAAATAGCCATTCAGATGATACAGGAGGCAACAGGGCAGATTATAGCGATAAACAATAGAATAGAAGGTAAGGAAAGGAAATGGATACAGGCAAAAAAGGATTATTATGCATCGATACTATTAAAAGAGCGAAATGATGATGCTGCAGCGTATGCACAGCGTGTAGAGTTGGCGGTTAAGGCATTAGAGGGGTATGTAAACGATGGGCAGGAGGTGAAAGGATTACGATATGCACATGAGATATTGGAAAGTATGCAGGATAAGCCACTTGATGAAATAGTGGAAGCGATTGAAGAGCATGAGGACGAGCTGTTGTTAGCTGCCGATGCATACGATATATTATTTCCAGGATTAGAGAATGATGAACGCATAGCATATATAAAGACATTGATGGAAAAAGTAAACGAAGTGTACAATGAATATAATGTTGTAAAAGATAATTATGGAGCATGGAAACAGATTGTCAACGTTGATAATGATAATGAAAAAGTACATGAGGCAATTATATATAAGCTTAATGAATATAGAATGAAAATAGTACCAGAGA
Source organism: Spirochaetia bacterium UBA2205 (assembly GCA_002328585.1). Taxonomy (GTDB): domain Bacteria; phylum Spirochaetota; class UBA4802; order UBA4802; family UB4802; genus UBA4802. The sequence goes on from DCUV01000030.1 coordinate 35,668, forward strand.
GTGATGTTATGCCAATCAGCTGGGCTATGATAAATGAGCAGGTTTTGCTTTTGACTGATAGTAATGAGGAGGTACGAACGCAAGCAGCAGGGTTGTTGTATGACTATACAGCGGGGCTTGTTGATAGCAACGCGTTACTTGAGCTTGTTAACGATGCGACAAAAACAGATGAGGAGATACAAACAGAAGCACAGGAAATACTATTGAGCAATTTGTTATATGGAATCTACAATAAAAATACTATAACAATAGTAGACAATACCGTTATATACCAACCCCTTGATACTCTCTATAGGGAATACCTGACAATTATTGAACATGAGTACAATGTAAGCGCTGCAATGCTATCCAGAGCAATAGAGAATGTAAACAATGCAATTTCTGATTGTTATGAACTATCGCACAAGGTTGTAGTGTATCTGCTGCACGACATGAAAAATGAAAACCTTACACAATCTGAATTTACTAAAGAACATAGTATACAACTAGCAGAGCAAGCAGAAAAGGATGCAACAGTAGCATATTTTACTAAAAACAGAGATATGGCTATAGCGTTTACTGAACTATTGCATGCAGTAAAAAGTGAAATAACCGGTGATGATGGGACTGTAGCGTGGGATAGTTTGTATGAAAAGGTGATAGAAGAATGCACAACTGGTATGATGACAAAAGGGCATGATGAGGCATTACAGTATAGCTATTATTATACAGTAGCAACTAACATGCAGGACATGCTAAAAGCAATAGACAGTGAGGGGAAATACAATGAATGTGTGGGAACACTTACCACCTATAGTAATGATACAAATGTGGTGATTGCTTTTTATAGGGATGAAGTGTTGCAGTGTAAGAATGAAGAAGAACGTCAGGCGTTGTTAGAAACCTATGTCCAGATGCTGGAGAATAAGGAAGATGAACATGGCAATGCATTAAGCGAAGAAGAACTTGCCATCATTCAAGTAAAGATAACGGCCCTTACCCAGCCTGATGTATTTGATTTACTACAGCCCTGTGATTATACTGACAGAACAAACGTTATGGATGGATACGCCCACTATGTGATTACCTTTTATGATGAGTCATTGGAAAAGCAAGAGCGTATACGGGAAGAAGGATTTATAGGGACTATTGCCCGTATTTTTGGCATAACTGATGGTGAGGCAGATGAGGTATTTAAGCGGTCAATGACAGTGGCAGATTTAGTTAACTATGGCAAAAAGGCGGAAAATTATGTCAATGGCAAGGAGTTTGGTACATTGCCCGGGGCGCTGAAAGAGGCATTGCAGGCTGTGGTGTCACAGTATCATGACCTGCTCACATGGAAGACAATATATGAACATAGGGATGCTACCGCAGAAGAAGCACAGGCAGCATACGAACAGCAAAGGGAATTGTATCAGAAGTTAGCGGATTTGCAGGAGAAGTATAATGAACTAATAGCCATACGACAGACAATGTATTCACAGGCAGAAAATGAATATACAGCACGCAGGGAGAGCTACTATGCGTTGCAGCCATACGGAGTATGGCCAGGATTTACTGATGCGATGATACAAACTTTTAACGAATGCGAGATGCTATTTAATGCAATTAAAGATGAAATTGATCAAACGCCATTTGCTCAGATACAGACAGCATTGCTGGCACAATTAAGTACGATAGAACAGGTACGCAATGAATATGAATATATTGATTATACTGCACGGTATTTATTAGAACCAGCTATCTATGGCAGCGTGGAAGAGTATATGCAGAGGATGCTGGAGCAGGGGAAAAATGCACAATTTGTTGGGGAGGTGAAGCAACGAATAGAGCGAGAACTTGCAAAACAGCAGGCTATTCAAGGTATTATGACCAATCCTTCGGTAGACATGGACATACTCTATACACAGTGGGAAGGTGACAATGGCTTTATATTAGCTGCATACTATGAAGGGTTAAAGGCAAGTGCCGGTGACAGTGTGCATTTTAATGCATATGATTATGGAGATTTTGCAGAATATGCACTGTTGTATCATTTTCAGCAGTATGTTATGTATGCACTTGATGAAACAGACGGGGAACTTCCGGGAATAGAAATGCTCCTTGGACGTAGTGATGGCGAAGACTTTATACCGGGAAGTTTTGCTTTGCTGTCCCAATATGCTGAGCATGGTAGTGATATAGAGGCGCTGAATCATGAGCTTGAATCCATATATTATGCAACCGTTGTGCAAAAACTATTACCTGAAGCTTTTGCTCTATCCAATTCCATAGATTATAGAGCAAACAATGAACAACAGATGATAGCTCATTTTATTGCGTACCTGTATAGTGTTTCAGGCGAAACAATGCCAGAATTTGCAGAAGTTTATGGTATGCAGGAAGATGATGGAACATTTTCCGCATCGGGTTTTAGTGCGCTGCCGCAGTATTACACTGATGATAGATGGCAGCAGTGGTTTACTGATAATTATACACTATGTGCCAAACTGTATGATGCATTGAAGGAGGACAGTGCTGCAATTTCATATGCTTATTTACCGGATGGAGTACGGGAGTATGCCATAGTGAGTGACTATTACCTGTATGGTAGAAATGGTAAGTGTATGACCGGCAGTGCTCAAGAACTTTTAACCTATTATGGGATTAACTCTGAAGCAGAAGGATATGATAGCTTGAAGGCTGGTGTAGAAGGATTTATGCATATATACGATGTGGCGTTGCAGTGGGATGGGAATACACCAATAGCTGATTATATGGAAAAGCACAATATAACTGATGAAAAAGAAAAAAACTTTTTGATTCTCTACAGCATTGATCCGGATCTGGCGGACCCGGTAGACCTTATTGTGGCTGATAGCAGGGTGCCACTGGTGTTAACAGGATATACGATGCAGGAGAAAACCGAAGCATTGTTTGAAACAATTGCGGATGATTCTGAAGGAGGCTTGCAGCAACTGCTGGGGTTATGTATATATGCGGCAAACAGGGATAGTGTGACAGCGCAAACGTTGTACCAGTTTATCCTTTCCACGCGCAATACCTTTACCCATTACCGGGATTATTTGCCAATACTTGAACAGTATTACGAAAAGTATGCACAGAACAACAATACTCCCGGTGTATTTTACCAGATGATTATAGATAAAGAACACCTGAGTAAACGAGATGATATTGGTGATATATACTATCAATACTATCAGGACTATAATGGTAACGAGCAATATGAAAATGGCGAGAAGACATTAAAGGATTTTATAGATGAATACAAGCAAAAAGGATATACCATAGATAGTAAAAAAAAGAATACCACCACTGTTGATGCAATACAGAGTGATGATTTACATGGCAATGAAAAAGGTTATTATAGTGGCGACAGTAAAAGCTATTTTAACGCCGTAGCTGAAGAGGCAACCAATATGGCAGCAGCGCTGGATATGCTGGTAGAGGTGGCACGGATGGCAATACAGGCTACGGACACCTTTGTGCTGACGGATAGCCAGGGCAACCAGCGTGATATAGCATTTATGAATGATGTTGATGAGCTTATGGGGGCACTTGCTGCCACCGGCTATACCCCTTTACTGGGTGAAGAAAATAATGAGGAAGAAACAGAAAACGATACGCTCCAGACACTTTTTGCAACGCTCAAAGACTATGATGAAAGCGCACTTGATGCACGCATAGACGAGCTGATAGAGGGAACAAAGGAGGATGCAGGCGCTATGGATGAGGCACTTTTGCAGGCATATGGGCAAATAGCAAAATTAGGAGGGATACTTAAAAATCAAAGTCTGGATGCATACCTTGCAAGTGATGGCTTTTTAAGTGCACAGGAAACCTATGCCACCAATAAACAATTATTTGAACAGGCGCAGGAGAGCGTTCAGGAGGCGTTGAATACCTACCATACGGCACAGGATACCTATACAAAGCAGTTAGAGATTGTTACCCTTTTATATAACCGATTAGAAGAAGCCCGCAAGCTCAAAGAGGATGAGGAAGCGCTGTTTACCTATGCCCAGACTGCATACCTGTATAACAGCAGCACCAACGCTGAAGGTGGGGACGATGCAATAAGCACATTACAGGCAGATGCACGAGAGCAGTACCAGCAAGCACTTGCCTACAGGAATGAGGTAAAAAAGACAATTGAACAGTTAGAGCAACAGGTGCAGCAGACGAAAGCACAAAAGGTGGAACAGGATGCACGCTATAGAGAGCTGCGGGATGAATTAAAAGAACGTGCCGAGCGTGCCTACCGGATGGAAAAAACAGCATTTTGTATGCAAAATGAGATTAAAAAATTGGGATTTGCCTACGATGAGGCAAAAGCAAAATATGATGCTAAAAAGGAGGCATTTTTACAAACTAAGGATGATGATTATGCTAACCAGCGGGATAGATTGATTGATTCAATGATAGAAGCACGTTTTATATATAGCCTGGGGTCTGATATAAAGACAGCAGCGTATTTTTATAATAGCCATCCTTCATGGTCAGGAAGAAATGATAAAATATTTAAAACTGAAAATTGGGCAAATGACATAATTAAAAATAATTTTGTAAAAAGGGTATTAAGTTTGTTTAACATTAATGTTCACTATCATACTTCAATACCAGGCGGGAATGAACTCGCAACCATGCAGACGCCATTATATACCTATTTATCCATGATGAATAATGAGCAGGTAACCGAAAACCAATTATTCCGCAACTATTTTGAATATTATTTAAAGGCACGGGAAGCTGAAAATAAATTGGATAATGTCATGTTATTATACAGCGCGATATATCATGAATATTATCCATTAAAAAAGTATTACGACAAATTGTATAATAAGAAGATAAGAGTTCTTGGGAAAAAGATCCATCCCTTGCGACCGCTGGCAAAGGCATATTACTATGCATCGGGTATGCCTATCATTGAGAAGGCATTGGATTTTTTGTTTAAGGGTAAACGGCCAGCATTGTTAAATGAAATGAATAGGATGGATGCAAATGCAAAATATAATCTAAACATAATACTAACCAAGCTGACCGATTTACAGGAATCAAAAATACAGATGCTGAAGGCAAAGGCTGCGCTTGCCCGCTATACCGAGATTGAGTCGTTAGATGATGCTGCTACTGCTGGAACGTTTGTGTATTACAATCCTAGAACCATGCAGATGGTGGTGGTGGGCAAGCCAACGCTCAAAGGGGCATTGCGTGAGATAGCGCAAAAAAATGGGATAGCGCTCACCGAGCGTGACATGCAATATATGGTAACCACTAATAGTGGCGGTGATACTGTTAATGTCAATAACTATCGCCAAACAATAACAACAACCGATGAGCATGGCTACCAGACCAATGAACAAATGCAGGTGCTGCATGCGGGCACGGTAAGCCAGACGTATGCCAACATCATGAACCAGCAGAAGCGTGAATGTTTTGGCCGCTACATAGCGCACACCCAAACGTTGTACACAAGCGGGGGGTATGATAGGGTAGTGGTGGATCGGGCGGTAGAGAAGGATTTATACGGAATATGGGCGGGCGATAGTTCCGGATATCAATCAGCACGTGTCATTGGGGCCGAGTCGCCAGGGATGCTGCGTGCCATGGTAGCCTATATGGGGTATACCGAAGGGATTCCCCATGAGGTCATAAACCAGTTAGATGCGATGATAGGCACCGGCAATGAGGCAGCGGTAAGCGAGCTGTTTGCCCAGTATGTGAAGCAGTATGAGGGGATAAACGATAGGGAGTTAGCGCAGGGGAGGGCGTTGCAGGTACACCAGTGGCAGATGACACAACAGCAGATGCAGGATAAAAAGGCCGACTGGGACAGGATGGTAAAACGGATATTTGAGCGGGGGATACGTCAGTGGGATATGATGCTCAATGGGTTTGCCAGCAGGTGGAAGAACTGGCAGGAAGAGTCAGAAGAAGCCATGGTGAAGGGGGCAAAGCAGTGGGATGAGAAGATGCAGCGGTTACGTGATGAAAAGCTCCAGTGGCTGGCTGATGCCTATAGCGGGGTAAGCTATAAGGAGCTATTAAAGCGCATGGCAGGGATAGAGGTAGTAGTAACTGATATGCTTGCAACAATAAAAGAGCAGTATGGCGATGCCATTGGCAAGGTTGATGTCCATGCCATCCTTGTAGATATAGTAAAGGATCAGCCACAGCTTTTAAGTAATGAGCTCATGGCAATGACAAAGCACGAGGTAGAATTTGGCTTGACACAGGTAAGCGGTAGGAGCTATAACAGGAGTATCTTTGAGGATGCGCAAACGCTGGGGAAGGAATATGCTACAGTACAGAAGAAGACACACAATATAGCGTTACTGAAAGCGCTAACGCAGTTACTGGAGCAGTGCAGGGAACAGATAGAAGCAGCCAATGAACAGGCAGAGCAGGCAGCGTTGCAGTTTGTAAGCGCCTATGCGTTTGGCATAGATGGCAACAGGTACAAGCGAACGCTTCCCATAACCAGCACCAGGCAGACAATAACAGCATATCAGCCCTTTGCCTATACCGATAGTTTGCTGTTAGGGGGATACAGTATACCGGTGTTGATGGATATATACAATAAAGATGATGGGGTGCAGTTTGAGGCAACCATGAACGTGGTGATGGCACAGGCACAGACGCGGATGGGGATGATGATGCGGCCTGATGTGGTATGGGGCTTTCATTACTATGTAGGGCAGTTTGGGCAGATAAAAGCCGGTCCAAAGCTAAAAGAAGGGAAAGGGCAGTACGGGCGTATAACAAAGGATGTGTATGAGGCAGAGAAGGAGAAGGCAACTCAGGATGCAGTATGCCAGTATGTGAATGCAGGGATAGGCGTGGCGCTAAGTTTTGTAACAGCCAACCCCATGGTAGGAGCGGCATACATGAGTGTTGGGCAAGCAGTGGATGTTGCAGCCGGAGATTTAAGCCTGCAACACTGGGCGGTACAAACAGGGATAAGTATGGGAGCAAGCTATGCAGGCGGCTATGTGGGCAAAGCCACACACTCGGCAGTGTATGGCTCAATGGCAGCCAGTGGCATACAGGGACTGGGTAACTTTGTGGACTATAAGGATAACGGCGGGCTTGGATTGCAGTGGGGCAGTACAGCGCAGTGGCGAAGCTTTGGAATAGGCAGTGCAACGGCGCTGGTGGGAGCAAAGATGGGGGAAGTATATAGCGATGCATGGAATAATTCATGGCAGCAGTATGGCTACACAGCGTCCAGCAGCTTTGTAGTAAACCGTTTTGATGGTACAGGAAGCTGGAAAGATGACATGCTGCAGGCAGGGGCAAGTGTAGCGGCTATGTGGGCAAGCAATGCGCTATTGGCTGACGGCACAACAATAGGACAAAGCGCAAGCAGCCACAATGCGGTATTGCCCATGAATAGGTTTATGCAAGGCACACTGGAGAATGCCATACTGGCAGGAGCGGACATGATGCAAGGTGATGGTATGCAGGATGCGTTATTACAGCAAAACTGGGAGAAGACACAGTATAGGGCAGCGGACTGGTTAAGCGATTGGGCAGCGCAAAAAGGACGCCGTGATGCCGAAGACTGGAAGAGTAGTCAGAAGAAAGAAGGCATACTGGGGCTGGCATGGCTGGGGTTATCCAGAGCAGGGAGTATGCTATCCAGTGCATGGGATGGAGTCAGTGAGTTATTTGAAAAAGGGAAAAACTGGGTACAGGGTGAAGGATTCAGGACAGGTAAGGAGATAGCAGTTGATGCAGCGTTAGCAGCATTTCATGAAATGGGTGTACAGGAAGCCATACAGTCCGCATTGCAAGAATTTGGTACACAGCAAGCACAAGAAGTTCTTAAGAGTTTTTACAACGACAGCAAGGAGGTAACAGAAGCAAAGGTATGGGCATTGAAGGAGGCAGGCTATGACACAACAAAATTAGAGGCAGCAATAGCAAAACGAAGGCAGGCAGCGGTAATAGCACAAAATGGAGAACAAAAGGCTACAATAGTACCGGTACATGAAACAGGGATAGGAAAGATTTTTAAATCATTGCTAAATTTATTCGGTAGTAAAAACAACGAAAACATATTAAATGATGTAACATATCATAGCCAACGTGACAATGTGACAAAAGATGGTGTAGTAAATGGAGCTAACATGTGTAACCTAACGTCACTTGCTATGGTTATGGAGCAAATGGGCATAGACGTTGGCAATGGAGAAAAACAATATGAGGACAGGTTGTATGAAATAGCAAAGGAATTAGGATTGGGTGGAGAAAATCTGTGGGATGATACAGGGGAGGTATATGAAGAAATTTTCAAATATATTAATAAACAAAATAAAATGGATTACATAATAAAAGTAACCAATGAATCAACAGAAGAAAGAAAATTTGAAGACATAGCAAAAGAGCTTATCAAGCAGAATAAACCTATCATAGCAAGTGGTTATTTTCCCAATGGGCACATAGTCACAATAGTAGGGTATGACAGCAATGGTTGGATAGTGCATGATCCGTATGGAGATGCCAATACCAAGTATAAGAATACTAATGGTAATTATGTTAAGTATAAGTATGGTAGGTATGATATAGGTAAGAAGTGGTTTGCATATATAAAATAGTAAAAATAAAATAGATTAAAGGAGGACAATAAAGATATGAAGAAAATAAAAGCCGCAATAATTGCAAGCCTTATATTTATATGTTCATTTATAAATGCTAAAGAAAAGAATATGCGAGAAATATTTAATCACATTGTGTTAACTTATGAGCCTGTAGCAAGTTCAGAATTAGTCGAGAAAGGGTTGTCAAAAGACTATTATGGAGCAAAGAAAGCATTTGATGGGAAAGTTGAAACGACATGGGTAGAAGGGGTTGAAGGTGATGGAGTTGATGAACATATTATTTTTTATTTGCTATTTGGTGGCTCTTACCCTTCTTATGATGAATTCATTGATGATAATAAAAAATTAGAAGTTGAATTAACAATAGTAAATGGTGTAGCAAAAAATAAAAATATATATGAAATGAATAATAGGGTAAAAAAGGCTATATTAGAAGTATATGAAGCTAGAGTAGCAATACGGCAGATAGATCCATGGATAATATCTAAGCAGGAACCGATACTTACCACAACATTCGTACTTAATTTAAAAGATGATATAAAACCACAAAAGTTTTTACTAAGATTCAGGCCGAAACAAAAATCTATAGATGGATTAGGTAGTACATTTTTATGTATAGGTAGGCTTATAATCAAGGAAGTGTATCCGGGAACGAAATATAAAGATACGGGGATAAGTGAGATAGATGTAAATCGTATTGATGATAATTAAAAAAAATACTGCTACAAAGCAGGTTTAGCACTAAGGTACATTGTTTGGGGATACAAGAAAAAGATAGGAAGGTGACCTTTTTTGGTAAAGTATCGCACGCAACGCACACAGTGAAAAACAACTGATGTATAAAGTTTTTTTCATTTGAAAGCAAAACAGCGGAGGCAGGATGCTGGAGCGCCATACGGCTCGTGCGAGGACATAGACAGGATGTCTTCCGCAGCACGAAGGCAAGGATATAATCCATACAGTGGGATAAGGCACACCGCCGTGTGAGGTGGCTCCACAGGGTTGGTAAGGGGGCATTTAGCGCATAAATGCTCCCTTACAAAGGGAAAAAGCAGTGGCATACTGGGGCTGGCGTGGTTGGGATTATCCAGAGCAGGGAGTATGCTAT
>DCUV01000052.1 GCA_002328585.1 Spirochaetia bacterium UBA2205
GGAGCGCCCATAGCACGCATTGTGCAGTATATCAAGGCACGGTTTGCTGAGATGTATAATAAAATAACCGGCAGGACCGGGCCATTCTGGAATGAGCGGTATAAGGACATCATTGTACAGTTTGCACATGATGCCTTTCATTATCTCTTGTGGTTGCTGTGGTACATAGCGTTTAATCCGGTACGCAAGCGCAGGTGCGATAGTCCTGTACAGTATCGCTACAGCAGTATACAATCCTATTTACAGGAGGATGCTGATGTTGGGGTACCGATAGACCATCATGAGTACTTTCTGCAGTTGGGAGATAGTTTTAGTGAACGGGTAAGACGTTTTTTACAATATGAGGAGGCGTATCGCAAGCGCTACTCCATTGCACAGTGGGTATAAAAAGGGGTCAGAGCCTTATAGCATTATAAGGAAAACCCCAGTACTTAGTAACTGTCGCCCTCAAAAAGTTCGTCAAAAAAGTGCTTCATATATTTCAGTTCACTGACAAAACCTTTGACGGTAATGCGTCCGGATACATGATCTAAAAGTTCTGTGCCTAAAAATTCAGAAAATGTACCGCTTCCTTTTAAAAAGTTGAACAGAGATTTCCCTTCATCAAAAGGTATGATCCTGTCGGTTTTACTATGAAGAATAAAGTATTTGCAATTGGGGATGGCTTTATAATTTTTTAAAAGTGTACGTGCTCCAGTTTTTTTTAGATACTCTTCATCGATTGTTACTATAGAGATATCGCGAAATAGCCTATCACCCAGTATCTGTTTCATCCTTGTTTCATCGGTAATGCCCATATTAGCGCTCATCATAGCTTTGTGGATGAGATCTTTTTCTTCCGGGTTAAACATAGACATGTTAGATGAAATTGTTAATTTAACCAAAAAATCTACATCAAAATATTTTTCAAACAGGGTGCCTTTAATGGTATTCCCCTGAAACATGGGACCAAATAACAATATTTTTTCAGGATATATGTTTTGCGGCAGCATGGTAAATGCACTGAGCATAACAGTGCCGCTTAAGCATGCACCAAATGCACGGTAATGTCCTGGATAAGCATTGACAATGCTGCTGTAAAGAGAACGTATTCCCTGTTTAACATCGTGAAGGGTTGCATCTTTAATAAAATATTCCGGAATTTTAGGAACAATGACGTTCATCCCGGTAGCAAAGGCAATGGATTTTGCCATTTGTACAAGCTGAGGATGTTTATGCGCTTGTGGGGTCAGACCATGGAACAGTACAAAGTATGTATTGCTATGTGCATATTTTTTGCGATAGATGTCAAGGGGTACTGTTTTATTATTTACTGTTATCCTTTCTTCAGAAATGGATATGCCATAAACAGGAAGGTATCCTCCCATGGTAAGAAGATATTTAACCGATGGTTGTTGCCAGTAATGGAAAAAAATTGCAAAAGAAACGGCACATAGTATTCCGAGGACTATAGCTACAATAATGAAGCATTTTTTCATTGGGTTATTACTCCTCCTTTTCAAACTATGATTATGGACCTAACCTCCTGCCACTCTTCTTTGCAAGGCGAGGGGAGTTTTTACACCAGTGTCATTCCGGGCTTGACCCGGAATCTTTTTTGCTTACATTAGATCCCGAATCGGAGTTCAGGATGACATGCACATACAACGGCGAGATTCTTCGCTTTGATTTCGCTTGAGCACGGCTGGATTGCTATAACGCTACCAGAACATTATTCACCCGGCAATGCGTACTGATTTTCCATAAAGAGCAACGGTTTTATACTATACCGACTTATCGGTTTTAATAGTAACTATCGCCAAAAAAAAGCAAGAAAAAAATGTTGCATTTATTGCTGTACATGGTGTATTGTTGTCAAATATTGGCAGGGGATAGGGTATGGATAAAAACAGACGGATACTTATAGCCATACTGGCAATGGTGGTTTTTGCGGTTGTACTTGCAATAATCCAGATAAGCATAACCATGCAGCGTCAGATGACCATTGGTGCACGGATTAACCTCACCGAGGGTCCCGGAGTTGGCATCGTGCGTGTGTATGGACGTATTGAAGCAACCGGTGATATGATGGCGCAGGCTAATGCCGATTACATTGTAAAAAGGCTTGATGCATTAGCACAGGACAGCCGCATCAGGGCGATAGTTATACGGATTAATTCTCCTGGCGGGACGGTTGCTGCAACACAGGAGATATATACCAAGATACTATCGCTTAGAAAAAAGAATATTCCCATCATAGCTTCGATGGGTGATGTAGCAGCGTCAGGCGGTTACTACATTGCTTCGGCGTGCAATGCTATTGTTGTCAACTATGGCACCATAACAGGCTCAATTGGCGTTATTGCCATGGCTCCCAATCTCAAAGGCTTATTTGATAAGTTGGGTATCCGTATGAATGTAATAAAAAGCGGAAGGTATAAGGATATCCTTGCCATGCACAGAGAGATTTCGCCGGAAGAATTGCAGTTGATTCAACAGATTATTGATTCAAGTTATCAGAAGTTTGTGCACGATGTAGCAGCAGGCAGAAATATGGCGGTAAGCGATATCATGCCGTATGCTGATGGGCGTGTGTTTACCGGCAATCAGGCGGTTGAGTATAAACTTGCTGATGAGCTGGGCAGCTATGACGATGCAGTCAATAAGGCGCGTACATTGGCAAAACTGCCGGTTGATTCAGCCGTTTATGATGATACGGCAAGCCCCATTGAACGGTTGCTTATGACGATGTCATCGTTCTTTAAACCAAAGTTAGAGCAGATGGTAAACTCACAGTATTCTTTAGTGGAATATAGTTACATGCCATGAATGTGATACAGATATTGGATTATTGGTATAGTGCGCTGATTGATCCTGAAAAGCTGTCGCAGATTATAGCGGTTGAGGATAAAAAGCATTTCATCGTCAGTGCTGTGGTTGTGGCGATAGTTGTCTTTATGGATATTGTGGCGCAATCACTGCTTTCAACGCAAACAGGCTTTTTTAACTATAAGATTACCTATGGTTTCATAGCGTTGTTTTTACTTGATGTGTTGTGCCTTATAATATACGCAGGGTTGCTAACGGTAATATTGCAGATAGGCGGCTATCAGGCTTCGGGTGGCTATATCATCAATGCGCTGGCGCTTTCGCAGATTCCCCGGATTTTTATTGTGCCTGTTGTACTAATATTCAAATCATTATATTTTGCACCGGTATTTTTTTACAGCGCTGCATCGTTAGCACTGTTTATATGGTCATTGTTTATTGCAATGCGCTGCATTTCCCAGCGCTATCAGATAGAAAGTTTAAAGACAATAGGATATATAGCCCTCCCTGCGATACTGGCAGGGGTAACAGCTTTTTTGATACTGGTGGCTGGTGGTATGGTTTTAATTGGTTTAATAAAGTGATTATATAGCCTTGCGCACTGCTCCCGAGCGGATACAGCGTGTGCATACGTTTTTACTGACTACTTTGTTTCCCTCTACCACGCGAATTTTTTGAACATTTGCATGCCATATTTTGCCGGTTTTTTTATTGGAATGGCTTACATTATGACCAAACAGTATAGATTTGCCACAAACTTCACATTTAGCCATTGGTATCTCCCTTACTGGTAATTATTTACTATATAATAGCATTTTTAAAAGCAAAAAAAATATTTTTATGGGCGATAGTTACTGGAAATTAATGTCATGCTACCAACGATGGACAATAGTGGTAATGGCATATAAAAATTGCAAGGATTTTATTTCACTGTCACAAAATTTTATGTGGCAGACACGTAATTTTTTACTTGAAATAACTTGCCATGGATGTAATTGCTACAATATACAATACCAAGCAAAAAAAGGGGATGGCGTATGCGTTGTAAAAACTGTCATGTTGTAGGTATTGTTTTTGTATTAATGTTTGTGGTAGCCATAGCCAGCGGCGAGGTCGCACCTGAAACAGCGCTGTACGATAATCATGGCAAGCGTTATGTGCTTTCCCAGTTATTGCAGAAAGTACAACCGCAGGGGATTGCAATACTATATTTTACGTCAATACACTGTAAACCGTGTGAAAAAGAGATACCGGAACTATTGCAACGTATTAAAAAATCACCAAAAAATGTACTGTGCTATTTTGTCTATGCCGAAGGCATAGAAGAGGTAAATGCACAGGCTACACAGTATGGCATAACGTACTATTTTACAGATGTGCTGGGTACGACACGTACCAGCATGGATGTTGTACGTTTCCCAACTATTATACTGTTACGGCAAAACAGGGAAATCATAGGGAAGTTTACTGGATACAACAAAAAGAATCTGGAGCAGATAGCTAAGCTTATTGGGGCACAGTGAGGTATAGCCCGACCTGTTGCAATATATTATAAATTATTTACATAACCCATCATACTATACAAATAATCACCAGCAAACATCGAACAATTCACACCTTCCATTGTACATAAAAAAAGGGGTCAGAGCCTTGATACTTTCCTCCCTTTCGTCCAAAGGAGGATAAGGAGGGGGCACGATTCTCAGGCTTTGCTTAACATGACATGAGTATAATACTGGAAAGCATTCTTTTATTTTTTTGTTGAAAAATTTTTATATTTCGTATAATAAATACCCGTTCATAAAAAAACACTTTCGTAACATTTGGAGGAGATACTATGGTAAAAAAAGGTATTCTACTGGCATTGATTGGTGTATTGATTGTAGCCGGGAGCATACCAAAAACAACAACACAGGCTCAGCAGGCAAAGAAGAAGATATACATATCAGGGATAACAGTAGACGGTGCACCTGCATCCATGGCCAGGGAGATACGTAACATCATAGAAGTAGCACTGTATGAGTATGGCAATGAGTACAGGGTCATAACCGATGATGATATCAAGGTTATGTATAAAAAGGCAGAGCAACTTATGGCGGGGGGATGTACAGCGGAGAGCTGTCAACAGCAGATAGCGGATGCCATAGATGCAGATGAGATACTGTACGGTGAGCTTGTGGTAAAGGGTGATACGGGAATATTTAAGGGTAAGAATCTACTGCGTGACAGGAAGAGCTTGCAGATAGATGTAAAGTCGGTGGTGCAGTACCAGTTTGCGATGGCACAGAAGGAGTATTACTTAAAGGAGATAGCCAAAAAGCTTATAGACAGCAGGCATGTTATAGTAGCAAAAAAGGGTGAGGAGCCCATTGCGCCATTAGCATTTACAGCAGTGAACGTTAAGGAGATAGCAGCCATACAGTTTGTAACCAGTGATGAGGGGGTAAACCGTATCACGGCACTATTGAAGGAAGAGATAGAGGAAGGGGATGAGCTGTATAACAAGAACAGATATGATAAGGCACTGAAGATATATGAGGCGATATTAGAAAAGATTGCCAACAAATTGACAGCCGACAAACAGGAAAAGGTAAAGGATATACAAAATCAGGTGGCACAGCGCAGGGATGCTAGCTATAGCAAGCTGTATGCGCAGAGGGTATATGAGGTTGATGAAGCATTAAACAAAGCCGCAACGGTGGAAGCCTTGCAACAATTAGCGGGCAGGTATAGTGCGCTTGCATATGAGGTTGAGCATATAGAAGATAGCAGGTGGGGCGAAGGGAAGCTGGCAACGCTTGAGGGGATACAATACCGCTGTATGAAGGTATATGAAAAGGCAAGCGAGCAGCAGTTTAGGGGATATAACTTTACTTGTGCTCAGGAAAGCATGCTGAAGGCATATAGCGTGGCATTGAAGGTTGCTGATATGAAAAAGCGCTATGAGTATAGCAATGACTATGCTGTAAAGATTATGGCAATCATAACTACGGGGCAGGGATATACCGGCAGCAGGGTGCAGGCATATTTGGATATAGCACAGTACTATAACTACAAGGATGATACAAGGAATGCAAAAAAGAATATACAGCAGGCGTATGATATACTGCTTGCTAATAAGCAGTATATGACCAGAGAAACGGTACGGCAGTACAATGATACAGCACAATTGATAGGTGGTACTATCATCAAAGAGGATGATTATTTTTATGGTTTGGCTGGCATAGCAGTGGTAACAAGGCATCTGAAGGGCAATAATACAAAGGTAGTGATAAAAGGGCGGTCAGATGGCATCACGGCAAAGGATATGATAGGCACAGGGGATGCGATAGTATCGGTTAACGGTATTGCGGTGAAAGATGCAGACGATATTGAGCATGAGCTTGACAGATATGTCTGTGGCGCTGCTATTGTTTTACAGGTTGAGTCCATAACCAGCAATGTGAAACCATACTGTGTTGTTGAAAAAAAAGATAGCAGCAATATTGAGAGTTTTGCCATTGAAACGGAGTGGGAAGATAATCCTGGAAAAGCTGTGTTGAATGCCCATAACTATTCTGTTTTTTCCGTAGCATGGAGCCCTGACGGGAGGTCTATTGTTTCTGGGAGTAAGGATAAAACCATCAAGGTATGGGATGCACAGAACTATAGTCTCAAAGCAACGCTCACGGGGCATAATGATGAGGTTCTTTCCGTAGCCTGGAGTCCTGACGGGAGGTATATTGTTTCTGGGAGTTGGGATAAAACCATCATGGTATGGGAGGTAAAGATACCAGTGACATTATAACATCATAATAAAAGTATTTTTATGTACCAGCACACCTTAATGGATATACCATTGGGAGTTGATACAGGGCTTTATCGTTATTCCATATTCACAACCAGGTATTCCAAAAATAGTGCAGATAAAACAGTGCAAACGTATCCGGTGCAGTGCTGTTTTAGTAATATGAACAATACCCACAATAATAATTCTTGATAAAATAAATAAGCTTGCCATACTGGTTTTATGAAGCAAAAAAGTAAAACTATAGAATATGGTAAAACATCGTCTCATCTATCAGGTTATCGTGATATACAGCACAGGGAGCATCTTATTGCTACGGGAAGAGAAAAGGTAATACTATAATATAATAATCTCAAGTCAAAAAGCAGTTTTAAAAACGAGCTTGAAATGACAAATACTAATAAGATAATTTTTGGGGGATATATGAAGATTACCGAGGATATGAAGATAAAAGAAGTTATAGCCGCTCATGTGCAGGCAGCAAAGGTTTTTAAAAAATATAATCTTGGCTGCATTGGTTGCAGGGGAGCAGATGAGGATACCATAAAAATGGTGGCAACTAATTATGGACTTGATGTGCAGCAATTTGTTAAAGATTTAAATGAAGCAATAAAAGAGGCTAAGAATTAGTTCATGGGTACTGCGCACACCATACGGATTATAGGCGGCAGCTTTAAAGGTAAGATTATACCCTATGAAACAAGGCTTAAAGGGGCTGAAGCATCAAGTCAGCGATTAAAAAAGGCATTATTTTCTATTGCTGGTGAAGATTTAACCGGTAAAAATTTTTTAGATCTGTTTTCCGGGACAGGTCAGATTGGGCTTGAAGCATTAAGCAGGGGTGCACAGCTGGTTATATTTAATGATGCTGATAGGAAGCGCTACCAGTTTGTAAAAGATATTGTTGTGCAATGGCAATTACAGCAACGAGCACGTAACTATAACTTTGATGCCTTTCGGTATTTAAAGCTGTGCAGCGAAGAGGCTATAGTATTTGACATTATTTTTTGTGATCCTCCATTTGAAAAGATTGCTGAATTGCCCAGAATATATTATCTTTTATTACAGGAACTATCAAACAGCAGTTGCGTGGCTGTGCATTCATATATTTTTTTGCAGCATTATCATACCAATAGTATGCCTGATAGTATTGGAAGGCTTTATAAGAAGGATACCCGTAAATATGGTACTAATGCGCTGAGTATTTACAGGGTTATTGAATAAAGAGGGGCACAAGCAGCCGCGCCGGGAAACACACCCGGTGAGGAAAGTCCGAACACCGCAGGGCNNAGGGTGAAAAGGCGAGGTAAGAGCTCACCGCATTGGTAGCAATACCAATGGCAATGCAAACCCCATCCGGTGCAAGGCCAAATAGGCAACCGCTATCAAAGCTGCCCGCTTGAGGTTGCGGGTAGGCCGCAAAGATGTGTATGGTAACATACATACAAGATTAATGGCTGTATAAACAGAATTCGGCTTATGTGCCCCTCTTATCTTATTATAATTGAATAGAGATAAGCTGTGCCCTACCGTTAAATATATATCCAAAACTCTTATAGTTGTGACAAATTATGTATAATTTATTAACATTTATATTTATATTGTTGAGTTTAAAGTTAATAAATTGTAGTAATTTTTAATTAATATTAAAAATATAAACAATGCATATAAAAAAATAAATAAATAGTATAATTAAATATTCATAGATTAATAATTAAATTTTTTGATAAATATATTTTTTAGTTGAAATAGGCATATGCCTATTATATATTGGCAAAATCCATCTGGATGGACTTTATTTTAAATAAAAAAATATGTATTTTTTTCAAGGAGGAAAAAAGTATGCAATCAGCCAATCCTTATTTAATTAAAAAATTGAAACTCTTTACGTTACGATTATTCATTTTTACTGAAGCTATTGCATTCTGTTTCATGACTCCGCTTATAGCATATGTTGCATATAGAGCATTGTATCTTGAAGGAAATCAGAATATTATATATATTATTGTCGTTATTGTTATTACATTAATCTCCTTTGTTATTGCAATTATCACCATAAACAAAAAGACATTAGCTTTACAAAAATATTTTTCATTGGTAATAAACAATGAACCTGTTGACAACAAAACATTAGTTGATGCATATGCATGTTACTATACATTACCACAAAAACACGCATTGGATACCGCTTTACGATGGATTGGCAGTGTTGCAATAGTAATAATTGTTTTAAATTTTATTGCTTCTCCATCATTTACCGATAACTTCAATCTTATATTGTTATTGTTTATTTTTGCTATATTTTCTGCTTTGTTATTTTTTCTAGTTCCCAAACGGCAACTGGAATCTATTGCTTCATATGGATTTTTTTCAGATGTTGATCGTTTTGAACCCAGAAGTAAAATTGCAAGATTTTTTTCAGTAACGGTTATTTCAATCATGTCTTTTCTTGTGCTTATTATGTTACTTCTACTTCATAATGCTAACATATATCGATACAATAAACAAATAACTGATCAAATCAGATCAATCAGTAATTTCACTCAATCAACCTTTGCAGACAAAACATCTATTATTGAAAATAATACATTGGCAAATTTTGTTAATGATAACAACATTGATACAATCATACCAAAATATATCGATTTTCATATTGTTGATGAACAGGGTGTCATTGTAACATCAACAAAAGATAATATTGTAAACAGCAAGATTGGAAGTGTTCTATCTAATCAATTATATAAGCAACAATTAGTACACAATATAAAATATATCAAAAACAATAGCTGGTATTATGCTTCCATTGAAAAAATTGACAAGTTTCCCTTATATATGGTTTTTGAATACCCTTCATCATTCATTGATAAAGAGGTGTTTAAAACTACCATAATAATGATAATTTCTCTTTTATTCAGTTTGATTATTATAGGCCTTTTTTCATACTCTATTATCAATAACAGGTTAAGACCAATTATTACAATTAAAAGTGTATTGCTTTCGCTGTCTAATGGTGAATTGAACCAGCAAGTATATATTAGTGCATATGATGAATTAGGTGAAATCATTGTAAGTGTTAATAAATTGATTAGCAAGGTAAGAGAGATTATTGGAAACATTAAGGATATTTCATCGTCGTTAGCTTCATCTGCTGAAGAGTTAAAAAATACTACTGAACATTTTTCTGTTAACACACAAAGCCAGGCTGCAAATTCAGAAGAAATTACTGCGACAGTTGAAGAGGTATCTTCCGGTATAGAAAATATATCACAGGCTGCTACCCATCAATTTGAGCGACTATCTGATTTATTAAAAATGATGGAGAAATTATCTGAAATCATTACTCAGATAAATCATAAAATTCATACCACTTTAAGTGAAAGCATTAAGATGACATCCCTTGCTCATCAGGGCGAGAGTGCTCTGGATAATATGAATAACACCATGAATAACATTATAGAAAGTTCAAACCAGATGACAAATGTGGTGGAAATTATTAATACTATATCTGATCAGATTAATCTTTTATCTCTGAATGCTGCCATTGAAGCTGCACGTGCAGGTGAAGCCGGGCGTGGATTCGCGGTTGTTGCAGATGAGATATCTAAGTTGGCAGACGAAACTTCTAACAGTATTAAAAATATAGGTTCTTTAATCAACGAAAATAAAGATGAAGTGGTAATAGGGATGAATAATGTACGTCATGTAGAGGATATTATTACAACTATTATCAATGATGTTAATAAAGTCAATACAATGATGGAAGAAATTGCATCGTTTATGAAAACCCAATTAGAAACAAATAATCAGGTTAATGAAAAAGCAAACGATGCCAAGCAAAAATCTGAAGTTATTGCCTACTCATCTGATGAACAGCGAAAAGCTTCAGAAGAAATAGTTAAAGCTATAACAAATATAAATGAAATTGCTCAGCAAAATGCAGCAAGTGCAGAACAACTATTTTCAAATGCAAATAGTCTCAGTGAGATGGCTGAAAAATTGCAATCTGCAATAGATTATTTTAAAGATTAATAATAAAATCTAAAGATAGTAGGGAGGCAATGATATATGGAAGTAGCAACAAAAATTACTGGTGTTGGTTCATATATCCCTGACAATGAGATTACTAATGATTATGTTTTATCACTGTTAGAAAGAAAAAGCAGGCCATATATAAATGATGATATTTTTGATGACTTTTTACAGAAAACGAAGGATAAGTTAAACAGGGTTGGAAGCATTACCCGTTATTGGTGTGATGAAACTGAATATTGTACTGACATCGCGTATAGTGCAGCAGTGACGGCATTGGAAGATGCCGGTGTATTGCCTGAAGAAGTTGATTTAGTGATATTTACCGGTATGTCAAAAGCGCTTGTAGAACCTGCAACAGCTCATATTTTAAGTAAAGCACTTGGAACTGTTAATGCAAATGTTCTTGATACACAGGATGCATGTACCAGTTTTATGAAATCAATGCAGTTGGCAGATGCATTAATAAAAACACATCAATATAAAAAAATATTAATTGCATCAGGTGAACGATCATTTGATTGGGCGGATTTTACCTGTAAAACTATAGATGAGATAAAGTGGAAATTTGCATCATTAACCATAGGGGATGCTGCAGGTGCAATAGTTCTGGAATCAACAACTGAACCAGAATATGTAAACAATGAAAAGCACTTTAAATTTTACTATAAATTATTCAGTAAGTTTGTATCCAATTGCACAATAGGATTAAATCATACAATAGGCGAACGTTATAAATTGTTTTCACATTCAACAAATCTTATAAGGAATGGATATTCGGCTACCCATGATCTTGTTCATGAGATTTTTTCAAGCGACAGATGGGTTGATTACATGTACGACAGATTAATATGTCATAATGTGGGGAATGTTGTTGATAATTACATAAAAGAAATTTTGCAGAGTGCCAATAAATATTATGAAGGTAAATATATACCATTTTTTGCTAAGTACGGAAACGTTGCTTCGGCAACATTACCATTAGAAATGACTATCGCCCGGCAGGAAAAGCGACTTAACAGAGGCGATTCGGTAATGTTTATTGTTCCTGCTGCAGGTGTTCAATGTGGAATCATGATATTTCAATATTGAACTTCTATAAAAAATCAATAGTGTTATACAAACGATTTTAAAATAACGATCACAATAATGGTGGTTTGCAGTATACATTGGTTAATAAGTGTCAATGTTTTAAAAATCTGTTTCTGAAAATTTGTGACAATAAAGTGGTTGCATATCCAGTTTTAAAAAGTTTTTTTATATTTTACCAGTATTGTTTATTCACAGTATATTGAAAGCTATATTATTTTTATAGACTTGATATTGTTATACTATTACAATACTTCTTCAGTACAATAAAAAAATTTTAGAAGGTGAATAGCATGGAGCTTAGAACAGTTATCCGCCATATTCTTGGTTATGCGGTTGGATTTACTATTTTTTTGGTATGTTTGCCCGCAGTGATCTATTTCATTGCCAGTTATTCTCATCAACTGATACCTGCAGGCATCATTGGCAATACTATTATTCGGGTGCTGGTGTCGGTGGTGCTGTTGCTTATTGGGCTTATCTTTATGATATGGTCAAATGTTGCTTTGCTTATGATTGGCAAAGGCGGTCCTGTGGATGCGTTTAATGTTTCCATTAGTCCGCGTACTCAGCATCTGGTGGTAAAAGGTCCCTATCGTTATACGCGCAATCCTATGGTTTTTGGTGCATTATGTTGTTATATGGCATTTGCGTTGTATCTCAATTCATTAGTAGTAGTTGTTTTCATTCTGGCGTCAGTTCCAGTCATCATCATATATTTAAAGCAAACTGAAGAAAAACGTTTAGAGCAGGATTTTGGCGAGGAATTTCGCAAATATTCTAAGAGGGTATCAATGCTTTTGCCTTTGCCACCACATAAATAACGTTATTTTTTTGCTATAATCATCTGCCATGCTTTGTCGGATAACTGTAATACCTGTGGTTCTTTAAATCCTGCGTTGTGTAACCATGCAAAGTATTCTTCGCGTGCATATATATTGCCATGTTTGCTCTGGGTAAGCATATGGAGTGCCAGCGTTGCTCCTAAATAGCTTTCATCCCTGAGATTGTCAAAGATAGCTATAATTCCGTCAGGATTTACGATATCATAGCACATGCTTATAATCTTCTGGTTATCCTGCGGCGATTGCCCATGGCACAGATTGCCTAAAAAAGCTATATCAACCTTACCGTGAGGCAGAGCAACGGTGGCATCACCGGCTATTATTTCTATGTCTGGTATATCCTTTAATTCATCCTGTGTTATCTCCAGTGATTGCGGAAGATCAAATATGATGGTTTTAACTCCTCGTTTTACAAATTCTTTGGCGATAGTTCCCGGGGCTCCGCCTATGTCAATGCATGATGAAGCAGTACAATAAGCAAGGCACAGGCTGACTACCTCCGGAGTTATTTTTTTCTTCCATGGCGAATCCATCCCTTTTATAAAATCCTGCATGGATAGCTCCTTGAAGCTTG
Organism: Spirochaetia bacterium UBA2205; assembly: GCA_002328585.1. Classification (GTDB taxonomy): domain Bacteria; phylum Spirochaetota; class UBA4802; order UBA4802; family UB4802; genus UBA4802. The sequence goes on from DCUV01000052.1 coordinate 13,133, forward strand.
ATTCATCAGGAGTACCGGTCTTCAGTACGTAGGGAAGTGTCTGCCATGGATGCATGAGATATAACAAAAATTTCAGGAAGTCGCCATCGTAATCGTCGCTTTCTTCATTTATCAGATGATCAATGCAGTATTGTGTGGGGCTATAGATATCGTTATCCTTTTGCAAATAGCCCATCTCAACCAGTGCCTCTAATAATATCCATGTTGCCCGTGTGTCAAACTGCATTCGTTGGGCAAGTGCTGGTGCGGTGTCGGGTTTATTGCCAAGCTGGCGGAATACACCTAACCTATGTGCCTGTCCAACAAAGATTGCCTCTTCAAGGTAGTGCTGCAACATTCGTACTGATGTAGGGGTCAGAGCCATTCTATACCTGCTTATTAATTATATTAATCAACATATATCATCAATAACTATCGCCAAAATTATTGTAACGGCTTTTGGGCGTACAGTATAATGCTTTTGGGAAAAAAATTGTCAAAAAAGCGCTCCACCTTTTGCATAAAAGGAGAAAAAAGAGTGCGGGTTAAAAAGTTGCGATAGTGCCTGGTCATTGGCTGGTCCTCAAGATGAAGTCCAACCACGCATCGGATGAGCCAGTAGATAGTATGGAATGAATGACGGAAATCAACCGCATAAATTTTTAGTCCGTTATTTTCCATGATAGCTGCCAGCTTTTTGGGGACATACTTGCGGATGTGCCCTCCGGGGGATGTGAAGTACTCATAAGTTAGAATGTCATATATCATTTCGGAAATATAGGTTGGAACGGTAATGGCAATCAGCCCGCCTGGCTTTAACACTCGTGCCAGCTCATGACATGCCTGATTATCGTCAGGAACATGTTCCATGACCTCGGCACAGATGACGCGGTCAAAGGTGTTATCTCTGAAAGGGAGTTTCAGTGCATTCCCCACCAATACCTGAAAATGTGTATCATGCTTTGCCTGTCCATTGTCGCGCATGTACACTAACGTAAAGCGAGTGCGCCGCACGCAATCCATATCCATATCCATGGAAAAAACATTGGCGCCTCGTGATACAAATTCAAAGGAATGGCGCCCTAAACCACAGCCTGCATCAAGCGCAATATTGTTATCCTGAACAGCAAGGAGATCAAAATCAACGGTAAGCATCAATTGCCTCCTGATATACGTTTACCATCTGTCTGGCAGCATTTTCCCATGTAAAAGTTTTTAATACCCGTTGCCGTGCAGCTTTCCCTATACGGTTCCGTATATCAGGATTTTCTATTAAAAAGTCTATAGCCTCGGCTAATGCATACGGGTCGCGTGGTGGCACCAGTATTCCTGTTTTCATGTGTTGTCCAACAACTTCTGGAAGAGCACCGCCTGTGCTTGCAATCACCGGCAACTCACAAGCCATGGCTTCTGCTGCCGGAAATCCAAATCCCTCGTATAAGGAGGGGCACAGTGCTATCTGTGTTTGTGCATACAGTTGGACCAGTTTATCCAGTGGTATCTTCCCGGTAAAGGTTATTTGTTCATTAAGATTAAATTTATCAATCCACCGTGGGACATAGTTTCGGTTGGGTGCTCCTCCGTCAACAATGGTTAAATAAACCTTGTGACGGGTAAGCGTTAAAGCCTTGAGCAAATATATGACACCTTTTTTGCGGTCCTCTACATTACCAACAAATATAAGGCTGTTGTGCCTTTTAGGAAGTTTTACAGGATTAAATATGGAGCTGTCCATGCCATTGTACACAACACGCTGTTTTTCAAGTGGCACTCCAAATGCGTTGTATATCTCCTGTGCGGAGTCGTGCGACACCGTTACAATAAGGTCCATGGTATTTGCTACATATTTTTGCATCACAAGCGGGTAATAAAGGATGCGCTTTGTTTTAAGGAAGAAGCTTGAGGGATATTCAAACCATGTTGAACGGTCGATAGTAAGCGGGTGATGTATGGTAGATATACAAGGAATGCCAAACTGCTTTATAAGTAAAAATCCATATCCCAGACACTGATTATCATGAATGACATCAAATGAATGAGTTTTAAGCAACTGTCGTAATTTGCTATAAGCTCTGAATGAAAATGATTCTATCTCGGGGAATATACCAAGCTTTGATGCTGCAAATTCGTAAAAGTTTAAAGGGTTAAAAGTGGCAAATGGCTTATGCGGTTTAACAAAATCTTTTATGTTAAAATAATTGTGGTTGCTGACATAATGATATGTTACCCCTTCAACGGGAAATGGATAAGGAGGTCCAACAATAGCATGGACCTCATGTCCTAATTTTGCCAGTTCGCGCGCTAAATACATCAAGTAAATTCCCTGACCACCGCAATAAGGATTACCACGATAACTCAATAAACATATTTTCATATCCTGCTCCTGTATGACTGGATAACATCATGATACACAGCAAGCGTATTTTTTGCGGCAACTGGCCATGCGAAGTTATCCTCAACGCGTTTCCTTCCTTTTTTGCCCAATTCTTCGCGGAGTGCTTTATTATTAATAAGTTTTAAAATGCCTTCTTTTAATGCAACAGCATCTCTGGGTGGTACTATCACGCCACAATCGCCAACTACCTCGGGTAATGCCCCTGCGTTGGTTACCACCACGGGCGTATTACATGCCATTGCCTCTGCAGCAGGTAATCCAAATCCTTCGTACAACGAAGCCATGACAAGAATAGTGCTGGTGCTGTACAAATGAAGTAATGTAGATAAATCCACCTTACCGGTAAAGGTTACCCGCTTTTCAAGGCCACGCTCTGTTATCCAACCCCATGCTGTTAAACGTTTAGGGGGTCCATCATCAACTATGGTAAGTGTAACATGTTCAGGTAACATCGTCATGGCATCAAAAAGATAACGCAACCCTTTTTTGTGGTCTTCGGTATTGCCAACAAAAAGTAATGTATTTTCCTGACGAGGGCTACCATTATTACGGAAAAACTCAACATCCATCCCATTATAAACAACCGATACCTTTTCAGGTGACAGGTGGAAAGCTTCATTGAGTGCATTAATGCCTTCTTTTGATGAGGTTATTACCCTGTCCAGCCGGTTTATAACGATACGCTGCATGGTTAATGGGTAAAAGAGTATGGTACATGCCATCTCCCATACGGTATTGTCCACAGGAAAATCTGCCTCGCGGTCCTTTGTTAAAGGATGATGTACCGTGGATACAATGGGAATGCCGTAACCTTTCATGGGTAATAATCCCCACCCTAAACACTGTACATCGTGAATAATATCGTAATGGTTTGTCTTTAAAAGCTTTCGCAGTAAAAAGAACGCTTTCATGCTGAAGGTTTCCATTTCAGGGAATATGTGAAAACGGGTTAAACAATAATCTACAAAATGCCATGGCTTATACAGTTTAATTAGCTTTTCATATGGGAAATGTTTTGTTTTGATTGCCCACATATTTAAATTTTCCAGCTTATATACTGTCGCCCATTCATCAAGTGGGTCAGGGTAGGGAGGTCCTACAATAACATCAATTACAACGCCTAATTTTGCTAATTCCTTTGTGAGATTGTATAAATATATACCCTGTCCCCCACAAAAAGGGTTGCCACGGTAACACAGAAATAATGCACGCATAAATTGCTATTTATCTTTCTTTAAAGTTGATCGTGTAGTAATTATAGCAATACCAACCCAGAAAATCATGCCAAGTATAACAAGCGTTATGCATGCAGCCGGAATAGCAATGGCTAAATAAGAATGATGATATAACCCATATACAAACCACACAGCAAGTGCGATAGTAACCAAACATAACAAAAATGCTTTGAACTTTGAATTATCCTTTTTTTCAACTATCTCTGGCATAGGAGGAGCCACCTTTATTGTTAAAATAGTATATCCAACCCAAAAGCATGTTGCTAAAACAAACAGAGTTACTAAAGCTATTGGTAAAACAACAGCCCAATATGCACCTGTATCAATTGAACTAAAATGTACACTTGAATACATATCATAATGGATAAATGCATAATATACAAATACCAACCCCATTAATGTAGCAACTATCACTGCTATATACCCATATATTTTTGCCCGTGGCATAGCGTACCTCGTCTGTTATAACTCGTTATTGTTAAAAGCTTAATACAATTTTTATTGCGCCGTCCTCTCTATTGCTTGCCATTTCAAAACCTTTTTGAATATCTTCAAAAGGAATATCATGTGTTAACAATGGTGTAACATCAATAGCACCTTTTAAAATCATATCCAGTGCGTAGGGATAATCCATTGTCAGGTCAGGCCCAACAGAAGCAATCATACGTAGCTCTTTTCTAAAAAAGGTATTGAAGTTAAGGCGGGGAGCTTCTTCCAGACATATTCCAAAAAAAGCTACCTGACCATTGTGCCGAGCTATCTCAAAGCATTTATTAATAACTGCCACATCCTGTCCGTATGCGTCAATAACAATATCAGCCATTGAACCATCAGTAATAGCTTTGATTGCTTCTAAAAGGTCATTGGTATGGGGATTTATGGTATGGGTTGCACCCATGTTTATTGCAGCCTTGCAACGGTAGTCTAAAGGGTCAATTGCAATAACGCTCCGTGCCCCAAAATTTTTCATCAATGCTGTAAATAGCAATCCTACCGGTCCCTGCCCCATGATGGCTACATGTTTGTTGTATGGTTTGTCAATCCTGAATGCACAGTGTGATACTGCACCTAAAAGCTGTGTTATCAAAAGCTCATTCAAAGGTAAGGTATCAGGGATTAACTGCACTCGTGATGGTGGCGTTACATGGTATTCTTTAAATCCGTCAAGGAATGGCGGATAATACATTACAGGTGTTCCTTCTTTAAACTGCTTAACCCTGGATGCTTCTATGACACCAAGACACTCATGACCGGGATATCCAGGTGGCAGCGGGTAGGATTCTTTAGAATAAACAGAAGAAAAATAAGGTAGATCCGAACCGCATATGGCTACCTTTAATAACTTAACCCTGACATGACTGTCAAAACAATCGGGGATAGGATCATTATCAACTGTAAATTTTCTGGGAGCAATAATCCTGGCTGCACGCATAGAGTGAAATCCTGATAAAATAAATTAATATATACAAATAAATCATAACTACACAATGTTATTGCATATGGTTATTGTCAATCTATTTATTGACATTTTTCAAGCGTATTTGAATAGTTAACATGTATATGCTGGTTCAGTGTTGTTTAACTTAAAAATTTTTTAAATAATTGTGCCTATGATATAATGATTTTACTTGACATTAATTATTTAAATTTTAGGATATATGCCTATATTATTATACCTTGACCTCAGGGGTTTTGTAATGAAAATCACATCAAAAAAAATGAATAGGCTTGTTTTAATAAAGGTGGAGGGTTCACTTATCACCGAACAATTAAAACAGCTTGAAAAAGAAATATATACAGCACTTGATAAGGATAATAATATCGTAATCGATTTTAATGAACTATCGTTTATATGTAGTGCAGGCTTAAGTTTGCTCATTGCATTTCATAAAAAAGCTGAGACAAAAGGACTTAAATTAGTTATAACAGGATGCAGTGATGATATATTAAAATTATTCTCCTTAACAGAACTTGATCAACATCTCAATATTGTAAACTCAATAGAAGAAGCAAAGTCACTCATTAATGCAGTCAAATAATTGACAAATGAAAATAATAGCCTGCTTAGGAAATCCCGGAAAAAAATATTTTAACAATCGCCATAATGCCGGTATACTTGTGGGTGCTGCTATAGCGCAGCACTACAGTATAACAGTAGGAAGGAAAGAGCATGATGCACTAACCGGAAGCGGTATAATTGAAGGTAATGAATGTATTTTCATGATACCGCAAACGTACATGAATAACAGCGGCATAGCAGTGCAAAAGGTGCTGTCATATTACAAAGAATTGCCTGATAATTTGATTGTTCTGCATGATGATATAGAGCTTATGTTTGGCAATGTTGCTTTAAAGTTTGGTGGGGGCCATAAGGGGCATAATGGAATCCGTTCCATCCAGCAGCATATTGGTACCCTTGATTTTTACCGAATACGCATAGGTGTTGGAAGGCCATCCGATAGCGTCCCCGTGGCAGATTATGTTCTTTCTGATTTTACTAAAGAAGAAAAAAATTTTTGCGAAGATATCATCCATAAAACTAATTCAATCCTCATTGAATGCTTACATAAAAAATCATGAGCGATAGTACATGTGCTTGACTTATTGCTATTTCATAGTATGCTATAGTTATGCTATGCATTGTTGCTAAATGCAAGCCAGAGCACAGTTGGTACAGCTCAACGGCAATGGTATTCTGAGTTGAAGGCGATAGTTATTTTGAGGCAAAGCAACCTGTACCGAGAGAAGTTCAGGCAAAGAATCTTGCTGTTTTATGGGCATGTCATCCTGAATTCATTTCAGGATATCTATTGAATAAAAGATGCTTAAAACAAGCCTGTCCTTGCGGCAGGTCAGAATCCAGCATGACAGGTATGCATATTCTATTTTTCGAAGGAGGTAAAATTATGAAAATTATTGTGCCACTTGCACCAGGATGTGAAGAGATTGAGGCAATTACGATAATCGATGTACTACGGAGAGCAAATCTTAATGTTGTTTCAGCGGGGTTAACCGATTCGTTAATAACCGGTTCACATGGCATTGCTATAAAACCTGATACTCTATTGCATAAAGCCAATCCTGTCGATTATAATTGTATAGTGCTGCCTGGAGGGATGCCAGGAAGTGAAAATTTAAAAAAAGATGATGACGTTATTAAGTTTATTAAGCATATTTTTTCAAAAGGCGGCTATGTTGCTGCAATATGTGCTGCTCCAATGGTGTTGGGGGCTGCACAGATTTTGTATGGTAAAAAAGCCACCTGTTTTCCGGGACTGGAAGGAGAGCTTATTGGTGCAACATTAATAAATGAACCGGTTGTAGTAGACGGTACCGTTATAACAGCAAAGGGCCCTGCTTGTGCAATACCATTTGCCCTTACATTAGCTGGACTTTTTGCTGGCAAAGATGTTCAGGATACATTAAAAAATACCATGCAGGTTTATTGGATGTGATGATGTATGAAAAAGAGTCTTTTTAAGAAGGGAGCATATATCTATATTGAAGGTGATGAAGACGCTGATACCGTTTACATTGTGGATAAAGGGGTTGTTCAGTTAAGCCGTTATAATACAAATGCACCAATATATAAAAACATCTTAAAAGATGGTGAGTTTTTTGGCGTCACTGCCTCCCTTTGCAATAAACCCCGTATGGAATCTGCTATCGCACTTACTGATAGTGTTATTACATCATTGACCAGACAAGAATTTATTAATCTTTTATCAAAGACACCTCAAATTGCTATAAAGGTGTTGAACTATTTTTCGGATGAGCTGCGCGCATATAATGAGATGATGATTGCCTTAAAAGATAAAGGGGTCGAACTGGAAACACCTGAAGAGGCATTGTATAATCACATCAATTATTTTTATAACAATAACAATTACGCTTATGCATTTTATTGCTGCAAGCGTTATAGAGAATTGTATCCCGGTGGAATGTTTGCCACTGCTGTCAAAAGCATAATGGAAAACATAAAAGGAAAAGTAAAAGGGTCGATAGTTCCTGTCAATCAAGCTCCGTATAAGGTATTTTCAGATCAGCAGATGATTTTTTGCGAGGATGAACCCGGCAATGAAATGTATATCATCAAAGAAGGCAAGGTTAAGATTATAAAACTTTCAAGTGAAAGTGAAATTATTTTGTCGGTTTTGAAACAGGGTGATGTATTTGGTGAAATGGCGCTTATTTCGGACAAACTTCGCAATGCTGCAGCCATCAGTTGGGGCAAAACCATTCTGTTACCAATAAAGAAGGAATCGCTGGTAGCTGTTATGAAACAAATGCCTGCCATAACCCAGTTGATATTTAAGGAACTATCGCACAGAATTTGGTTTACCTATATACAATTAGAGTCGCAATTGTATGATAAACCAATAACACGAATTTATGCGCTGCTGGAGAATAAGCTTATAGAAAAAAATGTTTCGCTCAAAAGCAATGAACCGGTGAAACTTAACTTTGGTATTGATGAGCTTTTAAGGATGTTAGGGTATATATCTTCAAAGATGGAGAAGTCCACCAATATACTTCTTGGTGATTCTAATTTAGAGTTTAACATTGGCGAAATCATTGTTGAAAAGCCAAGTCAACTTTCTGCAAAAGCAAAATATTTTAAATCACGTGACCATATGGCAATAATAGAGAGTGAGGAAGAAAAAAAAGAAATTGAGAAACGACAGGGAAGGGAAACAGCTGTAGAATCAGCAAAAAATGAAAAACCTTCCACAATTGAAACGATTAATGTTACAGAAACGGCAGTGGATGAAGCCGATACGTTTTTACAGTTTGAGGAAAAAACTGATGAAAAAGCTGACCAATACAAGAAAGAAGAGTTGCATGTAATTTCTGAAGAAATTGAAATTTAATTTTTACGTTGACATTTTGTTTGAATTATAGTTGTTGTTTTATGGAATTTTATTAATTATTGAGGTTGTTTTTGGAATCCTTACCTATACATGTTTGTTTTATCATCGATGCTTCACTTAGTAAAGTTATCTCAACTCCTGAAACTATAGATGCTACTATCCATTATGTTTATCAGCCTTATAACGAATTACCTGATACACTGCATTTGCTGATTGCCAATGTCAATAGTTGTTATGATATAGTATGTATTATACCTTCCGATTGTTATGAATCAATAGTAACTGTTCTAAACACAATTGATATAAGTGGTAAAAATATGTACATCAACTATGTATGTGTTGGCAATTTACAACAACATTTTGATGCAATTGAAGGGTTAATGGCTTTTTATAGCGATAGTATTACCATGGATGAATTTTTATATATTGCACAAAGGTCGCAATATAATGCTCATCAGCATTTTGAAATAAAGAGCTTAACACGACATTATCTCAATGAACTGGAAGATACTGAAAGAGATTTTGAAGCGCTCATTAATATTGGCAAGGCTCTTTCCATAGAAAAAAATCCCGATAAGCTGTTACGTCTTATTCTCCATTTAAGTAAAACCATAACTGGTGCTGATGCCGGAAGTATATATATTGTAGAAGAAAAAGAAGGTAGCAAATTATTGCGTTTTAAGCATTCACATACATTTTCAAAAGAACTCCCATATGAAGAAAGTATGATGCCTATGGATAAAAGGTCTATTGCTGGATATGTTGCCGTTACACAGCAGGTATTAAACATTCCAGATGTATACCAGTTAGGAGCTGATGATCCTGTTTCATTTAATTCATCGTTTGACAGGGCTCATGGCTATCGTTCAAAGTCCATGCTTGTAGTACCAATGGTTAATCACATCAATCAGACTATTGGGGTAATTCAATTAATCAACAGTAAGGAAGATTTTAACAATGATTATAAAGGGAATGAAGCATATTCTATAAAGCTTATAAGCAAGGATGACTTTGAAACAAAGGTTGTACCATTTCATAAACGATATGAAAGCTTAATGGAAGCGGTTGCCTCTCAGGCTGCTATTGCTATTGAAAACAACAGGATGATACGCCAGATCCAGAATCAGTTTGAAGAGTTTGTGCGGGCATCGGTTACGGCTATTGAATCTCGTGATGTGGCAACATCAGGTCATTCATTCAGAGTTGCTGATATGTGTTTGAAGATTGCAAACGCTATCAATGAAGATCACAACGGGGCTTTTGCATCAGTTACATTTACCGAAACGCAATTAAAGGAACTTGAATATGCTGCCCTGTTGCATGACTTTGGCAAGGTATATATTGATACTGCTATTTTTTTAAAATCACATAAATTATATCCAAAGGATTTAGATAATATAGTGCTTAAGCTGGAGTATCTGTATAGGTATCAACAGTTGAAATACGCAATGGCTATCTATAATGAATTAAATAAAGACGTAAATTATGAAAAACGATTGCATGCCATTCAGTCTATTGAAAAAGAACGTGACATTGTATTAGAAAAAATACTCAATGCTAAACAAAAGGTTATAGAGCTTAACAACCCTGTGATTAAAGAAATGGATGTGGAAAAAGAGGTGGAATCACTGTATATGATGTTACATTCACTGGAATGTTATGATATTGAAAATAAACCAATGGAGATAGTTACTAATGATGATATAAAGAATCTTAAAATTAAACGTGGCAGCTTAAATGAAGATGAGCGGCACGAAATTGAAAGTCATGTTGTTCACACCTATAACTTTGTAAGTACGATACCATGGCCTCCCGAGTTTAGTCAAATACCCGAGATAGCCATAAAGCATCATGAAAAGCTGGATGGCACTGGTTACCCCTATGGATTACAAGGCGATGCAATTCCATTGCAGGCACGGATTATGGCACTGGCTGATATCTTTGATGCATTAATTGCTACCGACAGACCATACAAGCCACCAATTACCTTTAATCAGGCTTTAAAAATCATTGAGGAAGAAGCCCATAACAATAAACTTGACAAAGAATTAGTTGCTCTGTTTATAAATAAAAAAATATATGATCAATTTGATAGGGATGCCTACAGGATAAAAACGCAATAATTTACTTAGCTTTCAGAATGACGACAGGTGTCCATACTCCCCTCGCCTTACAAAGGAGAGGGGTTAGGGGATGAGGATGAACGAGATTCCGGGCCAAGCCCGGAATGATAATAGTTAATACATCTATTGATAAAGGAGTGCATATCTATGAAGATGATATATAAAATGATAGTTGCTGTATGTTCCTGTTCAATGATAGTATCAATGGCAATATGCTCATGGGCACAGGATAAAAATAGGGTAACATTTATATATACCAACTCCCTTAATGGGATGATTGATGCCTGCCAGTGCGCTGCCGATCCTAAAGGAGGGCTTGTTAAGCGCGGGTATGCTATTGCGCAATTAAAAACAAAATATCCTGGCGCAGTACTCCTTGAAAGTGGCGATTTCTGTAGTTACTATCCTGACACTCTGCTTACAAAATATATTATGAAAGCATACCGGCATATTGGCTATACGGCTGTGGGGATTGGCGATCAAGAATTTGCAGCAGGGGTAAACGTATTCAATCAGCACATCAATCAGCTGCCATTTGTGAATGCCAACCTGTACTATTCTAGCGGTGGAAGATGGTTGTCGCCAAAAAAAAATATAACAGTAACTATCGGCACCATGAAAATAGGTATTACTGCCATTATTGATAACGATGCATTTAAGTATTACCCCAATGATATCATCACAAAGATTAAGATTACCGATATAACCGAAGCATTAAAGAAAGAGATTGCCGCCATGGAAAAAATGGATTTTATTGTGCTGCTTTCGCATTGTGGTTTTAAAAAGGATAAAGAGCTGGCAGCGCAGTTTCCACGGATTGGACTTATTGTTGGTGGACATTCACAGACACTTATAAAAAAGCCTGTAAAGATTGGCAATACGTTTATAGTGCAGGCAGGAGCAAATGGGGCACGCATTGGCGTTTTGGATGCGGTAATCAATAATAAATATATTGCTTCGTATAAGAACACATTTATTCATCCGCGATTTGAAGATCCCGATGACGAGGATATCGCAAAGATGATCAAAGAATATAATGATGAGATTGCAAAACAGTTTCCACGATAGTTACTTGAACACATTTTCCTCTGCAGGGAAGGTATGCTCTTTAACTTCTTTGTGATACGTTTGAATTGCCTGCTGTGATATAGTATAAAGATCAGCATATCGTTTAAGAAATTTTGGATTAAAGCCCTTATTTAAACCCAACAGGTCATGAATAACCAGCACCTGCCCGTCACAGTAGCGTCCTGCCCCTATCCCAATAGTGGGGATAGCAAGTCTTTGGGTTATCTCTTTTGCTAATGGTTCGGGCACCATTTCCAGTACAATGGCAAATGCTCCTGCTTCCTGTAACAGCAGCGCATCCTCCAGTATGGTTTTCCTCTGCTCTTCATCCTTGCCCTGAACTGAGTAACCTCCCAATTTATGAACTGACTGCGGCGTTAAACCAAGATGTCCCATGACAGGAATAGAAGCTTTGACAAGCGCTTCCACCACAGGGACAAAATCCTTACCGCCTTCAAGCTTAACCGCATTGGTGCCGGTTTCCTTCATGATGCGGCCACAATTACGCATGGTATCTTCTATGGAAACGTGATAGCTCATAAAGGGAAGGTCAGTTACTATAAAGCTGCCGGGGGCACCGCGTTTTACCATGCTACTGTGGTATATCATCTGGTCAAGCGTCACCGGAATGGTTGTATCATAGCCGGCAACAACATTTCCCAGCGAATCGCCAACCAGTATTGTATCGATATCAGTTTCGCTTACAATACGTGCAAATGCATAATCGTAACAGGTTACCATGGTAATTGGCTGCCCGGCTTGTTTCATCTTTGCAAAGTCTTTAATGTTTTTTATTGATGACATGCTACAACCTCGTTTAAAAGTTTATGTGAAACAGGATCAGTGATGTTCATATTTATTTCGGATAAAAGCTGCCACACAAACGGACGCGAATATATCTGTGGATGAGGAAGTATTAAATGTTTGGTAGTACATACAACATTGCCAAATAACAGCAGATCGCAGTCGATGGTGCGGGGCCCTTTTGCCACAGTACGTACCCTGCCAAGCGCATTCTCTATATCCAGCAAATGGTGCAATACATTTACAGCATCAAGCCCTGTAACTACCTCAACAACGCAGTTTAAAAAGTCTGGCTGCTCTGTAAATTCAAGGGGTTGGGTTTCAATAATGCTGCTTTGCTTCACTATCGTTGTATCCTCAACTGTTGATAACAATGAAAGTGCCTGGTGTATGTTTGTAAGCCTGTCCCCTATGTTGCTTCCCAATAATATGTAAGCGATAGTTACCATTATAGGTTTCCCCTGTAATCACTCCCTGTTAATTCTATAATAGTACACATCTCCTTAATGCGTGAAAGAACCCTGCCATCGGCAAGGTCAGCCAGCGCCCGGTATGGGTCAACATTTGAAGTGAATAGTGTAAATTTTTCTGCTTCGTAGCGGGCATCAACCAGATTATAGAGTGTTTCCTGCTCCCATGCCGAATCACGCTGAACACCAAAATCATCAACCACAAGTATATCAGCATTTTGAAGTTCATATTCGATTTCCTGGGCTGTCCCATAGGTGGCAGAGCCCTCTGAAAATGTTGCCCGGATTTTATTGAAAAATGTCCTGGATATTTTTATAAATCTACCTTCAATTGCATGGCGAATGATAAGCTCTGTAAGGATAATGGACGAAAGAAGGGTTTTGCCAGTGCCGGGATTACCCCACAAAAATAGCCCCTTTCGTACATCGGGAAATTTTGAAACTAAATCGTATGCTATATTTTTTGCATTTGCCGCTAATTTAGAGTTTGCTTCAAAAGAGTTGAAAAAGCGCCATTGGTACTTTTTATCGATACCTGACCTTGCATAGATTGTTTTAATTCGATTGATCTTCATACGTATTGCACGGCAATCGCAATCGGATATCATGCCGTCTTTTTCAATAAAATAGGGGGGTAATCCATTGCACTGGCATTTTGTCAACACACACCGCGGGCAGGGGACCAGCGGCTCTTCACCTATCTGTTCAAAGTTTGGATTACGGACGATCCCCGTATATTCACAATACGAGCAAAAAGTATTGTGCAAAGGCGTCTTTTTAGTTTTTGTCTGCATCGCTACTCCGATGAAGTATAATTGCTACAATTGATATACTATAGAAACAGTCTATATATTTTCAATGACAATTTCAAATATTTATTGCTGGAAAAATATCATAAATATTAATGATAAACAATGTAATTATATATTTAATTTCTTGACTATTCAATGACTATCATTAATATTTATGAATGACTATTAACTTAAAATATATAATATTAATGGAGGAATATGAAATCATCTAGTAAATTTATCTGGAAATTAACGTTAAGACTTGAAATTTATATCAATTTCATTGTTGTGCCACTTGTTTATTATTTTGGCAAGTTAACGGGGCACTATAATGAAGAAGGCGAAAGAACACTGAGTGCATTATCAGCAATAGTAACACCATTATGGATGATTGTGGGAACGTATATACGATTTTATATCCTGAAAAAGATTTTCAGAAAGGTTGATGAGGGCAAGGATTTAGAAAAAGTAAAATTGCAATTACTTAATTACCCAAGAATTGAAGCCGTGATTATTGCTTGCAGGTGGTTTTTAGGCTTAATTGTCATATTTTTTGGGATGTATTTGTTAGGATATGTTGAGTTTGGAAGAATAAAAATATATTTACTGGATATTCTCATGAGTGCCACTGTTAATGCTGTTATATCATATTTTACTACTGAGAATATGTTGTCGGAGGTTTTAAAAACAAAAGAGCTTGCTAACATTAATTTTTCAAGAAAGCAATATTCATTGGTAAGCATACCCAAACGATTGTTATTAACTGTAATTGCAACGTTAATTATACCACTTATAATATTAACACTCCTTGTTGTTCTGATTCACACACAAACTATTCATATAGAACAACTGACAGGACATTTAATATTTATTACCATTATGTCATTAATTACGCTGATAGTTATTTTATATGAATCCACTCAGGGAATAAGGAAAGGTATGCGAATGACTGTTAGTAATTTGCAAAAATTAGCAAAAGGGGAATTTAACATTGAACAAATTCCGATGCTTGACCGGAGTGAAATAAGTGCAATTTCACAATATGTTAATTTATTAGGAGAATTTTTGCGGATGTTTGTTAAACAGGGTAAGGAATTGCATGAAAAGCTTACCGATTTAACGGTGCAATTAACAACCAGTGCAGAAACTTTATTGGGAAATACACGTGATGAGGCAACAACAATGGAGGAAATTACTTCTACTACAGAGGAGATAACGGCAAATTCAGAGTCAATAGCAACGATTGGCGAGGAGCAACTCAAATCTCTTGAATTGCTTATGGAAAATCTTGGTGAATTATCTAATGCAATTAATGTTGTTAGAGTCAGGGTTGATGAAGCAATTAACATAGCTTCAAATGCAAAAGATACCACAGATTCAAGTGTTCAGAAATTATCAACCATGATAGAAAGTCTGCGCACTGTTACACAGAGCTCTGCCGAAATGAACAATATTATTGAAATAATTAATGATATTTCTGATAAAATAAATTTACTTTCATTAAATGCTTCCATTGAAGCAGCAAGAGCTGGTGAAGCAGGTAAAGGATTTGCAGTAGTTGCAAATGAAGTGTCAAAGTTAGCTGATATGACGGCTAATAGTATTAAGGATATCAGCAGTCTTGTGCAACGTAATGTTAATGAGATTGATACTGCAATGTTAGAGGTAGATGAAACAGTTGGAGCTATTAAAATTATAGCTGACATGATAGATTCAATTAATAATCAGGTTCATGCGATAAACAAACAGATGGCGATTCAGGATGATATAAAGGAAAATGTAAAACAAAGTAGTGATAAGATGAAGGAAAAATCTGAGGTTGTTGTTACTTCGGTACGTGAACAGAAGATAGCCCTTGAACAAATTGCAAATGCAATAACCAGCATAAATGAATCAATTCAAAATACAGTAACTTTAGCAGATATGCTGGTAAATAATGCAAAGAAAGTTGAAAAAATGGCAAATGAGTTATTATCATAATGATTGTGATTTATTTGATTAATGAATGAGAAAACAGTATTTCCAGAATTGTATCAACGGTTTTTTCTGAAAAATTGATAATGTTATTCATTATTGTGTTGTGTGTTGTGTGTTGTCTTGTATCGCTTATATATTTTATAGAATAGCATTGTTTTTTAAATTTATATGATGCATATGCAATTCCGGCCAGCTCCATATCAACAATGTCTGCAATGGTACTGCATGATAAACGCTCATCCTGTGTTCTCAAAGGCTTTGTAACGCTGAGGCATCGGTAGGTTTGTAACTCATCAATGGGTGCAAGGGTATACGTAAAAGGTTCTAACGTGGTGAGATTATATCGTGAATTATCGATAACAGATTTGACACAACATATATCTCCCGGCAAAAGTTGCAAGGCAAGTGCTCCTGCTGCGCCTATGTTAATAATATACTGAACATCATATGCAAGGCAGATGTATGTTGCGGCTATTGCTGCTTTTGTAATGCCAATTCCGCCAATGAGTATATGCAGGGAACTATCGCCCAAAAAAATAGGAAATGGCTTTTGTTGCAGCGCCGTGCACTGGAAATGATTAATAAATGGTTTTGCTTCTGTGTGTGTTGCACATTGTATCGCTATAGCAGGTTTTGACATTGTGCCATTTCCCTGAGTGTAGCCAAAGCTTTATGACCCGTATGTCCTAATGATACGCTAAAATCATTAACATAAAGATCAATGTGCTGCTGTATTACTGTTTCATCAAGTTCCTGCGCAAGCATACGGATATATTCTTTTGAGTCATGTGGATGCCTGCGTGCATAATCAATTGAATTACGTATCATTTTTTCTATAAGGCTTTTTTGTGCACTATGTTTTTTGTGTATTGCAATACATCCCAATGGAATGGGCAGCCCGGTTACATCTTCCCACCATTTTCCTAAGTCAATAAGCATATCACAATTATAGTTTTGATATACAAAGCGCCCTTCGTGGATTATAACCCCTGCATCAAAAATACCTTGCTGAATGCCGGGTAAAATTTCATCAAATCTGACATGGACAAGTTCATTACTGTTACCAAAGCGCAGTCTGAATAAAAGATGTGCTGTTGTGTATATACCCGGTGTGGCTATTACAGCATGCTGAATATTGTTTAATCCTTTCCGTGTTATCACAAGCGGTCCGCAGCCAAATCCTAAAGCGGCACCAGCATCCAGAAGTTCATAATTATCCTGTACAAGTAAAAATCCATGAAACGATAGTTTTGTAATATCGTATTCCTGGTTCAGGGCGGCATGATTTAATGATTCAACATCGTCAATATGGGTTGAAAACGATAATCCATTGATGTTGATGAGTGAGTGTACAAGGGCATGGAAAATAAAGGTGTCGTTGGGGCAGGATGAAAAGGCTAAAGTTTTCATGGTATCAGGCACTCTTAGGTGTTGTTTCTTCAAGGCGCTTTTTATATTCCTGTATTGTGGTTGCAGTTAACGGTACATGCATGGATGCTATTGTTTTTTCAAAATCTGAGTCAATAAAAAAATGTTTTTGTGATAAGCCCATGCCTTTAAACATCATGGTGATAAGAACCAGTCCCAACCCCGCACCTTCTTTATAGTCATCTTCCTGTGATTGAATAAAATAATCAGTGATGTCCTGGCAGTCTTGTGCAATCTTTAACTTTTTTCCAACTGCCTCCTTTTCTATATCGCTCATGGGGATTGGATTTTCAACATCAATATAGAGTATTCTGTCGATAACAGACATGGTTGTCATGGCATAAAGATTTTGCTTGCGAGCTAATAGATCAAAATAGTGAGCATCACCGCGGGTCATCTCTAATTTAAAAAGTTGCAGTGCTTTCTCACTATCAAAAAAAACTGAATTGTATGATTTTCGTCCTTCAAAATATATAAATTTATGATTAGCTTTAACAGCATTGACTACCAGTTCTTTTACGCTGGTATAGAGCGGTATCAACAGCATATCACAGCCATAGTTATGTAAAACTTTTGTTAAAGCAACTTTTAAAAAATATTCTATTGATTCGCTTACAGAATATGCCTTAATGATAATTTTTTTATTTTGCTCTATAGCTTCATCAATAGTCATATGCTCCCTCGCATCATCTTTTTAAAAGCTACTATCATAAGTGATTTTTGTCAAGATTTTTTATGATTTGTTGATTTACAACATAAACAGGGAGAAATGTCAAAAGAACCGTCTGGATTTCTTTGTTGTATGCCATATTCGCCATTCATAAATCTCTGATTCATGATAATATACCATTTTTCAATGCCCATCGTTTTAATCTGTCGTAGATTATCAATGATGATATGGCGGTAATGGGCAAAATTTTCACCATGGTGATAATTACTGAACTGTTTAAGGCGTTCACAGGGGAAACAATCACACTCAAAGCAAAAATCCATGCCACCTATGCGGATACAACAGTCATAAATTTCACAGTTATCATGAAGGCTGTCGGTTCTACAGCCCTTGCAGATTCCAAATTTATAAAACCTGGGACAGGCAGCACAGAAGATGCCGCAGGGGGATGCTAACATTTTTTCATTCATAGCTATTGTTGCAAATACACTTTATTAATAAAAGCGTATCATTTTTTTTATTGTTTACAAAAAAATTGCTACATTTTTTCAGTGGATAAACCATAATGCTGCTACTATCATAGTTTGAAAGGAGGAATAATAGTTATGAAAAAGAAATATATAATACTAATTCTGGCGATAGTTATTGTAAATGTGTTTGTTTTTAGTATTTTTAGCCAGGTTAAGTGGTATGATTTTAACGCAGGGTACTCTGCAATAAAAAATAGCAAAAAGCCTGCCGTTATTGATTTTTATGCAGATTGGTGTATATGGTGTAAAACGATGGACAAAGAAACCTTTGGGAATTCAATGGTTACAAAAAAAATGAGTAATGACTATATTGCCATACGAATCAATGTTGAGAATAATGAAACTCTTCTATTTGATAATAAAAAATTTAGTACACAGGAATTTGCTGCATATTGCGGTGTTGATGGATTGCCTACGCTTGTGTTCATGGATAAAGAAGGGCAGCTTGTTACCCGTATTCCGGGATATATTAAATCAGATGTTTTTTTATCGTTACTTGATTATATGAAAGATGAATGCTATAAAAAAAAGGTATCGTTCAGTGATTATATGAAAGATAAAGATTGTAATAAATAAGAGGTGGTTATGGAATTTATTGAGTGGACTAATGCGCTGAGTGTTGGCGTAACAACATTTGATAATGAGCATAAACAACTGGTAGTATTAATCAATACATTAAATCAAGCTTTAACAGCAGGAAGCGCAAAAAAAACAATGGAAGATATTCTTCAAAGTCTGGTTAACTATACAACAATACATTTTAAGCATGAAGAAGATTATATGGTTCTTTATGATTATCCCGATTATCAGAAACATAAAAAAGAACATGATGCGCTCACCACGCAGGTCATAGAATTCCAGGAACGCTATAAAGCTGGCAAAACTGCATTTTCATTGGAGTTGATACATTTTTTAAAAGACTGGCTTATCAATCACATCATGGGTACTGACAAAAAGTATAAAGATTATTTCATTGCAAAGGGTGTACAATAGCCCCTTATGATTGTATCATTGCTTGTGTTAATGTATTAAGGCTTCCTGCAATATCCTCTATTGATCTGGATATCTGTGACAGGGTAGTAATGATATCGGTGAGGTTTTGTGCTGCATCAGAAATATACACAATTGTTTTTGATGCTTCTTCGTTGGCAACCCGTTGTTCATTTGTTGATGTTTCAATTTTTTCAATTGCGTTATATATTTGATTATTAAGGTTTGCGATAGTTTTTATTGAAACATTCACATCCTGAATAAGAGTATTGGTATGTGCTATTTCGTGTGTTATAGTACGTATTTCTCCGTTTAGTTTTGATAAAAATTGTGATGTATCGGTAATACTGTTATTACTTGAACCTATTAAGTTCTGAGTCTGTGAGATAATTTTTTCTATCTGCGAAGCATTCTGTGCTGTTGCATCAGCTAATTTGGATATTTCATCTGCTACCACTGCAAATCCCCTCCCAGCCTCACCTGCACGCGCAGCTTCAATGGATGCATTGAGCGACAAAAGATTAACCTGCTCCGCTATCCGGTTGATTACTTCTACAAATGATGACATGGTATTGCTAAACGTAATGAGATCATGAAACTGATTCAGTGTTAAATCCATTTTTTGGATTGAATCGCTTGATAATACAGTAATAGTTTCAATAGCATGAGCCACTGTAGCCCCGCTTTTCGTTATTTCTTCAAATACCTTTTTTACATCGTTTACTGATTCATTTGCAATTTGCATCTCCTGATATAATGTGCGAGCAGTACCACTGATATTTTCTGCATTACTGGTAAGCTCCTCAACCGACGCAGATATCTCTTCAAGGGATGCAGCCTGTTTGTTGGCTAAATCATTGATGGTATCAACAACATTTGTTTGTTCAAGGGATTTTTCATTAAGTACCTTTACCGAATATTCAACATTTTGGGCAACGACTACAAGCCTTTCTTGTTTGTTTTGAGCTTCATCAGCTTTATCAAGGGCTAAATCAAGAAGAGCTCGTGTAGCTTTTGTTCCAAATACAGCCGATATACCCACCCATATGTAGATCAAAAACCGTACACCGATAATACTGCCTATAGGTCCTTCCGGTATTAGTTGAGGCCGGCAAACAAAAAGTACAATCTGAGATAACACTACCGATACAAAAGCAAAACCAGCTACTTTTGTATCAAAGTAAAATACAGACAATGCCAATATGATGTAATGAGCTGCAAAAAGCTCTCGTGAACCATAGATAATATACTGAAAAATAAATAATGTAACCATTACAATAAAAATTGCAAGATATGGAGAGAACCATTCATTACGGTATTTTGTAAGTAATACAAATCCTGATAGTAAAATAAAACCTATAATGATTCCGGTAATAATAATATCAAACAAGGTTAAATAATGTGAACCCGAACCGGTTAAAAAAATAATTAACGTGGCTAATAATGCCAATACTGCAATACTGGTAAAAGCTTTAAAAAGGCGTTTATGATTATTAAAAATTATTTCATGAAATAGCTCTTCTCTGGTTTTATTATTTGTACCATTATTTGTAGCATGAGTAATTATGTTCATCATATAGTCCTCTTTGTTCATAAAGAGTTAATCCCTTAATCATATTATAGTATAATAAGTAAAACTGTCAAATAATAAATGACTTTTCAGAATTATATGTCATGAAAAATATACTATACAATTTATAAGTTTATAGGTTTATTTGATTGTGCCAGGAGTTTAGCATAGTGTAATTAATGTTGCATGGGCATGGCTTTCTGTTAAAATATGAAAGGGTATAGAACCGTGGTACTATTACGGTACATAAAGAAAGCATCGTGAGTAAATAACAATACAGGTATTCGTTTATGGAGATATCGACATAGAGATTGAGGCACTATTTCCCCGTGTTTATGACGATCTAAATGTTCAATAATGCTATATCAATGCTCTATCCTCTGAAAAGAGAGATAATGTAACGCATAAAGTTTAAGTTATCAATGGGGAGCGGGTCAATAGATTCAAAAAGCCCTGCGCACATAACGATGATCTGTGCAATACGAGCATGAAATTCAGCATCAAAGTCAGTTTTTCTGCGTTGTGGCTGATCTTCGCGTGCTTCATTTATAATGGTTTTATATAATTCCAGGTGACGACGTATAAATTCTTTAAGACGTATCATTATTTTTTCATCTTCATAAGCATATAACATCAGGTTGATTAATATCTTTGCGGTAGCCGGATCAAGAAAAAAACGTTCGACACCATACATGGCGGAAATACTTGCTTTAGCTTTTGAATGCAGATTACCTTTCAGCACATTCTTATGGTCGTTATTAATTTCATTAAAAAGGTATTCCATAAATTCAATATACATTTCTTCTTTAGTAGGAAAGTAATGTAACAATCCCCCCTTTGAAAAACCTGCTTCATCAGCAACAGCCTGCACCGTGATACGCGAATAAACATCATTTTGCAACAAACGTTTAAGAGCTTCCAGAATAATAATTTTCTTTTTGTGTATTTTTTCTTGTTTATCCATAGCTATTATTTTACAATAAAATTTATAAAAAAATAGTAAATATTTTCAGTAGTGAAATATAGAAGAACACATACATGATTAATTTTATTATCGTGTTACAAAATGGCACCAGTTATATAAAATATTTTTGCCATTACTGCATAACCAATAGTACTTTCAAATGGCTATTATTGTTAACAGATATAGCTTAACAGGTCAAGTATTTTTCTTAGTAGCACTAATTTTTTTATGTAGCATTTTTAATTTTTTAATAATACTTCAAGTGTTGTATAAATATTTCCGAAATAGTGTAATAAGATAGTTTTTTATAGGGCTATTGCTCTGCGATAGTTACTGTAAATTAAAATTATTTTAGCAAGAAGATAAGGAAAATTGCCTTCATGATGAGAAATAAGCTATTTATTCTCTGTGTTGTAGGGTTTATTCTGTTATCCGGAGGTTTTATTGTTTATGCACAATTTTTTATTGATGATAATAATACCAACATAAAAACCTCACCAGGATTACCAGCTTATGTAGCGCGTAGTATTAAAGCAGAATTAATAGATGGTGTTGAAGGTGCGGTACGAATAGTATTTTCTGTTGATCCCCATTCAAAATGTGACTTTTTGCTTGGGAGGACAACCCGAATTCCTTCATCTCCGGAGGTGGCATTACAGGCTACAACAATAAAAGTTGTTTTAGCAGGAGCAGAACCCGTTGCTATCGATTCAAATCTACCGCCAGGTCAATATTATTATGTTGTTTTAGCAAGGGATAAGATTGTTGAAAAAGATATTGAACTATACCCTGATGTAAATTACACCAGTGCACCAATAGTAATTAAAAAGAAGATTCCTGAATTACCAGCAAAGCGTTTGTATGATCATGTTACCTTGCTCTATGCACGTGTTGTTAATAAAACTCAGGTGTTGTTAACATGGAAAGGTATTCAACAAGCAAATATTGTCTATAATGTTTATAGGGCAACTGAACCTTTAAATAGCCCGGAAAAAATAAAAAATGCACGATTGGTAGGAGAGATTCAATCTGATGTAGAAAGCTATATAGACAGAACTATCTCACAAACCGGGAAATACTATTATGCAGTTACAGTTAAAGATATGGAAGGCAATGAAGATATTCAACTAATACCTGATCAGAGCTATACTTCTGCACCTGTTTCTGTTATTTTACGGCGTGATGTATTTGTGACGGGTATCAAGGCTACACTTGATAATGACTATCTTAAGGTGAGCTGGAATAAACCAGATATTGATGTTAAAAATTTTGTTATATATAGGCATACCGAGCCTATCACTGATGCTCAGGATTTGGCGTTAGCAACAAAGGTTGCAACTGTTGATGCAAAACGATCTCACTATATAGATACTAATCCAATTTCGGGTACTTACTTTTTTGCAGTATTAGCAATACTTGAAGATGGTTCTATTGATACTACCTTAAAACCTGATATGAATTATACTACTGTTCCTATTACGATTGGTCATCCTATTAGCCTAAAACTATTAGAAGCTATTGAACAAAATGGATTGGTAAAAATATCATGGGCTTATACAGGTTCATCAGGGAACAGGTATTTTAAACTTTTCAGATTGCGTAATGCTCCCTTCTCAGTACAGGATTTAAACAATGCGTATCTTGTTGATGTTATTAATATTACAAATAATGAGTATATTGATAGCAACATTCCCGCTGGTTCATATTATTATACTCTGGTTCCGGAAACATATGATGATGAATTGAAAATTATAAAAGGTGTTAATTGCACTGCTGAACCAGTAAAGGTTACAAAAATGGCGAAAGCACCACTAAAACTACAAGTTCCTGAAAAAGAAAAGACTGGCAAACCGGAATTGCCAAAATCTCAAAAGGAAGAAGCCAAACCCTATCAACTGGAAAAGCAAAAGTTATCAGCTACCGCAGATATTAACAAAATAATTGCGATAACCTTTTATAAAGGAAAATATGAAACCTGTATTGATACGTTAAGCAAATACAGTGAACAATCCAATAATAGTATTGAGATTGCAAAAGCCAATCTCTATATTGGCAGAAGTTACATTGAATTAAAGCAGTATAAAAAAGCGTTACATTATTTGATGAAAAAAGATGTAGCAACATATTTTCCTGAAGATGCAAAGTTCTGGCGAGATTTTGCAATAGCACGATCGCAGTAAATTTATGATATGGAGTAACGAGGTAACTATGAAAACAAAGACATTAGCAGGGGCATTATTGATCGTTATCGGGATATTGTTAATAATATATTATGTTCTGGTAATACAACCTCAGAGTGAGGCAAAAAAGTTACTTACCGAAGCAACGCTTATTTATGAGAGAAATGATAAAGAATCAATTAATCAGGCTGTTACCATTTTGACAAAGATTATTGCACGGTATCCTGATACTAAAACAGCAATTGAAGCCTATTATTATATAGGGCAATGTTATGAAAAATTAAACCTTAACAGACTTGCCTATCTCAAGTATGTATATCTGGTGAAAAATAACAGAAAGAATTTATCTGACGATATGTATAAAAACATACTTGCACGTATAGCTCACATCAACTGGTTGCAGAGTTATAGTGAAGAAAGCGCTCATCAATTATTAACCCTGCTCAATGCTTCCATGGACAGAAACTATAGAAGTAAGATATATTCAGAATTGGGACATTTGTATCTGAAAAATGGCGAGATACAAAAAGCAAAACGTATGTTTGATATTGCTATAAATGAGGATAGCACCAATGAAGAAGCTATTTTAGGAAGGGCACGTTCTTTAAAGCATTTAGGTATGGATGCTGAAGCATATAATCACTATGATTACTTTTTACGGTATTATGGTGCGGTAAGTCAGTATGTCAATGATGTAAAAAATGCATACAAGGTACAGGCATATAAAAGTGGTCTTAATGCTTTCAGGAGTGGACATTACAGTGACGCAATAGGATTTTTTAACAGGGTATTGATACATTTTGGTGGCGATAAATTATCAGAAAATGCATTATACTGGATAGGCGAATCATATTTTGCAATGCGACAGTTTGACAGAGCTATCGCTTATTTTAATAAAGTATTGACAAATGAATTTTATCATAAAGATCAGGATGCACAGATTAAAAAAGGGTATGCATATTTTATGCAGAAAAAATTTGATCTGGCTGCGCGTGAATTTCAACGATATATTCGCGAATTCCCCAGGGGAAAATATGTTGCTGTTGCAAAAGAGTGGAAAAACATGAGTACTGCTGAATTACAAAATATTATTGAAGGTAAAAAAGCTGAAAGCGAAGGATACATTGAAGAAGAATTGAAACCAAAACCGCAGCCTCAAAAGAATAACACCAACGAAAATGATTTAGGTCTTGAAGAAGATGAAGAAGTGTTGGGTACAGTTTCACAGGATTTTAATGATGTTAATGTGGCGGAATTTTAACTAAATTGTAATCCGGTCAACAATAGCCAATAATAGCAATTACTATAAACAATGTGAAATAATATTGATTTTATGTATTGGCAATATTATACTTAATCAATGATGATTCAATTTGAGTAGAATATATGATTGTTGCATATGAGCAGTGCTACAATGTCCAGTATTAATTATTTTAAGATAAAGTTAATTTCAGATGGAGAATTTAAATGTTAAAAGAGTACTTTGCAAGTATACAGAATACCATATCAGGATTGCAATCTTCTAAAGATAGTAAAAAGGCATCCAAAAAAAATCAAGTCAGAGAAGAATTTGATGGTAAGAAAATTATGAAACTGTTACAGGATATAGTTCCCAATGAGTTTATTGTATCTGATAAAAAACCTGTTGATGCTAGCGGATATGTACCTAAAACAGTTGATTATATAGCATATTATAAAAAATGGACTATCGTTGAAGAAATGATGAATGGGCATATTCCATCAGAATTAGTGTATGCTACCTTCCATATAACAAAACACATTGATAAACAAAGTGTATCAGAGGTTTTAAGTAACGTAACCTTAACCAAAAAATTGAATAAATATGCTGAACTTGATCAGGATATTATTATTCCAGCATTTGTTATTGCTCAATCAAGCGATATAGATGTGCCACAACTAAAAAATGATGTCCTTGATTATTATGTTGACTATAGTGTTGATAGTACGTTCGAATTTGATATTATGATGATTATTGGGAAAGGTATCATTATTAAGGATTGGCGTGAAAAACGAAAATTTGTCGCACTTGAAACCGAGGAAGATACCCTGCTGTGGTTTTTTATCCTGATGAATGAATATCTTGATGTTGATGTAAAGCGTTCACTGGATTTACGACATTATGTAAAAGAAACACGTCGTTACAGGGAATATTAATAAATATTCTATAGTTTAAAATATTAAAAAAATTTAAATTATTTACTTGACTTAAATATTTTTTGTTATTTATACTAAATCGTTTATTAGAAAGATTTGTTGCTGCCTCTGAATATAAAAAATATACAATAATATAAGGAGTTCGCCTTGAAAGTTATGCTTCAATATCTTCGATTGGTTATCGCCATCATACTATCTGCTGGATTTTGTTATGCAGATGGATATGCAAAATCCAGGGATTTGGTTCTTGTTATTGATACGTCATTATCAATGGCGGGATATGGTGGTAAAAATATTATGCCACTGGTAAAACAAAGTTTACCAAAATTTATTGAACAGCTTGATGAAAATGATAGCTTTACCTTGATTACATTTAGCACTGATGTAAAATTATATCCCACCGTTTATATAAAACACAAAAGCAATAAAGATATTTTGAACAAATATATCTCAATGGTGGAAGCAAGTGGTAAATGGACGTATACCATGGCGATGATAAATGCTGCATTTGATAAGGCAAAACAATTACAGATGGAGGATCCTGACAGAGAGCAGGTCATTATTATCATTACTGATGCAATAGATGATCCTCCGCCAGATGCTCGTAAGTATCATTACAATATTAAAAATATAGCCAGGCAGTATTCAGGTAGTGAGTGGTTTGTTTTCTTTGTTAACCTGGGGCAGATCCAGAAGGATAGTCGTTTGGAAAAAATTCAAAAAGAAGTAAAAGAAAGCATTTCACCCTATACCAAAGTGATAGATGCTCAGGAGTCAGTGGATAAAATTATTGTTAAGGATCTTAAAAAGGATATTGATACAATGGCAAAGATAAAAGAAATACATTCGCGCCCATTGTATGTGCATCCGCTTTTTATTATAATCATGGCGATAGTTCTTTTAATTATTCTGTTCATGGTATTAAGGAGAGCTGCACAGCTTAAAGTGAAGGGTGCTTTAGAATACTGGAACAATGAATTGCTTGAACCTTCAATAGAGAAAGCAAATCTTACAGCAAAAAATTCCAGAACTATTACCATTGGTAGCGATACCCATAATATGATACGAATTCATGATCTTGCTATCAGGGCACCGATAATGCTTAAAGCAGTAAGAAAAGATAAGATTGTGAAGTGCCAATTGCTGGCGCCTGAAAATGTTGTACAATTTGTTAATAGGGATGCAGGGGATATCCTGAATGATGGTGATATATTTAAAGTTAACAATTACACATTTAAGTATTATGAAGGGTAATGAGGTATTCAGAATTAAAATTTTTTTTTTAAAAAATTAAATAAAACGTTGACAATCATAGTGATATTATTATAAATATTACTTTCAAGTGTTTTGGATTAAAACTACTATGTAAACAATAGTAGAAAATTATATACAATGCATTATTGAAAAAAATGTATTCAATCAAGGAGGTCAATACATGTCAATAGCTCAGTTTCCAAAAAGCCCTAATAAAGTTCATCCAACTGAACCCAGTGCGGTCGGTTCACGAAATTCATTAGCACAGGAAGGTCGTGATAAGGTTGCAGAAGCAAGGCTTATGGTTGATGAATCTGTAGATAAGATTATTAATCAGGTTCAGTCTAAACTACCCGAAGAAGTGTTGAAGAAGTTAGATGTGATGGGTGGTTTAAAAGAGAAGCTGTATAATTATGTCAACCAGTCCTATGTTAACATGTTTAATCGTTATACGGTTACCATGGAAGATGAGTTTATCAAAAAAGTTCGTGACTTTGTGGACAGAGAAGAAGCAAAGGGATTAGCTCGCTATACACCACGCGAGATTATGGAACTTCTTGATAAAATAGGGGGTGTGGATAAGTTTAATACAGGTGAAATTGAAAAATCTATAGTAAATATGTACGGTCACCTGCAGGGACATATCCAGCGAGGCTTAAATGACCTTGAAAATGAAACCAACGCAATATTAAGGCAGAAGACAGATGTTGGTGCATTTATCCGAGGGGAAAATGCTTATGCCATTATCAAATGCATATTTAAGGACAATGAGTTAAGGCCAAAATATGTAAATGATGTTAAGCTCTCGGTAAATATTCTTGATAGTGAGTTAATCAGTCAAATTTATCACTATCAGGTAACTGTTGAGTCGTTATTGAAAGATGCAATTCAAAAACATATCCATGAATTGATAGATAAGCAGATTCAAATCCTCAAGGAAGAACTTATCGATCAGGGTAAGAGCGAGCTTACTGGTACGGAAGTTATGTTTGAAAAGATTAAGAGAATTGAAAACTTCACAGATGACGAAAAAGAAGATGAAAAATCTAAACGTTATACAATCCTTGCAAAGAAGTTCCTTGATAAGATAGAAGGATTACGTGCAGAGATTGATGTTGAAGAATATGATCCACTAAATATTCGTGAAAATATTAAATACATCATTGACGAAGAGAATATCCGAAATCGAGGATATAACACTGCAGTTAATGCTATTACTTCAATTCTTGATACATCAAAGTTAGGCTACCAGGTTTGCGATAACTTGAAGAATGCACGTGTATGTCAGATCCGTGAATATGAGGAAATAGATAAGTCCATATTGCCAGATGAGCGATATGCAATCAGATTAGCATATTATGATCAGAATCAGCTACGTGAAGCTAAGAAGGAGTTTGACAGACAGATGGATTCCTTTACCCGTGAAATACTCAGGGTATGGGATGTCGTTCATGCTCATTATGAATCAAAGAAGAGATTCCGTTCACTCCGTGATTTTGACGATTTAGCAAGCAGACTTATGTCAAGAGATTGGAGAAGGAATAAGCGTGAGGAGGATGCAGATCCTAATTCAGTATTATGGAATGAAATTGGTGAAATGTATAATGAAAATTCATTTGTTGAAAAGAACAACAGAACATATGAAGATAGGATTCACAATCTTAAAAATAAACTTAAATACCTGCACGAGATGTTACACAAAATGCATGGTTTTCAGAACCCAATTGAACGAGTTATTCTTGATGAGCGTATTAACTTCTTAGAAAGAAGATTTAATGAGTTTACCTATAAGATTAATCCACATCATATACAGCCGGGTTTAGTGCTGGATGTTGATGTAACAACCATTAAGCGTAAACAGTATATGCTCAAAGGGATGGCAAACGTTTTAAATGAATTCCTCTATAGCGTATCGCGAGGATTCCAGGATGCAGCATTTGCAACATTTAAACGCAGAAGATCAACAGTGCGTGAGGATATTAACCAGTCATTTGCTCAGGCTGAAATGAAAGAAGATATTTTTGAAGCTGCATATAAGGCTCAGAGTGGAAGCGAAATAAAGGGTTCGGTTGATCTATCATCGTCAAAGAGCAAGCCAAAAAGAGGTTTGAAAGAACTGTAAAAAAGTAAGATTATATAAATAATCAAAAAAAAACTGCTCTGTAAAAGAGCAGTTTTTTTTTGCGCTCTATACTAAGCGACATAATATTTTTGTAATATTTTTTATAATAACTATCGATAATTGATATGAATTATACTGTAATATACAGGTTAAAGATAGTATGGAAGCAAATTTAAAAAATATGAAAATATACACTGAGATTAAGATAATACTATATAATCTATTCCATAGCATGGTATTAAGAATTTTTGCTGTATGCTTTGCATTGCTGTTTATTTTTTCTACAACAATTTATTATGTGGAACGTGGTTATGTTAGAACAATAAAAAGTCACGGTCAGCAAGAAACAGTTCAAAGCAATATTAATTCTATTGAAGATTCAGTGTGGTGGGCAATTGTAACATCAGCAACAGTTGGCTATGGAGATAAATATCCCATTTCACGATTGGGCAGATTTATAGGCATACTGACTATTTTTTTTGGAATGGCTCTGGTAGGTTTGATTACTGGTAATATCGCATCAACCTTAGTAGAAAGACAATTAAAAGAAGACAGAGGATTAAAGCAGGTGAAGATTAAAAATCATTATGTTATCTGTGGTTGGAAAAAAGATATGGCAATGGTATTATCAAACATTGCTATGCGACAGGGAGATTTTACTGGCTATGATATTGTGTTGGTTTGCATGATTGATCCTGAAAATATTGAAAATTTAAAAAGTAATATATTATTTTCAAATATTCATTATGTATATGGAGATCATATTGATGAACATGTGTTAAATCGTGCCAATATACAGTATGCAAAGAAGGTATTAGTACTTGCTGATGAGTTGGGTAAATCAGGGCAGGATGCAGATTCCAGAACAGTTATGTCGGTGATGTCAATTAAAGCAATTTCAAGAAGTGTTTATGTATGTGCCGAGATAATTGATCAGAAATATGAACGGTATTTAAGACTATCAGGATGTGATGAGGTAATACTATCAAACAACTACAATAAAAATATTATTGCGGATGCTTTTGCAAAAAGTGGGTTAGCTCATGTAATTGGTGAATTGGTTGATGCCAGCACTCCGGTAAATTTGACAACAGAAGACATTTCTCAACATTACATACATAAAACATATGGAGAGCTTTTTGATCATTATAAAACAAAAAACAAAATATTAATTGGACTTCTTGAGAATACCGGGAATTTTTATGATCGTAAACGTCTTGCATTACAAGAAGCACAAAAGACACCTGATATTTCAAGGTTAGTGGATAATTTGCGAATGGTCAAAAGCATGATGTCAAATTATCCAGTACTAAACCCTAAAAAATCATATATTATTAAGAATTTTTCAAAAGCAGTGCTTATTGAAGGTTCAACTGAAAATGGTTGAGGTAATGTGATGAAGTTATATAAGTCATATATTGATGAAACAATTTTAATAAAATTACAGGATCTTTCGCTTTTTAAAGGGTTAAGTCAAAATGTAATACGCAATATAGCATTGGTATGTACTGTAAAAAAAATTAAACGTGGTAAATGTATAATTAAAGAAGGTGATATGGGTGATGAGCTATATATTATTCTGAATGGCGAAATAGAAATACAGAAGAGAACATTGCAGGATGAGCCTTATACTGTAGTAACAATGAATGCTAATGAAACCCCTCTTTATGTAGGCGAACTCGCAATGATAGATAACGATAAACGTTCAGCAACAGTTATTGCGAAACAGGATTGCGATTGTCTGGTTTTGAAACGAAAGGATTTTATTAAATTTGGAGATAGAAATCCTAAAGAAGGCTTAATACTAACAAGAGCTATCGCCCTGAAATTAGCTCAAAGTCTTAGACGAACAAATGATGATGTAATTACACTTTTTAGTGCTTTAGTTGATGAGATTTCAGGGGAGACTGAGCTTGGTAAATCTTAAAATGAAAACGATATTTTTTTTGAATTTGAGTTTGTTTTTGAAGATTGGGAGTAATTCATTTTTGGAGAAGAAACAATGAAAAAGATAATGTTTATTATAATATTTTTATATATTGTAAGTTGCATCTCTTATGCACAGGAAAAACGTACAATGCAACAGGAAGCCGATGATAAAAAGTTTCAACAGGGATTGTTTTTCCTATCGATTAATGAAAAACAAAAAGCATTAAATGAGTTTTATGAATATCTTGATATTTATGTTGATGGACTATATAGAGCAAAAGCTTATCGCTTTATTGCAGCAATATACTTTGATAATTCCAATTTTACAAAAGCTATCGCCATTTATAAACGCCTTTTTGAGGAATTCCCTTTGGATGATGATGGGATGTATGGTTTGTTACAGATTGGAATATGTTACAGCAAAATGGGATTTGATGAAGAAGCATCTAAAACATTTACTCAGCTTATGAAAGAATTTCCCGATTCAAGCTATGCAAAAGATGCCGTAACTATGCTTGAACTTATAAAAATAGCAAATAATTAGCAAAAAATATTTCATTAGACCATATTTTAACTGAACAAATTATATATACCAATATATAAAAACTTTAAATAAGGATCTATACTTTTTTAATAGTATAAAAACAAATGTATTGACAGAAATTGATGTATTCAATATAGATGCAAAAAATAGTATAATATTGCCCAGGTGGTGGAACTGGTAGACACGCATGCTTGAGGGGCATGTGGGAATATCCCGTGTGGGTTCAAGTCCCGTCCTGGGCAAAGACATGCATGTATTTAACTTACCTGTAATTGTATCCATAAAGTGAATTTCATAAGTGTAGTATTGATAAGTTGTCAAAATTTTTCCACTTTTTAACAGAATGTCACAACTATTCCTAACAATTTTTAGGTATAAGATAGAAGTACAGTGCAACCAAAAGTGGAAAAATTATTGACATTGGTAGATTTTCTTCATATATTTCTAAATTATACATCTGCGTTAACAATCGAGGATGGAGGTTTTATATGAATTTAAAATCCATATTTGATCAATGGAGTCCCCGCCTTTTGAGTATACTACGAATTATGGGGGGATTATTGTTTATGGAGCACGGGACCGTTAAACTTTTCAACTTTCCACCCATGGGTGGAGCGGTGGAGATTTTCTCACTGATGGGAGTGGCCGGTATAATAGAATTAGCCGGTGGTGCTTTCATAACGTTAGGACTATTCACTCGCATGGCTGCGTTCATTATGTCTGGTGAGATGGCATTTGCCTATTTCATGGTGCACGCGCCTCAAGGATTTTTCCCTATAATGAACCAGGGCGAATTAGCCGTACTTTACTGTTTCCTTTTTCTTTATTTAGCAACCGCTGGAGGAGGCCCGTGGAGTCTTGACAGGTTTATGAGAAATAGAGACTAACATAGGTCTATTAAATTTTTTTCCCCGGTGTACCTTTTTTCTATGTTTCAGTGTGCGGAATGAAAGCTTTCTGAATAAAAGTTGTGTGGTTTGTTTTAAGGCTCTGACCCCATTTTTACCTGTACACTGTAAAATGTAAATTGTTAGATGTTTGTTGCTGATTATTTGTATGATATTATGGATTATGTTAATAATTTATAATGTTTCGTCTCTTAAAAAGGAAAAAATGTAGATGATAGCATAGTTATCATTCATCAAAGATTGAACTCATCTACATAATAAAAGGATTCTGTGCTCTGACCCCATTATTTACGTAATTTCTATCGGGATTAAAGGAAAAGCAGCGGAGGCACGGATGCCGTAGCGCCATATGGCTCGTGCGAGGACATAGACAGGATGTCGTCCGCAGCACGATGGCAAAGACATAATAAATACAGAACATAAGGCACACCGCCGTTTGAGGGGCGCTTTGGAGGTTGGTAAGGGGGCATTTAGCGCATAAATGCCCCCTTACGAAGTGATAAAACTTTTGTCGCCCAACAAAAGAAAGTATGAGAAGGAAATATGACGATGTATTACACATTTTCCTTTGAAAAAGTTATAGTTTGTCATTCTGAGCGAAGCAAAGAATACCACCAACCCCTTTTATCCCCCCTTTAAACGGAAGTGGGGAATTATCAAGGCTCTGACCCCATTTTTTTCTCATTTTCTCATGTGTAATCCAATTTTCAACGTAATAGTTATGTACTTACGCAGGCACAGAACATAGGCTCTGACC
>DCUV01000037.1:0-64839 GCA_002328585.1 Spirochaetia bacterium UBA2205
CTGCTCTACCGACTGAGCTACCTGACCAGCCATTATGGATGGATACATAAAGAAGGTGTTATAAAATGTCAATACAAAAATTTTTGATGATGTTCTTTTTGTGGGTAACTATAGCTTTTCTATTTTCATTGCCTATGTATGCAGATGAGGATGCCAGCTATTATTTTAAAAAAGCACAGATACAATACCAGCACCAGATGTACATATATGCTGTTGAAAATCTGGAAAGGGTACTTATCATTAACCCAAAGCATACTGCAGCATTAAATCTTTTAGCAACTATCTACCTGAATCATTACAACAATAGGGTCAGAGCATTGCAGTTTTACAACCAATCGCTTGCAATTGATGATAATCAGCCTGATGTACACTGTGAGGTGGGAAAGCTGTATGTTTATTTTAGTGAGTATAATCATGCCATTGACCATTTCACAAAAACTATCGCCCAGCAAGGAAAGGCGGTTGAAGCTCATTATCATCTGGCACTGGTGTATAATACGCTGAAACAATGTGATACTGCAGCCGTACATGCAGATGAATGTAACAGGCTAACAAAAAATGACACCGATATGCTTTTGACTATGGCTGACGACGCTTTGCAAAAAAATGAAAAAGGTGTGGCGATAGCTCAGTATAGCAGGGCATTGCAGATAAATCCTGCCTGTAAAGCAGCATATCATGCACTGGCATTGCTGTATCGTCAGGATAATAGTTTAGCAAACGCAATTGAGGTGCTGGAGCAATGCATCAAGGTATATCCGCACGACAATACAATCGCTATGACATTAGCGCATCTATGTTTTGAGTATAAACCGGCAAAACGCCGTAAGTATTACATTGATAGAGCCATCACGTTGTGCAAGGGTGTAGTGGAGCGTGACCCCTTACATTGTGAAGCATATTCATTATTGTACGATGTGTATAAAACGCTTCATGATGTGCCGCTGATGGATAACTATGCAGAGGAATACAACAGGTGTTGTGAAAAATAAATGCGTTCAATCAAATACTATCGTTTTATTAGCATAAACCAACACTTTATATTCTATATGTTTCTATATGTTTTTTTACTGCCCGTGAAAGAAAAAGCTTTTCTCACCTTCTGTATTTATCTTGACAATGCCTATGTATTGCTTGTATGATTATTGCAGTATAAACGCCGGTGCTGGCTTTCAAAATGGGAGATAAGCAATTCTTTTGTGGAGATGATTAAAACACTATAAGAGGGAGTGATTGGATAATAGTAAAATGTAGAATATATATAATATTATGTTTTTAATGTTCATTCATGGTAAAGAAAAGTAAAAAGATTGGGAAAATAATTGATAGAACGATTGTATTTGATGGAGATAAGGATATAATGGATAGTAAAGTAGAATATATAATACAAAAAATTGTATCAGTTATTGTTGAAAAAGCTGATCCCGTCAGGATTATCTTGTTTGGCTCACGAGCAAAAGGCAATGCAAATAAAGGTTCCGATATTGATATAGCGCTTGAAGACGAGAAAGCACTTACATTCAGGGAAATGCGGAAGATGAAAGAACTCATTGATGATGTTAGCGGATTATATTCTGTTGATATTATAGTGTTAAGTAAGGTAGATGATACCTTTAAGGACAGTATAAAAGAGTCGGGGGTTGTAATCTATGAAAAAAAGTGAGATATATCTATCTGTTAAAAAACTGGAAAATGCTGTTAAATCATTAAAAGAAGCGGTAAGTATTGCTCAAACGGATTTAGAAAAAGATGGTACAATACAGCGTTTTGAATTTACAGTTGAGCTTTTATGGAAAACATTAAAAACGATATTATTATATAATGGTGTTGAATGTAACAATCCCAGAACATGTATAAAAGAGGCTTTCAGGAACCGAATAATAGAAGATGATGAAATACTCCTTGACATGCTGGAGGATAGGAATGTGAGCACATGTATGTATGATGAAATAACATCCGTAGAAATCTTTGAAAGGATTAAAAATGTTTATAGTGACATCCTTGAAAATATAACAAAGTCCATACAAAGTGGCATCAAATAATTGTCCAGGGATGATCAAACATCGAATACAATAGATGGTGAAAAAGCAATGAACAGCAATCAAACCATGAACTTAAAACGGGTACTGGGACTTGCCGGGGTTACCTTTATTGCAGTGGGATTTACCATTGGTGGCGGTATTTTTGTTTTTACCGGGATAGTACTTAAAATGGTGGGACCTGCATTACCGCTTGCCTACTTGCTGGCGGTTATTCCCGTCTTTTTAAGCATGCTTCCACTTGCAATGCTGGGGTCGGCAATTCCGTCAGTTGGTGGCAATTATAAATATCCTAGCCGCATGGTGTCACCGGGTGTTGCCTTTGCTGGTATATGGATTTATGTACTTGCAACATTTTTTGGACAGATTCCACTGTATAGCATATCCTGCGCGCGGTACATAGCTACTTTTTTCCCTGCTATGTCTGTGCAATGTATGGCGATAGTTCTTGTAACAGTATTTTACCTGGTAAATCTTATCGGGATTAAACCTGCTTCTGTTTTGCAGGCAATCATGGTTATCATCCTGGTAAGCGCCTTGCTGTATTTTTCATTTGCTGGTATTGTTCATCTTGATGTTAAAAATTTTGAAAATTTTTTTCAGAAGGGTATTGGAAATCTTGCAGTGGGAATTGCACTGCTTACCTTTACCTATTTAGGATCAAATGGGATTATTGAATTGGGTGGCGAAATAAAAGATGCAGGGAAAACTATCCCCAGGGCATATTTTATTACCTTTCCCATTGTTGCCATAGTGTACCTTCTTGTGGCAATTGCTGCAACAGGTGCTCTTCCATGGCATGCAACATCACAGGCTGCAGAGCCTTTAGTATTCATAAGCAAATCAATATTAAACAGTGCCGGGTTCATGTTTTTTATCCTGGGTGGTGCAGTGCTTGCCCTTATCACAACGCTCAATGCTCTGTTTATTGTAGGCACTAAGTCATTGCTTATCATTATCAATGATAGGCTGCTCCCAGCATGGTTGGGAGATGTTCATAAAAAATTTGCCACGCCTCATATACTACTAACTATTATCTGGTTACTATCGCTTGCAGGTATCCTTTCAAATTTTTCCATTGAAACGTTTGCATCATACTCAGCATTGGGTGGCATTATCATATTTCTTCCTATTCTTATTGCAGCGCTGCGATTTCCAAAACTGTATCCTGAGCGTTACATGCAGGCACATTTTAAACTAAATGGGGTGTGGTTATACCTCTGCACTTTTGCGGGTTTTATCCTCATAGTGTTTTTTTGCATCATCATTCTGGCAGATCTCCAATCGCTACTTAAGATTGGCTTATTTCTACTGTTTGCTTTGAGTGGTGTGGCGTACTATTATTTACGCAAACGATTTCTGCTGAGGCAGGGTTTTGACATAGTAGCTATCGCCACAAAAGAAGACTGGAGGTAGCCTGTGAAGACGTTACCGCTGATGAATATATGGGAAGCGTTGCAACAATTACCATGGCTGTCACTTGGCAAATTCCCGACGCCTGTACAACGGCTGCATCATTTCCCTCATGATAATCTGTGGATTAAGCGTGATGATCTTTCTTCAGATGTTTATGGCGGTAATAAGGTCAGAAAATTAGAATTTACATTAGCGGAGGCAAAGGCTCTGAATAAATCAAAGGTTGTTACCATGGGGGGCATTGGCACCAACCATGGATTGGCAACCGCTATGTTTTGCCAGAAGCTGGGGCTTGCATGCAGGCTGCTTTTGTTTTATCAGCCGGTAACCGTGTATGTAAAAAAAAATTTACTGTTATTTTGCCGTTATAATGCACAGTTGAAGTATTACAAAACCATGCTGAAAGCCGGCGTTATGTTTTATACATTTGAGCGGTTAATCCACGATGCCTACTTTTTGTATGCCGGCGGTTCCTCGCCACTGGGAACGTTAGGTTTTGTAAATGCTGCATTTGAACTGCAGCAGCAGATACAGCAGGGGCTTGTGCCGGAGCCGGATTATATTGTGTGTGCATTGGGCTCGGCAGGAACTATGGCAGGGCTTACCCTGGGTGCAGCGTTAGCGGGGTTAAAAAGTAAGGTTGTTGGGGTCAGGGTAACCGATAGATCCCTTGGACCTGTGCCTATTGCCAATGAAAAGAGTGTATTGTCACTGATGAAGCAAACCTATGCCCTCATGAAAGGATTTGCTCAATTGCCAGCAATAGATTTTATTACACCAACTATCATACACGATTATTGTGGTGAGGGATATGGCTACCCAACCACTGCATGTAAGGATGCCATTGACGCAATGCACCGGTTGGAAAATATACCGTTAGAACCAACTTATACCGGTAAAACATTTGCAGCGGTGTGTGATATGATACAAAACCCGGAATACAACAATAAAACAATATTGTACTGGCATACCTATAATTCCGTTGATTTAACAGAAGAGTCTACACATGTTGATTATCACGATCTGCCGAAAAATTTGCACTGGGTGTTTGAAGAGATGTAGAGCACTATTTATAATTTAATGTTAGATGCATGGTTTGTTTTATTGAGGCAAAGTAATGGGTGTGGTAAAAAAAGGGAGGATATTACGAAAATACTATCTTACATATTTGTAATTTTTGGGGGTGTTCTTTTATATGAGGTGATACGGGCAGTTGTAAAAGAGCAGATTGTCCTTAGAGTATCACGTTCAGCATTGCACTACATTAATGAAAATCGTATAAAATTGGACCGCTTCAAATTTATGAGTAAGTTTATAGTCAAAAAAGACCTGATGAATGATATGGATATTCATAAGGCAATGCTGGAACATGCAAAGGAAAAAGGGATAAGGATAGATGCTGCTGAAAAGTTGGTAGAAGATTATATTGAAGAGATTGTCCCTTTTTTTAATTTACTATCGTATTATAAATTTGGTTGGTGGGTTGCGAATACTTTGCTTAATTTTCTCTATGAAGTGGTAATCGATCATGAAAATGCAGAAAAACTTAAAAAGATTCCAGAACATAACGCTGTTGTATTTGTGATGAATCACCGTAGTAATGTAGATTATGTTCTGGTAGCATACATGCTTTCAAAGAATGTATCAATAAGCTATGCAGTAGGCGAATGGGCTAGAGTGTGGCCATTAGAATATATTTTCAAATCATTTGGATCGTATTTTTTACGAAGGAGATATCGTGAAAATCTTTATCATACTGTTTTAGAAAAATATATTCAACTAATTAGTATTCAGGGTGTTACGCAGGGTATATTCATCGAGGGTGGCTTAACCAGAGATGGCAGATTCAGGGATACTAAGGTTGGTGTTATTGACTACATAATGAAAATTAAAAAAAATCCTGAATTCAGAGGTGATGTTATATTTGTGCCGGTGGGTATCAATTACGACTGGGTACTTGAGGACCGCACATTGATTGATGAATGGAAGCGTGGTAAAGAAAAAAGCGGTTTGAAAGGAAACGTGGTGTCTTTTTCCCGAATAGTTGTAAAGATTCCATATCTTTTTATCGGGAATACTCTGCGCTGGATGACCGGAAGGTTGAAACATCATGGATATGCAAGTGTCAGTTTTGGCCAACCTATCTCAGCTTCTGAATTTATTAATCAAAAGGAGAAAAATTTCTTTACTCGTGAACGGTATGATCGATTGGGGGTGATAAAACAGTTTGCTGATTGGCTTCTTTATAACATAGGTGAAGTAATACCGGTTACACCCGTCTGCCTTATTGCACTGGCATTAGAATTATTACAGAAAGAGTTATTAACCTATGATGAACTTGTTCACAAGGTAGCTTTGCTTAAAGCAAAAATGAAAAATGATGGGAGGCGGATTGTTATTGGTAAAGCTTTCCAGAGTACTACAGAAGGTTTTAGAAAATTAGAAAATGAAGAATTTCACCGTAAAAAAGAGCTTGTGTCGTTTGAAAAAGAATTACTTGATATAGATGAAGCCAAAACAATGACGGATGTTGCTTGTGATTTGTTACAACGACGAAGAATTGTAAATATGAAGAATGGGATAATAAAAATAAACAAATCCAAAAAATCATTGATACAATATTATGCTAATTCACTAATACATCTGGTGCAATAACATGCTTAAACATACTGTATTCGCATTGACACTTTTTATTATTGCAGGGCTAATTTTTATTATGATTCATATACAGCATAAAATATCAAATGATGCTATAAAAGGGAAAGAAAGATGGGTTTTTCTTGTGCATGGTGTTTTGCGGAGTGCTTCATCAATGTCAAAAATTGAAAGCGCTCTTAAAGAAAAGGGCTTCAAAACCCATAATTTTGAGTATAGCAGCAGAAAAGAAACCATTAAAGCGATTTCAAAACGGCTTCATAAAGAAATTAAAAAAGTGTATGAACGTGATATTGAATCTATAAGTTTTGTGACCCATAGTTTTGGGACCATTGTTATACGGTATTATCTTGCTAATCATACTTTGAAAAAGAAAGGTCGTTTTGTGATGATTGCTCCTCCAAACAAAGGATCTCAGTGGGCAAGGATTTTAAGCAGGCTTTCTTTATATCAATGGGTACTTGGCGTTGCAGGTGGAAAAATTCAGGATGTTGAAAAATCAATACCAGCAATTACTGCTCCACCACCTATAGAATTTGGTGTTATAGCAGGTGGAACAGGAACACGTATTGGTATGAATCCTCTTTTGCCAGGTGATGATGATGGGACTATAACTGTTGAAGAAACCAGGCTTGAAGGCATGAAGGATTTTATTCAGATAATTGGGCAGCATTCACTTCTGCTAACACAAAAAAGTGTTATAGACAATGTGGTTCACTTCCTGAATACGGGGAAGTTTTTGCATTAGATACATTTTATATTTAGTATACATCTGGAGTAAGATTTGCGTTTCTGTTTATTTGTAATACTATGATGAAGTGGTGTAAAAAATTAGTAGAGAAAAACAGCCACAAAAATCAATTTTCAAAGAAACATTAACACTGCATATACCTGTTGTGAAAAAGAAAATTCAATGATAGCATCGCAGTAATGAAAGAGCTATATAATTTCAATACATAACGAGGGAAATTCATTGGGAATTAACAGCAATAATACTCCTGCATTAAATGACAGATATATCACAATATTTGAAAACACAGGTGCGGGTACCATCCTTATAGACAACGATACAACAATCATTCTGGTTAATAGCCGTTTTGCTTCAATGTTGGGATATGATAAACAAGAGATTGAAGGCAGGGTAAGCTGGACACAATTTATACATGAAGAAGATGTAGAAAGAATGAAAGAATATCACTCTTTGCGAAGAAAAGATCCGGATAGTGCGCCTAAAAATTATGAATTCAGAATATATACAAAAGATAAAAAGATACTGTATATTTATATTACCATCGATATGATACCGGACACTCAATTAAGTGTTGCTTCATTAACCGATATTACCCAGTTAGTTATGACACGAGAAGCGCTGCAAAAAAGTGAAGAAAAATACCGTTTGCTTGTGGAAACAATGAGTGATGGGTTGCTGGTACAGGATGAACATTTAACAATTCAATACGTCAACCCACGATTTTGTGATATCATAGGACATGAGCA
The DNA here is from genome assembly GCA_002328585.1 of Spirochaetia bacterium UBA2205. Classification (GTDB taxonomy): domain Bacteria; phylum Spirochaetota; class UBA4802; order UBA4802; family UB4802; genus UBA4802. The sequence continues at coordinate 7,608 of DCUV01000037.1, forward strand.
CCGATATATTATTGGTAAACAAATAAAAGATTTTATCCATCCTCATTACTATAGACAGTTTGATACCCAGATGGAAAAACGTCAGTTTGGAATTCAGGAACCCTATGAAATGGCATGGATGAAAGATGATGGAACGATAGCGCATACCATTGTATCACCAAAAATAGTATCTGATGAGCAAGGACGATTTTTGGGTAGCTTTGCAGTGGTTACTGATATAACCCAGCGGAAAAATTGGGAAGAGGCTTTGAAACGGTCAGAAGAACTTTTTGCAAAAGTATTTGGTGCAACTCCTGTTGGATTGGCGCTTATTGATATGCAAACAGGAGTGATTGTAAAATGGAATAAAGCTTTTGAGATACTTATCCATGTGCCATTGCACCAAAAGCCGGCTATCAGCATCTTTGATATTGGAATAATCAAAAACAAAGATATACACCGATTATATAAACAACTTATTAAGTTTAATACAATAAATGATTATGAGATTTCATTGAAACATGATTCAAAAGAATATATTGCTATTTTATCAGCAGAAATGATATATATTCATAACCAGAAGATGGTTATTATATCGCTTACTGATATTACAGAGAAACGAATGCTTGAAAAAGAGATAATTTTGATAAGCGAAAAGGAGCGGCAAACGATTGGTCAGGATCTTCATGACGATCTGATCCCTCATTTGCTGGGGATAGATGCCATGTGCAAGGTAATGGTACAGGAATTATCAAAGAATATACTACCGCTTAAAGAAGATGTTGAGAATATCCGTCAGCTTTTAGATGGAGCAATTGTAAAAACGCGCCAATTTTCAAGAGGGTTAACACCATCATATTTCATAGAAAAACAGGGATTATCTGCCCTGGTGGATGAATTAATACAAACTGTTACAATGATTTATGGGATTACCTGTAACTACATATGTGATAAAGAAATTACTATTTCAAATTCAGAAGTATTGACGCACATGTACCATATTATTCAGGAAGCAGTCTACAATGCAGTAAAACACAGCAAATCTGAAACAATAAACATTGTGATTACTGAAACACATAAAACTATTATGATAGTTATAGAAGATAAAGGGCATGGTTTTGACATCGCTCATGTTCGTGGTATGGGATTAAAGATCATGAGGCACAGGGCGGCAGTTATTGGTGCAGAATTAAAAATAACTTCAATGGTAAATGCCGGAACAACAATATCGCTAACTATCGACAAATAAGGATTCTATGAACAAAAAAATATCTATCGTTATTGTTGAAGATCATCCCGTTTTCAGGATGGGCTTATGCAAAATAATTAATCAGGAAAGCGACATGATGGTTGTGGGTGAAGCTGAGGATGTGCATAACGGATTTACTATTATATCAAAATTGAAACCTGATGCTGCTATTATTGATATATCGTTAAAAGATAGCAACGGGATTGAACTGGTAAAGGATATAGCACGTCATTTCCCTGTTGTTAAAACACTGGTTTTATCGATGCATGATGAAAAGATTTATGCACAAAGAGTTTTACAGGATGGTGCATCAGGATATATTATGAAAGATAAAACATCGGATGTAATAGTGGAAGCGATTAGAACCATTCTGGATGGGTCTATCTACGTTAGTGAGCAGATTATGAAAGAGATTGTAGCTAAAGCCGTGAAGAATGAGTATGGGCTATCACCTGTAGATATACTGACAAACAGAGAGCTGGCAATATTTGCATTAATAGGAAAAGGAAAAACAACCAGAGAGATTGCAGTAGCACTTAATTTAAGCAGTAAAACTATAGGAACATATAAAGAACGCATAAAAGGTAAATTACATATAGACAATGCAGTACAGCTTGTTAATGAAGCTACCAGGTGGGTGCAGGATACTGAAGAAAATGTAAGTCAATTACCTACAAATAAATAAGTATCAATGCTACATCAATAAAATAATTCCAAGTATTGTAAGACAATATCATCGTTGTTACTATTTCCATAAATAAAACAGCAGGAGATTTATTTATGGAAAACAAAACGTATGAACCAGGGCAGGCGTATGAGTATCAGCTAACGCTGGACAAATTATTAAAGGCAGCACTGGTGTATAATCCCAACCAGGAAATTGTATATCGAGATATCATTCGCTATACTTATAAGGACTTAATGCGTCGTATTCATAAACTTGCAAATGTATTGAAAGGCATAGGAGTGAAACAGGGTGATACTGTTGCTATGTTTGATTATGATAGTCACCGGTATCTGGAATGTTTTTTTGCTGTGCCTATGATGGGGGCGGTGCTGCAAACGATGAATTTTAGATTATCACCTGAACAGATTGTTTACACATTAAACCATAGCGGCGCCACAACTATTCTGGTACATAGTGATATGCTTCCATTGATTAATAGTATCAGGGATAAGCTGCATGATGTTTGCCATAGTATAGTACTTGTTGATGATGTGAAACCATTGGCGGATGATATTTCAATAACCGGTGAATATGAAGCAATGATACGAGCTGCTGATGACAGGTATAATTTTCCGGAATTGGATGAAAATGCAAAAGCAACAACATTTTATACCACAGGAACAACAGGATTGCCAAAGGGGGTTTACTTTAGCCATCGGCAACTGGTCCTCCATACATTTGGGCTTATGGCAATGCTTGGCGCTTATGACAATATCGGCAGGTTCCAATCAGGTGATGTTTATATGCCATTAACACCTATGTTCCATGTCCATGCATGGGGAATCCCCTACCTTGCAACATTGCTGGGTGTAAAACAGGTTTATCCGGGGAAATATGAGCCTGCAATGTTATTAAAGCTAATAGTAAAAGAAAAGGTTACTTTTTCCCATTGCGTTCCAACCATTATCCAGATGCTTGTTACTGCTCCAGGGATTGAGAGTGTTGATCTATCTCACTGGAAGGTTGTTATCGGTGGAGCAATGCTTCCAGAGGATCTATGTAAACATGCATTGGATAAAGGTATTGATATCTATTCGGCTTATGGGATGTCTGAAACATGTCCATTGCTGACTGCTGCATTATTAAAACCCACACTACTATCAATACCAAAGGATCAGCAGGTTGCGTTTAGATGCAAAACAGGGTTGCCAGCAGTTTTAGTGGATGTACAGGTTGTTGATGCTCATAATAATCCGGTGGAGCAAGGTATCACCGGGGAGGTTGTTGTGCGTTCTCCATGGCTTACAAAGGGATACTACAAAGATGAAGACAAAACTAAAGAGTTATGGAAAAATGGATGGTTGCATACAGGGGATGTGGGATTTATTGATGAATATAACTATTTAAAAATAACGGACAGAATTAAAGATGTTATCAAAACAGGCGGTGAATGGGTATCATCGCTTGATCTGGAAAATATTATGAGTCAACATCCAGCCGTTTTTGAATGTGCAGCGGTGGGCGTCCCGGATCCCAGGTGGGGTGAGAGGCCATTATTGGTTATAAAACTAAAAGATGATTGTAAGAATACAGTAGATGATAAACAGCTCCATGCTTTTATGCTACAGGCTGCAAAAGATGGTAAAATTCCAAAATATGGAGTTCCGGATAAATTTGAGTTTGTTGATACTATTCCTAAAACAAGTGTAGGAAAGATTGATAAAAAAGAGATCAGGAAAAAATATAGCCAACCAGTGGTAGCAACCATATAACACCGGAGGGGTCAGAGCATTTGTTCTATTAAAAATATGTGAGGCTCTGACCCCCTGTTTTCAGAAAAGCATAGGAATGCCCGTATTTAAAAATTGCAAAAAAATGGGAATGTGTCTATATTTATTATAGATTATAGCACTCCATATAGAATAAAAGCTGGCGACAGGAGGTAGTATGGCAGACATGCAATGCGAAGTACCTGCATTCAATCCAGGTGATAGTGAAATTAAAAACATTTTGTTGAACAATAAAATTATTGCAGTGGTGGGATTGTCTGATGATCCAGCAAAAGATAGCAACCGTGTTGCACGCTATTTGATTAATCACGGCTACACAGTGGTGCCAGTTAATCCAACGAAAGATACAATACTGGGCTTAAAATCATATCCGGATTTGAAGTCAATCCCCTTTCCAGTTGATATAGTAGATATTTTTAGAAAACCTGCAGATGTCCCGCCCATTGTTGATGATGCCATTGCAATTGGTGCAAAGGTTGTATGGATGCAGTTAGGGATTGCTCATAATGAAGCAGCAAAAAAAGCTAACAATGCGGGGCTTAAAGTAGTTCAAGGCAAGTGCATCAAGGTAGAGCACTCCCGTTATTTTGGCAACAGTGGACAAACAGTACAATTTAATATTAGTTAATAATGTTATCGGCATCAATCCATATCAATAATCTTGTGCGGATTTAAAATTCCGTTGGGATCAAAAGCTTTTTTTAAACGCTTATAAAGCGATAGTTCCTGGGAAGTAGCAAACTTCTTTAATGCATCTTTCCGTATAAATCCTGTTCCATGTTCGCCAGTGATAGTACCACCGTAGCGATAAGCCTGCCCGTATATAATCTCTTTAAGCGCTGGTACCAGCTTTTTAAAATCCTCATAGGGCATATCGTTTTTCAGCACATCAATATGAACGTTCCCATCACCGGCATGCCCAAATATGATCGATTGTAAGCCATATGGGGTCAGAGCCTCTTTGACCCCGGTTAAAAAAGGAGCAATAGAAGAGCGGGGGACTGAGCAATCCTCAGCTAAAAAAACGGGGCTTTTTGCATCTATTGCCTCACGGATACACCGCCGTGCCTTCCATAGCCGTTCTTTTTGTTGGGGTGATTGTGCTGTCAATATTGTATCGGGATGTACCATTCCAAGGGAAAGAATCGTTTGCAGTATGCGCTCAATCTCTTCAGAACTATCGCCATCAAGCTGAATGAGCAGATGAGCTTTTGCTTCTGGATGAGGCATTGCCTGACCTAAATACTGTGAGGCTACTATAAGGGCATCCTCTTCCATAAATTCTAAAACGGCAGGCTTAATGCGATTAATTAAAAACGTGTACACCATCCTGATTGCTTCTTCAAGACTTGCAAATGGGATAAGCATATCAAGTGTATAAGCCGGAGCAGGGATGAGCTTGCAGTATATCTTTGTAATAACGGCAAGTGTTCCTTCAGAACCAATGAGAATGCCAGTAAGATTGTACCCTGTAGCATTTTTTATAAATTTACCACCATGCTGAATGATACTTCCATCAGCAAGGACAAACTCAAGCCCTGTGATATAATCTTTTGTTGTGCCATATTTTACTGCGCGAGGTCCTCCTGCACCTTCAGCTACATTACCACCAAGTGAGCATGAATCAAGGCTTGCCGGATCGGGCGGGTACATAAGTCCATACTGTGCTACCTCTTTTTGCAATATACCCGTAATGACGCCAGGTTCGCACACTGCTATCATATTTTCGACATCTATCTCAATGATGCTATTCATTGTTTCTAATGATAAAACAACACCACCGCAAACAGGTACAGCACCGCCGGTAACACCGGTACCCGCCCCGCGCGGAATCACCGGTATACAATATTCGTTACAGACTGAAAGAACAGTGCTCACATCCTCAGCACTTTTTGCATACACTACCAGCCATGGATTGCCTTTAAGATCGGATGTTTCGTCAATGGCATACTTTTCAAGCACATCGGGATCATTGCTGACAACAGAGGCACCAAGTGCAGCGCTCAACTTTTGTTGTATAATGGCTAACCTTTCATTGTTGTTCATGATGACATACATAGGGTATGCAGTGTATTGATGCAAGCTTTTTTAGGAGTGGGAATACTATTCAATCCATGTCATTTTGTCTATGAGCAAGGTATTGTTGTGCATGGTGGTGTAAAATGATTTTCTATTTTTTTATTGCAAATATTCGGCTTTTTGTGTAAAGCTTTATGATATGTACATTAACCTTATTTATTTATAGCAAGCTGCAACAATGCTATGATAAGCCCTGCCTGTGTTAACACGGCAGTGAAAAATAAACCTATCATCCAGCGTAATGTGTTTGCATGGCTTTGATGTATCTCTTTGGTTAAATCCGTTCGTATTTTCTCAATCTCTATACTTAAATCTGCCCGTACTTGCTCTATCTCCTTGGTCAGCTTCAATTCTGAGATCGTTACATCCTGCCGGGTGGCTAACTGATTATTTAATATCGCCTGCTCAACTAACTCAATAAACTCAGCTAATAGCTTTGCCTTAATCTCGTCTTCCTTAAATGCCTCATATATTTTTACTGCATATCCCATTGGTACGTTGCCTCCTTTATGTATATATAATACTACATGCCGTTAACATGTCAAATTATTTTTATGCATGTATAATGTCATCCATATTTCACTACCATATTTTTTTTAATAAATCGACATAAACCAACATTTTAACCTAAAAAACAAGGGGTAATGTTGAAAAAAAGTATTAATTTTTTGCTTTCTGGATGATTGTGGAACATTAATAACAATGCGGAAGGTGAAGGATGAGATTGCCAATATGGGAATAATTATTTGATAAAGTACAGTCGAACGGCAAAAGTCATAATAGCAAGCGATAGCAACGGCATAGCAGATTGAGCAGATAACAGCATGAAATTTCTCAGGAAGGGGTAGAGTCTCTACTCTGAGTACTGAGTAAAATCAGCGTGTAGTATCGGTAGCTAATCATGTTTTCACTGTGCATTCTCTATTCGATAGCAAGGTGGAAAAAAGTGCTATGGTAATTATTACTGTTGCTCCGCCTATAATATAGAAAGCTATATCAACAGTAACTATCGCCAATAGTAGTGCCATAATGATTGGACCAAATGTTTGACCAACACGAAGCCCCATCCCATTTAACGACATGATGGCTCCGCGATAGTGTGTGGGTGAAGCGCCTGTTAACAGTGAAAGCAAACTTGGGTTGTTGATAGCGTTGGAAGCGCCACCAACGATGATCGCCACCATCAGCCAGAAATAGTTTTGTGCCAGCCCTGCAATGATAAATGAAATGGCAAAACCAAGAAAGCTGTAAAAGATAAGATTTTTTTCTGAAAAGCGTGTTGAAAGCAATTGTAGCTGTGAAGCTGTGATTGCTGTTACAATGGACATCAGCGACATAAAAAGACCTATTGTTGCAGAATCGCCGTTGAAGCGGTATGAGATGATGTAGGGGAAATAGGTAATAATGGGTCCATATAAAAGGGTAAAGGTAAGGATATTGGTAGATAGCAGCCCTATGATATACGGTTTTTTGATAATGGCAGCTATGTTTTTGAAATAGTCTTGGAGTGTAACTTCATTGACAGGTTCAGGATTGTGCAGATGGAATATAACAAACCATGCAACAACAAATGCAAAGGCTGAAAGCAAAAAGGGGTAGTTCCAGCCTGCGATACATAACAACCCACCAATAACAGGATAGGCTGCGGTGCCAATATTTAAAACACTTGCGTTATAGCCAAATGCTGTGGTGCGGTCTTTACCGGTAAACATGTCGCCGATGATGGTTGTGTTGATAGCGCCCAGCGCCGAAACCCCTACACCCTGTATAAAACGCAGTATAAGGAGCCATGAAAAATCCTTAACAAAGACCATGATGGTACCGGTTATGCCAAATATAAGCAGCGAGGGGATTATTAAAATTCTTCTGCCAATCCTGTCGGATACTATGCCAAGTATGGGCGTTATAATAATCCCGGGCATGGTGAAAACAGTGATTAAAAGTGCAACTGATGAATAAGGGATATTGAAAAAAGTTGCCATAGCAGGTAATGCAGGTGTAATGTTTGAAACTCCCATGACAACGATAAGTGTAATACTAAATGCAATAAGCAGGTTAGGATTGGTATAGAGTTTTTGTTTATGATGCATGGGATACCGCTTATGTGTTTATGGTTATCAATGGTTATGTATGTAAATGCACCATTGTAGTACCAATCAAGCACAAAATACAATGTTTTCTTTAATTTTTATAGCGATAGTTACTTTATAGTAAGATGTTGCTATAAGTACTGATTGAAGCCATTAATTTTTCATTGCTTTTTTATTAGTGCTGTTATCACAATATGTGTTGAAAATTAAGGCAATCTTTAAAAAAGTATTGACAATTTGTATTTACGTAGTCTTATGATTAATCAATAGTTTAATTTTATGTTATAAAATGTAATACATAAATTTGTATATTCATAATTAATTTTAAAAAAAGTGAGAGGAGGATTGGATGGCGCAATTTAAATCAGAATCAATGTCAGCCGTATTTCAGGAACAGGCGGCAAAGCTGGGGAGCAGAGCTTGTGTGTCCTATAAGAAAGGTGACCAATGGGCAGATATATCATGGACTGATATGAATACCATGATACACAACATAGCATACTACCTGATGAGTGAAGGTATTAAGAAAGGGGACAGAGTTGCAATATTTGCACCCAACCGCTGGGAATGGTGGGTTGCAAGTTTAGCAACAACATCTATTGGTGCAGTGAGCGTCCCTATTTATGCTACTAACTCTTCTGAAGAGGCTCAGTATGTTCTGGAGCATTCAGGTTCTTCAATATGCTTTGTAGGAACTGAAGATCATGCTGACCGAGTTTTAAAGATTATCAAAAAATGCCCAAAATTAGATCAGCTTATTATTTTTGATGATCTTTCAAAGAAAAAGCAGAGTGTAATTACCTTAAAAGAAGCATTGGAAAAGGGTGCAAAGAAGGCAAAGCCTGCAGATTTTGATAAACGTTTGAAATCTATTAAGCGCGATGATCTTTCAACGCTCATCTATACCTCGGGCACTACGGGAAATCCTAAAGGAGTAATGCTTTCACATTACAATTTCTTTTCAAATGTCAAAAATATCATGCAGGATATGGGACAATTTTTTAGCATCAATGATATATGGCTATCGTTTTTACCGCTTTCCCATTCATTAGAGATGACAACCGGATATTATGGACCAATCTGGGCTGGTGCAAAAACAGCATTTGCTGAAAGCATTGAAAAATTGGTAGCAAACTTTACTGAAGTTAAACCTACCGTTATTATCAGTGTGCCACGAATTTATGAAAAAGTACATGCGGGTATTGTAGCAAAGTTTGCAACTGAGTCTGGTATAAAAAAGGCAATATTTAACTTTGCACTCAATACAGCCAAAAAGAATCTGCCACATGCATGCCGGGATATTCCACGGAAGGGTCTTTTTGCTATACGGTTTAATGTTGCCGACAAGTTGGTATTCTCAAAGTTAAAAGCTGCTATAGGTTTGGATAGGCTACGTTATGCTATTTCCGGTGGCGCACCGCTTGCAGTATCTGATGCTGAGTTCTTTATTGGCATGGGTTTAAAGATACTTGAAGGATATGGGCTAACTGAAACTACACCGGTAATAACCTATAACAGGCCATGGTTTATAAAGCCAGGCACAGTGGGGCAGGCAATTCCAGAAACAAAGGTAAAGATTGCCGATGATGGTGAAATACTTGTAAAGGGACCACAGGTAATGCTGGGCTATTATAAAAACAAAGCTGCTACTGAAGAGGTTATGACAAAAGACGGCTATTTCAGAACGGGAGATATAGGTGTCATTGATGAGGACGGATGCTTAAAGATAACGGGTAGAATTAAAGATATTATTGTAACAGCTGGTGGTAAAAACATTTCACCGCAAAATATTGAGAATAGTATAAAAGAATCACCATATATTGAAGAGATAGCAGTCATTGGTGATAAACGCAAGTATCTGAGTGCCCTTGTCATTCCTGATTTTGAAGCAGTTGGCAAGTGGGCAAAACAAAAGGGTATAAAATTTGCCAATAATTCTGATCTTACCAGGAACGAAGAGGTGATCCAGCTCATTGGCAATGAAATAGCTAAATATACCAAACAGTATTCACGGGTTGAACAGATTAAGAAGTTTACGTTACTTGAGGCTGTCTGGACACAGGAAACAGGTGAACTTACACCAACTCAAAAAGTAAAACGTAAAGTTATTGAGCAGAAATATGCAAAAGAGATTAATGCTATGTATCCTCCCGATAATGCATAGTAAATCAAAGCTCTGATGCAAATAAGTTAAAAGAGGCAGGATTTTAAAAACTGCCTCTTTTTTTTGTGCTGATACCTTTTTAGCTTAAAGAATAAAAAACAATAGAGCGTTTATGAAAGGGATGTTGTTACTATGGGAATTTGTTAAATAAGAGCAAAAAATAAAAAAATTATAAAAAGCTTGCAGTAATTGTATTTCTATAATTACATATAAATTACGACAGTGATTTTTAATTATGTTCGAATTAATCTTTAGAAGGGGGATGTAGTATGATTAAAAAAATTTTAAAAATTCTTGGTATCATTGTACTGGTATTTATTATTATTCTCATAGTAAAAGCATTAACTGTTTCATCAAAACAGGTTGAGGTTAAAGAAACAATACCGTATAAAATTGATATAATGACCGTTGCAAAGCATCTTTCAGAGGCTATACAGATCCCAACAATTTCCAATCAGGATAGCTTAAAAACTGATACTAAACCATTCGAGCAGTTTCATACATTTTTAGCCAAAACATATCCCAAGTTGCATAAAACATTAAAAAAAGAGGTTGTTAAAGGGTATGCACTGCTCTATACATGGAAGGGCTCTGACCCCTCATTGAAGCCAATACTTTTAATGGCTCATCAAGATGTTGTCCCTGTAGATGCTGTAACGCTGGATCAGTGGACTCATCCGGGTTTTTCAGGAGCAATAGCAGATGGCTATATCTGGGGAAGAGGTGCACTTGATGTTAAAAATGCGTTAATTTCTATCATGGAGTCTGTAGAATATCTGGTAAATAAAGGTTTTGTCCCCAAACGGACAATCTATGTAGCATTTGGCCATGATGAAGAGGTTGGTGGTGAGGGTGCTAAAGCTATTGCTAAACTTTTAAAAGATCGTAATGTTCAACTGGAATATGTTCTTGATGAAGGCGGTGCTATCATGGAAGGGGCACTACCGGGGATATCAAATCCTATAGCCATGGTAGGGATTGCCGAAAAAGGATATTTAACATTGAAGCTGACGGTAAAAGGTACAGGTGGGCACTCATCCATGCCACCTCACCATACCGCATTGGGGGTACTTGCCAGAGCATTGGTTGCTATTGAAGACAATCCATTCCCAAGAGAAATTAAAGGTCCAGCACAGCAGATGTTTGAGTATGTTACTCCCCATATGAGTTTTCCTTTAAAGGTTATGTTTGCAAATATGTGGTGTTTTAAGCCATTATTAAAGTGGCAGTTTGAAAAAGCTGAATCCTCTAATGCAATAATGCGTACTACTGTTGCACTTACCATGACAGGTGCAAGCGAAAAGGATAACATATTGCCGACACAGGCATGGGCAATGATAAATTGCCGCATCCTGCCCGGTGAAACAATGGCCAGTACTACAGCATATATAAAGAAGGTTATCGATAATGAAGCAGTACTCATTGAGTCAACACCATGGTCAAATGATCCTTCACCGGTTTCGGATATCAATGCACCTTCATTTCACTCCATAGCAACTATCACCCGACAGATAGATAATTCTATCGTTGTAGCTCCCTATTTAGTATTGGGGGCAACTGATTCCAGAAATTATAATGCTTTAACAAATCAGATTTACCGGTTTACACCCGTAAAGATGAATAATGAGGATTTAAAACGCACCCATGGCATCAATGAGCGTATAAGTATTTCTGATATGGGGAAAAGCGTTAAATTCTTTATTGCACTAATTGAAAAAACACATCAATGATATGTGCGGGCGATTTGCACAGGTTGAGCCTGTTGATAGCATTGCACAGCGTTTAGGAATTGATGAAGTTTTAATGGATACTATCGCACCACGCTACAACATAAGTCCGGGTGCTAATGTTGTAGCACTGGTGCATAGTATTAAAAAATCATTAGTGCTATTGCGATGGGGGCTTATCCCCTATTGGGTAAGGGATATATCAAGAGCAAAACCACTCATTAATGCACGTGTTGAAACAGTTGCTGTGAAGCCAAGTTTTAAAAAGGCATTTTTCAATAACAGGTGCATTATACTGGCAAGCGGCTTCTATGAGTGGAAAAAGGAAGGCAGTAAAAAAATACCCTACTATATAACTATCGATGATTTTTTTGGTTTTGGAGGGATATTTGATACTGCTATCATTGGTGGCAAGGAGTTGCGTACATGTGCTATACTTACCACTGAAGCAAATGATGCAATGCGTGTAATCCATAACAGGATGCCTCTTATTATACGGCAAAAAGAATTTGAGCTCTGGATAAAATCTGAAACACCAGTGGACATATTGAAAGAATTGATAAAACCCTATAGGGGCAATTGTATCATGCATCCGGTTACAGCAAAGGTCAATAACCCTGCGTATGATGAGCCCGATTGCATAAATCCTGCATAAAAGATTATTGGTTGTTGATAAGTGAAGACAGCACCTTGATGAGTTCGTTGAAGGTATACGGTTTTGGCAGTATTGCATCAAAGCCATATTCCTTATAGTTAGCTAATATTGCTTCGTTTGTATATCCGGTGGATGCAATAAACTTACAGCCTGGTACTATTGCCTTTAATTCACGGATACTATCAACACCACCTTTACCACCCTGAATGGTTAGATCAAGGATAGCAATATCAAAAGGTTTGTTTTGCTTTACAGCTTGTACTGCTGCATTTACTGCTGCGTCACCATCTCTGACGCTTATTACATGGCAACCTTGAAGTGAAAGCATTTCTTTCAGTGACTCGGTTACCATTTCATCATCATCCATTATTACAATGGATAGTGAAGGTGTCAAATAGCTGGAATCATGTTGTTTGGCCGCTTTTATTTTTGGTATCAATTCAGCTTTTGGTAAATAGAGGGTAAAACATGTTCCTTCATTTGAAGATTCTACCGTGATATGCCCATCATGTCTTTTAATGATGGAATAAACAATGGATAACCCCAATCCATGGCCATCTTTGCGTGTGGTAAAAAATGGATCAAAGATATAGGGCATAATATCAGGTGGTATTCCTTCACCGGTATTGTGTATTGTTATTTCAATAAATTCACCGCTTATTGGCAATGAAGGGTCGTTTACCACTACATTGTTAGCTGTGATGGTAATTGTGCCCTGCTGTCCAATTGCCTGACGAGCATTAAGGATGATATTATGGATAACCTGTGAAATCTGTGCAGGATCAATCAAGGCATTATGTAAATCATCTGATATAATGAAACGGCATTGTATGGCGGAACCACTGAGCACAAATTCGGCTGTATCCTTGATAATATTGACAAGTGATGCTGACGTCTTAACGGGAGCACCACCTTTTGAAAAAGCCAGTAACTGTGTTGTTAAATCACGTGCTTTAAATATTGCTTTTTGTGCTCGTCCGGCTGCCTTTATAATTTTATCATTTTGAGTAAGATGCTCAATAATTGAAATATTACCAAGGATTGCACTGAGCATATTGTTAAAGTCATGAGCAATTCCTCCGGCAAAAATAGAAAGCGACTCATATTTTGCTGTTTTTACCATTTCATCTTCATAGTGCACTAAATCGGTGATGTTGCGTATAACAATAATACACCCTGCAATTTTGTTGGCAATATAAAGAGGATTGCAAACAATATAAGCATAATAGGTATCACCATTGTTACGTATTATGGTGTTGCGGTACAAAGAAACAGGCTTCCCCTGTTGCAGCACCTGAGTAACCGGGTCTTCATAGGGAATTCCTGTTTTTGCATTGTACAGTATGCAACAACTGGAAAATTGTTTTCCAATAACATCGTCCTTAACGCCAAAAAGTTTTAATGCGGCATAGTTTATACTGGTGATAGTTCCCTTATCATCAGTTGTGATTATTCCGTCAGTAATTGAAGAAAGAATGGTTTGAAGCTGTGCAGTTTCTTTTTGAAGATTGCTATTGCTTATCAAAAGCTCCTGCTGAGTATTTTCAAGCTCTTCATTTATTGCCGTTAATTCCTCATTCATGGCTTCTAATTCTTCGGCTGTAGCCGACAGCTCTTCATACTGCTTTTGTATCTTATTTTGAGCTTTATATGCATTAATGATGCCCAGTTTGTGAATTGAAAAGATTTGATACGAGATGGTAGTTATAAATGTCAATGCTAATGCAGAATCCATAAAATATTCAATAACTTCCCATCGTTCAAGCCCCAACGCGGCATGTACATACAATACAAATATAATAAGCAAAAGCATATTCGCAGTATAGTAAAACCATATACCTCGTCTTCGGTCAACAAAAAGAAGCGGTGTATAGGCAAGGCTTACAGAAATCAGCACAATGGAATCCATACGTTGCAGCAGAGGCCCGGACTCAAAAAATATAACAAGCCACAACGCTATCTGCACACTTGCAAATGAGAGGTTAGCCGCAAATTGAAATTTTCCTTTGCGAAGCAATGCTAATGAAATAATTGCAGAAAAAATGGTACCCGTAAAAGGGTAAAGGATGCCGGGGTCCTTTATGCCGCGAGCAGCAAAAAAGGTTCCCATTATTACTACAGCAAAAATGACTGAAAAATCAAAAATAAGCGCTGCCCACGCTTTCAGGCGCAACACAATATCGTTATTTTGGTATGGTTGTAAAAAATATCTATCAGGGGAATTCATGCTGGCACCTCTCATTTTTTAACGGCATGTTTTTTGCAAAACATTACAACTTTGTTCAATCATGGTATGGTTGTTTGTTATTGTTTAGTATTTTTAAATGCCGGGCGATAGTTATCGGTAAAAATTTTTTCAGCAAAATACAAAACTTGTGTTGACTTAATTTATGTATAGTATATCATTGTTGTTATCGCACTAGTAGTGTGCGGTATTATTGCAGTTGCACGCTATGAATTGCGAAAGGAACAACCGTAACATCAGGATACATATATATACGATTGGAGTATTGTCATGTGCGCATTACCAGTAATCAATTCTTCATCGCGTTTACCTATAGCACCACTCTATGCAACAGCCATCAAGGCAGGATTTCCATCGCCGGCGGACGATTATATAGAAAAGATGCTTGATTTAAACGAGTATCTTATACGGCATCCTGCTGCAACTTTTTTTGTGCGCGTGTCAGGGGATTCCATGACACCGGGGATATGCCACAGCGATATTCTTGTAGTGGACAGGGCTCTGACCCCAATGCACAACAATATTGTCATTGCCGCAGTCAACGGCGAGCTTACCGTAAAGCGTCTTGTCATAAAAAACGGCACCACCCTGCTTGTGCCTGACAACGACACCTATGAAACTATGGCTCTGACCCCCGAAGTGGATTGTACTCTATGGGGTGTTGTTATTCATATCATCCGGACGGTTGGCTGATTATGTACGCGCTTGTTGACTGCAATAACTTCTATGCCTCATGCGAAAAGGTGTGCAACCCCGCCCTGTGGGGTAAAGCGGTGGTGGTACTGTCAAATAACGATGGCAATGTCATAGCACGAAGCCCTGAGGCAAAAGCGCTTGGCATTGCAATGGGGGCGCCATTTTACCAGTGCACCAATATTATCCGCAAACACCATGTCGCAGTGTTTTCGTCTAACTATGCGCTGTATGGGGACATGTCGCGGCGGGTAATGGATACGCTTGCAACCTGTGCGCCGTATATGGAGGTGTATTCCATTGACGAGGCGTTTTTGCTGTGCAATGTCCCACTGTGCCAGGCAGAACGCTATGCGCTGCAGGTAAAGCATACGGTGCTGCAATGGACAGGGATGCCTGTTTCAGTGGGAATGGGCGCCACCAAAACGCTGGCAAAGCTGGCAAACCATATTGCAAAAAAACGCACACAAAGTGGTGTGTTTATTTTTGCGGGCGATAGTTCCCTGTATAACAATTTATTGATGCGCATTGATGTACAGGAGGTATGGGGCATAGGCGGGCGCTACGCACGTATGTTACGCAGACATGGCATAGACACGGTATGGCAGCTTATATGCGCTGATGACAGCTTTATAAAAAAGACCATGACCATTGTGGGACTCAGAACCGTGTATGAGCTGCGAGGCATCCCCTGCATTAACACCGAGGATGCGCCGCCGCCAAAAAAGTGCATTGTAAGCTCGCGCTCGTTTGGCAAACCGGTAACGGAATGTAATGAGTTGCAGGAGGCGGCGGCGCACTATGCATCCATTGCATCGCAGAAGTTGCGGAAACAACATGGTGCTGCGGGTGTTGTTACGGTGTTTGTGTCAACAAACCCGTTTAAGGATGAACCACAGTACAGCAGTGCTGCCACCATTACGCTGGATATGCACTCGTGTTACACGCCGGATATCATTGCTGCGGCACAAACCGCTTTGCACAGGCTTTTCCGGAGCGGCTATCGCTATAAAAAGGTTGGTATCATGCTTACGGATATCGTTGCTTCACAGGAACTATCGCCCACACTTTTTTTACCTGCGCAAAGCTACGAGAGGCGCTACAACCTTATGCAAACGCTTGACAGCGTTAATGCCGCACTTGGCCGTGGCGCGGTGTATTTTGCTTCAGAGGGTGTGCAGCGGCAATGGGCAATGCGCCGGCGGTATCTGTCCCCGCGCTATACAACGCACTGGGATGAGATACCGCTTGTCAGGTGATAACGGTATTGTTGTTGACAATAAGCAAAAATGTGGCATTATTTACCCATGTCATTGAGACTGCGATAGATAGTTTATTGTAAAGTTTATAGTTATGATACACTACGAACCTATTCCTGACACAGTAATGTCATATATTCCTGATATAACAAAGATATTGCAGGATGATGCTATCATTTTTGCATATCTTTTTGGTGGATTAGCACGTGGTTTTTACACACCTCTTTCGGATATTGATATTGCTATTTATATTGATGACGTACCGGATGTTGCTGACTATACATTCAATCTTTTTTGCAAACTTGTCGATGCCATAAAAACATCTGAGATTGATATTGTTGTATTAAATACTGCACCAGAAAGTATTACGGGGAGGATAGTATTGAATAAAGTAATCTTAACAGATAAGGAGCCATTAAAGCGATATATATATGAATCACTGACATTGAGGAAATATTTTGATTTTAAAATGAAAGAGGAGCAGATTTTATTCAGGAGGTATAACATTGGTAGATATACCATTGATTCTTAAAAAGCTTTCGAAGCTGGAAGAATATTATAAACAGATAGAAGAGTTTAAAGGTATTACACTGAATGAATATAGCAATGACTGGAAGATACAGCGAATAGTTGAACGGACATTGCAGATAATGATAGAAACCTGTGTTGATATAGCAAATCATATTATTGCTGATAATAAGTTACGTATTCCGGAAAGCTATGCTGATACTTTTAAGGTATTACATGAAAATACTATAGTATCAGATGATTTATTTAATACAATGAACAAAATGGTAAAATTCAGGAATGTTGTGGTTCATCAATACAGTAATGTTAATGCCGAAATAGTTATAGTAATACTAAAAAAACATAGAGAAGATTTTATGAAATACCGTGACGCAATTGTGATGTATTTAAAAAATCATGGTTTTAATGAATATCACAAGAATAACGCATAAAGGTAGTTGCTATGATTGATATAACCTTAATAATAATACTGGTTATTATTGCCACAGTTCTTTTGTGGACGGTGATATTATTTAAAATTGTTATGAGCCCGTTTGCAATCAACAACAAATGGAAGCTATTGGGTGTGCTGCTCATTTTTGCGCTATGTTATAGCATGCTGCCTTCATGGGCAGTAAAGACATTTAATTTCAAAAGCTATACCATACCCTGTATCATTGTGAGCGTTCTTTTTGTTGGGCTTGTGATACTGTACACAATGATCAATGCACGGTTAAAAAAATACAAATAGGTTAACGATAGATGGTTTATAGGTACCATGGTTTTAATCATTACAAAACGCGGATAGTGTGATTATTGGTTGACATGTATCCAATACCCCGGTAGGATACCATGATAAATCAGCAGCTCACGAAGAAATTTCAAGTGAACGATGATTTTAGAAAGAAAATATGATAAATATGATATTGAAGAAGTACAAAAACGCATACGCTACTACCCTGCAACAGCCGTCAGTGGTCAACGGCAATCAGGTAAAACACTAACCGTTCAACGATATACCGGATGTGAGGGTATATGATTAAAAAATGATATAAAAATTTTTGCACTTTGTAAAGCATAGCAGGTATGTTAAAGTAACTATAATGAAAGATGAAGTAATGAATGGTATTTGTCATGGGCGATAGTTATTCTAAAGCAATTGTGCCTGTACTGAGCATAGTCAAAGCAAAGAATCTTGTTTTCAGTTGTTTTGCTCCATGAGAATACCGGGTATATGCAAGAGGGAAAATGATTAGCATACCCTGATTATTCTCTATATTTTTACATTATTTGAATTGGGTAGTAAAATATTTTGACTTTTTATAGGAGGACTTATGAAAAAGCTTATTGTAGTGCTGGTTATGGCAGGTGTGGTTATTGCACAGCCACTATTTGCAGCAACCATTACTGGGGATTGCCCAATTTTGACAATTCCTGCTTATTCAATTACATTAGGCGTCATTGGTGATGATTTATATGATCAATTTATTAATGCTTTGCATGATGCTAATGCTGAATTGGCAAAGTATGATGATCAGGATAAGCTGGCTACTGGTTTTGCCAATGCCAACATGTATTCAACCAATGCCGCCACGCAGCAGGGCTATCCCAACTATAGCCTGTTTGCCATAACCACCGGCGTTATGGTTGGCGCTCAGGCACCTACTACCAATGTTGATTATTATACCAATGGCAAGATTGAGGATGATATAGAAAACAAAGGGGATTTATATGCTGGTGTTGCAGGGAGTGCAGCCGTTAATGTAGGGATAAACGCAGGGATGATTATCCCGGGGCTTTATATCAATGTAAAATTTGGTAAGTTTGACAGTACCTGGGTATATGATGATGACGATTTTAGCTTTGATACCATGATTATTGGTGGCGGCATTACCTATAGCCTGTTTGATGAAGCAGGCATTGGCTTATTGCGCTGGCGTGGTTTAACCATTGGTACAGGATTGGTATATCAAACAACCGATGTTTCATATAGAATAGAATTAGATGATGAACGAATTCATTTTGTAGAAGGTTTAACAGCAGGCGATGTCGTTGTTGACCCTTCATTTGACATTACGCTTGATATGTATACATTAAGCGTTCCCTTTGAGATCAATACTGCCATACAACTGTTGTGGCTTTTTAACATCAATCTGGGTGTTGGCATTGATCTGGTGAGCGGTAATGCCGATCTGGAGTTGCAATCAGTGTCTGATGCAACGGTTAAAAACATTGCGTATAATGGTATTCCGTTACCTGAGGATGATTATATCGTTACTCCCGGCAAGGTTACCATTGATGGGAAAACCCTGGATAAAAAGCCATCATGGGCGCGGGCACGTATTATGACAGGGATTGGCTTCAATTTTGGAGCGGTTAAGATTGATGTGCCCATTATCTATTATTTAAAAAGCGGTGCGGCTGTTGGGGTGACAGCGGGGATAATATGGTAAAATGGTAAAAAGGGGTTTTGTCAAAACCCCTTTTATTTTAGAGTGGAGCGGCTCTTGGGGTAAAAAAGCGATATGATAGTGAAATACAAGGGAAAATTTTTTAGCAAATCCTTTTTGTTTGTATAACGGATGCTGCTGTTGGGGTAAAACAGCGATATGGTAGTGGAATACGAGGGAAGGGGTTTAGAGTATCCGTCAAACTAACCTTATTGTTACAAAAAAAGGAAAGTACGCGTATCTTACCAATAAGCAAAGTTAAACATTAAACAAACGGGAGGATATGCTAATGATTACCCAAACAGCACAAAAAACATAAAAAGAAAGAATGGTGGCACAAGCAGATTGGCAATTGACAGCACAATGTGGTAACCAGGAAGGGATACTGGAGGCAACACAATATAAGATATAAACAATTTTGATGGTGCAGGAAGATGGGAAATAGGTTACCATGGGTAGCACATGGTATACCCTTTACAATACCTGCCAATAGCTGTACAATGGTTATATGTTGGTTTTTCTGGTATGTAACGGTGCCGTTCGGGCGTATTTTAGCGGTAATCCCCAGTAGAATCGGCAACAATGTACCCCTTCTTCTGTGTCATACTCAAATAAATAGCTTCTGGTCAACTCATATTTTAGATAGTTATCGGTATTTCCTTTTCTCTCTTCTTCAATACAGTTGTTTAAAAATGCTACAAACTCATCCAGTACATGCTCAACACAATAGGCAATGGCTTTTGCCACACTCATCTTCCATAGCTTCTTAATATCTAAAAGATACTCGTACTCCCTGTATTCCAAATACAGGTGGACTCGCTTCCACGGATTTTGTTTATCCCGTTTGCGGTACGCAATGCTGGTAAAGGCTTTTGCTGTACCTTTGTCTGTTTTAGCAGCAAAGATTAAAAGACGCGCAATAAATGAGTGCAGCGGCATATCATACTGCATCGTGGTAGCGGTAAGGACATCTAAATCATGAATAGAAATACAGGTAGTCGTTTCAAAATCCATAGTACACACCCCTTCCTTTTATAGTATGCCCTATACTGTACACAAGGCATGAGCATGTGTCAATCACAATATAGGGATTTACGTATAGTATCACAGGCATTTTTCTTTGACACTTTCTTGTATTGTCGCCTGGACAAAAGAAAGGGTGAATCATAACGTTTCAATGGGAAATGAGAATTTTTGTGGAAAAAATAGAGAGTGGTTCCCTTATAATATAAGCAAACGAGGGAAAAAATCACGTTGAAGGTTAGGCAAACGTACAGTCCGGAAAAGTAAGAAATGATGATATTTAAAGAGTTAGCATATCACGATATAGTAGTATAATGATTTTCAACTTGACAGTGTATTTTTTTGATGATAGGCAGTATTTTATTAATCACTATTTAATATCAATGAGGAAAAGCAATGAAGAAGATAATGATTTTTATTATGGTTATCTTGCTATCCGGTGTTTGTTTCAATGTATCACATTGCATTGCTGAAAGTGCTCTGGATCAGGCAAAGGATGCTGCAGAATCGTCTCAAAAGGCAAAAGAGGATGCTGATAAGGGTAAATATGAGGAAGCAAGAGAAAAAGCAGGTGGGCAGTTTGATGATGAATATGACAGAGAAAAAGAGATTACGAATCAGGTCCGTAATGACAATGTGGTAAAAGGGATTACGGGTCAAGCCCGGAATGACGGTGATGAATAAATCTATTTTCTGGAAGGAGGTCTCATATATGCGAAGATATACAATAAAACTGATAAGTTTTTTAACATTGTTATTTATTTTTACAGGCTATTGCTTTAGCCAGGAACTATCGCCCATATCAATCGTAGCAAAAGGTAATAACGCATCCGGGTTTGCTCTGTTTAAGCAGATAGATGTTAAGCAAAAAGATAAAAATATCTTCATCTCGCCTTTTAGCATTGCTATGGCATTTGGTATGGCGTATGAAGGGGCAAGCGGAAATACCGCGAAAGAGATAGCATCGGTTTTTGCGTTTATGCCAAACGACAAAGAAAGATGGGATGCTTTTTCAGCGATATATAAAACGCTTAACCCTGACAATGCAAAATATAAACTGGCAATTGCCAACGCTTTCTGGGTTCAACAGGATTATCCTTTGTTAAGGGCATATACTGACGTTTTAAAAAATTACTATCACTCAGAGGCTTATAATGTAGATTTTACCCATAAAGACACCAGAGAAGAAGCTGTAAAAAAGATCAATATGTGGGCGGCAAACAATACCTATGATAAAATACGCCAGGTATTAACATTGGACGATGTAAAACCGTTAACAAGGCTTATACTTACCAACGCTGTGTATTTTAAAGCTAACTGGCTCTATCAGTTTGACAAAAAACAAACAAAAGAAGATGATTTTTATATCGATAGTAACAAAAAAATAAAAACGCCCATGATGATGCAGCGCAATGTTACAATTAAATATATGGAAAATAATAATATAAAGATGATTGAACTGCCCTATGAGGGGAAGGCTTTGTCGATGTTTGTTATTTTACCAAAAAAGGATATCAAAAGTATTATACCTCTTTTGAGTGATAAAAACTTTGAAAGCTGGCGTCATGATTTAATGCTGGGAAAGGTGGACGTTTATTTGCCAAAATTTAAGATTGAATGCGAGTATATGCTTGTGGAGCCTTTAATAAAGATGGGAATAAAGGATGCTTTTAATGAAACGAAAGCTGATTTTTCAAAGATTACCGGTGGAAAGGATTTATATATCAGCAAGGTTATCCATAAAACATTCTGTGATGTAAATGAGGAAGGGACCGAGGCGGCTGCAGTTACGGCTATTGTCATGAATACAAAATCCATGGGCTCTTTTGACAGGAAGATATTTAAAGCTGATCATCCATTTATCTACGCTATTGTGGACAATAACACCGGAGTAATGTTGTTTTTGGGTAAAATGATAAAACCAGAGTATAAGTGATGATGTAACAATAGTTATCATGCCCTTGTGCAGATATACTTTATGATCATGTCATCGTGATTAACTTTTATTGTATATTCCAGTTCAAGATCCAAATCTCCCATCAGATTTAATGTGGTGTGCCTTGTCAATTTTTTTGTCAAGCCAGCCAATCCTTTCTATTCCATTCTTTCATGTCTATGGTCTTGGTGCCTGTATGATTACTTGTGTAGAGATGGGTTGGACAGATGTCCTCATCCCTCGACCAGAAGCAGAGGTTATCATGGAGGCTATTCATAAATACAAAGCCCGTTTCATACCAACAGTACCCACAATATTCTATGGGATTATGAATCACCCTAAACTCCATAAATACAACCTCACATCGATTGATGTTTGTCTTTCTGGTGCTGCTCCATTACCTGCAGAAATTATGGATAAGTTTGAGTCGCTTACGGGTACTCGTATTACAGAATTTTATGGGATGACAGAGATGTCAGCCGGAGCTACTGGTAATCCTGTTGGGGAAGGTGCAGTAACAAAGGTTGGTTCCGTTGGGGTTCCACTTCCAGAAACTGATATGAAAATCGTAGACCTTGAGAACGGAACAAACGAAGTGCCTTCTGGAGAACATGGTGAGATCATTTTCAAAGGACCACAGGTAACACAGGGCTATTACCGGATGCCTGAAGAGACTGCTCAGGCTATTAAAAATGGTTGGCTTTATACTGGTGATATCGGTAAAATGGATGAGGATGGCTATCTGTATGTGATTGACCGCAAAAAGGACATGATAATTGCCAGTGGGTACAACATTTATCCACGAGATATTGACGAAGTGCTTTTTGCCCATCCTAAGATTGCTCAGGCTTGTGCGATTGGTATACCTGACAAATACAGAGGAGAGACAGTAAAAGCCTTCATCGTACTTAAACCTGGTCAGGAGATGAAGACAGAGGAAGTGATAGAGTACTGTAAAACAAAACTTGCTGCCTATAAGGTTCCGAAGATAGTAGAGTTTATAGATGAACTGCCTAGCAGTTCTGCTGGTAAAATCCTGAGGAAAGAACTTCGTGCCATGGAGTTGGAGAAACAGAAGGGTTGATTTAATTAATCTATGCGGTGATAACTCATTATATTATCTGCACCGTACAACAACCGTAATATTACGTCTTCTTTCTTTTATGTGGCTGTTGGTTTTTTATGTTCATTCTGTGGCTTTATATCCTTTTACTTTAACGATTATTAATACTAATTCTGTATTCAGTTTAAATAGTTACTAATATAGAATCAGTTAATAAAGCCATTGAAAAGAATTTAGATTGTATTGTTAAAGAAAAATGTGATGAACTATACTTTTTTAGTTTCAATAGCGTTCAACAGGGAATCAAGTGAATAACCTATAACAAAACTTACCCAAATGTTAGTATCAACCACGATTGTTATACCGTTGTAGATAATTTAGCTTGCCTGCCAAAAACCAGCATCTTCCATTAATGTATTAATCTTGACAGTGAAATCTATTATTTGTAATGTAAAAGCAAATTTTTAACTAGCTATGGGTATATGGAAAACGATCTAAAAGCGTTAAAACGTAAAGCGAAAGCACTATTGCTGTCAAAGGATATTCCTGCAGGCAAGATGGATATAGTACGTGCTTTGCTTACTAATGATCGAGTATTAGAAGAAGAAAAGTACAGGGCAATTATTGATCTCATTAAAAACTATCCTGATAAGCCTGTCATGCCTGTATCGCCAGGCAAGGTTGAGGTTAAGGGCGCTGATGAATTCAAAAAAATAAAACAATATGATTCCAAAAATACTAATATTTTATACCATAAATATAAACATACCAAACTGTTTAAAAAACGCCTGCTGGTTCATGCAAACAACAAATTTGGCATAGGCTTTTTAAGGCGGCTTATCCCATCGCCAAAATTTTTAAAGGTAAGCCAGCGGTTATTTGACCTGCAATCTGCTCTGCGCCAGCGTATGTACAAAATTTTAACAGATATTGTAGATGATAAGTCAATCGACAACCCCGTTATTTTCAATTACTGTGTGGTGCTGTACAATGCTTTAGAATCTGTGTGTTTGCTGGATAAACACTATATGGAGTTAAAGTGGTCAGGACCTGAAGAATATAAACAGTTACTATCGCCCTATATTGAGTCGTTGCTTAAACTTTCGCTTCTTGATACGGGAACAAAGGAAGCAATCATCCAGCTTATTGATCAGAAAATGCGTGAGAGTGAAGATTTGCAAAAAAAACCAGAAAATATAAATAAAAAGAATTTATCTATTGAACAGTACATCTATGATTTTGTCACCACCATACGCTGTTTTTTATATCCGGCAACTACCAATGACTGTTCATTGATTGCAGTTTTAAAAAAGGAAACATCATTGCCCGCGTTTGAATCGTTTTGTGTTGCATGCGTTGAAGCTCTTATAACCGGTAAGCCCGTTGCGCTTGCTGATATAATCAACATGTTTTTTGTAAGCGCCCCCAAAGTTTCGGATACTGCATGGAATTTTGATCATGATGAGCTTGTAAAAGCAGGTAAAGATGCGGAATCGTTAAAGAGAAAAGCAAAAGAGGCTTTACATAAAGAATTAGATCCCTATGATGAGCTTTTCAGGTTTTTGACATATGCCCCTGAAGGCAAAGAGGTTATGATTCAGTGTTTTGAAGATCAGCGTAAGATGGTGGACAAACGAAATGAGCAGTATGAAGATACATACAGCAAAGATATTGTGATGCTGCTGGAAGGGATGCTGCTTGGATTTATAAATCAATATGGGTGCATGATTGATGGCAGCGTGCTTTATTTTGAAAATGGCAACAATCAGTATGAAGGATGCATTTTTACCGAGTCATATTTTATGCATGAGTTTGCACGCTTTGCAGAGATTCTTTCCGAGATAAATATATTCAGAACTAACAACCCTACATTCCATGTTACCCGTGATGAATTAATTGAAGGGATAAACAAAAAGAAAAAGTCATTATACCCCATTGAGCGGTTTATGACTGTGATTGGTGATATGTTTTATGATATGGGAATTGAATTGTTTATGCTGTATAACCGTCACCGAAACTGGATATTGAACGGAGCGACGGGGAGCAATGATGCAATCATGCGGACAGCATTTTCTGCACGAACTTCCGGCGTGTTGCCGTTTGACGATGATGAAGCAATCCCTATACCGTTTTCTGATTGTTTGATCAGTGGATTTACAAAATCAAGGGCTTTGTCAAAATTATTACTCCACAAACCTGTCATTCATGCTACACTGCGCGATGGTGTATTTCCACAGATGACAGCCTTTTGTTTGCAGGTTGCTCACCTCTGTTTAAATGACAGGCTCTATGGTCATTTAGATGAGCGAACAAGGATTTTAACGCAGATACGGGGGCTTGCATGAGGATAGCGCTGTTTTTGTTGATGCTATTGCTATCATTGCCATTATCGGCTTCACCACGCGTGCTTGTATTGAAGTCGTATCATGATAATCTTACCGTACATCTTGATAAGTACCATATACCTTACATTGTAAAGCGTGGATGGGCAGTGGCAAACGATAGCCTCTCAGGATTTGACGCAGTGTTTATTCCCTGTGGTGTAGAGCAGCCACCAGAAACAAGTATACAGGTTATGGCTCATGGACAGCGTATTGAGGGAGTGTCTTTAAAAGATGATTATGCGGGTATTGACTATAAACGATTAAACGCTTTATTACAGGATTTTGTCAACAATGGCGGACGGCTGTATGCAGCAGGATATTCGTATCAGTTTGTTGAAGCAATGGGATGCTCACTGTCATTTTTTAACAACTTTCCCCATTTTGGTACAGGCGGTCAGATTCATAGTTTTTTGAATGATGATTTTGCTTCCTTTGTTATGAGGAATGATATACAGCTTCCGGTCAGTTATAATGGATGGGTTGCATTAGAAAGTGCTGATGCTGTGATACTGGCAAAAGGCTATTTTCCCACTGTGCAGGGCGAGCGTGAAGGACCGTTAGCCTTCTACAAACAGTATGGGAAAGGGCAGGTATACTACTCGGTATATCATTCGGAGATAGACAGCCTGTATATGCGCTACTTTATTTTCAGGGTGGCATATGGTGCTTTGCTTAATGAAATGCTTTATCATGCATGGTACTGGGGGCAAAAGGTGGCATTTTCAGTTGTCGATACGTTTACATCAGATGAATATGTCAGGAACTATCGGTGTAAATTGCCACGAGGAACTGCTACCATATATCTCCCTTCTGACTGCTCCTTACAGGTGGATATCGTTGCAGGAAAAACGATCATAGGTTCATGGGATAGCGGACAGCAAAAACAAATTACATTTTACAATGCAAGCCCGCGCGAGGTCATTGTCAGTGTATATCAGGCAGCACGAATTCCTTACCAGCCGTTTTCGCTGGTTATAGCTAAAGGTAAACGTATGGTGCCCTACAATCCGGTGGTTAAGGTAAGTGCAGGTGCTCTGGCGATAGTTATGGTAATTGGTTTTACCTGGAAGAGATTAAATCCACGTCGTTTTACGGGTAAGCGCAGATACTGGTTTAGAGATGGTCATATTCTGAATAAACAGAAATAATATTTTTTGTAGTTGTGTAAAAAGCTTGCAATCTGAAATGACGGATTTGTACATTTGCACAGATTTTTTGGAATTATAGTATCACAGATTTATGGTAAGGATACGGATTCCAAATCCGGTTTAAAATAACATTGACGGATATAGTATATATAGTAGTGAATAAGTAATAGTGCGAAGTTCACTGAGCGTATGCAATCTGACAATATGAAATGTATATTTTTATACAGGCTTTCAGCCTGTATAAGGGAAATAGTATATAATTATAAGGGAGCTTGCCATGGGTAAGATTATTTCAATATCCAACCAAAAGGGGGGGGTTGGGAAAACCACGACAGCGGTAAATTTAGCTGCCTTTTTAGCAGAAAAGGGAAAGCGTGTGCTGATTGTGGATATTGATCCCCAGGCTAATGCAGGTTTTGGGCTGGGCGTCAATGTTGAGGAGATGGAAACCACCGTGTATGAAGTCCTGATAGGTCAGCTTCCTGTCGAAGATGCTATTTATAAAACAACTATCGACAATTTATATATTGTACCCTCAAATATGAATCTGGCAGGTGCACAGGTAGAGCTTATGGACATGGAGGATAAGGAGTACCTGCTAAAGCGTGCGCTTCAAAAGGTTCGGGATACCTTTGATTTTATTCTTATTGATTGCCCTCCGTCACTGGGTGTTTTAACGTTAAATAGCCTTGTTGCTTCTGATTCGGTTATTATTCCACTACAGTGCGAATACTATGCGCTTGAAGGTTTGAGCCAGTTGCTTAAGATTATAGCAATGGTGCAGGACACCCTTAATCCAGAGCTGGAAATTGAAGGTGTGCTGCTTACCATGTATGACCCGCGCACCAACCTTTCGCAACAGGTTGTTGCTGATGTTAAACAATTTTTCCAGAACAAAGTTTTTGCTGCAATAATACCACGGAATGTACGGCTTTCTGAAGCGCCTTCATTTGGCAAGCCAATAAATTTATATGACAGGTCATCAAGCGGCAGTGTAAGCTATGAGCAATTAGCAACGGAGCTTTTACACTCACAGTGACCTGTTGCCATGACCGGTTACATTTTGTACTACTGGTGATGGTGCAGCTCTACTGAAAGCTGGCAATGATAATGTATGTCAACATTTATTATGAATGAGGATGTGAACAATGGCTAAAAAAGTATTGGGCAAGGGTTTGGGTGCAATTATCACCACTTCGCCAACACCGGCAAGCGATTTTGAAAAGGTATTATTGCAGGATAAGGATCGCATTGTGGAAATACCGGTTGTATCAATAATGCCAAATCCTGAACAGCCGCGTGTGCATTTTGATCAGGCGGAGATTGCAGGGCTTGCACAGTCCATTCAGCATGTTGGACTGCTGCAGCCAATCATTGTGCGCAAACAGGGCGATGAGTATTTTATTGTTGCAGGTGAGCGCAGGTGGCGTGCATGTAAACTTCTGGGGAAGCCTACCATCAAAGCTATTGTCATGAATACCTCCGAAGAACAAAACCTTACCCTGGCGCTTATAGAAAATATACAGCGCACCAATTTAGACCCCATTGAAGAAGCAAAAGCATATAAGATACTATCCACACAGTTTAAATTAAAACAATCAGAAATTTCTGACAGGGTTGGGAAAGACCGTGCAACAGTTGCCAATATTATACGTCTGCTTAATCTTCCCGAACATATGCAGGAAGCGCTTCAGGATGGGAAAATAAATGTTGGACATGCAAAGTTGCTATTAAGCGTGCCCATGGAAGAACAGGAAGCGCTTTATGAAAAAATTATTAATCAGGGGCTATCGGTACGTGATGTTGAGAGAGCTATCGCCGAGGTACCAAAAAGTAGTATCAAAAAAAAGAAGAAAGCAAAGGATGCACATCTGCGGAAATTGGAAGAGGAGCTTATTGCTTTTTTAGGGACGCGTGTTGCAATACACCATAGCGCCGGGAAGGGCAGGATAGAGATAAGCTTTTATTCATTAGAAGATTTTGATAGGATTGTAAGCATAATAAAAGGCGAGCGGTAACTATTCAATGTCGATGCGAATTTTTTCAACCTTATCTGTTGCAGTATCAAGTATTGCGATGGTGAGCTCTTCACCGCGGTAGAGTGCACCAGGATTTATAATGCGAGTTTTTCCAGAAAGATAATTTTCAAAGACATGGGTATGCCCTTTAATAATGTAATCATATTTACCAGAGTTGACTGCCTCTCTGAACATGGGAACGTTGTTGCCATGAAAGACCATGAAATGTTTTCCCTCTACAGTAAATTCGCATGCATACTCCACGCAACCAAATCCACAATTGCCGGCGGTTTCGTTAATCTCTTCAACATCGATATCACAGTTTCCCATGACAAACCTTCCCTGAAACCCTTTAAATAATGATACAATCCTGGCGGATGTCAGGTCACCTGCATGGATAATCATGGATATATTTCGTTCTTTAAATAGTGCTATTGCTTTCTGAACCAATTCAATATCATTGTGTGTATCGGATATCAACCCAATTTTCATGTAACCTCTATTATGTGCTATGCAGTTAGCTCAGCACAGCACCAACAGGAACCTTATCGTTTACTTCAATTAAAATGGGGGCATCATCTTTTGAAAGTTTTGCCGCTAAAAGCATCCCGTTTGAGGTCTTTTTAAAAAGGGTAGCTGGTTTAAGATTTGCCACAACGATAATCTTTTTGCCAGTTAAATAGTCAGGGGTGTAGTGTGGTGCAAGCCCGGCTATGATGGTTCGAATATCTTTACCGGTATCTATTGACAGTTCAATAAGTTTTGATGAACCTTCAACAGCCTTTGCCTGTAAAACTTTAGCAATTCGCAATTCAACCTTCAAAAAGTCTTTGATATCAATCAAGCCTTCAGGAGTTGTTTCCATAAATGCCTCTTTTTTTGTACTGTGTGCACTGTTTACAGTTTCAGTTTCTTTTTCTAACCTGGGGAAAAGAATACCTGGCGAATCTAAAGTAGTGCCATCGGATAATGATGACATGGCAGGTAAAGTATCTATGGTGCATTGTGCTGATGCTTTCAGTGCCTTTATGACTAACGGTGATTTTGTTATGCAAACAGGAGATAGCAGGATGGCAACAGCATGGATACCTTCTAAAAGATTGCGCAATAGTGATTGCAGTTTTTTAATATTATTTTCCTTTGCAACCTGCCATGGCTTACTCTCGTCAATATATTTATTGCAGTACCTGACAAAATCCCATAATCGTTCTAATGCTATATTAAACTGGAATTGATGCACATAGTCAATGTATTGCTGTATAGACGCCTGTAATGCTTGTTGCATGTCTTCGCGGTTAGCAGGTTCATCGCTATGAAATGGAGGAACTTTAGCATCACAATACTTTTGAACCATATTGAAGGTTCGGTTAATGAGATTCCCTAAATCATTAGCAAGATCATAGTTAATCCTGTTGGCGATAGCTTCTTCAGAAAATTTTGCATCAAGCCCAAAGGTCATTTCGCGTAAAAAGAAATATCGTATCTGATCATTGCCATATTTTTCAAGAAGCTGTGATGGTGTTACAACATTCCCTAATGATTTTGACATCTTTGCGCTTTCCATATTCCAGTAGCCGTGGACATTGAGATGCTGATATGGTTCAATACCAGCAGCTTTTAGCATTGTTGGCCAGAAAATGCCATGAGGCTTTACAATATCTTTGGCAATGAGGTGATTTGAAACCGGCCAGAATTTTTTAAAAAGATCACTGTCAGGATAACCAATGGCGCTGATGTAGTTTATTAATGCATCAAACCATACATAGGTAACAAAATTAGTATCAAAGGGGAGCGGTATACCCCATGAAAGTCGTGCTTTTGGACGCGATATGCACAAATCTTCCAGCGCTTCGCCTTCAAGCATGGCAAGCACTTCGTTTTTATAGCGTTCAGGGCGTATAAAATCATGATGTTCATGGATATAGTCAATAAGCCACTGCTGATATTTACTCATTTTAAAGAAATAATTTTCTTCCTGGATATAGTCAAGCTTCTTCTGATGATCGGGGCATTTGCCATCAACCATCTCTTTGTCGGTAAAGTAGCGTTCGCAGCCAAAGCAGTAATACCCTCCATAGCTTCCAAAGTAGATATCACCATTATCATACACCTTTTGTAAAACATGCTGTACTACTTTTTTATGGCGCTCTTCAGTAGTACGGATAAAATCGTTAAACTCAATCCCCATGGATTTCCACTGCTCTTTAAATATGGCGCTTATTTTATCAGTATATTCCTGAGGCTGGGTATTGTTGTGCAGTGCAGCCTTAACAATTTTATCACCGTGTTCATCCGTTCCTGTAAGGAAAAAGGTTTCATATCCAAGCATGGTGTAGAAACGTTTTAAAAAATCGGCTACAATGGTGGTATAAGCATGCCCGATATGCGGTTCAGCGTTTACATAGTATATAGGAGTGGTAACATAAAAGCGTTTTTCCATGTAAAAAAACCTCACAATGCATTAATTATCTTCAGTAACAACCTCAAGCGAGTGCTTTATTTTTTCAATTGCATTACTGCTCAATATAAATGTCCCATTATTGTTAATAATCTCATCACGATGAACTGCCACTGTATGCAGATCGTGTTTTAATATTAGTGATTCCTTTAGGCTATCAATTGCATCAACGGTAAACCGAATGTTTTCAATAACAAATTGAGTGCCAGGACCAGGCAGTGATTCATTGATTTCACGGTAAATATGAAACTCATACCCCAAACAGCACAGTAATCTCCCACACATTCCTGAAATTTTTAATGAGTGCAGATTCATATTTTGATCTTTTGCCATCTTGATAGATACCGGTTCAAATTCTTCTTTAAGATTAACACAGCAAAGCTGCCTGCCGCATGTTCCATAACCTCCACACATGCGTGCCTCATCACGAACACCAATCTGACGCATCTCAATGCGGGTTTTAAATACTGCCGCCAGATCGCGAACCAGCTCTCTGAAATCAATGCGCCCGTCAGCAACAAAATAAAATATGATCTTTGTTTTATCAAAAAGGCTTTTAACCATGATAAGCTTCATCTCTAATTTTTTTTCTTTAATCTTTTCTTTGCATATCTGGAAGGCTCTGTCTTCAAGCGCTTCTATCTGCGGCAGCGTTGCTAAATCCTCAGCGGTTGCAAGCCGCAAAAGTTTGCCGGTAACCTTTAATGATTCATCAGGCTGGCATAAAATCTTTTTAAAAACCCTGCCAATATCTATGCCATGCTCAGTTTCTACAACACAGAGTGAGTTGCGCCTGGCAAATAGATTGTTGGTATATACGTGATATATCTGCTGACTGCAGCGAAGTTTTACACCTGTTATATCCATAATGTATCTCGTTTATTATAGTATGAAAAACATAAAGAGTATAGCATGCCTTTCAATGCCATTCTAATATTAATATTGTGTGAAAGACCCCTTCTCAGTTCAAGTAATATTTTAATAATTTCCACAGCGGTTTCCTCTTCAAGGTAACTATCGAACCAGGGAAGGGAAGGGAAACTGTTGCCACAATGAAGTCTGAAGATGTTAATTAAAAGATCAATTGTTTTATAAGGGCCAAGAGCCTGTAGCAGTGGCAAAAGATCATGGGAAAAAACCTCAGGGTGTATAACAAAGTTTACAATGGCACGGTAGGCGTCTACTATCATAGCGTATAGTGTGTCATCGGAAAGTATCAGGGCATACGATGCCGAACCGCTTGCAACGGCAAGGATGGCGTTGTGTTTTTCATGAGGCACGCCATTGTGTACCAGAATGGCTGTAAGCTCTTCTTGTGAAAGCGGGTTAAAGACATATTCGGTAATACGGGAGCGTATTGTTGGTAATAGCTGATTGCGTTCAGAGCTTATTAAAATGATAAAGTTATTGTGTGGTGGTTCTTCAATAGTTTTAAGCAGGGCATTTTGAGCCTGCATATTCATGGTGTGAGCATCATTAATGATAACCACCCTGCAGTTATTAACCGGAGCAAGTGAAATGCGGGCAATAAGCCAGCGTATAGAGCCTTCATGTTCATCATCATTACCAATAGGTATGGTGCCTTTATCATTGGGTCCCATAACAATAACGTCAGGATGTATTCCATGTTCAATCTGTAGACATGAGGGGCATGTATTGCATGCATTGTTTTTGCAAAACATCATTTTGGCAAGTGTCATAGCAAACGTTTTTTTACCAATACCTTCAAGCCCGGAAAAAAGCAGGGAATGGGGAAGAGAAGCATTGTGTAAACAGTGTGAAATAATAGTTTGTTGCTTATGGTTGCCTGATAATGGTTGCATGGTAATCAATGTTTAAGATCCAGGATAAGTCCTCTGATTTCATCAAAGGTTTTTAAAAAATTAAATGCCTCATTTTTTATATATGCATTTGTTATTGCTTCAAGCTTGTTCTCAATTTTCTGGATAACAATAAAATCTGCTCTGTCTCGACGCTTGCGCTGTAAAACATTAACTGTATATTCTTCGCTCACCAGTATTTTTACTATCTTTTGTATCAGTGCTTTATATCGCTGCATATTATACATTGAAGGATCAGAGAGGAAATTTTTTTCCTGGTCTTTCAGGTTATTTAAAAGTTCTTCCATAGTTTCGGGTAAAGAAAATTCAATGGTTTGTTCAAAGGTGGTACGGAAGGAAGATGATGCACCGGCGGTTTTACTCCCTTTTTTTTGCTTAACAAGCTTTTGCTCGTTTTTCTTCTGGTTTGGAGGTACTATCTCAATCATACATCTTGCTCTTTATTAATAATACAATTACCTTCAAAGGTAACACCATCTTCCATTATAAGACTGGGAGTGATGACGTTACCCTGTATGAAACCGGTAGAAAGCATGATAACACGTTCAGATGCAAAGATATTGCCTTTTATAGTTCCACCAATAACGACAACACGAGCTTTGATGTCTGTGATAGCTTCGCCTGTTTGTCCTATGAGTACCTTCCCATCGGTGGCGATAGTTCCTTTAAATTTACCATCAATACGGAGCAGTCCATTGATGGTAAATTCACCTTTAAATTCAGAGCCTTCACCGATTATGCTGTTTACAATATTATCTTCGACATTAAATTTATTTGTTCGTGCCATATGAGCTTCTTTTTTAAGATTTTGTGCTGATGCAATTGTTTTGTTATTTTATTAATATGTTACATTACAAAATTATACCTATAAAGACAAGTATAATTTTATGACATTTTTGCCATATATATGAGTGTCAAAAAATTTTGACAATTTTTAAAAAAAGCTTGCAATTTTTATAATTGGTTATATTATAACCAGAACGGACTAGTATGCTTAAATTCAAGGAGGGAACCATGAGGAGAACAATCATCAAACTTTTAGAATATGGTTGGCCCGACCGAATTATTGCAAGCTACCTTATGATAAAGCCTGCCATTGTCAAGTATTACAGGAAAAAATATAGAATAACCCGTAACGAGTATCAGGGGTTTTACTGATAAAATGTCAGATCTTTACATAACAACACTATAAAAAGTAGAGGGGAAGAGGGTTCCCCTCTAAAGAGAATTTGGAGGTTCGCCAATCATTAAATTGGAGGAAAGTATAGCACCAAAAAAAATTTTGCTGCTTACTTGTCAACACTATTAATAGCTTATATCGGCAAAAAAAACAAAAAAATTTTGTATTAATCCTTTAAAAAATTCAAAAGATTGTGTATATATAACCTGTAATGTAAATTTTTTCTATTTTGTATAGGTATAGATTTATATTTTGAAGTTATTAGATAGACCTGTTACATTAAAAATGGATTGTTTATTTTTGGTTTTAATCCTTTGTAATCATCTAGTTCATATCGTGCATTAATAATCTGAAAAAGCAAATATGCCGAGTCCTTCTTCTGTTGTTTCCGCACATGACATCGCCCGGGCACAAATCCGTACTGTCCTTTCTGTCACACTCAGTACCTTCGCAATTTCTTTCTGCCGTTCACCGTTTGCTTGCATAATTTTTGCATCCATGATTTTCTACTCCTTGTTCATTATGGGGTCTCACTTGTTGATGGTTTTGTAACACATCCCATCTTCGGGGTTGACCCCTTTTTATTATACTAAAAAGCGGCAATTTTAAATCGGTGTTGACAGCACGGTATTACCATAAATTATCTTGACAGGTAACCGTGGCTTTTACTATATAGAAACGGTTTCTTATACAGCTCTCCTAGCTCAACGGATAGAGCGTCGGCCTCCGGAGCCGTGTGTCCGGGTTCAATTCCCGGGGAGAGCGATTTTTTTACTGCTCTGTGCATTCCATGCTGGTGTAACCACTATGCGGTTCATTACACCATGCAATTGTTCTATGCTATAAATTATTAAACAGTAACTATCGCCCCATACCTTTTTTATAAGTAACCGGAACGCATACATGACAAACCTAACGCATATCATTGAAAAATATTTTTTAGTATGGATTGTGGTTTTTTCACTATGTGGCTACCATTTCCCTGCTATATTCAAAGGGCTTGTGGCATATATACCATTGTTTTTAGGCATTATCATGTTTGGGATGGGCATAACACTTGAATTTTCTGATTTTGTACACATAGTAAAAATTCCCGGCGCACTTATTGCGGGAGTGATAGGTCAATTTTTTATCATGCCTCTTGTTGCATACCTGTTGTGCATAGTATTTCAATTACCTCCTATGCTTGCAATTGGGGTTATACTTGTTGGAACATGCCCCGGCGGCACAGCATCCAATGTTATTACCTACCTGTCAAAAGGCGATGTGGCGCTTTCGGTTGCACTGACAACTACCACCACACTTGTTTCACCGTTAGCTACACCGCTGTTAACCTACCTGTATGCAGGTACATGGATACAGGTGCCGGTTATACCCATGCTCGTTTCCATACTGCAGGTCATTATTATACCAATTGTTCTGGGAATAACCATCCGCTATGCGTTCAAAGAAAAAATAAAAACTATTATAACCATACTCCCCTCTGTTTCGGTTGTGGCGATAGTTACTATTGTAGCGGGTATTACTGCCGGAAATGCTTTAGCCCTGAAAACAGTTGGACTGCTTGTGATAGGCGTTGTTATGGTGCACAATGTACTGGGACTGATTATGGGTTACCTGGCAAGCTGGTTATTTGGTTTTGATGAAAAGACCAGGCGAACCATTGCCATTGAGGTGGGTATGCAAAATTCCGGACTTGCGGTGTCCCTTGCGGTTACCCATTTTGAAGCAATCAGTGCGCTGCCGGGTGCACTATTCAGTATATGGCACAACATTTCGGGCTCGTTCATTGCGTGGTGGTGGAGACGACATTAGATAAGCAAAATAATATAATAATTGTGAATACATCCACCAAAATATATATAATTTAGTGAATTAAGAGGAAAACGTCAAGCATAAAAAGTGAGTGCCAAATCGGTAGCAGAACATTATAGAGTACTTATTCACCTAATGTTTTCTGCAAATTGTCAACATGACCGGTGAGCTCTCCAGAAAGCTGCTTGAAGGTCAAGGATATCTCAGTAAGACTTAAGACTATCGTAAAAATGATGGATCTGTTCAAGCGCTTCCTGAGATTGTGCAATTGCATTGGAATTTTTTTCCGTAAGTTCAGTGATATATCCGGTGTACTCAAGGGAATTTTCCAGATGGTCAATTACTGTATGTATGTTTTTATCCTGCGAAGATACCAGTTGTTGAAATTTGATGAAGAATGACCTGTTTGTTTCAAGAAATCCTATTATTTCGGTAAGAGCGCCGGAAGCCTCATCAATCTGCACTGATGCACTCAAAATTCTTTCCACCGACCGGCCTATTATGCCGCTAATTTCTTTAGCCGATGATTGGCTTTTGTCCGCCAGTTTAGAGATTTCATCGGCAACAACGGCAAATCCTCGTCCGTGCTCTCCTGCACGTGCAGACTCGATTGATGCATTGAGGGAAAGCAGGTTAGTCTGGTCTGCTATTTCGTTGATGGTCTGTGATATTTCCTCAATCATTTTAGATTCGTCACGGAGGCGTTCAATTGTTTTATGGGCTTCCTGAAGTTTGTGGTTACAGTCGTCCGAGAGTTCCTGTATCTTTTTGGCTTCAGTACTTGCTTCCTTTCCGGTTTCAGCGGCGTTTGACAGGTCTATGCCAAGTCCTCTGGTGAGATCGTTGATTTCGCGATTGTTTTCGATTTCCTTAAATGTTGCTTCCCTGAGCACTTGAAATGATTGAATGATGTTTGTGCCGATATCGCGGCTTTTTGCAAAAATAGTAGAATGTTCGTTTATTATGTTAGTAATATCGCCTGAAAAATTGTTAATAATCATTGAAGCATTGCGGACGTGCTCTACCACTGTTTTAGCTTCTGCCACAATGCTTTCGGCGCGTTCTTTTTCAAATTGTATGCGCATACGCTGCTCTTCAATCTGCTGAGATTTTTGCCAGCTTGCATATCGAAGCCTGTCAAGAATATAAATGAAACCGAGTGTGAAAAGAACAACAACAACCATGTCGTTGAGTGTGTACTTGTCGCGAACGGTTACAAATTCCATCCCCAGTGAAAGCCCTATAACAAAAAACAGCGCAACGGAAAAGAGAATCTCACCCCACAGTATGAACTTATTCATTGGAGCAACAAGCGGAATCATAAGCACGAAGAAATAACCACCCATGTACACAGTGTCGCCTTTTGCCAATCCGGTGATGATTCCCGTTGCAGCTTCAAGATAAAGTCCAAGGATTGCTAAAAGAGCCATGCTATACCGCTTAAAAAAATGGAAAAACTGCAAAATAAATATGATAAGGGATACTGCTGTTAGTCCGTAACGAAGGAGAGGTATCAGTGGTTGGTCGGGGCAAATCTGGCTGTCGACACCAACATAGCTTAACCATGCAATAATGCATACCAGCGATGCAAAAAATATCACCTTGCTGCACTGGTAATTAAGTTCCCCATTGTAGGAAGCGGAAAATTCATCACGATCAAGAAATATGATGTTTTTTATTTTTTGTATTATCGATAGATTACGCATGTTACCATCTATAGTGATGGTGGAAGTTTTGTCAAATCTTTAAAAATAGCAATTTACTGGGTTTTGAATCGGATTCACAATTGCAATCAGAATGAGCAGTTAAATCAAACGATATTAAAAACAGGTAAAATTAAGGAAGTATATTTTCGTGATTTTATTCTTAAATAAAACAACACCCGGCTTATTGTAATAAATTCCATCAATTGTAAACCTGAACTTCTGTATGGTGCAGAAAAAGGCAGTAAATCCCGTCATGTAGTGATTGACATTTCATTACTTCTGCTTTAGTATATACTGCAATGATACCTATACAGGGGGGTCTATGAGGAAGAAGATACTAATAACCGATGAAATAGCACCTGAAGGATTGAAACTTTTACAGAGCAATCCAGATTTTGATATAGTGTATAAACCTGGATTAAAAGCTGATGATTTAAAAAAGGAGATAGCGAATGCACAGGCTTTAATTATTCGTTCAGCAACGCATGTTACCATGGATATCATCGATGCTGGTGCAAAATTGGAGATAATAGCACGAGCCGGTATAGGTGTGGATAATGTTGATGTAGAAAGTGCAACGGCTAAAGGTATTATTGTTACCAATGCACCGGGTGGGAACACCGTTTCAACCGCTGAATTTGCAATTACCCTTATCTGTGCACTTGCGCGTAATATACCGCAGGCGTATGCTTCAATGAAACAGCAAAAATGGGAAAGACAAAAATATGAAGGGACAGAACTGCGAAGAAAAACCATAGGGATTATTGGATTGGGACGTGTGGGGTCAGAGCTTGCTAAATTGTGCAAGGGATTGGGCATGAATGTTGTGGGATTTGATCCTTATGTAGCAAAGGAGAAGCTGACAGCACTGGATATTGATATAGTTGATCTTGATACAATCTGGAAAAAGGCTGATTTCATCAGTGTACACACACCATTTACCGATGAAACAAACAATTTGATTAATGCAGATGTTATAAAAAAACTTAATCCAGGTGTGTTCATCATTAATTGTGCTCGCGGTGGAATAGTGAACGAGCAGGATTTATATAATGCATTAAAAGAAAAACGTATTGCTGGAGCTGCGCTTGATGTTTACACACAGGAACCGCCTGACAACCTGCCACCATTCCATGAACTTAACAATGTAATCCTCACACCTCATTTAGGAGCTTATACCTATGAAGCCCAGGTTTCAGTAGCAATAGAAGCTGCCCAAACAATTGTTGATTACTTCACCAGGAGTGTTGTGCAAAATAGTGTAAACTTTGCATCGGTTGATATGAATCAGTACAATTTCATGAAGCCGTTTATTAATTGTATGGAGCGTATGGGCAGATTCCAGGCAATAATGTTAGACGGCAAAATCTCTTCTGTACAAATATACTACTGTGGTGAATTTGGTAATTTCAGCAAGGATCCTTTAACGGCAGCTTACCTTAAAGGGTTGCTATCGCCCTTTATTGATAGGCCTTTAAATTATGTTAATGCAACGTTTATTGCAGCAGAGCGTGGCATTAAAGTGCACAGCGGAGAAAGTACCGAAGCTGGTGATTGGGCGCATCTCATACAGGTGAAAGCAGAAGGAGCATTAAAAAGTGAGCTATGGGGTACGGTGATTGCAAAACAACCATGGGTGGTTAGGTTTGATGAATACCTCATTGATTTTATTCCGTCAGGCAGAATGCTTGTGATGCACAATAATGATGTCCCCAATGTTATTGGAGTGATTGGAACGTTTCTGGGACAGCACCATATCAATATTGCAAACCTTCATCTGGCGCGGACGCGGCGTGGCGGTAAGGCACTGGTTATTTTAGAGATAGATGAGGACGTGCCGCAAGATGTGCTGACCATGTTATCAAGGCTGCCCGAGATATTGGATGTGCGATATGTTGCGGTGTAACCATGAGTGATGCAAGCTTTATCCCTACAGTTTTTTTTACTTTATTTTTTGTGGTGGACCCTCTGGGGTTAATTCCAGTTTTTGTTGCTTATCTGGCACCGTATGATGCTGCATACCGTAAGAAAGTCATAATCAAGGCAACGGTAATATCTATTGGTGTATCGTTATTTTTCATATTCAGTGCACACGTATTCTTGCGCTTTATAGGTATTACACCCGGTTCATTTATGATAGCCGGGGGAATACTGTTGTTTGTTATTGCTATGGATATGCTGCTTGCACGTCCTCGCCGCACACAACAGTTTGATGATAAAGAAGAATATAATTTTGATACCGACATTGCCGTTTTTCCGCTTGCCATTCCTTTTTTATGCGGTCCCGGCAATATTGCAGCTCTTTTGATGTTTAGCTCTCAAGCACAGGGTGATATGGTAAAGCTTGGCATTATTTC
Source organism: Spirochaetia bacterium UBA2205 (assembly GCA_002328585.1). Taxonomy (GTDB): domain Bacteria; phylum Spirochaetota; class UBA4802; order UBA4802; family UB4802; genus UBA4802. The sequence goes on from DCUV01000037.1 coordinate 48,091, forward strand.
AATAATTTCTATCATTACTTTTTTGATAGCGATGCTGGTAATGGCTGTTGCTTTACCATTGCAGACACTGCTGGGGCGCACCGGTATCTCGGTAATCAGCAAGTTGATGGGACTTATCCTGTCGGCTATGGCGGTACAATTTATTTATAACGGGCTGGTACAGATGGGTGTACGATAGTTATTGATATATAGTAACTATCGCACCATACAATAAAAACACCTATCACCTCTTCTCACTCTGCGCATTAAAAAAATGATATACCTTTTGGGCTACACTTTTTGGAATTTTTGCCTGCGATGTAATGGTTTCTATATCTGATTGTTTTATAACCTGGATAGTTGCAAAGTTCTGGAGCAACTTTTTTTTGTACTGCATACCAACGCCAGGTATTTCATCCAGAATTGATGCAGTAAGGTTTTTATCGCGAAGATTCCGATGATAGGTAATGGCAAAGCGATGCGCTTCATCGCGTATTGTTTGCAATAGCTTTAATGCTGGCGATGTAACGGGAAGGCGCAGGGGATGACCGTGTGGAGTATATATTTCTTCAAAACGTTTTGCAAGAGCAATCACCGGTATAGAACATTCAAATGCGTTGAGTACCTCAAGGGCGCGCAAAAGCTGAGCTTTGCCACCATCAATAACGAGCAAATCGGGCAACGGCAGTTTTTCATTTATGCAATGCTGTATCCTCCTGCCCACAACCTCATGAATCATGCCGGGGTCATTGGGCTGCGAGTAAGCACGAATTCGGTATCGTCTGTACTCTTTTTTATTGGGTGTGCCATCGGTAAAATGCACCATGGATGCAACGGCAAATTTACCCTGAATATTTGATATATCAAAACATTCTATCGTTACAGGCAGTGCAGGGAGGGCAAGCACCTGTTGCAGCTCAAAGAGGGCTTTTTTCTGGTCCGGAGCAATCTTTTGAGCAACGAGAAGATCTAAATTTTTCTGTATTAGCTTCATAACCGCCTGTTCATGACTGGTTCTGGGCAGCGCAATGGTTACCGGTTGTGTTGCTTTTTCTAAGCAGTACTGTTCAAGGATTTGTTTATCATCTGTTGCTTCAGGGATAATAATTGATTGCGGAGGTTCATTGCTGGCATAATACTGTACAATAAACTGTGCAATGAAAGTCGATGTTCTGGTATACTCTGCATTGGTAAAGACAAATATACGCCTCCCAATAAGACTTCCATGCCTGAACTGAAATACAAGAATAAATGCCTCATCCTGATGTGCGGTTAAACCAATGTAATCCTGGTTTTGCCCCAGGGGAGTTACCACATGCTGTTCTTGTGCTATTGTCTGAATATCGTATATCATATCACGGATCTGTGCTGCGATCTCAAAGCGCATGGCGTTTGAATATGTATTCATAAGAGCGGTGAGGTTTTCAACCACCGGCTCAATATTCCCATCTAAAAATTGCATCACAGTGTGTATGACATTACGATATTCAGCCTGGGAAACAATACCGGTGCATACCCCCTGGCATCTGCCAATCTGTTGATTGAGGCATGGGCGCTGTCCTGGTTTTAACGGTATCTCTTTGGTGCATGTTTTCAACTGAAATGTTTTATTGATAAGCGAAACCGTTTTGCGTGCGGCCTGAGCATCGGTGAATGGTCCATAATATTTATCGCCATTATATAGTATTTTACGGGTAAATATAATACGTGGAAATTGTTCATGCAGTGTGATAGCAATGTAAGGAAATCGCTTGTCGTCTTTTTGCTGAATATTATATTTTGGCTTATGTTTTTTTATAAGTGAGCTTTCTAAAAGCAGTGCTTCAATCTCACTTTGTGTTATAATATAATCAATACCATGGATGCTGGAAACAAGCACATTTGTCTTTGCGTCAACGTGAATCTTGAAATATGAAGAAACTCTTTTTTTTAACGATGACGCTTTGCCAATGTAAATGATCTCATTTTTTGCATCACTGAAAAGATACACTCCCGGCTTTGAGGGCAGGTTTTTAACTTTTTGCACTAACTGCTCATACATTGTGCTGCTATACCTTATTGTAAGCCTCGTATTTTTTCAATATAGCGCATGGTTAGCTGATTCTCAGGATTAATTTCTTGAGCTTGTGTAAAGTATTCTACTGATTTATTAAGTTCACCTTTTTTTACACAACACACACCTAAATTAAAGTAGCTTGCAAAGCTGTTTGGTTTAAATATAGTTACTGTGATAAAACATGCTATGGCTTCATCAAATTGGTTTTCTTTTAAACGCTGCACCCCTTGTTTAAAGATATCTGTAAATGTTTCTTCTTTTATTTTTTTTAACGCCTCATCCTTATTTTTAAATTCCTGTGCAAGTGAATTGAAAGAAACAGCAATAGTTTTAAGATCATTGTCAATGCTGTCATTTAACATCATGTCGATATTGCCATTTGCAATACTTTGAATGCTGTGCGATAGTTCCTGTAAAAGGGACCGTGTGCGCATAAAATGAATTATGGATAAAAAGGTAATAATGAAAACTGTGGCAAGAATGATGATTGCAATTATCTGGATAAGGGATCGTAAGTCGGCAGCGTGTTTGTTCTGCAATATGCTTATATGGGGAACCAGCCAGTGAATAATAATGATATAATTCTTGTTGTTATACTTGAGTGGCATATAGCTTTCAATATAGCTGTAAGGATCGTCTTTGATTGATGGATTAACGGTAACCCTTAGCAGCCCTTTTCGCATGATGAAATTGGCTGAATAGTCAGTAATGATTTTACCCTGCAATGTTGCAGCCTTTATAGTTTCAACCACGATATAGTTTCTGTCATTATCAGTTGGTTTTGCAATATAAAATGTAGCTATTGCATTGATTTGTTCAACAAGTTGAGATAGTTTTTTTTTATCCAGTATAGTATTTGTATCATGCATAGTATCAGGTTTAGCAATAGTTTCTGATATCAGTTTGTGCAGCACCATGCTCATAGACTCTATATGCTGGATGGATAGTTGTTTAGAATAGTCAACTGATGTGGTATACATAGAAGAGATTAAGTTGATAGTTACAATTATTACAGCAATACAGCATGAAGAGATGGTGACAATGATAAAAAGCGGATATCGTTTTGAAAAACTAAGTTTAAGAAATTGCTTTGCCATGGTCAGCCTCAGCAAGGTTATGTAATTGTATAAGGAAGAAAAATAGTAAATGTACTGCCTTTATCTTTTTCACTTTCAACTGAGATGGAACCTCCATGAAGTTCAACAAAACGTTTGCATATAGTTAATCCAAGTCCTGTTCCTATTTCGCCCCGTGTTCCATTGGTGTGTAGCAGAGTATAGGGATCCAATATGCTTTTTTTAAGCTCATCATCTATGCCAATACCTGTATCCTGTATAATAATTGATATCCCATTTTCATTTGACCTTGCCTTTATGGTTATGGTGCCATTTTCGGTAAATTTGATTGCATTGCTTATAAGATTATTAAGAACCTGTATTATCTTTATCTTATCGATTCTAATCAATGCGTTCTCAGGTTTTTGTATATATATGATCTCATTGTTTTTTTCTTTTGCCAGTGTTGAAAAGGTTTCGATTGTTGATGTAATAACTGTATTGATATCAACCTCTTCATAGTTTAAATGTAAAATACCGCGTTCTATTTTGGAGACATCCAGCAGTTCATTGACCAGATTATATAAATTTTCAGTAATCTCTCCTATGATATAGAGATAGCGCACATATTTTTCAGGAAAATCTTCTTTTTTGGTAAGATATTTTACATAGGCACCAATAGTTGCTAGGGGTGAGCGGAGGTCGTGGGAAACAATTGAGATAAATTCGTTTTTCAGGTTATTGAGTTTTTTGAGTTCTTCTACATACCGTTCATTTTCTTTTCTTAGTTTTACAGTCAGGGCTGCACGCTTTATGGTTAATTTTAGTGTTTCAATATCAAAAGGTTTTTGAATAAAATCGTAAGCACCTAATTTAATGGATTGTATTGCAGTATCCACCGATGCGTAGCCAGTTATAACAATAATAAGTATATTAATGCCCGCCTGCTGAATATACTCCATTATCTGGAAACCGCTATTTTGTGGCATATTTAAATCAGTAATAATTATATCAAATGGTTGTTGTGAAAGATATTCAATAGCATGTTCGCTTTGTGTGGTAGCTACAGTATAATAGCCTTGCCGTTGCAAAACTGTATCTAAACGGTTGCAGATTTTTTCTTCATCATCAACAATAAGAATAGAAATTTGATCATTTTCCATACATAGGATTATGTCATGACATCTATAGCCATGTCAAGTTAATTGTTACTGCTGTAATGACTCTATACTTTAAATGTCATTTTTTAGAAAAACTTTTAGCGCTTATCTAAATAAGTGTAACTATTTTTTCTTCTTTAGCACATCGGATGCAGTAACGTTTACCTTTGGTATTTTTATCGCCAGGTATGTAGTAGTGGTTAAGCCTGTTTATCTCTGCGCCGCATTTATCACATGTCATATGATATACTCCTGCATAAAAGATATATAGACACCCTGAAAATCAATTTTTTATTATTTGGAAAAATAACAAATAATTTTTCCAATGCATGTGCCTACCATGGAACATCCAGAAAATAATTGCCAGAGGTTCACGTATGATAATTGTCGGTAAAGAAAAGTCTTTTTGTTATATTTTTTTATAAGCAGTTATAAAACCAGTTTTTTGCTTATCAACAACCGGGCAAGGTGTTGTGCTATGGTTTTATTGTTATATATGTATTAAAAAAATTTTTTAGATTATTTTATTATGGGTTACTATGCTATTGGCAATTATGCTTATATGCAGTCTGATACAATAGTGTATGGAATTTTTTTTTGAAAATTATGTTTGCATTATATACAATTATTTTTAGCATTGCTGATTATTTTTGGGGGGGGGTTATTGTATAATGCCATCGAGATCTAATGTAAAAAAATCACCATCAAAGGGTAAAAGAAAGACTAATCTATTAAAGTTGTGTACAGCAATGAATAAATTAACTATGGATGCTGTTGATAAAGAGGTGGTAAAACGGTTTAAAACTGTTATAGATTCTGCCACTGAAGATATAACAAAGAGTTTAGTGGATCAGGTTATTAATAATTCAGATGAATTGCAGATAAACGTTATTCCTGAGATGTTTCATCCTTATGTTAAACATTTTCTTTTTATGAAAAAGCGGAACAACAAAATAAAATAGAATGAGAGAATGTGTTTATTCCAACCGTTAGTGGCTGTTAAGATTGTAATGATTATAATACTTTTCAACTTCATGTAAAATAGTTGATGCATTATTAAGCATTGTTTCAGCATTATCATGAGTAACTTGATTATTGGAATTAGCAACATAATTTTTTATCTCTTTTGATCGTTTTGCAATTTCAATTATTTCAGCATTACGAAAAACGGTTGAATCAAGGTATTTTTCAAAAATTTCTATAATGGTATCAGGATCATCTGAATCTATATCCTTGCCCACCAGCAACACTCGTATTGCATAAAAAATTGCTCTGTATGAGGATAGTATTGAATCGCAATATTTTTTCTTCTCAAGGAAAATGCTGGCCAATAAAAGCTTTTCCTTGCTTTGTGTTAGTCTGAACTGTACTTTTTCTAATGTGGTTTCCATATAGAATAAAATTATTTTTAATGATGTTCACATCGCTTGCTTAAATATAGTGATATCAGCGTATTATTGCAAGTCTTTTTTATCATAACCTGCAAAACTTATTTTTCATTTTTGAAGCAATTTTATGTATACAATGGTTATGCAGTTGTTATTGTATCCAGTGATGGTAACAAATTAAAGGGTTAGATGTTTTTTTATGCTTTATATATAATTATATTTGCAATACCATCATAATTTTCTAAGGGATTTAACTATAGGATTATAGGTGGCAGTAATTATCTATATACTGTTCTGGTATTTTTCCATGTGCTGTCACGATAGTTTTTTATAAAAAAATATTTGATTGTGTAGTAGTTTATTTGTATGACAGATATAACATTAATATTTTTACGATAGTTACTATGATTATTGCCCTGTTAACTGATTTCGGTCATCGTGACCCCTATGTGGGAATGGTGAAGGCAGTGTTATACCGACATGGGTTTAATGGCTTTATTGTTGATATCTGCCATGATATTGTCCCCTATTCAATAGAGCATGCCCAGTTTATGCTGTATACAACCTATAGCTTTTTCCCTGCTCATACTATTATTATGTCGGTTATAGATCCTGGCGTTGGCACACAGCGAAATATTTTATTAGCTACTGATGGTATCTATTATTTCCTTGCACCTGATAATGGGTTACTATCGTGCATAAAAAATTTGGTGGATGTATGGGCAGTTGAAACGGAAGCGTTCAAAAATGCTTCAAGCACATTTCATGCGCGTGATATCTTTGCTGTGATAGCTGCACGGCTTGCTAGCAGTGGTATTGATGCAATAGCAAAGAGGCAGGTGCATGAGTATATTCACACTCCCTTTCCTTATTTTTGTTTAAATAATGGTGCTATAGTGTGTAGGATAATGCATATAGATAGGTTTGGTAATTGCATTTTATCATTGCCAAATGATAGATACCCGGTACCCTTGCAAAAGGCAGTGGTACATGATAGAGATGTCATGGTGCATCACTGCAAAACCTATGCGGATTTGCCCAATGGTGCCGTAGGCTTATTGCAGGGCAGCAGTGGCTTTGTTGAACTATGTATGCGTGAGAACGATTGCTCAGGTACATTGGGATTACATATTGGGGATGGGGTAACATTGGTTTATGGTTAATCGCAAAATAGCAATTCTGGTGGGTGATGGTATGGCAGATTATTCCATTGGCGAACTGGGGGATAAAACACCTCTCCAGTATGCCGACACCAGGCACATGGACTATCTGGCAAAAAACGGTATTTGCGGATTGGCACATACAGTACCGCAGGGAATGCCTCCTGGAAGTGATGTTGCCAATCTTTCATTGTTTGGATATGACCCAGTACAGTGCTATACCGGCAGGGCACCGCTTGAAGCGCTGAATATGGGGATTGAGCTTGGTCCAGATGATGTTGCGTTCCGTTGTAATATAGTAACAATAGAGAATGCCATCATGCAGGATTTTAGCGCCGATCATATTGATTCAGCATTTACAAAAATTGTTATTGATGAGCTTGCACAGCAGATACAATTAAAAGACATAGAATTTTATGCAGGGGTTTCATACCGTAATATTGTGGTGATACGGCATTTTACAGGAGATATGCCAGTAACCACGCCGCCTCATGATATACAGGGCAAGGCTGTTAATGATTATCTTCCTATGAGTGATAACAGCAAGCTGCTCAATGATATAATGAAACAAGCATCTGAAGTGATAGCTCATTCAAAGGTTATTGCTGAGGCTAAAACCCGATACAGGGGAAATCCCACGGCAATATGGCTATGGGGTGGTGGATTTAAACCCAGCATGGAACCTCTGTCAAAGCGATTTGGGTTATACGGGTTTACCATATCAGCAGTTGATTTGATTCATGGCATTGGGAGAGCAGCAGGACTATCGCCCATATATGTTGAAGGTGCAACCGGCTATATAGATACTAATTATGATGGTAAAGCCGCAGCCTTGATTGAAGCCATGAATAAAGCCAACTTTGTGTTTTTGCATGTAGAAGCACCTGATGAGTCGGGGCATGAGGGTAATCTGAAACACAAGCTGAAAGCTATAGAAGATTTTGATGTAAAGATAGTTGGCCCTGTTGTTAATATGCTTAATCGCTATGGAGCATTTACCGTACTGGTTATGCCTGATCATCCAACGCCACTGAATCTAAGGACTCATACAAGCGAGCCTGTTCCTTTTGTCATCTATTCGCCAGATATGAACTATCGTTTGCAGTGCAATGGCTTTAATGAGGTGGATGCGAAAGCCACCGGTATAGTGGTTGACCGTGCACATACGCTGCTGGCGATGATGGTGAATAATTCATTTCCATGGTGAGGACACTATGTCAAAAAAGTTTATTGCTTTACTCATTGTAGTTATTGCTATTGCTGGATTTGTTATATATCGTGCTTTTTCCCCTGCAACAGTTGATACGGCAATTTCGTATATTGATGATGGCAGATATGCTAAAGCCCATCGAGTGCTTGATAGTTTGTCAAAAACAGCTCATTATGAAGAAGGTGAAAGGATTTACTATTACCGTTTGAAGGCGTTGCTGGGATTTATTAATGAGTTGAATAGTGATTATGAAGAAGAGCGCGAAACCATTGATAAAAGCAAGGAGAACAAGCTCATAGACAAGCTAAAACGTGATATAGAAAAAATAAATAAAAAAGAAGGATTGGATTTCATTCTGGTGACGGAGCCAAAATGTTATATTTTTACTGCCGGGAAGCTGTATGATGAGTTTATTGCTTTATACCCGGGAAGTCGATATCGTGAAAGCATTGATTTTGAAATTTTGCAATTTATGATGGGTGCCCATGTCAATACTATGGATCCCATTATTGAATTTTATAAACGCTATCCTGAAACCACCTATCTGTCATCGCTGGTAAACATTCTTTTTAAGGCATTGGCAAGTCCTTCCATCACAGGAAAGGAGCACACAGAAACACTATCTTCAATGCTTGAAAAATTTTGCAATAAATATGCCTCAAGTGCTCAGTACTATCGCATATTCAGGTGTAAAGGCGAAAATGTAAACCTGAGAGATTCATCGGGAACATTTGGACAAATAACCGGCAAGCTTGATAAAGGTGAGATAGTAGTACAGCTTGAGCGTTCCATGGATTCAGTACAGATTGGCGATGTCAGGGATTACTGGTACAGGGTTGTATCGGTAAGTGGTAGCAGAGGGTGGGTTTTTGGTAAATATCTTGAGCAAGTACCGGTAAAGCAGGCACAAGCGGTTGAAGAAGAAAAGTTTACTATTGATGAACGCTTTGCTACATGGATTGATTCAAATACGCCTGAAGGGTGGCAACATTATTTTCATGGGTATGAATCAGCAATACGTTTTGTAAAAAGCAGTAATCAAAATATTGTAAAGGTAAATACACAGGACAAAGGAGGGCTTTATAAAAAAACAGGAAGCTTTCAGAATATAACCTGTAAGGTTAAAGGCAGGCTTATTCAGGGTAATGTCATCCTGCTTGGTGTTGTTGGATATGGCGGATATGCATATGTTATAACCCTTATGCCAAAAAGTTTGGATGCATGCGGTTATCACATACCGTATGATACTTCATTGTGGCATGAATATGAAATGCGTTCGGAAGGGAAGATATTTTCATTGTATATTGACGGTGAGCTTGTGGCAAGGAAGATTTCACCGGTAAAACATCCCCTATTAACGTCAGCAGGAATTTTTATTTTAGTTTGTCAGGATGGTGGTTCGGCAGAGATTGAATATGTAAAGATTAAATAATTGACAAACTGCAGATAATAGTAATTTTATTTTTTTATAGATAGAAAGTATGGAGGCATCAGATGGAGAGAGCAATACGTGCATTTGTAAGGCGTTTTTACCTTGCAACCACCCTTGTTGAGTATTGCATCATAATACCCATTGCCCTCATAGTTATTGCACTCAGTACTGATATAACTGTTCAGCAGCTCTATTCCATTTTTATTGTAGTTGCAATAGTTGCTGCCGTTGCCCTTGTTACTTTTCCCCCTGTTCAAAAATATATGTTTAAGCCTTTTATTCAGTTAGCTGATTTGATAAAAGAAGGGAAAGAGGCTGATGCAACAATAAAAATACTGGTACGGGAACGCCTTTATGCTTTGCCTGCTATGCGTTCGTTTATTGGCATTGTTTTCTGGTTTGGCAGTATTAGTCTTGTCATAATTGGTATGTGGATTATACATATTGATGTAGAGACCATACTGGTGTGTTTTGTGGTTGGCACCTTTATACTTATAGCGGTAGAATTTGCCCTTACTATCGTTTCTCAAAGGATTGTTAATGAATTCATAAAGAAAAATGATTTTATTAACGATTTTATTAATTACTCATCTCAAAAAAACATTAGCATCTGGGGATCGTTACGAAACACATTGACAGTTTCAGTAGGTTCAATGATATTACTATCTATCTTACTTGTTGCCTCCAGCAGCCTTTTATTTATTTTTAAATCCCGCATAGATGAGTATGCAGGGCAAATGACCACCAATGCACTGGCTGTTAAAAATGATATTATTGCTACATTGCAGATTGGACTTGATATGGCAGGTATTGCGGCTCAACATAATTCCGTTGAAATGTTGCTTTCGATGAAGCAAAATTCAGAAATCTATGATATATTTGTTATGAACAATGAACAAAATGCTTATGCCCGGAATACGCTGAAAAATAAAGTAACAGGGTTGTTATCAGGCTCTCTGGGAATGGATGGTGTCAAAAATAAGAAACCATTTATAGGCAGTTTTGTATTTGTCCCGGCAATAAAAAAATCGTTAACAGTATGTGCTTACCCCGCTAACAATGCATGGTATTGTGTAGCATTTGATCTGCATACACTATTTTCAAAACGCTATAGCCATTATCGTATTGGAAATCGTGGATATATACTATTGATGGATAAAAACGGTATCTTTTTGTCACATCCCCATGAACAATATATTGGCAAAGAAAATCTCCAGCAGTATGATTGGGGTAGAAAAGCATTTGCCACTCAATCAGTAGTTAAATATCCGTGGGAGGGAGAGCGCAAAATCATTACCGTAGCCATCAGCGATGTTCCTGCTTTTTCAGTAGCTCAGACGGCATATGAGCAGGAAATAGCCATGACGATAAAAAATATAATAGTGTTTATAATTATTATTTCCATAGGTATTATAATTTTAGGGATTATTGCAAGTATTGTACTATTAACCNNGAAGGGGATATATCAGCAGTACCGGAAGTCATCTATGGCAATGAGATTGGCAACATTGCTACATCAATAAAAACATTGACCAGCAAAATCAGTGCTGTCATAGGCCAGATAAAAAATTCTTCCGATGAATTGTCAACAGCTTCTGAACAGATGTCTGCTGGTATAAGCGCACTTTCAGATGTTTCATCAAATCAGTCTGCATCTACGCAGGAGATAACAGCTACTATTGAAGAGATCTCTGCAAATTTAGATTCCATAGTCATGAATACCAAAGAAGAGTCAAAAAGTCTTTCTCTTTTTTCCACACATTTACAGGAACTGTCGCAATCAATATTTTCTTTTTTGCTCATTATGGAAGAATCATTAAATCGCACGCATGCCATAAGCAGTGAAGCGCAACAGGGGCAGGTAGCACTGCAACAGATGAATACAAGTATGAAAAAAATTGTCGATAGTTCTCATGGAATTGCTAATGTTGCCCAAATTATTCGTGGCATTGCTGATCAGGTAAATTTATTAGCACTCAATGCTGCAATTGAGGCTGCTCGAGCAGGTGAAGCTGGAAAGGGATTTGCAGTGGTTGCAGATGAGATTACGAAGTTAGCTGACGCGATAGCTCAGAGCTTAAAAGATATAGATAATTTAGTGCGAGCAAATGAGAAAGAAATACAGCAGGGGATTGGTATTACAGAAAACACTGTTGCTACCATTACAAATGTCATTCAAGGGATAGAGTCTGTAAATCTGGATGTCAACACCATGGGACAAAAAATACGGGAACAAAGTGAAATATTCAATGAAACAAAGAAGGTATGGGATGTAACCGAATCACTATCACGTCAAATATTGGATTCGGTAGAGGATCAAAAAAGCGCTGTTGAGGAGATTGTACGTTCAATTAATACTATTAATTCATTAACACAGAATGTGGCAGGTACGGCTGAAGAGATGCATTCAAGCGCTGAAAATTTAGCATCAATGGCAGAACAGCTTAAAATCATGCTTGATTATTTTAAATTATGATAGTACAATTTCAAAAATTCTTATATGGGAATATACATGAGAAGAATAGCTAATACTATAATGCTATTTTTATTAATTTTTCAATGGTCCGCGTTTGCACAACAGAACTATTCCATCAAAGAATTAGTTGATAGTGCTTTCCAAACATTTGAATTGATAAAAGCTCAGCAGCTAAAAATTGATGAAATGGAGGCTCTCAGAAAATATAATACTCAGTGGAAAAATCCAGAAATATCAGCTTATTATGGGAGCAAAAGTATTGAATCGCATAAAGGGGATGTTGCGGGTGTTTCAATTGTACAACCGCTGTATTTTCCCGGGAAGATTTCGTTTGTAGATGAAATATACCGGTATAAAAAAAATTATGAAGCACTATCGTATGAAGAGATGAAATATTTTATTGCTTCAACGGTCATTAATTTGAGTTATGACTATGCAATCAAAACATTACATTCAGACCATATCAATTCACGCCTCAATCGGTTAAAGATAATTAATGCATATATGTCAGGCAGGCCTGTCATATCACCACAAAAACGCGTGGAGATAGCTATCGTAAAAAATACTATACGGATGCTTGAATCAGAAATATATAAACTAAAAGCCGATAAGGCTACTACATTTGCCCGTCTTGCGTTATATACAAGGATTGCTTCGCCACAGCTATCATTGCATATTAACTGGATTACAAACCCTCCATTGTATGATATCAATGCAATTGAACAGAAGGCAAAAAAGGAAAGCCTATTAGTTAAAAAGCAAAAGCAGGTATACATGGCGTCAGTAGCGGAGCTGTCATTGTCAAAGAAAAATATATTCCCTGACTTCAGCATTCTATTTAATTACGATTATGAAAAGGTAATTGATAATGAAAAAACCATCTCCGGAGGGATAAGTATTCCAATACCTTTGTATAATCAAAATCAGAATGAAATAAAAGCCATGCAGTCCAGAGTTAAACAGGAAGAATTCATTTCACACTATGTGGAAAAAATGATAGAAACTGATATCCGTACTATCATGGCACAATATGACTATTACCGTAACCTGTTGGGACTCTATAGCCCTGATCTTGAAGATGAGTTAAACAGATCAATGGTATATGCTGATAATCAGTTTCAGCGAGGGACAATTACATTGCAGTCATATTTAGAGCTTGATGTACAGGTTCACGAAACCCTTGAGAACATATATACCACCCAGAAAGAACTTGTACGTAACATATCAGCAATTGCATGCCTTATTAATGATTATACTATTTTGCTTGGTATAGCGCAATGATTAATACATGGATACAAAAAGCATTGCATGGGCAGTTATGGGTTATTCTTATCACTGTAGCTGTTATAGTTGGTGGTGCTTTTGCTATTGGCCGGTTGCCAATTGATGCTGTTCCGGATATTACCAATGTAACAGTAATGGTAAATACTAAAACTGGTGCACTCGCACCGGAAGAAGTGGAAAAGGCTGTTACATTCCCTATTGAATCAGAATTAGCAGGACTGCCTGATGTGCAGGATATACGTTCTTTATCAAAGTATGGTCTTTCGCAGGTCATTGTTGTGTTTTCTGATGATACAGATATTTATTTTGCGCGACAGTTGGTCAATGAAAGGATACAATCTATTCGTGATAAATTGCCGGAGGGTTTGTCACCTGAGCTTGGACCGGTATCAACAGGGCTTGGTGAAATTTTCATGTATGCTGTTGTTGCTAAAAGGGGGGGTGTTCTCTCGCAGTTATCACAGAAAGAACAGCTAACCTATCTTAGAACAGTACAGGACTTTATCATTAAACCTGCTATAAAAAGTGTGCCGGGCGTGGCTGAAGTTGAATCAAATGGTGGTTACAAAAAGGAAATTCATATAGATGTTGATCCACAAAAAATGGATATTTACGGTATAACCTGTCATCAAATGGTAAAGGCATTAGAGAAGGTTGGTGAAAATTATGGAGGGGGTTACATCCAGGTTGAAGGGAAGCAGATTATAGTAAGAACCTATGGGAAGATCGATACATTACAGCAGATCAAAAATTTACCAGTCAGGATGAACGTTTATGGTGCTCCAATCCGTGTATGGCAGGTAGCTGAGGTAGTTGAAGGGAATCAGCAACGTTTAGGTGCAGCTACGTTTAATGGTGAAGAAGCAGTGCTGGGTACAGTTCTTATGCGTATTAATGCAAACAGCAGAGAAGTTTCGCAGGCAATTGAAAAGTATATACCGGAAATCTCACTGCCTTCTGATGTTCAGATTAAGACATTATATACAAGGAGTTTTTTGGTAAATGCAACAATAAAAACAGTTGCAAGAAATTTAACCGAAGGGGGATTGCTGGTTATAGCAATACTTTTCCTTATCCTGGGGAGCGCAAAGGCAGCATTTTTAGTTGCATTGGCCATACCATTATCCATGTTGTTTGCAACAAGTGGCATGGTGATCTCAGGTATTGCTGCAAGCCTTATGAGTCTTGGTGCAATTGACTTTGGTCTTATTGTTGACGGCTCAGTTGTTATGGTAGAAAATATAATACGGCACCTCAATTTAGCAAAAGGGAAATTGCAAAATAAGAAAGAAAAGATGCGGATAATTGGAGATGCTGCTAAAGAAGTAAGCCAACCGGTTTTTTTAGGAATACTTATAATAATGGCAGTGTATGTTCCTGTACTGAGTTTAACAGGTATTGAAGGAAAGATGTTCAGACCCATGGCTGAAACAGTGCTTTATGCGTTAGGGGGGAGTATTCTCATTGCTTTATTTCTTATGCCGGTAATGTCTTACTTTTTTATTAGTCCTTCTCACTCTGAAAAAGAGCCATTGTTTTTCAGAATGTTATCAAAAGCCTATAAACCTTTTTTACTATATTCTCTTAAACATCCTGTTAAAGTTATCATCCCAACTCTTGTAGTGGCATTAATCGCAATAATAATGTTTTTTAACCTTGGTTCTGATTTTATTCCCCGACTTGATGAAGGGGACATGGTTATAGGTTTGGTGCGTGATCAAACTATTGGTATAGATAAATCCCTGGAAATACAGAAAAAAAGTGATAGAGCAATAGCACAATTTAAAGAAGTTACAACAGTATTTTCTCGGATGGGGACTCCTGAATCAGCAACCGATCCAATGGGAGTTAATTTTGCAGACACCTTTGTTATATTGGAGAAAGATAAATCAAAATGGCAAAAGTATAATGGGAAAACCGTATCCAAGGTTGAGCTTTTTGAGATAATAGCTAAAAAAATAGAGAATGAGGCACCATATCAGGAAATATCACTTACGCAACCTATTGAGATGCGTTTTAATGAAATTCTTGAAGGAAACAGGGCTGATATTACCCTGCGCGTTATTGGCCAGAATCTGGATATATTATATGAGCTTTCAAACAAATCCATACCAATATTAGAAGAGATACAGGGAGCTTCTACCGTAGAACTGGATCCGTTAACAGCGCTGAAAAAAAGTGATATTATGGATGTAGTGCTGGATTATGACGCCATTTCACGGTATGGAGTCAATATTAATGATGTGAATAATGCATTTTCTATGGCTATGACTGGAAGTTATGTAGGTTATCTGTATGATGAAGATAAGCGTTTCCCTATAGTTGTACGGTTGGGTGATAAATTCAGAAAAAATATTGTTGATATAGCTAAAATCCCCGTTGGATTGCCTGATGGTGGAACAATCCCTATCAATACCATTGCAAAAATAGAGCAAAAAAAACAAATAACAACGATTGCTCGTACCAGGGCAAAGCGCTATGCAGCAGTTTCCATTAACATAAAAAACCGTGATACACAGGGCTTTGTTGACGAGGCGAAGGAAAAAATTAGAAAGCTTGCTATTCCAAAAGGATATCAGCTCAACTGGGGTGGGCAGTTTAAAAATCTTGCATCAGCACGCACACGCTTACTTGTTATCATACCAATTGTATTGGCAGTAATCTTCGTTATACTTATTAGAACGTTTCATAGTATAACACAAACATTATTGGTATTTAACAGCATACCATTTGCACTTACCGGCGGAGTTATTTTTATATATTTAAGAAACATACCGTTAAGTGTTTCTGCAGGTATTGGATTTATAGCCTTAATTGGTATAGCTATACTCAATGGCATGGTGCTGGTTAATTTCTTCAATCAATTACGCCAGGAAGGCATGAAATTGGAAAAAGCAGTACATGAAGCTACCATGATACGGCTGAGACCGGTACTCATGACTGCTCTGGTTGCAAGCTTAGGATTTATTCCTATGGCATATAATACAGGTATTGGTGCTGAAGTACAGCGACCACTTGCAACGGTAGTCATTGGGGGATTGGTTTCGTCAACAATACTTACCTTGTTATTGCTACCAACATTATATATGTGGGTAGAAAAACTATTTGGTAAAGACTAAATAATTAAAATCATATTGAATGAAACGTTACCGTAATTTTTTCCCGACTATTGCCCATACCATATCCGCTAATGTGGCAGCAGCAGGTATAAGATAGGAAAAATTCAAAAAACCGTGAATCATGCCCTCTGCTTGTATACACAAGGCATCAACATTCGATTCCTGTAGAGCAACAGCATACATCTCACCCTGATTGCAAAGGGGGTCATGTTCAGCAGTTATAATGACAGCTTCAGGACTTCCGGTTAAATTATCATGTAAGATAGGGAAAAAGTAAGGATTGAGCAAATCATCTGTTGATGCAACATAGAGCTGAGTAAACCATAGCATGGATGCTTTTGTTATCTGAAATCCTGAATCAGGATTTGGTATGATTGTCACCAGATATCTGTATCCCCTAAGGGCGTACCAACAAAACGGTTAACGTGGA